>CAVBGJ010000004.1:0-109907 GCA_963595065.1 Christensenellaceae bacterium Phil1 | reverse complement strand
CAGGGGACTCTTAATCCCAAGGTCCGGGGTTCGAGTCCCCGACGGTCCACCATTTGGAACTAAAGCCTCAGCAATGGGGCTTTTTTCATTTCAGGAAAAGTTTCTACCGGAACGTCGGGGACTCGAACCGATGAGGTGGATTTCCGTTAAGAAAACGTGCCAGTGGCACAATTTTAGGGATTTGGCCGCAGGCGCTTGCGTCAAGGCGATGAGGGAGCGAAGCGACCGGGAGTCCCCGACGGTCCACCATTTAGATTTAGAGCTCCAGCAATGGAGCTTTTTTATTTCAGGAAACGTTCCAGCCGAAACGTCGAGGCCTCGAACCGATGAGACGAAACCCCTTGTCATCCTCTCCTTTGTTCTTTTTGTCCAGCAGCTGATTCGTTTCCGTGCAGGCTGTTCCTTTTCGATACATTAAAGAGGTGAATACGCCTGGCCGAAAGGATGCCTATAGTGGAAGCTTTTGAACTGATCCTGCTGCTCATGCTCGCCGTTCTTCTGTCTTCCATCCTTGATCAGGTTGTGCCCCGTGTCTCATCGCCGCTTATTCAGATTGCCCTCGGTATCTGCATAGCCCTTTTGGCTATCGCGCCGATTGAGGTGAATATCGACCCTGAGCTGTTCCTTGTCCTGTTCATAGCTCCGTTGCTTTTCAGCGATTCGTTAGAGGCCGACAAGAAGAGTTTATGGGACGATAAGGCGACCATCCTTTCCTTCGCAATCGGCCTCGTAGTCGTAATCACGCTCTGTGTCGGCTTCGTTTTGCATTGGTTGGTTCCCAGCATCCCGCTTGCTGCCGCTTTTGCGTTGGGCGCTGCGCTCGGTCCCACGGATGCCGTTGCCGTTCAGGCGCTGAAGAAGGAGGCAAAGCTCGGCAAGCGTGAAGGTGCCATCTTGCAGGGCGAAGCGCTTATCAACGACGCATCCGGCGTTGTTTCCTTCCAGTTTGCCATCTCCGCTGCAGTTACCGGCGCCTTTTCCCTGGCAAGCGCGGCCACATCGTTCGTTATCACTTTCTTGGGCGGCTTGGTCTTGGGTATCCTTCTGGCAGGCTTTTTCCTGTTCTTCACGCGCCGCATCCGCACTATGGGGTTGGACAACATAACGTTCCACGTGCTCTTCGAGGTTTCGATGCCCTTTGTCGTGTTCCTGTTCTCGGAATTGGTGGGGGTCTCGGGGATCTTGGCCGTTGTTGCCTGCGGCATCGTGTGGAGCATGTTCCGCGACCATAAGATCTCGCCATATCAAAGCCGTTTGAACATTGCGGTTACCAGCGTTTGGAAGGCCATTGCGTTCACGCTGAACGGCATCGTCTTCGTTCTTTTGGGTGTGCAGCTCCCCAATGCCATGCAGTCCACGTGGGACAACGTGTACATCAACAACCTCGACCTTATAGGCTACGTGCTGCTGCTTACGGCCCTTATCGTTGGCCTGCGTTTCGTTTGGGCCCTGATCATGGCTCGACTGTTCGTCAATCCCGATACCGGCAAGCGCGACAAACTCAGTCTTCGCATGGTGAAGAACTCCCTCATCACCACAGTCGGCGGCCCCAAGGGCGCTGTCACGCTCTCCATCGTGTTCACCATCCCGTTTCTTTTGTCCGACGGCTCTTCGTTCCCGCAGCGTTCGCTGATTATCTTCTTGGCATCGGGCGTGATCCTGATCACCCTGGTTTTGGCCAATTTCCTTCTGCCTATCCTTGCGCCGCGGGAAGACAGCCAGGCAAGCGATGAGGCTCTCGAGGAGCTGAACCGAACCAAGATCGAGATTCTGCGTACCGTTATCGAGCGCTTGATGGCCGATTCTTCCGAGGAAGACGATCGCGAGACGAAGATCGTGGTTTCCTCCTACAACAACAGGATCAGAACCATCCGGTCTATGTCCGACATCGAAGAACCGGCGGTTGCCTCTCTCCGTATCGCCGTTTTGGATTATCAGGCCGCCCGCCTTATCGAGGCTGCCGAGCGCAAGGAAATCGACTCGTACGAAACCTTCGAGTTCTTGAATAGGCTAAGCCGTCAGAAACGTCTTATCGCGCACTCGAAAGAGGGTTCGTTCACTGCTCGCTACCGCTTGATGCGCATCCGTTCTACCTTCATCATGCTTCGCCGGAGCATCACCACCTTCTTCGGCCGTGCCGTTTTGGTGAATACCGAGGCGATGGACAAGGTTCGCGAGATGTCCGAACGGTATGCCATCGAGTACCTTCAGACGCTTGTGGACAATCCGAACTATCCCAGTGAGGTGGTGGCTAAGCTCATGATCAGCCACGAACGCGCCCTTTCGGTATTCGACAAGTCCGATGCAACCATTTCGTCCGAGGCTGTGGAGAACGCCGTTGTCGGGATCGAGGATATCCAGCGCCGCGGCCTGCAGTTCGAGCTCGAGGTTATCCAAGACTTCTATGCGTCAGGCAACCTCACGCGCTCACAGGCTAAGGACATGCGCGATAACGTATCGCTTATGCTGCTGGACTTGGAAGAGAACGTATAGCCTTGGCGTTGGATTACGAAAGGCTCCAGCGTATAAAGGACCAACTGGCCAGTGTGCCCACCGAGCCCGGGGTTTACCTTTGGAAGAACCGGCAGGGCGAGGTTATCTACGTGGGCAAGGCAAAGCAGCTCCGGGCCCGCATGCGCCAGTACGTCAACTTCCAGGACGATCGCGCAAAGATCCCTCTTCTGGTGTCCCAAATCTACTCATTCGAATATGTGGTTGCGGCCAACGAGCATGAGAGCCTGGTTCTTGAACGCAACCTTATCGAGCAGTATGCCCCGTACTTCAACGCGGACTTCAAAGACGATAAAACCTATCCCTTCATCGCTCTAACGAAAGGCGATGTTTTCCCTGCTATCAAGTACACGCGTGAGAAGCACAAGGCCTCTTCGCGCTATTTCGGCCCCTATACCGACAGTCGGGCAGCCAGAAACCTGGTGGACATCATCCGGCGTGTGGTGCCTATCTGCTCTTCCTCCTGCGCCGACTGGAGGAGGATGCGCCGGAAGCTTGAGGAATCCCCGTACGATAAAGCCGAGCTGAGTGAAAGGCCCTGTTTCGATTGCCATGTCGGCTTGGCGCCCGGAGCCTGCTGTGGGCTGGTATCGCCCGAACAGTATCATGTTCAGGTTCGCAAGGTGGAACGTTTCCTTTCGGGTTCCCATAAGGAGTTCATCGACGAGCTGAAGGCGGATATGGCCGATGCTGCCCAGAGCCTCGATTTCGAACGGGCGGCACGCATTAAAGCCCGTATCGACACCGTGGAGTCGTTGGCGCAGAAGCAGCATGCCGTCTCCTCGCATCGCCTGAACGCCGATGTTATAGGCGTTTTCCGCGAAGAGACCATTGCCGGCGTTGCGGTTCTGGTTCTTCGCGAGGGTCGCATCATGAACGCAAACGAGTTCATCTTCAACAAGGGCAAGGACGTCCCTGCTAGCGAATTGCTGCGCATGTTCGTGTTGCGATACTACGGCTCAACAGAGAGCATCCCCCACGAGGTTATCCTGCAGGAAGCGCCTGAGGATAGCGAGGTTATCTCGGATTGGCTTACCGCCAAGCTCGACAGCGCCCACGGTGCCAAGGTCAGGTTCACGGTTCCCCAGCGCGGCGAGAAGGCTGCGCTTATGGATATGGCCAACCGCAATGCGCGCCATGTGCTTATGCGCTACAAGGCCAGAAGCAGCTATGACGACGAGCGCATAAACGACGCGCTCCTCCAGCTGGAAAGCGCTCTTGCGCTCGAGGCGCCACCTCTTCGCATAGAGTGCTTCGATATCTCAACCATCCATGGACGTTACTCGGTTGCCTCTATGGTGGTGTTCACCAACGGGCGGCCCGATAAAAGCCAATATCGTCGCTTCAAGATCCGTATGGAATCCGATGAGGCGAACGACTTCGCCATGATGAGCGAGGTGATAGCGCGTAGATATTGCAAGGAGCGCTTGGCAGACGAGCGTTTCGGCAAGCGGCCCGACCTTATCATTCTGGATGGCGGCAAGCCCCAGCTCAGCGCGGCTATCGCGCAATTGGAAGAGCTGGGGGCGGGCGATATCCCCATCTGCGGTTTGGCGAAGCGCGACGAAGAGCTGTTCGTGCCCTGGCAGGACAGCGGTCCTGTGGTGCTTCCGAGCGGCAGCCCCAGTCTTTACCTGGTTAAGCAGGTTCGAGACGAGGCTCATCGATTCGCCATCACTTTCCATCGGGAGCTTCGCGGCAAGGGTATGACCACCAGCATCCTGGACGAGGTGATGGGGATGGGGCCGAAGCGCAAAAAGGCCCTGTTGCGCTCCTTCGGCTCATTTGCTGCGCTGCGCAAGGCTTCTTTGGAACAGATCAAGGATTCGCACACCGTTCCAGATCAGGTAGCCGAGGACGTGTATGCTGTACTGAGGGAATACGACAACAAGAAGGAAGCTCATCCGGGGCATTCGATCGAGTCGCCCGCTTGAGCTTTCGAGAACCGTGAGGAGCTTCCATGGCAGCTGATGATTCAGCGGACGTTACGGCAGCGGATGCCGCGCAGGGTACCGAGGCGCCCACAACCGATGGCCCGGACGTCGTCATTATCACCGGTATGAGCGGTGCCGGCCGTACAGAGGCCATGCATACGTTCGAGGATTTGGGCTACTTCTGCATTGACAACCTGCCGCCTAAGCTCATCATGAGCATGATCAGTTTGGCAAGCGTGCCCGGCCAAAACGAGATCGGCCGCAAGCTCTGCATCGTTTGCGATGCGCGTAACCGCGAGTACTTCAACCACCTTATCGGCGAGTTGGAGAACATGAAAACCGCGGGAATCACGTTCCGGATCATCTTCCTGGATGCCCGCGACAGCGTGCTCATAGCCCGATACAAGGCTTCTCGCCGTAGGCATCCGCTCTGCATCAACAGCTCGCGCAGTATCGCGCAAGCCATTTCCTACGAGAGGAACCTGATAAAGGCCTTGCTCGACCTGGCCGATTCCTATATCGACACCTCTGACATGACTACCCGTCAGCTGCGCGAGGAGCTCCGACGCCTGTATGCGCGGGGCACCCAGAAAGATGGACTCGATGTATTTGTGTACTCCTTCGGGTTCAAGCATGGCGCTCCCACCGATGCCGATATCGTCATAGACGTGCGGTTCCTGCCCAATCCCTTCTATGTTCCCGAGCTGCGGTGCCTTACCGGTATGGACGAAGCGGTGCGTGACTACGTTCTGGGGCACGAGGAAACCGATCGGTTCCTTTCGGCATGGGGCAACCTGCTTACCTGCGTGATGCCCGGCTACGTCGCTGAAGGTAAGCAGCAGTTGGCCATCGGCATTGGATGCACTGGCGGCCAGCATCGAAGCGTTGTGCTTGCCGAGAAAACAGGGGCGATCTTGCGTGAGCAAGGGTACAACGTCCATGTCTCCCATCGCGATATAGCCCTGGCGGATACCTCGAGGGAAGTGACCCGATGAGCTTCTTTCCCGGTAAACATGCGGCTCCCGGCAACGGATTCAAGCTCGATGACTCGTCTACCCAGGCGTTTCGCGCCATCGGCTCGCTTAAGCTGCCGAACCCCCTTAAAGCCGACGTCGATCCCACAAAATTGAAGGCCGTCGTTATCGGCGGTGGTACGGGGGCTCCCGTGTCCATCAAAACGCTTCTGGCGTTGGGGGTGCATACGTCTGCGGTTGTCGCTATGGCCGACGATGGCGGCTCCACCGGCATTCTTCGCGAAGAGGCGCACGTAACCCCGCCTGGTGACATACGGAAGTGCCTTGCGGCCTTCGCTGCCGATCCCGACGATCCGCTCACCAAGGCCTTCAAGTACCGATTCGATTTCGCGCGAAACCATACGCTTGGCAACCTCATGCTGTCTGCGCTCGAGAACGCCACCGGATCGTTCCCCGAGGCGATCAAGATCTGCGGCCAGCTTCTTGGCGCGCGGGGGCATGTGTATCCGTCCACCCTCAACAACGTCACCCTGTGCGCTCGCACGCTGGATGGCCGCGTGCTGCGCGGGCAGTCGGTTGCGTGCAAGTCGTCTACGGCGCTTGAACGGGTTTGGCTTGAATCGCCCGAGCAGTGCAGGCCCTACCTTGAGGCGCTGAGGGCCATTCGCCAGGCCGATATCGTGGTGCTTGGGCCGGGGTCGCTGTTCACCTCGATCATTCCTAACCTACTGGTCCCGGGTATCGTCGAGGCTATTCGCCAGTCCCATGCGCACACGGTTTTCGTTTGCAGCTTGGCCGATCAGCAGGGGGAAACCTGGGGGCTTTCCGCCCGCGAGCATGTGGAGGCGTTGCTGCGTCATGGCATGGCCGGGTGCTTGGATTACGTGCTTGTCCATTCTGCCGCCAAACCCAATAAGACCCGGTTCTCCACCGGTTCCTTCGAGGCCGTTGCGGGAGGTGCCAGCCAGCAAAGCGCCATGGCCGAGTTGCGCGACGGTTCGAGCCTTGGTTCGCGCGTCCGATCGGTGCGCATATCGCAAGAAGACATCGATGCCATCCAATCCCAGGGGCCGGTCGTCCTCCTTCGTGACATGGTCGATCCGGTAAGGCCCACCTGGCATGACCCGAAGGCTCTCGCCGATGCGTTCATGGGGGTGTTCAGGCTTTGTCGTTCACAACAGAGGTAAAAGACGAGCTGGTGCATGTCGAGCCTACCTGCTCGCACTGCGATGCGGCGGCTTTGGCCGCGCTTATCCGCATCGAGGGTTCTATCTTCTTAAGCGGTTCTGGCCATTTCCGACTGGAGATCTCCACCGATGCGCCGCAGGTTGCCCGTTTCATCATCAGCGCACTGCATAGCATGTACTCCCTGAAGACGGATCTGACTATGCGTCGCAGCGTGCTGCACAAAACGCCGAACTGGCTTATCGACGTGCCTGCCCAGCCGGGATTGAACGAGGCATTGAAGGAGCTTGGCATCATCGGCGACGAGGGCCTTCAGCGCGGCATCGACCCCGAACTGGTGCGCAAGGAGTGCTGCGCATCAGCATATCTGCGCGGGGCATTTTTGGGCAGCGGCTTCGTTTCCAATCCGCGAGGCGATTTCCACTTCGAGATCACCGTTGAATCCCAGACCATGGCCAACGACATCATCGAGCTGATGGCGAAGAAGGGCATCAACGCGAAGGTGGTTGAACGACGCAGCACGCATACGGTGTATCTGAAGAGCGGTGCTGCGATCTCAAGCTTTCTGGCGTTTGTCGGGGCTCATCAAAGCGCCTTGAAGATGGAGAACGCCCGAGTGGTGAAAAGCGTGAGAAACGAGGTGAACCGCAGGGTTAATGCCGAGATCGCGAATCAAAACAAGACTCAGGCGGCATCGGTCGACCAGGTAGAGGCCATCCGCACGGTTCTGGAGCATCAGGACATCAAGACCTTGCCAAGTGCGCTGCAGGAGTACATCAGGTTGCGCGTTACCTATCCGAACGCAACACTGAAAGAGTTAGGGGAACGCGCCAATCCGCCTTTGTCGAAGTCCGCGATATACCATCGCGTTAGAAGGATCGAGCAAATGGCGGCGAAGCTCCATTGATCGCCCAATTGTTGCCAATAACCGGCTAGAACCGTTTCTGGCGGCGTGCGATATAGCGTGCTAACACTCTTACGATAAAATGAGAGCGTGCGTGCAATACGCAAAACTACTATGTCACAGGCATGAAAGGGGAGCCATATGGCAACCAAGGTTGGTATCAACGGCTTCGGTCGTATCGGCCGACTTGTTTTCCGCGCGATGGAGAAGGATCCTGCATTCGACATCGTTGCTATCAACGATCCTGGCAGCACGGAGGCAAACGCCCATCTTCTTAAGTACGATTCCATTCATGGCCGTGTTTACGATGAGGTCACGGTAGACGGCGAGTTCATCGTTGTAGATGGCCACAAGGTTCGCGTGTTCGGGGACCGCGACCCGCTGAACATCCCTTGGGGCGAGATCGGTGTGGATCTTGTCATCGAGTCTACTGGCTTCTTCACCGATGCCAACGAGGCTAAGAAGCATATCGAAGCCGGTGCGAAGAAGGTCCTTATCACGGCTCCCGCCAAGAACGAGGACATCACCATCGTAATGGGCGTCAACGACGATCAGTACGATCCGGCGAAGCACAACATCGTTTCCAACGCTTCCTGCACCACCAACTGCCTTGCGCCGTTCGCCAAGGTTCTTATGGACGAGTTCGGCATCAAGCGCGGCTTCATGAACACCATCCATTCCTACACCAACGACCAGAAGATTCTGGACCAGTCCCACAAGGATCTGCGCCGCGCCCGCGCTGCAAATCTGTCTATGATCCCCACCACCACCGGTGCCGCTCGTGCGGTTTCTCTGGTTCTTCCCGAACTGAAGGGCAAGCTCGACGGCTTCGCAACGCGCGTTCCCACCCCCGACGGCTCCATGGTCGACCTTACCGTCGAGCTTGAGCGCGAGGTGACCATCGAAGAGGTAAACGCCGCCATGAAGGCTGCTGCCGAAGGCCCGCTTAACGGCATCTTGGCTTATGTTGAGGACCCGATCGTATCCTCCGACATCGTGGGCGACAGCCATTCCTCGCTGTTCGACAGCAAGCTCACCATGGTGCTGGGTGGCAAGGGCAACCTGGTCAAGTGCATTTCCTGGTACGACAACGAGTGGGGTTACTCCAACCGCGTTAAGGACCTTGCGAAGATCATGCTGTAAGCGTGTTCGCGTTTATCGAGTAAACAAAAAAGAGAGTCTCAGCAACGAGGCTCTCTTTTTCTGTGAATGAAAGGCTGAAAATGAGCGAAGTGAAAACCTTTACCGATGCCGATGTTGCCGGCAAGCGCGTTCTGTGCCGCGTTGACTTCAACGTGCCGCTGGCCAATGGCGTGGTAACCGACGATACCCGAATCAAGGCCGCGCTTCCCACCATCCAGAACCTTATCGAGCGCGGTGCCAAAGTAGTGCTGTGCAGCCACCTTGGCCGTCCCGATGGCACGGGCTACCAGGAGGAGTTCTCTTTGGCTCCGGTTGCCAAGCATCTCTCCGAAGTGCTCGGCAAGCCTGTTGCCTTCGCAACCGACACCATCGGTGAATCCGCCAAGGCCACCGTTGCCGGTCTTAACAACGGCGACGTGTGCTTGCTGGAAAACCTCCGCTTCGACAAGCGCGAGAAGAAGAACGACCCTGAGTTCGCCAAGGAGCTTGCTTCTTTGGGCGATGTGTACGTCAACGATGCGTTCGGCGCAGCTCACCGCGCGCATGCTTCTACCGCTGGCGTTGCCGCATACCTTCCTGCTTATGCGGGCGCGCTCATGACTAAAGAGGTTACCACCCTTACCTCCATGCTCGACAAACCCCAGCATCCCTTCGTCGCCATCCTTGGCGGTTCGAAGGTCTCTGACAAGGTTGCGGTTATCGATGCCCTTATCGACAAGTGCGATACGCTCATCATCGGCGGCGGCATGTGCTTCACCTTCTTGGTTGCCCAGGGCTACACCGTGGGCACTTCGCTTATGGAACAGGATTGGGTAGAGCGTGCTGCGGCCATGCTCGAAAAGGCCAAGGCCAAGGGTGTGACTATCCTTCTGCCTACCGATGTGGTGTGCGCCGATGCGTTCGCCAACGACGCGAACACCGTTACCTGCGGTGTGGATGCCATCCCGTCCGACATGATGGGCTTGGATATCGGCCCTGCCACCACCAGCGCGTATGCCGATGCTATCGCCACCGCGAAAACCGTGTTCTGGAACGGCCCCATGGGCGTGTTCGAGATGTCCTCGTTCGAGGCAGGTACCAAGGGCGTGGCGCTTGCTGTTGCGGCCAACAAGGAAGCTGATACTATCATCGGTGGTGGTGATAGCGTTGCGGCTGTGAACAAGTTCGATCTTGCCAGCCAGATGACGTTCATCTCCACTGGCGGCGGCGCGTCCATGGAATTGGTCCAGGGCGAAGCACTTCCCGGCGTTGAGGCATTGAAGTAAAGGAGTGGCTATGCGCACCTATCTTATGGCAGGCAATTGGAAGATGAACAACACCATCCCCGAGGCTGTTGTGCTTACCCAGCAACTGTGCAATCAGTACAACCGCAAGTGGGACAACGTGGACGTGGTTATCTGCCCGCCTGCGATCGATCTCAAGTCTGCTTACACGGTTCTCGACTTCGATAAGACGAAGATCGCGCTGGGTGCGCAGAACGTCCACTGGGAGGAATCGGGTGCTTTCACGGGCGAGATCTCCATTCCCATGATCAAGGATGCTGGCTGCGAGTACTGCATCGTAGGCCATTCCGAGCGCCGCGAGATGTTCAATGAGACCGATACCTCGGTGAACCGCAAGGTGAAGGCGCTCGTTGCCGCCGGTATCGCTCCCATTATGTGCGTGGGCGAATCGCTTGCCCTGCGTGATTCGGGAGAGTACCTGGAGTTCATCACCGCCCAGGTTCGCGCCGGTCTTGCCGGGTTGGACGAGCTGGACATGAAACAGGTCGTTGTTGCCTACGAGCCTATTTGGGCCATCGGCACGGGCCGCACCGCTACGCCCGAGCAGGCGGAAGAGGTGTGCGCCGCTATTCGCTCCGTGCTGGCGCAGGAGTTCGGTGAAACCGTTGCCGAAGCCACCCGCATCCTGTACGGCGGCTCCATGAACGTTGGCAACGTTGAATCGCTGCTGGCTCAGCCCGACATCGATGGCGGGCTTATCGGCGGCGCCTCGCTTAAGGCCGACAGCTTCCGTCAGCTGGTGGAAGCTGCTCACGAGGCGTAGCGGTAATGCTTGTCAAGCGAAAGATTGTTTTCTATAATCATTGATTCGTGAGACTTGTTTAGGTAAGGATTTTACGTTGTCTATTGTTGCGATTATTTTTACGGTTCTGCTGGTAGCTTCCGGCATTGGCCTGGTGGTATTCGTTCTTCTGCATTCTGGTAAGGGCACCGGCGTAAGCGATATGATCGCCAGCCAGGTGTACAACAACCAGTCCGGTTCCAGCATCGTAGAGAAGAACCTCGACCGCATAACCATCATCCTTGCGGCTATCTTCCTTATTTCCCTTATCGTTCTGATGGTGGTTTACCCTCAGGGCACCATCAACGGGTAAGACGAGCTGAATTGCACGTAACATCGAAGGCGATCGAAAGGTCGCCTTCTTTTTTATCCGATGAAGGAAAGGTTTGCGCCTAATGAGCGACAAGGGAAAGTTCCAGCAGGATGTCCGCTTCAATGCCATCGATCCCGATGGCCGCATTGTCGAATGTGAGACGCTGTTCACATTCGAAAACACCGAGAATGGAAAGTCGTACATCGTCTACACCGACAACAAGCTCGATGAAGACGGCAACACCCTCGTGTACGCATCCGCCTACGTTCCTGCCGATGTCGAATACAACGAGCAGTCGGGTATGGCGGCTATTTCTCTTATCGCAATAGAGGAAGAGGGGGAGTGGGCTGTGGTCGAAAAGCTCATAAACGAGGCCAATGACCAGGCCAAATAGCGCTTTGAATTTGCTTTTCAAAAAAGTTCAAATTACCCCTTGCGCAGTATTTAGGTTTTGGTAATATATCTATCGCTGCTTCGCAAGCAACACCGCGAAGCAAAACATACGTCGGAGTGGTGGAACGGCAGACACGCTAGCTTGAGGTGCTAGTGCCCACTTTACCGGGCGTGCGGGTTCAAATCCCGCCTCCGACACCAAATTTTAAAAGCTCGCATTCGCGAGCTTTTTTGTTGGGCGAAACCGCCTGTGCCAATTGGGATGGATCTCTTTATCACGGTAACGCGCCAGCGACAGAGCGCGGGGCATTCGCCTGATTCAGTAGTGCCAGCCGTGGCCAGGCCACAGACTGCGGCCTGGCCACTCGACTTTTACAGTTCGATTCGTCCGAACTTTGCAAGGATCTTGGTTGCCGCACTGCATGCCTCGCAGTTGCACCATTTTGCTCCGTTGGCCTTACGCTCCTTTTGCGCGGCGAGCATCTGGGCAGCTGCCTCTTCGCCCATAAGCTGTGCAGCAGGGCCTTCAGCGAACGCAATAACGCCATCGATGGTGGTAGGGCGTCCCTCAAGCGTGTCGAGCAGCTTGGTGGTCGCGGCTTCGGCGGCTGCATCCGTGGCATCTGCGGTGGTGGCGCTCAGCCATTCAGTTGCAGCATCTTTAGTTACCTGCGTACTGGTTTCCGCCTTCGACAGAATTTTCGCCTGCTCTGTAACGAAGTCGAACAGTTCCTTATCCATGGTTTGTCCTTTCGCTTGCGTTTGCTATTGGTTCTTTGGCTGAGCCGGGCTGCTTGCCAATTCGCCCATAACGACACAATAGGTCTACGGCGGACTGATCGTAAGGGGCACCCTGCTGGAATTGTGGCGCCTGCCGCCTCGGCACCCCCTCTGTGGTTCGTGATAATTAATCACGTTCGGTTACAAAGGTTGCGAAATGCATCTCGTGGAGTTCGAGTCTGACGTCTTCAAAAGGAAGGCACAGCGAAGACTGCATCCTTGAAGCAGATTAAAACTTGTTCTGCGCAGGATGCTCAGCGGGACTCGCGTTCCATCTTCGCGGTTTGACAAGGGGGTAGCGAGTGCCAATAATCACTTCAATAACGAATATGCATTTATGGGAGGGTTTCAGCATGGGCGAGCAGAGTAAGAAGTCTCAATCCGCGGTCGGTTCGAAGGGGATGACGCGTCGATCTTTTGTCGGCTCGATGGGGGTTGTCTGCGCCGGGGCCGCGTTTGCCTCTTTGCCTTCGGTGTTTGCATTTGGGCTTTCCGGCTGCTCTGCGCTAGAGCCCGAGCCCGACTCCTACGTTGCGCGGGCTGTTAAGCATCAAGATGTCTCGGTGCTGCTGGATCAGATGTCCCGACGCGAGAAGATCTGCCAGATGATCATGCCCGACTTCCGCAAATGGAACCTTGAGGGCTCCGCGGATGATGCCACCGACTTTGTCGAGATGAACGAGCAGGTGGATGCCATCGTGGACAAGTACGGCTTCGGCGGCGTTATCCTTTTCGCCAACAACGTCCACGAAACCAAGCAGACCTTCGATCTAACCTATGCCCTGCAAACGGCGGCTGTGCGTAATTCCTCCGGCTCTACGGGCGGCGGTATTCCCTTGTTGCTCGGAATCGACCAGGAAGGCGGCATCGTTTACCGCCTTGGAAGCGGATGCGCCATGCCGGGCAATATGGCGCTGGGTGCTTCGCGCAATTCCGACCTCTCCCGTCAGTGCGGGCAGGTAATGGCCGAGGAGCTGGCATCCCTGGGTATTAACGTCGACTTCGCCCCGGTGGTGGACGTCAACAACAACCCCAACAACCCCGTTATCGGTTTGCGCTCGTTCTCGGATCGTCCGGATCTTGTGAGCGAGTTGGGCTGTGCGATGCTCGGCGGCATTCAGGACCAGAATCTGTGCGGATGCGCTAAGCATTTCCCGGGCCATGGCGATGCGGCTACAGACTCCCATACCGGCCTGCCTCGCATCGACAAATCGCTTGCCGAGCTTGAGCAGCTGGAATTCATCCCCTTCCGTGCGGCCTTTGAGGCAGGCGCCGACATGGTGATGACCGCTCATATCCAATACCCGCAGGTTGAAACGCAGACGGTAACCTCCGTAGATCCCGAGATGGGGGAGATCGGCCTTCCCGCCACGCTTTCGCGCACCTTCCTTACCGACATCCTTCGTAACGATCTTGGATTCACCGGCGTTGCCATTACGGATGCGCTTAGCATGGATGCCATCGCCAAGAACTTCACCCCGCTCGATGCTGTGCGCAGGTCGTTCTTGGCTGGTGCGGACATCGCCCTCATGCCCGTACCGATTCGTTGTTCCGACGATGCGTCCGCCATGGAAGACCTGGTCTGCGCTCTGGAAAAAGATACGGAGCTTACCGACGAGCGACTAGACGCCTCGGTCCGGCGCATCCTTGAACTTAAGTTACGCCGAGGCATCCTGGGCCTCGCTTCGTCCAATTCGGATGTTGCCGGTACGGGCGGCTCCTACGATGACGGTTTGAACACTGCTCTCAATACCGTAGGATGCGAGAGCAATCATTCTATCGAGCGCGAGGCTGCTGCTAGCGCGGTGACGGTTGTTCGGGGTGAGGGGATCCTTCCTTTCAAGCCGCAGGCAGGCCAGCGAGTGGTTTTGGTGGCCGCCCAGGAAAGCGCGCAACCGGGCATGGAACTTGCGATGAGGCGGCTCATTTCGGAGGGCCATGTGCCTGAGGGTGTTCAATACGAGTCCATGTGCTACGTTGGCGACGACACGAGCGCTCAGGCAGTGTCCCAGGCGGCAGAAAAGGTGGCCGACGCGGTTTCCGGTGCCGACTTCGCCGTTGTCATATCCGAGATCGGTAAAAACGATCTTGCCATCGAATCGTCTTCCTTCGTGAGCGGCATCGTTTGCTCTCGCGCCATTGAAGCGGCGAAGCAGGCCAACGTTCCGCTTGCCATAATGAGCATCTCGAAGCCATACGACCTTGCGTTGTACGATGAGGGCTGCGCTTTGGTGGCGGTGTATGGCAACAAGGGCATGGACCCCACTGAGTCGCTCGCCCCTGATCATGCTTTCGGTCCCAATGTCCCCGCAGGCGTTGAGGCCATCTTCGGCGGCCATGCGGTCGCAGGCAAGCTTCCTGTGGACATCTATTCTGTAGAGCGTCGAGCCGAGGGCAACGTAATCGACACCTCGAAGATCGTTTATCCCTTTGGCGCCGGCGAGACGTACTAGCGGTATCGCTGCAAATACGGAAGATGAAGGGTCGCAACCGTTCCTCAAAGCAGGGGCGGTAGCTCTTGCTACCGTCGGCGTTTCACCTTCTTGCCGATTCCGAGGGCAGCTGTAACTTGCAGCTGCCCTTTCGCCGATGGCCCTAGCTTTGCCTCCGGTTTTCTGATTAGCATCAAGAGCTATCAAGACAATCGGATGGGGGATGTATGAGATCAATTGGCTTTATCGGCGTTGGTATTATGGGCAAATCGATGGTGCGGAACCTTATGAAAGCCGGTTTCGATCTTCATATCTATGCTCGGAACAAAACCAAGGTAGAAGACTTTATCAAGGAAGGGGCCGCCTTCCATGAGTCGATTGCCGAGTGCGTTACTGGGCGTGATGCGGTTATTACCATAGTCGGCTTCCCTGAAGACGTTGAAGAGGTCTACTTCGAGAAGGGCAATATCATCGATTCAGCCGACCCAGGCACCTACCTGATCGATATGACCACCACAAGCCCCAAGCTTTCCCAGCGTATCGCCTCGGCAGGTTCGGCTCGTGGCTTCCATGTGCTCGATGCGCCGGTTACCGGCGGCGACTCCGGCGCACGCGACGCAACGCTTTCCATCCTTGTGGGCGGTGAAGAGGACGACTTCAATGCATGTCTCCCCTTGTTCCAGGCTATGGGCACCAACATCAACCGATTCGGCGGTGCGGGTGCTGGTCAGCATTGCAAGCTTGCCAACCAGATCATGATCGCCGGATCGCTTTCTGGCGTAGTGGAAGCCTTTGCCTACGCCGAAAAGCAGGGGTTGGACCTTTCCCTGGTGATGAAGGCGCTTTCCACCGGAGCAGCCGGTAGCAAGCAGCTTGATACGTTCGGCCCGAAGATCATCGCCGATGATTACGCCCCAGGCTTCTACCTGAAGCACTTGGTGAAGGACCTTCGCCTTGCCAAGGAAGAGGGCAGTGAGGCGGGCCTGGACTTGGAGATGCTGGGCACAGTGCTCGGCGAATACGAACAGCTTCAGCAGCAGGGCTTGGGCGACTTGGGAACCCAGGGTCTTATGAAGCGCTTCCGGTCGTAACGTTCCCATTGTATTTATCTTTGCCGAGAATAAAGCAGCCTGATTTTCCGTTCGCTGGAAAATCAGGCTGTTCGCAAATTGGGTCGCAAACGAGCGCCGCATAGGGTCGTTCCGGCCTTATCGTTTTCATATTTGATTCCTGATCCCGACCAAGAAGAGGTACGTTCCGTGCAATTGGATGAACTGAAAGCGATATTGCCGAAATCCGATCAGCTTGCCCCTGCGCAAATAGAGCAAAAGGCTGAAGATCTCGGCGTTTCGAAGACCGGTATGAGTTTCAGACAGTCGTTCATGCTTGCGATCATGGCAGGTGCCTTTATCTCGATGGGCGCTATGTTCTTCCTCTTGGTGGTTGGCGATACCGGCCTGCCCTTTGCGGTGCAGCGCGTTCTGGGCGGCTGCCTGTTCTCGCTTGGCCTGCTGCTGGTTGTGGTATGTGGATCGGAACTGTTCACGGGTAACACGATGATCGTGATGTCCGCGGCCAGCAAGCGCATCACCTGGGGCGCCGTGCTGAAGAACTGGGTCGTGGTCTTCTGCGGCAACTTCGTTGGCGCACTGATCATGGTGTGCTTCGTTTACCTGGCGAACTTCCAGGGCATGAATAGCGGGGCTGTGGGGAGCACCATCGTCAGCGTTGCCGCCGGCAAGATGACTCCCGATTGGCTCACGCTTTTCGCGAAGGGCGTGATGTGCAACTTCCTGGTTTGCTTGGCGGTGTGGATCTCCTACGGCGCAAAGACCGTTGCCGACAAGATGCTGGGCATCATGCTGCCCATTGCCGCATTCGTGGCCTGCGGCTTCGAGCACTGCGTTGCCAACATGTTCTTTCTGCCTTTCGGCATACTTCTTGCTGCTACCGGCCTCGGTGATGCCTCGGTGGTTAATTGGGGAGGCGCTCTGTGGAACTGGAGCGCAACTGTTCCCGGCAATATCGTGGGCGGTGCTTTGTTCGTGGGTATGGCGTACTGGGTTGCCTATCATCGCAAAGGCTAGAAACGAGTGCTTAGCCGCGAACCGGTAGGTGGATTGCTCTAACGAATAGCCCCATTCCTTCAAGCGAGGGAATGGGGCTACTGCTTTTGGTCGCAATCAACCTGTTCGTGCCGGTCGGCGCTACCGAACAAAGGTCGAAAAGCTTAGGCCTCTAGCCAATCCATCAGGGCATTAACTTCGTTGAAGGCGTTACCGATTTCCCGCCAGTCGCCCCGGTTCAAACCCTTGGCGCATGAATCATCGAGCATTTGCACCAGTGGGTCGAAGTAGCCTTCCACATTCAGAAGCGCGCTATTGGCGGTTAGCTCTCCCGCCTTTACGCACGAGATCACGCTGAAGAACTCGTCAAGTGTTCCCAGCCCGCCGGGCAAGGTAACGAAAGCATCAGAGCGGCTTACCATCTCGTTTTTGCGTTCAGCAAGGTTGGCGGCTTCAGTAACCGTGATGCCGGGAACGACGGTCCTGCCTTTTCGCGAAAGCCCTTCGGTGGTGATGCCGACAACCTTGCCGCCGGCAGAGAGGGCGGCTTTCGCGGCTTCGCCCATAAGCCCCATATCATAGCCGCCGAAGACCAGGGTATGGCCGCGACGCCCAATGGCCTTACCCAGCTCTCGCGCCGCCTCAACGTAGCATTCGGCAAGATCGCTGGCAGAAGAGCAGAATACGCAGATGTTCATGGGCAACCTTTCTAACCCAGCGATTGTACCGCGATCTTTCCGGTTCCGTGCCCTAGATGCAGGCGTCAAGCGGCTTGGGCCCTTTGCTGCCTGGGGCGAGCTGCGGCGCTTTGGCGAATCAGCGGCTTGCTTTAAAACGCTTATGGCGGTTCGGTGGAGCTGTGATAAGCCTTCAATCTAGTCTGATTTCGTACTAAACTATCTTGGTACGAAATCAGACTTTTTAAAGGAGAAACCGATGCCCAAGGAAATAGCCGCAGATTCGGATCTGCGGCACTTATACCGGGAGTTCAACCGCGTGTGCTGTGAGTTCGATCAGCTGTATCGCATGGCGGCTGCCCGTATGGGCCTTTCCGATAGTGGCTTCCAGATCTTGATGGCTATCTACGATTTGGGCGAGGGGTGCACCCAAGCTCAGATCTGCAACTATGTGTGTTTGGGGAAGCAAACCATCAGCAGCTCGGTGAAGAATCTGAAAGCGCAAGGCCTCATCACGCTCCAGAACAAACCAAACGTTCGTGGCGCCAGCCTGTTCCTTACCGAAGAGGGTAGGCGGGCCGTCGAAGAGCGCGTTTCCCCCGTAATAGAGGCCGATGTGCGCGCTCTTTCCCTGCTCGGCTACGCAAACGCAAAGCGCATGGTTGAAATCAGCCGCTCGTATCTGCAGGGATTCGAGGGCGAGCTGGCCAACGTGGAGTTTGCCAGCAGTCAAGAGAAAAAGGACCGGTAACCGATGAACATAAAGATCTCTGATCATTTCACCTACGGCAGGCTTCTGCGCTATACAGCCCCTACTGCCATGATGATGGTGTTCACCTCTATTTATGGCGTAGTTGATGGCTTATTCGTCTCCAATTTCGTTGGTAAAGAGGAATTCGCGGCGCTCAACCTTATCTACCCCCTTATCATGCTGCTGGGTTCCCTTGGCTTCATGTTCGGCACGGGCGGCACAGCCCTGGTTGCCAAGACGATGGGCGAGGGCGATCAGCGTCGCGCAAACGGGCTTTTCTCCATGTTGATCTGCGTTACCTTCGTTGTCGGCCTCGTATGCTGCGCTGTAGTGTTGCTGGGGGCGCGACCGGTTGCCGCCTTCATGGGCGCTTCCGGCTCGTTGCTCGATTCTGCGGTGCTGTACGGCATCATCTGCGCTCTTTCGCTGCCGTTCTTCATGCTGCAGGAATCGTTCCAGAGCTACTTGGCGGCTGCAGGCAAACCCAAAGTTGGTCTGGCAGTAATCGTTGCGGCGGGCGTTACCAACATCGTGCTTGATGCGGTATTCATCCTGGTATTCGGATGGGGGCTTGCCGGCGCCGCAATTGCCACCGCAGCTAGCGAGGTTGTGGGCGGCTTGGCACCGATTGCCTTCTTCTTGGGAAAGCGGGCTGAAACATTGCGTTTCTGCAGGCCGCTGTTCGACCCGCGGGCATTGGGTAGGGTCTGCACGAACGGATCGTCCGAGTTGGTAGCCAACATCTCGATGTCTCTTGTCTCGATGCTCTACAACATCCAGCTTATGAGCTATCTCGGTGCTGATGGCGTGGCGGCATACGGCGTTATCCAGTACCTGATGTGGATCTTCGCATCGCTCTTCATGGGCTTCGGTATCGGCAGCGCCCCTTTGATCAGCTACCAATTCGGCGCAAAGAACACCGAAGAGCTTTCGAATCTGTTCAGGAAATGCTTCAGCACCATTGCCGTGCTGGGAGTTGTTCTCACCGTGCTGGCGCTTCTTATCGCCCGGCCCATCGCTATGCTGTTCGTCGGTTACGATCAGCATGTCACCGAGCTCACCACACATGCCCTGAGTATCTATTCGTGGGTGTTCCTGCTGTGCGGGTTCAGTCTTTTCGGATCGGCGTTTTTCACTGCGCTGAACAACGGCTTGGTTTCTGCCGTCATTTCCTTCCTTCGAACGTTGGTGTTCGAGGTCGCGGCTATCCTTATTCTTCCGCAGCTGTTCGGCGAAATGGGAATATGGTCTGCCATCCTTGTGGCCGAGGTAATGTCGTTCCTCATCACGACATCGTTCGTGGTCGGCCTTAGGAAGAGCTACGGTTATGCGCGATAGCGGCCATTCGCTCCAGATCGTTGGGTGCCGCCTAACGCTTATCGTGCGGGTGGTACGATTGCCTCATTGATTTGATTTTGCAGTGCAGCGAGGTGAAACGGAATGTGCGAAGACAGGGAACAGGGTCCCCATACTGATGCCCTTCTTGCGCTGTGGCCTGAATATTCCGAGCCCAAGGATCGACTTTCCAACGGCGCACTTTCCTTGAGCGAGGGCGCAGAATGTTACTTGCGCGGCTTATCGCATTCGGCTGCAAGCGAATTCGAGAAGGCCCGTCTTTACTATGAGCAGAGCTTGTTTTTCGGGAACGACCAGGCTGCTGTCAACCTTGGGTACATTTATGCCTACGGTAGGCTCGGGGCGGTAGACCAGCAAAAGGCGGCTGATTATTTCTATCAAGGCATGAAGATGGGCAACCCGGAAGGTGCCATGAAGTACGGCGACTTCCTTCAAAGCGATAGCCTTGGCCCCCGCAATGACGAGCATGCCTTCAAGCTCTTTGACATGGGTTACGATTTGGCGCAGTCGGTTGACGAAGACGACTGGATCGCCGGACTTGCCTTTCGTCTTGGTCGTTGTTACGAGCGGGGTCAGGGAACAGATGTCGATCATGTTGCCGCCCTGGCTTTCTATATGCAGGCTGCCCAACGCTACGAACGGAGCATCGAGGACGGCAATAATCACTACCGTAGACGTTGGGAGGAATCGCAGCAGGGCGTCGAGCGCCTGCAGGGTCAAGGTGTTCTTTTACGCGAGCGCCCCTTGCCGGCGGGGGCTTCGTTCAATTGGGACGGCGAGCTGATCGATTCGTTCGGCGCTCCCTTGCGTTCCGGGTTCTACCGCGATTCGTATGGTGTCATTTTCCTATCGCGAAGGAAATTCGCTCGCGAGCGTGCCAGGGTAACTTTCAGACGCAACGTTATGGAGTACCCCCTTTCCTTTTATGTATCTCTTTCTGGCGGGCTTCAGAGCGATGGGTCTCGTGATTTCATCGTCGATTTCAAGCATAGCGATTCTGGCGATTCGTCTTCCATCGATGGAGCGAGCATCCGCTCCTGGCTTTTCGTTGATGGCGACAACGGTTTCGTTGAACAGGATATCGAGCGTCCCCGCGCAAGGCTTCTATGGCGGAAGGTTTGCGATTTGGGAGTTGCCTTCTGGAACGACGAATACGTGTCCTTCCGCCCTGAAGAATCGTCTTTCGAGTGGACGGTTTGCGTGAACGGGGAGTGCGGAAGTTTCAAGTCGGTTGGCGCATCGGTCGGCCCAGATAACCTGGAACATCTGGTTGCTTTGCTTGATGCCTGCTTGAACCCGGAAACCCTGTGAACTGCGCTTGGTGTTGATTCGGAAGTAAGCAGCTTCAACCCCACGAAAATACGAACATCTGTTTGCAACAGTGGTAAGATGATAGAGCAAGATTCGTAGATGGGAGAATCAGTGGCAAACGCAAAGGAGTTGATAGGGGATATCCTTTCAAGCCAACGCGTTGCCCAAAGCCGAGTTTTCTCTTCGCGAGTCTACGATGACGAGCCTTTGCTTTTCACCGGCTCTCAGATGCGAAACTTTCTTCCCGATCGCTATCGGGAAATGAGGCAACTCGGTGCTCCTGAATACGTTGATGGCAATTACCGGCGTCCTTCGCAAACGTATCTCTTCGTGCGGCAAGCCAGGTTCATGGAGGACTGGGAAGACGATTATCCCTACAAAGGGTCATTCAAGCGATACTATCCCACGTACTCGATGATGAACGATCAGCAGCTGCGCGGCTATTTCACCTGGAGAACGAAGGTGCGCGCAGGGCAAATCGATGATGCCTCGCTTTCGTATGCGTTTGTGTATGTCTATGAACTTCTCAACGGCATCGGGGCGAGTGCGCCTCAGGCCTGTTTCGATAGAATGCTTCATTTTTGGAAGGGCTTTCGCAAGGTCAATAGCGGGTTGGACGCCTACGTTCCCGCCTGGCTGCGCGATTTCGTTGTATACCATGATTTACCTGCGTCTTTGTTCGAGCAGCTGGTAGACCTTTCGTTCGAGAAGGCGCTTATAACCCTACGCGCCTACGAGCGCCAATGTGCATCCGATAGGTCACAGACGCGAAACGAAGAGCTTTGCAAAGACTTATGGGATGCGCTTACCGTTCTGAGTTATTACGACATCGGCACTTCGAAGGTCCTATGCGCGCAAAAAGACAATGCCTCACGCGTTGCGGCGCAGGTTATCGCTCGACTGTCGGTCCATTATGCGAAGAAGCGCAAGAAGGGGCTTGCTGAAAGCTGGTTCGGGTCCCCGCAGGTAACAGAGCATGCGATGTTCCCCTCCGCAGTATTCCACGAGGAGCGCAAGCATCCCGACTGCCGCTTCGACGTGAACGAAGTGCATTCCTATTCTTGCAAGGACGGGAATTGGTATGCGCTGCGGCGCTACAAGAAGCCCATGCCCAGCAACGACTTGGGCGAACTGATGCGTGCGATAGAGCACTTCCTATGCGCTGATGCAACGGCTCCTTTAGATGATGCGAACCTTAAGCTTCCCAAGTACCAGGTTTCCATGGTTCGGGAATGCGTGCAGGAGGTGCGCAAGCAGGTAGCGGATGCGGAAAGGCGCCGCGTCGTTATCGATCGCAGCTCTTTGGAGGGCATTCGCAAACGCGCTGCTGGCACGCGTGAGCAACTGCTCACCGAGGACGAACGTGTGGAAAACCCGATCGATGGTTCCAGCGGAGCCTATTCCGAGGCGGAAGACATCGCTCCCATGAGGCATGACTGCCTCCCAGCGGTCGATGAGTCTAGGAAGGGCGATGACGTAGATTCCGATGCATCGGCCGCCAGCGCCGTCGAGTCAACGAAGCCCGTTGCCTTCGGCATTCATTTCTCAAGCGACTCTGATGGTAAGAGCATGGAAAATTCCGAGCTCGTGCTTGGGGCCGCGATGCCAAAGACGATCGAATCGTCCTCGCAAAACGACGAGCAAGGTTCAGATCTTTTCGATCTCACCGAAGAAGAGTTGAGACTTCTCGATTCTCTTCTGCAGGGTTCCGAACCAGGTGAAAACTCAGATAAGGACCTTCTGGTGGACTCCGTGAACGAGAAGTTGTTCGACCTGCTGGGCGATACCGCCCTTGAATTCGGCGATTTCGGCCCGCAGGTTATCGATGAATACACGCAAGAATTGGAAAAGGTTGTGAGCTCATGGAAGAGCAGGTAAAGGTTCCGCGACGGATTGCTGCCGTGGTCATAAACTCGCTCAAAGGTGGCGTTGTGCCCCGTATTGGGCTTCCTTACATTACTGTTGGCAGGGAAGCGGAGATCAAGGCCTTGCTTCACGACCTGAGCCTTATCGCCGATGGCGGGGCATCATTCCGTTTCCTGGTGGGCAGGTACGGTGCTGGCAAGAGCTTTCTTATCCAGACCATTCGCACCCACGCCATGGGGGAGAATTTCGTGGTTGCCGATGCAGACCTTTCGCCCGAGCGCCGTCTTCAGGGCGGGCAGGGACAGGGGCTTGCCACGTACCGCGAGCTTATTCGCAACCTTTCCACCAAAACGCGCCCCGAGGGCGGCGCATTGCCGTTGGTTCTTGAGCGTTGGGCGCGCAATCTCCATAAAACCGCATCCACGGTTGATGACGCGGCGCAAGCCGATGATGCGTTTTGCAAGCAGGTTCGGCTCTTTCTGGATCCCATCAGGGAAATGGTGCATGGCTTCGATTTCGCCCAGGTTATGGAAGCTTATGCCCAGGCCTGGCTTAACCAGGACGACGAAGCCAAGGCTTACGTTGCCAAGTGGCTGCGCGGTGAGTACCGCACTAAAACCGAATCGCGCATGGAGCTGGGCATCAACTCCTGCATAACCGACGATACCTGGTACGACTACCTGAAACTCTTTGCCAAGTTCCTTACCGGTGCCGGCTACAAGGGGTTGCTGGTGATGATCGATGAGCTGGTGAACCTGTACAAGATCCCCAACTCCATCACCCGTCAGAACAACTACGAGAAAATCCTTACCATGTACAACGACACCCTGCAGGGCAAGGCGCATCACCTTGGGATCATCATGGGCGGAACACCGCAGTCCATCGAAGACCGCCGCCGCGGAGTGTATAGCTACGAGGCCCTTCGCAGCAGGCTTACTCAGGGCAGATTCGCACAGGAAGGGCTTTCGGACATGCTTGCCCCGGTCATTCGCCTTAACCCCCTTACCTACGAGGAGCTGCTGGTGCTCATTGAAAAGCTGACGGCGATTCACGCAGGTTATTTCGAGTACGAGCAGACGCTCACCGAAGACGACCTGATCAAATTCCTGCAGATCGAATTCGGCAGGGTGGGGGCCGATTCGCACCTTACCCCACGTGAGGTTATCCGCGACTTCATCGAGCTGCTGGACATCATCTACCAGAACCCCCAAGTAGATATCGCTCAGCTTTTGGGTTCTGAGGAATTCAACTATGCCAAGCCGGCCGGACAGGAAGAAGAGGTTTCTGCCCGCTTTGCCGAGTTCCAGATCTAAGGCACGCCCATGAGCGCGTTCGAACGATTCGCACCCTTTATCCAAGATTTCATCTTCAGCCACGAATGGGAGAGCCTTCGGGGAATCCAGGTCGCGGCGGCCGATGCTATCTTCGACACCGATGAAAATGTCCTGCTTACCGCCTCCACCGCATCGGGCAAAACCGAGGCCGCATTCTTCCCGATTCTCACCGAGTTTTGGGAAAACCCACCCGCCTCGGTAGGAGCCCTTTACATTGCGCCGTTGAAAGCCCTAATCAACGACCAGTTTTCAAGGCTTACCGACTTGTGCGAGGAAGCGGACATCCCTGTTTGGCGCTGGCATGGCGATGTTGCCGCCTCGCAGAAAAATAGGCTGATAAAGAAGCCCTCCGGCATCTTGCAGATTACGCCAGAGTCTCTTGAGAGCCTGCTTATGCATAAGCACATGGCTATCGGCAAGCTGTTCGGCGACCTGCGCTACATCGTCATCGATGAAGTACATTCCCTTCTGCGGGCCGACCGTGGTGGCCAAACGCTGTGCCTTATCGAGCGTCTTGGGCGCCAAGCTGGCGTATCGCCGCGCAGGATCGGTCTTTCCGCCACCATTGGCGACCCCGAGATGGTTGGGGCTTTGCTTTCTGCAGGAACGGGCCGGAACACCATCATCCCCCGATTCAAGGAGCCGAAGAAGCCCTGGCGCATTTCCATGGAGCACTTCTACATCACCGGCCCCCAGGCGCCACAGCGCAACTTCGAGAGCATCCATGCAGATGACGTTGAGATCGTAGGGGTCGAGGACGTTGCGCCGCGCGGGCTGCCGGAGGGGAACGCAGCGAGCGGAAAAGTTGCCGAAGCAGGCAACGCACAGGCTTGGGCTCAGGCGAACGGCAAGCCTGGCGGATCCTCTTTTTCCGTTCAGCGGAACAAGCCTACTTTCTCTCTCGACAATTCAATAGCACCCTTTGGCGCCCAGCTGCCGCAATCTTGCGGCGCTGGCGATTCAAGTGCCTGCGACTTCGATTCAGCAGAGCAGTCCCTTATGACGTTGGATGCCCCCGAGTCGACCCACGCGCCCGACTTCGCAACCGACATCGCTCCGCAGCTGGCCGACCCGGGGTACGGTTACCTGTTCGAACATACCCGTGGGAAGAAATGCCTTATCTTCTCGAACAGCAGGGAGGAAGCCGAGGCCATAACCACCACACTTCGTTCCTATTGCGAGTATCGACACGAACCTGACCGCTTCCTTATCCACCACGGCAATCTTTCGTCCACATACCGTGAAACCGCTGAAGACCTGATGAAGGACGATTCCGTTGAGCTCACTACCGTTACCACGGCTACGCTCGAGTTAGGTATCGACATCGGACGCCTCGAACGCGCCTTCCAAGTGGATGCCCCCTTCACGGTTTCATCGTTCCTTCAGCGCATGGGACGCACGGGCCGCCGCGACCTTCCTCCCGAGATGTGGTTCGTTATGCGCGAGGACGAACCGGAGCCGCGTACGCTTATGCCCGATTCGATTCCCTGGAAGCTTCTTCAGGGCATTGCTCTGGTGCAGGTGTACCTGGAAGAGCGATGGGTGGAGCCGCCCCGTCTGGATAGACTGCCCTTTAGCCTTCTTTATCATCAAACCATGGCTACTCTTGCATGTTGCGGCGAGCTTACCCCGCCCCAGCTTGCCGAGCGGGTGCTCACCCTGCCGTATTTCCATCGCATCAGCCTGGACGATTACCGGGTGTTGCTTCGCCACCTTATAGATAACGACCACATCCAAGTCACTGAGGCGGGAGGCCTCATCGTTGGCCTTGCCGGAGAGCGCGTAATCAACTCGTTCAAATTCTATGCGGTGTTCCAGGACGACGAGGAGTTCACGGTGCGCTGCGATTCCCAGGAGCTGGGTACTGTGGTGCTGCCTCCGCCTGTTGGAGAGCGCTTGGCGATTGCCGGTCATGTGTGGCTGGTAGAGGAAATCGATCGCAAACGCCACTTGGTGTATGTATCGAAGATCAAGGGGAAGGTGCCCGCATATTTCGGCGAATGCCCTGGCGACATCAACACTAAGATCCTCGAGCGCATGCGCCTTGCCTTGCAAGAAACGCAAACGTATCCCTATCTGATGGAAAACGCACGGGCGCGACTTTCCCTCGCTCGCAGGGTAGCGAAGAACGCCGGCGTCACCGAAAGCCCGCTTGTCCACCTTGGCGGAGATTCCTGGGCATTGTTCCCTTGGCTGGGAACCTATGCCTTCATGGCACTGGAGCGCTTCCTGAAGCTTCGCTGCGCTGAGCAGCTAGGGCTCCGAGCTCTGGACTCCTATCGCCCATACTTCATCCAATTCAGGATGAGTGCCACAAGCGATGAGTTCTTCGAGATTCTGGCCAAGGAGGCATCCCTGCCCATCGACCCTATGGAGCTAGTGTATCAGGGCGAGGTTCCTTATTTCGAGAAGTACGATCTTCTCTTACCTAAGGAGCTGGTTCGCAAAGGTTTTGCGTATGGTGTGCTCGATATCAAAGGTATGCTTAAGCGAGTAAGCGAATGGACGGGAACTACGCCCGCGAGACCCAAAGATCTTGCAACCGCGTAGGCCATTCGCCACCACAAGGAGAAAAGGGGATTGCCATGAATGAATTCTTTCAAGATTGGAACTACAAGAAGCACGCCAAGCTATGCTGCTCGGTCTACGCCGTCCTGTTCGCACTAGACATGACGCTAGGCTACGTGCTGGCGAAGAAGCTGCTCTCGCCGAAGAACGAAGAATAGCCGCACCGAACCAGCACCGTCCGCGCCGGTCGGCACCTACGCACCTCGGCGCCCCCTTCGCTTATTTCGGCTTCCGAGCGCTCGCGAAGGGGCGGCGCGGGAAAATGGCTTGACGCATGGTTCGCCATATCCCCGAATCTTCGATCAAGTACCTGGGGCGCCGCCTTGAAGGCGAGCACTCGGAAGCCGCGCTCCGGAAGGGCTTCTCGCCGCGCAGGCGCCGCCCGGCGCTGCACTTACGACGGTTGGGCAGCGACGTGGGCTGGGGCATCGCCGCGCAGGGTTCTCTGAACACCCACCCTGTCCGATTCGCGAAGCGAATCTCCTTCAAATGCATGAAGCAGTGCAGCGCATGCAGGCTGGCCGCGAAGCGGGCAGCCAAACAGCGGAACGGGAATCCCTGAGGGGCGTTGCCCCGGCCCGCGGCGCGAACAGGTCGATATATCACCAAAAACGAAGAAGACCTCCGGGATGGAGGTCTTCTTGATTCGTAGGTTGTTATGCGGCTCTTACAGGTGCGCCTGCACGAGCTTCGGGCGGAAGCCGTTCTTCTCCAGCGAATCCACGATCTTGTGCTTGTGCTCGGTGCCGAACGCCTCGATGGTAACGCGAAGCTCAACTGCTGCGTTACGGTTGGCGCTGACGAACTGGTTGTGTTCAAGGCGCACAACGTTGCCGTTGGCATCGGCGATGGTCTGCGCAACGCGCACCAGCTCGCCGGGACGATCAGGCAGAAGTACCGAAACAGTAAAGATGCGGTCGCGCTGGATAAGGCCGTGCTGCACCACGGTGGACATGGTGATAACGTCCATGTTTCCACCGGAAAGGATGGAGACGATCTTCTGATCCTTCACGTCCAAGTGCTTCAGTGCTGCAACGGTGAGCAGGCCGGAGTTCTCGACGATCATCTTGTGGCTTTCCACCATGTCCAGGAACGCAACGATGAGCTCATCGTCTTCCACCGTGATGATGTCGTCGATGTTCTCCTGGATGTAGGGGAAGATGTTGTCGCCCGGCTCCTGCACAGCGGTACCGTCGGCGATGGTGTTTACCTTGGGAAGCTTCACCACATGGCCGGCTTCCAGGCTGGCCTTCATGCAGGCAGCGCCCGCAGGCTCAACGCCGATGACCTTGATGCGGGGGTTCAACATCTTCGCCAGCGTGGAAACGCCGGTGGCCAGTCCGCCGCCGCCGATTGGTACAAGGATGTAGTCGACCAGCGGAAGCTCCTGCACGATTTCCATAGCAATGGAGCCCTGGCCAGCAGCAACGATAGGATCGTTGAAGGGGTGAATAAAGGTAAGGCCGCGCTCTTCCGCAACCTTCAGCGCATGCTCGTACGACTCGTCGTACACATCGCCCGCCAAAATAACCTCGGCACCCTGCTCCTTGGTGCGCTCCACCTTGATAAGCGGGGTAGTGGTGGGCATGACGATGGTGGCGGGAACGCCGTACTTGCGTGCCGCGTAGGCAACACCCTGAGCATGATTGCCAGCAGAAGCGGTGATAAGGCCGCGTTCGCGCTCTTCATCGGTGAGCGTGCTGATCTTGAAGTAGGCGCCGCGAACCTTGTAAGCGCCGGTGCGCTGCATGTTCTCGGGCTTCAGGTACACCTCGTTGCCAGTTTCCTTACTGAAGTGATGGCTGTAAATCAGCTTGGTTTCCTGGGTGACTTCTTTAACCTTCTTGGCTGCTTCTTCGAATGTGTTGAGCGTCAGCATGGGTGTCCTTCGTCTTTTCTGGTTTTGGGCTTATGGCGTAAGCCGCATTTTGCGCGAAAGGGTACTATGTGCTTGTACTGCTTTGCGTGACGTTTATTATGCGCCACCTTTTCCAAGGAGGAAACCATGCATTCCATCAGCACTGAAAAAGCACCTGCCGCAATCGGGCCCTACTCCCAGGGAGTTGTGGTTAACGGCCTTCTGTTCGCTTCCGGGCAGATCGCTCTCGATCCTGCTACCGGCGAACTGGTGGGCACCACCATCGAGGAGCAGGCTGAGCAGGTAATGAAGAATGTTTCCGCCCTTCTTGAAGCCGCCGGTACCGACATCGATCATGTGGTGAAAACCACCTGCTTCCTTGAGGATATCGCCGACTTCGCCAAGTTCAACGCCGTGTACGCCGAGTCGTTCGGCGAGAAGCTGCCTGCTCGCAGCGCTGTCGGCATCGACAAGCTGCCCAAGGGCGCGCTGGTCGAGGTCGAGGTTATCGCCGCGGTGGAAGAATAGCTGCAACTTTGAGCGAAGGGAAGCTGATAATCATCCCCACGCCTTTGGGGAATTTGGGCGACGTGACCCAGCGCACACTGGATGCCATTCGCGCATGCGATGTGCTGTGCTGCGAGGACACCCGGGTAACCGGCAAGCTCCTTACGGCCTTGGGGCTCTCAAAGCGCCTTGAGCGTTTGGATGAAGCCGCCGTCTCCAAGCGCGCCGGCCAAGTTGTCCAGCGCATTCTGAACGGGGAGGTTATCGGCTTCGCCTCCGATGCGGGCATGCCTGGGGTTTCCGATCCGGGCCAGCGCTTGGTTGATGCTGCGCGCAACGCCGGTGCCGCCGTGGAGGTTCTTCCCGGGGGTACCGCCGTTGCCACTGCGTATGTGGCCAGCGGTTTTCCCACCCAAACCTTTTATTTCGGTGCCTTCTTCCCGCGCAAAGAGGGGGAACGCACCCGTGTTTTGCAGAGCTTGAAATCGCTCGATGCGGCTCTCGTGTTCTACGAGAGCCCGCAACGTATCGCTTCTGCACTCGAATCCATCGCCGACGTGTTCCCTCTGCGACGCGTTGCGGTTTGCCGCGAGCTTACCAAGGTTCATGAAGAGGTTTTCCGCGATATGGCGCCTGCCGTGCGCGATGAGTTTGCCCGGCGTGCCGAAGCCGGCACCATCAAGGGCGAGATCGTCATCGTCATCGATGCCCCCTCGGAAGAAGAGCAAAGCGCCAGCCATGCAGCGCAGGCAAGCGACGCGGCGGCACGCGCCAAAGAGCTTGTTTCCCAAGGAACGCTTTCCAAGAAGGATATTGTCAAGGCCCTTCAGGGCGAATTCGGTATCAGCCGCAACGAGGCCTACGACTTGGTAATCGGGTAGAGGCGGCGCTGTGGCAACGTTAGAGGAAAAGCATCGAACCCTGCAGGGCATCCTTCGCTCGTACGGCAAGATGGGCATAGCCTTTTCGGGCGGTGTCGATTCCAGCTTGCTCAGCTTCATCGCCCACCGGGTTCTAGGCGATGAAGCGGTCGCTTTCACTGCCGATGCGCCGATGGTGCCCCGCAGCGAATTTGCGGATTCCCAAGCGTTCTGCGCCGAACACGGCATCCAGCAGGTTATCTGCCGTCCCGACCCGTTCCAGAAGGAAGAGGTTCGATTTAACGCGCCCGACCGTTGCTACGTTTGCAAGAAGGTCATTTTCGGTTCTCTTTTCGATGTGGCCGCTAAGCAGGGCATCTCCATTATCGCGGATGGTTCCAACCTCGATGACCTGGGTGATTACCGCCCCGGCCTGAAGGCGCTTCAAGAGATGCAGGTGAAAAGCCCCTTGCGCGAAGCGGGATTCACGAAAACTGATATCCGGAACCTCTCAAAGCAACTTGGTCTTTCCACTTGGAACAAACAGTCGAACGCCTGCCTGGCAACGCGATTCCCATATGGCGATGAGCTCACCGTCGAAGGCCTTGAGCAGGTTGACCGCGCTGAGCAGGCGCTGAGCTTTCTGGGCTTCACGCAGCTTCGCGTGCGCGTACACGGCAACGTTGCCCGCGTCGAGGTTCCGCCCAATCAGATTCCCCAGCTGCTTGAAGAGGGTACGCGTTCAACTATCGTCAGGAAGTTGAAGCATTTGGGCTTCACGTACGTTACGCTAGATCTTTCGGGATACCGAACAGGAAGCATGAACGAGCAGATAGGAAGGTAGCCGTGCCCGCTAACGCCGAACCGAAGGGTAAAGTACTTTGCGCCATGAGCGGTGGGGTGGACAGCTCCGTTGCGGCGAAGCTTTTGGTGGACGCCCGCTACGACGTTATGGGCGTGACCATGAAGCTGTTCGACAACGATGGCGTTGTCCCCGAGGAAGGCTCGCGTACCTGCTGCTCGCTTGAAGACGTCGAAGATGCTCGCAGCGTTGCGTTCAGGCTTGGCATTCCGTACCACGTGTTCAATTACACCGAGAGCTTCGGTACGCACGTGGTGGACAAATTCTGTGAAAGCTACCTTCAAGGCCGCACGCCCAATCCCTGCATCGATTGCAACCGCTACCTCAAGTTCGGCGCACTGCAACAGCGACGCGTAGAGCTGGGGTACGACTACGTGGCTACCGGGCATTATGCTCGCAGGGAATTCGACGCTGCTTCCGGCCGCTACCTGCTGAAACGCGGCTTGGACCCGAAGAAAGACCAGAGCTACGTGCTCTACCATCTAACGCAAAGCCAACTGGCGCACATGCTGTTTCCCGTGGGCGAGCTGAGCAAGCCGCAGGTGCGAGAAGTGGCCCATGAAGCCGGGCTCGTGAACGCCGACAAGCTGGAAAGCCAAGATATCTGCTTCGTTCCCGATGGGGATTACGCTTCCTTTATCCAGGAACACACCGGAAAGGCCTTCGAGCCCGGTCCCATCGTCGATGAGGCGGGCAAGGTCCTCGGCACGCATTCGGGGCTTCCTTGTTACACCATCGGCCAGCGCAAAGGGCTGGGCGTTGCAGTGGGCGAGCCGCTCTTCGTTCTTTTAAAGGACGCGGAAACGAACACCATCACCGTTGGCACGGCGGCATCGGCCGGCTTTACGCGTGTGTTTGCCGAAGACATCAACCTTATATCGGTCGAAACGATCGAGGGGCAAACGCGCGTTCAGGCCAAGGTGAACTACCGCGCAATGCCCAAAGACGCCACTGCCTACCTGCAGGGAAGCATGCTCGTTGTGGAGTTCGACGAGCCTATTCGTGCCGTTGCACCAGGTCAGGCAATTGTTCTGTACCAAGGCGACGTTGTTGTGGGCGGCGGCACCATCGAGCGTGCGGAATAGCGGGAGCGCCATGATCTACTTGGACAATGCGGCCACTACGCCTATGGCTCCTTCGGTATTCAAGGCGATGGAGCCTTTCTTGTCTGCCGAATTCTTCAATCCATCTGCCCAATACGCGCCGGCGCTGAAGGAAAAGCGGGTACTTGAAGAAGCGCGCAGCTATATTGCCCACACCATCAACGCGCAACCGCGCGAGGTGTACTTCACTTCCGGGGGAACCGAATCGGACAACTGGGCACTGAAGGGAATAGCACTTGCCAATGAGAGGAAGGGCAAGCATGTAATCATTTCTGAGGTAGAGCATCATGCGGTGTTGAATTCCGCGTATTGGCTCGAGCGGCGCGGCTTCGAAGTAAGCTATGCGCCCGCAGACGATACGGGCATGGTTGATGCGGATGCCTTCGCCCGTTTGCTGCGTCCCGATACCGTGCTCTGCTCTGTGATGCTCGCCAACAACGAGGTGGGCACAGTTCAGCCAATCCGTGAATTGGCGGCATTGGCCCACAGAGCGGGAGCCCTGTTCCATACCGATGCGGTCCAGGCGTATGCGCATTACAACGTCGATGTTGCCAAGCTGGGCGTTGATGCGCTCTCGGTTTCTGCCCATAAGTTCAACGGTCCGAAAGGTGCCGGCTTCCTGTACTGTCGCAAGGGCGTTCCGTTTGAGGCTTATATGAGCGGAGGCGCGCAAGAACGGGGGTACCGTGCCGGAACCGAAAACCTGGCAGGTATCGTCGGCATGGCGGAAGCTGCCCGTTTGGCGTATGGAGCGGATGCCACCGGCACAGCTTATGCCAGCGCAGCGAGCCATTGCGAGGAACTGCGCCGCCACATGACCGAAACCCTTACATCCCTCATCCCCGATATTAAAGTGAATGGCCATGCCGGTCTGCGCTTGCCTCATATCCTGAGCGTTTCCTTCAAGGATGTTTCAGCCGAAACGCTCCTGCTGTTGCTCGATCAGCAGGGCATCTGCGCCTCGGCAGGCTCGGCTTGCGCTTCGGGTTCTCTCGAGCCAAGCCACGTGCTGACGGCTATGGGTGTTCCTGCCGAATGGGCTAACGGGACGTTACGGTTCTCGTTTTCGCGCCAAACCACATCCGAGGAAATCGAGTACTGCTGCAGCGTTCTGGCTGATTCCGTGGCGCGTTTACGGGGGATGGGGCAGCCATGCTAGGGCAATCATCTAACGATGTGTCTTTGACGCGTGCGGAAATCGAACAGTCGCGCAAAGAAGGTTGCTCGCTGCAGGGTGACGCGAGCCGCAAGAACAACGGAATCCTGCGCATTCATGTGCTTGCGAGCGGAAGCAAGGGCAACGCCACCATAGTTGAAGACACGCGCACTGGCGAAGGCGTACTCATCGATGCGGGAATCTGCAAGCGCGACGTTCTCACTCGTTCGCAAGAGGCCGGCTTCGACTTGACCAGGCTAAAAGCGGTGCTCATCACTCACGAGCACTCCGACCACGTGAAGGGACTCGGGGTGCTCTATCGCGAGCTGGCAAAGCGCAAGATCGAAGTTCCCCTGTATGTGAACGAGCGCTGCCTTCAGAACAGCAAGGCCATCTGTGAGGTTTGCAGTCTAACGGATGTGAAGCACTTCCAAGAAGGTACCCAGCTCTCCCTGGCGGGTATGCAGATAGCGCCCTTTTCCACCTCGCATGATGCGGCAAGCTCGTTTGGTTTCCGTCTCTGGGATGGGGAAGATGCCTTGGGGTTCATGACCGACACGGGCGTGGTTACCGGTGCCGCACGCGACGCGCTTAAAGGCTGTCGCGTCCTCGCCATTGAAGCGAACCACGACCCGCATATGCTGGAAAACGGCCCGTACCCCTACCATTTGCAACAACGCGTTGCTTCCGACCTGGGCCATTTGAGCAACCAGCAATCCGCTCAGGAGCTGGTGAGGTTGCTGCACCCGGGTTTGGAGCAGGTGATCGCCATGCATATCTCCGAGAACAACAACACCTATCGCCTTCCCGTCGAGGAACTGCGCAATGTGGTGAAGCAAGAGGGTCACGACGCCTGCGTGGTGTGCTCCTACCAAAAGAGGCTCGTAAGCTATTAGTTCGCTGCAAATCGCCGCTCCATAACGGCAGCGCCGATCCTAATGCTTGGCCAAATCCGCCAGCGTAACGCCGTCCACGTAGTCCTCGATCACGCGGTCGAGCCCGGCCCAAAAGCGCACAGCGTTGCATTCGTTGCCGCGTTCGCACCCCGTCTCAAGCGCAGAGCAGGCCACGGGGATGGTGGTGCCCTCCACCGCGCGCAGAACATCGCCGGCCTTGATTTCCTCGGTCGGTTTAGCCAGGCTGTACCCGCCGTTCTTCCCGCGCATGCCCTTGATAAGCCCCGCCTGGGTAAGGGGGCGCACCAACTGCTCCAGGTATTTCTGGGAGATGCCCTCGTATTCGGCCACCTCGCGCAAGGAAACCTTGTCGCTTTCGTCTTCCTGGGCAAGGTCGATCATTAAGCGCATAGCATAGCGGCCTTTGGTAGAAATGAGCATCGGTTTCCTTCCCAAACGTAGAGCGAGGGGCTATCCGCCGCACGCTCATTCGCGTTTATCGCAAATGAGCGGCCGTGCCTTGACAATGCCCCCAGAGCGTTTATCTTAATCCTAGCAAACTAGTATGATTAACGAAAGGCAAGCATGATGTCAGGCGCTGATTCACTTCTTTCTGTACAGGGAATAAACGTCTCGGTGGACGAAAAGCCCATCCTTCGCGGCATCGACTTGAACGTCGGGGCGGGGGAGACCCATGTTGTGATGGGCCCCAACGGAGCCGGTAAATCCACCCTTGGCCGCGTGTGCATGGGCGACCCGGAGTACACGGTCGATTCGGGCCGCGTTTTCTTCGACGGGCAGGACATCACCGATCTTTCCCCCAACAAGCGCTCTCGCGCCGGCCTGTTCCTCAGCTTCCAGGCTCCTACCGAAATCCCCGGCGTTCCCGTGTCCAGCTTCCTGCGCGCTATGGTGGCCGACCGCGAAGGCTTCGACATGAAGGGCAAGCAGTTCCGCAAGCACGTACGCGAGCTGGCAAAAGAACTGAGCTTCGACTCTTCCTACCTGGATCGCGAGCTGGGCGTCGGTTTTTCCGGCGGCGAGAAGAAGAAGCTCGAGATGCTGCAGCTGCTGCTTCTTGCGCCGAAGCTTGCCTTCCTCGATGAAACCGATTCCGGCTTGGACGTAGATGCACTCGGCGTGGTTTCGCGCGGCATCGACACCTACAAGCGAAACACCGGCGGCGCACTGGTGATCATCACGCACAACACCCGCATCCTCGAGCATTTGGACGTGGACCGTGTTCACGTTGTGGTGAAGGGCCGTATCGTGGCGGAAGGCGATGCCTCGCTCATTTCCGAGATCGACGAAAAGGGCTTCGACCGCTTCGAGCGCCAAGCCGCTGCTTCTGAATAGGGGGCTGCCGTGACGAAGAACCGAACCGAGGTCGCCGACGTCGACCGCAGCCTGTACGACTTCCGCTACGCGGACGCCGTTGCCGGCAAGCTCGATGCAGGGCTGACCCCCGATATCGTGAGGGAGATCTCCCAGAAGAAGGAAGAGCCCTCGTGGATGCTGGAGTTCCGCCTGAAATCGCTGGAAACCTACCACTCCATGTGCAATCCCGACTGGGGTCCGTCCATCGGCGGCTTGGACATGGACAACATCGTTACCTACGTGAAGCCGGCAACCGACCAGAAAAGCGACTGGGACAGCTTGCCCGACGACGTTAAGAACACGTTCGACAAGCTGGGCATCCCCGAAGCCGAGCGTTCCTACCTTGCGGGCGTTGGCGCCCAGTACGACTCCGAGCTGGTGTACCACAACATGCAGGACACCGCCTCGAAGATGGGTATAGTGTATTCCGGTATCGAAGAGGCGCTGAAGGAGCCGAAGTGGGAAGAGCTCATCCACGAGAAGTTCATGACGCTCATCCCGCCCACCGACCATAAGTTCGCCGCACTCCATGGCGCGGTTTGGTCGGGCGGCAGCTTCGTATACGTGCCGAAGGGCACCAAGCTCGACTTCCCGCTGCAGAGCTACTTCCGCCTGAACGCCAAGGGCGCCGGCCAGTTCGAGCACACGCTCATCATCGTGGAAGACGATGCCGACCTGCACTTCATCGAGGGATGCAGCGCACCCAAGTACAATGTGGCCAACCTCCATGCCGGCGCCGTGGAGTTGTTCGTGGGAAAGCGCGCGAAGCTTCGCTACTCCACCATCGAGAACTGGTCCAAGAACATGTACAACCTGAACACGAAGCGCGCTATCGTCGACGAGGGCGGCGCTATCGAGTGGGTAAGCGGATCGTTCGGCAGCCACGTGGGCTACCTGTATCCCATGAGCATCCTGAACGGACGCAAGAGCACGTGCACGTTCACGGGCATCACCTTTGCCGGCGCCGGCCAGAACCTGGATACCGGCTGCAAGGTAGTTTTGAACGCGAAGGATACCTCTGCCGCCATCGAGACCAAGTCCATTTCCAAGGGCGGTGGCATCTCCACGTTCCGCAGCTCCGTCGTGGCAACCGAGAAGGCCGATGGCTCCGCCGCCTCGGTTTCCTGCCAGTCGCTCATGCTCGACGACCAAAGCCGATCCGACACCATCCCCACGATGGACATCCGCTGCAAGAACGTGGACATCGGACATGAGGCCACTATCGGCCGCATCGGCGACGACAAGGTGTTCTACCTTATGAGTCGCGGCATCTCCGAGGAAGAGGCGCGCGGCATGATCGTGAACGGTTTCGCCGACCCTGTTTCCAAGGAACTACCGCTTGAGTACGCGGTGGAAATGAACAACCTTATCAAGCTCGAGATGGAAGGGGCGATTGGGTAATGGCCTCAAATACCGAACAGACCGAAACCCTGGTGGCCGCCAACGCCATGCCTGCCCCTACCTGGCACAGGCTGAAGGTGAGCGATACCGAAATAGCTCTTCCTGCCGGTCGTCCCATCGAATCCGATGTGTCACTGGAGCTGGTGGGCCTCGAGCTTACGGATTGCGAAGGCGAAAGCGCCACTCCGTTCGATGCAGCGCTTATCGAATATCAGCAAGAGCTCGACTCCGATCCCGTTCAAGCGACTCCACGCGCCGTGGAAACCGCCGCTCAGCAGGCAGAGGAAGCGGGCAACCTGGACCTTCCCGCGCTTTCGCTGTATCAGCGCGAAGCGGTGCTGCAAGAGATTTCCGGCAGCGTAACCGATACGTTCGCCACGGGCATGGGCGAAGACGCCTACGCGTTCCTACTGGAAGTTGCGGGCGGCCGCACCGCGCTTGTTGCACCGGCAGGCAGCGAATGCTCGGCTACGGTACGCGTGTCCGTCGTCGATGGATGTTCTTCTACGGCATGCATCGACGTGGTGGCCGAAGCGGGGTCGAACCTGAACCTCGTTGTGTCCTACGAAGGGGGAGCTGAGAGCGGCTTCGTTGGCTGCGGTTTGCGCGTTTTCGCGGCCGCAGGGGCGCAGGTCCAGATTGAATCCATCCAACCGCTCACTGGTGATATCACCGTTTTCGACGACTCCGGCTTCGTTCTGGCATCGAAGGCACACGTAACCGTTGTACATCGCGTCTTGGGAGCCGAACATGCCTTCATTGGCTTGGCGGCCGACCTTCGCGGCGAAGCATCGCGCATCGACGTTGCCACCCGCTACATCGGAGCCGCAGACCAGGAGCGTGACTTCAACTACTCCGTCAAGCAGCGTGGCAAGGCCACCGAAAGCTCCATGGACGCGAACGGCGTGCTTTCCGGCTCTTCGAAGAAGACGCTGCGCGGCACCATCGATTTCGTGCATGGCTGCAAAGGCTCTGTGGGCAACGAGCGCGAGACGGTTCTTTTGGCCGACGAGGACGTAACAAACAAAACCGTGCCCGTCATCCTCTGCGACGAGGACGACGTCATGGGCAACCACGGCGCCACCATCGGCCACGTTCGACCGGAACAGCGCTTCTACCTGAACTGCCGCGGCCTTTCCGAGGCCGCCATCGAATCGCTGTTCTCGGTTGCGGCGCTCGAGGAAGCCTACGTGGCATTCCCCGACGAGCCAATTCGCCAGCAGATCTTAAAGCTGGCCGAACAGCGCGGCATCGATGCCGAAGGTTTCTCTGCCGATGATGATGAGGAGGCCTAGCATGACCCCCGAAAAGCTTTCCACTATCACGGAAAACCCCTACAAGGGCGATTTTCCGCTGCTGGCCGCCAACCCCGACTTGGCGTTCCTGGACAGTGCAGCAACGGCCCAGCGCCCCACCTGCGTGCTGGACGCCCAGCGCTTCTTCTACGAGACAATGAACGCCAACGCCTTGCGCGGCCTGTATCGTCTTTCGGTTGAGGCCACTACCGCGATCAACGAGGCGCGCGAAACTTGCGCGAAATTCATCAATGCACCTGAGTCACGCGACGTGGTGTTCTGCCGCAACACCAGCGAGGCGTTGAACCTGGTTGCTAAAACCTACGGCATGGCCAACCTCCACGAAGGCGACGAGGTGTGCATCACCATCATGGAGCACCACTCGAACCTCATACCGTGGCAGCAGGTTTGCCGCGCAACTGGGGCTAAGCTGGTCTACCTTTACCCTGATGCAAACGGCGTCATCTCAGAAGAAGAGATGGATGCCAAGATCGGCGAGCACACTAAGATCGTCTCTGCCACGCAGGTATCAAACGTCCTGGGCATTCAAAACCCCATTGCCGAACTGGCTCGCCGTGCCCATAAGGCTGGTGGCGTCATGGTCGTCGACGGCGCACAGTCCGTTCCCCATATGCAGGTAGACGTGCAGGAGCTCGAAGCCGATTTCTTCGCCTTTTCCGGTCATAAGGTATTCGGCCCGTTCGGCATCGGTGTCCTTTGGGGCAAGCACGACCTGCTGGACGCTATGCCCCCGTTCCTTACCGGCGGCGAGATGATCGACAACGTTACCGAAACCGATGCGGTATGGGCGCCTGTGCCCGAGAAGTTCGAGGCAGGCACCCAGGATGCCGCTGGCATCTACGCTACCGCCAAGGCGCTCGAGTATGTTCAGCGGAAGGACATTTCCCAGCTGGAAGCCAGGGAAGCGCTGCTTATGCGCTACCTCATGGAACGCATGCAGGAATTGCCCTACGTCAGCATCATCGGCCACCCCGATCCTTCCCAGCATTTCGGCGCTCTGAGCTTTAACGTGGCCGACATACACCCCCACGATGTTTCGAGTATCCTCGATGGATGCAATGTGGCCATCAGGGCAGGGCACCACTGCGCGCAGCCGCTTCTGGCTTGGTTGGGCGTGGAATCCTGCTGCCGAGCCTCCATTGCGTTCTACAACGACAAATCCGATATCGATGCCCTGATCAAGGGCCTGGAAACCGTTTGGAGCATGTTCCATGGCTAATGCGCCAGTTGGCAATATCTACACCGCTGCGCTGATGCAGCACAATTCGCACCCCGATTACAAATACCAGATGGAAGGGTGCACCTGCTCGCACGAGGGCGTGAACCCCAGCTGCGGCGATGAGCTCACCCTTCAACTCCGAATCGAAAACGACGTGATCGAGGAAGCTTCGTTCGTGGGAAGCGGTTGCGCGGTCTCGCAGGCTTCCGCCGACATGATGGCCGACCTTATCACCGGCGAAACCATCACCGAGGCGAAGCGCTTAGTTGGGCTATTCCTGGGTATGATCCAGGGCAACGAGCTTTCCGAGGAGGATCGGGAAGATCTTGATGAAGCCGCCGAGCTTGAGGGCATTTCCCGCATGCCTGCTCGGGTCAAATGCGCCGAACTCGCATGGCGCACACTCGAAAAGCTCTTGTCTGATAAGTGATGGTACCCGTTCACCGAGCGTAGGGACAGCAAGGCGAAGCTTAACGCTTCGCCTTTGTTATTCAGATTAGAGTAGGTAATGCGACGTCCGTCGCTTTTTGTTTATAAGATCCCGGAAGAGGGGCATGCCAATGGAAATGATAGGGTTCCTTATCCTGTTTCCCCTTGTGATCGCGGGGCTGTTAGTGGTCATACGTGCCACTAAGCCGCGCAATATCATCGTTTGCGTGGGCTCTGCGGCCATTGCCGTTGCGTCTGTCGCATTCGTGGTTATGAACTTGGGCACAACAGGGACGTACTTCAACTTTCAGTCGAGCATTGTTGATTATGCATGCCTTGCCGTCAGCGTGGTCATCGGCATCACCATCATCTGCTTCGGCGTGAAGTACAAGAACGTTGCCGCGCTTCTGCTTGCCGTTGTCCAGCTTGCTGGCTCGCTGGTGTTCGAGTTCGTCTTCGCGCACGACCTTTCCTGCACGAAAGCGCTCTACTTCGACTCACTTTCGTTGATCATGGCGCTTATCATCGGCGTCATCGGCACGGGCATCTGCGTGTACTCCATCGGCTACATGCACGACTTCTACTTCGGTATCCATCATCCCAGTACCGAAATGCCCGACCGTCGCCCAACGTTCTTCGCGCTGATGTTCGTGTTCCTGGCCGCCATGTACGGCATCATCTTCTTCAACAACCTCATCTGGCTGTTCACCGCCTGGGAAGTAACAACGGTTTGCTCTTTCCTGCTTATCGGGTTCACCAAGACCGACGAGGCCATACGGAACTCTTTCAGGCAGATCATCATGAACCTCGTTGGTGGCCTTGCCTTCCTTGGGGCTCTGTATTACCTGGCCGTCAACTTCAACTGCATCGATTTCACCGATTTCATCGTGCTCGGTACGCTTGCCCCCACGATGGTGGTGCTGCCGCTTACCTGCCTCAGCTTGGCAGGCATAACCAAGGCGGCTCAAATGCCGTTTCACACCTGGCTTTTGGGCGCAATGGTGGCTCCCACGCCTACCTCCGCGCTGCTGCATTCTTCCACCATGGTGAAGGCCGGCGTGTTCATGCTTATCAAGTGCGCGCCTATCTACGCGGTATCCTTCGCGCCCTCGCTGCTGGTGATCCTTGTGGGCGGCCTGACGTTCATGCTCTGCTCGTTCATGGCTATCTCCCAACATAACGGCAAGCGCGTGCTGGCGTATTCGACCATCGCCAACCTCGGCCTTATCACCGCCTGCGCTGGCGTAGGAACCGCCGAGGCTATCTGGGCAGCCATCTTCCTCGTTATCTTCCACGCAATTGCCAAGAGCCTTCTGTTCCTTTGCGTTGGCACGGCAGAGCATCATATCGGCTCCCGCGACATCGAGGATATGGACCTGCTGTTCGAACGGATGCCTCGTCTTTCCCGCATGATGATCGTGGGCATCATGATCATGTTCCTTGCCCCGTTCGGCATGTTGGTGGCGAAGTGGGCAACACTCGTTTCGTTCGTCGACACGCGCCAGTTCGCCCTTCTGCTCATGTTGGCGTTCGGCTCGGCGGCGACCTTCATGTTTTGGGCGAAATGGCTGGGAAAGCTTGCCGGTATCACCGGTACACCCGAGAGCATCGAGCAAACGGTTCACTGGAGCGAATGGATTGCCACGATGACGTTCACCGTCATGGCGCTGGTAAGCTGCGCATGTATTCCCCTTATCTCCGACTACCTGGTAGAGCCGTATGTTGGGTCCGTGCTGGGGATCGCCATCCAGCCCATCCTCTCTGACGATCTTTACACCTGCGGCGTGATTGTCGTCGTACTGGCCATCGTTTTGCTTGGCGGCATGCGCAAGTTCCGCAAGTCCATGCGTAAAACCGATGTATACCTTTCGGGCGTTTCCGCCGACAACGACAATCGCACGTTCATCAACTCGCTTTCCGTTCCCCAGGAAGCCACCGCGCGAAACTGGTACCTGGAATCCGTATTCGGAGAGAGCAAGATCCGTCCCATCGGCAATACCTGCTGTTACTTGCTGCTGGTTGCGGCCTTTGCCTGGGGCGCGTATTGCTCCATCGTTACCTTGGGTATCCTGTAGGAAGAAGGGAGTACAAGAATGGAAACTGCAATAACCATCCTCATCACCCTTCTGGGTTCGGTGGTCTTCGGCGTTGTCGCAACCTGCCTCGGGTGCCTTCTTGCCGGACTTGACCGCAAGGTTACCGCTCGCATGCAGGGCAGGGTAGGGCCGCCCATCCTTCAGCCGTACTACGACGTTCGAAAGCTGCTGCAGAAGGAAAACGCCGGCGTGAACTCCGCAATCGGAACCTATGTCTTCTGGGCCCTGGTGTTCACCTGCGTTGCCGGTGGCGTGTTCTTCACGGGCGGGAACATCCTTCTGTGCGTCTTCGTTGTGACGCTGGGCGAAATGCTGTTCATCATGGCAGCCTACGCCTCACGCTCGCCCTTTGCCGAGGTTGGAGCTCATCGTGAAACCCTGCAGGTGATGGCCTATGAGCCTATGGTGCTGCTGCTTGCCGTAGCTTATTACCTTGCCGTAGGCAGCTTCGATGTAGATGCCATCCTGCATGTTCCCAGCCCCATCATCGGCTCGTGCATCGGCGTGTTCCTTGCCATGCTGTTCATCCTCACCATCAAGCTGCGCAAATCGCCGTTCGATCTTTCGTATTCCCATCACGCCCACCAAGACCTGGTGAAGGGCGTTACCACCGAAATGTCGGGCAAGGTGCTTGCCCGGGTAGAGATCATGCACTGGTGCGAGAACGTGTTGTTCCTAGCGTGGATTGCCCTGTTCTTCATCTGGAACAACCCCGTGTGCATAGCCGTCGTGATCGTTGCGCTGGTACTCGTCTATTTCCTGGAAATCTGGATCGACAACAACTTCGCTCGCGTTAAATGGCAGCTGCTTCTGAAATCCGCCTGGTTGGTTACGCTGGTGTTTGCGGGAATCAACATCGCCCTGCTTGTGTACCTGTAAGGAGAACCAATGTCGTACTTATCAAAATCTCCTTGGATCATCCATTACGATGCCTCCAGCTGCAACGGCTGCGATATCGAGGTGCTTGCAGCTCTTACGCCGCTGTTCGATGCCGAGCGCTTCGGCGTAGTGAACACGGGCAATCCGAAACATGCCGATATCTTCCTGGTAACCGGCGGCGTGAATGAGCGGAACATCGACGTGGTTAAAGAGATCTACGATCAGATGCTCGAGCCGAAGGTTGTTGTGGCTTGCGGGATCTGCGCTTGCTCGGGCGGCATCTTCCGCGACTGCTACAACGTTATCGGCGGCGTTGACCAGGCTATTCCCGTAGACGTCTACGCTCCCGGTTGCGCGGTTCGCCCCGAAGCCATCATAGATGCGGTGGTCGAAGGCGTTGCCGTGCTTGAGGAAAAGGCGAAGAACATGAAGAAGCAGGAGAGGGGTGCATAAAAGATGGCGATCAAGCAGAATTTCCGCCCCATTGAGCTATCGCAGCTCCTTGAAGAAAGCAAGCGGCTCAAAGAAGAAGGCTTCCGTCTGGCCCAGCTTCACCCCGTACTGGAGCGCGACGATTCCATCACGCTTATCTACACCTTCATAAAGGATGAGAACGTGGTGAACCTGAAGGTTTACGGCATCCAGAAGGGCGTTACCGAAGTCCCCTCCGTCACCGAGCTGTTCCTTACCGCTTTCGTGTTCGAAAACGAGGCGCACGATTTGTTTGGCGTGAACGTGGTTGGCAACGTGCTGGATTTCCAGGGTAAGTTCTACGCGTTCGCGGAAGGTGTAGAGGCCCCGATGACCATCATCAGCCCCGAGCAGCTTGCCGCACGCGAAAAGGCGGCGAAAGTTGCCGCAGCTAAGGCAGCTAAAGCCGCGAAGGCCAAGAAGGACGCTTCAGCCCAGCCCGTTAGCGATGAAGAGCTGGAGAAGAAGCTCGCTGGCATGGATCCGGAAAAGGCCGCAAAAGTGCGCGCCGCCATGAAGGCGAAGGCCGCGAAGGCTGCCAAGGAAGCTGAAGCCAGCAAGGCGAAAGCTGCGGATGACCTTGAAGCCAAGTTGGCGGCAATGGATCCCGAAAAGGCAGCAAAGGTACGCGCTGCGATGGAAGCCAAGGCGAAGAAAGCCGCTGCCGCTGACCGTTCCGCCGAACAGAAGAAGGAGGGCGAGTAACCATGGGTAAAGCGCAAGTAATTCCATTCGGCCCCCAGCATCCGGTTCTGCCCGAGCCCCTGCACCTCGATTTGGTTGTCCAGGACGAAACCGTTGTCGACGTTCTGCCGCAAATCGGCTTCGTTCATCGCGGTCTTGAGAAGCTGGTCGAAACACGCGACATCCATCAGTACATTTATGTGGCAGAGCGCATCTGCGGCATCTGCGCGTTCGGCCATAGCTACGGCTACGCTCAGACCATCGAGCAGCTGATGGGCGTCGAAGTTCCGCAGCGCGCTGAGTACCTTCGCACCATCATGCACGAGCTTTCCCGCATCCATTCCCATCTGCTGTGGATGGGTCTGGCAGCCGACGCTTTCGGTTACGAAAGCCTGTTCATGCATTGTTGGCGCCTGCGCGAGCGCATCTTGGATATATTCGAAAACGTTGCCGGTGGCCGCGTCATCCTTTCTTACACGCTGCTTGGCGGCGTAACCCGCGACATCGACGCGCCCACGCTCGCAGGCATCAAAGACACGCTCACCTCCCTCAAGGGCGAGTATTCCGAGATCTGCAACGCATTCCTGAAAGACTCTTCTGTCATGAACCGCACCGTTGGCGTTGGCTTCATCGACGAAGAGCATGCACGTGAGTACGGCATGGTGGGCCCGTTTGCCCGTGCAAGCAACGTCAACAACGACGTCCGCTGCCTAGGCATCGGTGGCTATGGCGAGCTTGCCTCGTTCGAGCCGATCTTGGACGATCAGGGTGACTGTTACGCCCGAATCAAGGTGCGCGCCCTTGAGGTACTGCAATCCATCGACATCGTATGCGAGCTTATCGACAAGATCCCGGATGGTTTGATCCTGAACCCCGTGAAGGGCGCTCCCGCCGAAGGTTCGGAAGCATGCAATATCCTGGAGCAGCCTCGTGGCGAGGTGTATTACTACGCATCCGGCAATGGCACGAAGTACCTTGAGCGAATGCGTATTCGCACACCAACATCAACCAATATTGCAGGCATGACCATGGCCCTCAAAGGATGCGATCTGACGGACGTGAACATGATCGTTCTCACCATCGATCCCTGCATCAGCTGTACGGAAAGGTAGACCAATGGGTGGTTTCAAACTTGGGAAAATGACCCTCAGGTCGCTGTTCGGAAAGCCTGAGACGGTCCGCTATCCGTTCGAGGAGCCTGAGCATCCTGCCGCACTTCGAGGTTGCGTTCGCTTCAACGATGCAGATTGCATTTACTGCGGCATTTGCGAAAAGCGTTGTCCAACCAATGCCATTTCGGTAGTGAAAAAGGATAAAACCTGGTCGATCAACCATTTTGCATGCATTCAGTGTGAATCATGCGTTCGAGAATGCCCCAAAGGCTGCTTGAACATGGATGCGGTTATCGTTCATCCTTCTAAGGAGAAGGTTGTGGAGACCTTCCGAAAGCCCGAGCCAAGCGAAGAGGAAAAGGCCGAGCAAGCCCGAAAAGAAGCCGAGAAAGCTGCTAGAATCAAAGCGGCGAAGGAAGCCAAGGCGGCTAAGCAGAGCGCGCAGGCCGCTGAAACCGAGTAGGACTTCTTTCGCAGGGAGAATCGGTGTTTCGAACCGGGCCCAGGTGGCCCGGTTCTTTTGTGGAGGGCTCGATGGATCAGGTCAAGCAATCTGAATACGAGGTTAGCAACAAGATCCTTACCATACCCAATATCCTTTCCTTCATCCGCCTTTGCATGATCCCGGTGTTCCTGGTGCTGCTCTTCAACGATTTGAATCTTGCCGCCACGATTGTTTTCGCTGTTGCAGCCTCTACCGACTGGGTTGATGGCCAGGTTGCGCGCCGCACCAATTCCGTTTCCAAGCTTGGTCAGCTTCTGGATCCATTCGTGGATCGATTCCTTATGATCTCGGGTGTGGTGGGTCTGCTTGTTATCGGACGTTTGCCCGTCTGGATCGTTCTCGTCGTGGTACTGCGCGATCTGCTCATGCTGTGCGGAGGTAGCTACCTTATTTCACGGTGGAAGGTACGCGTGCCGGTTATCTACCTGGGTAAAGTTGCCACCACGTTTCTGTATATCGGTTTTGCGGGCATCCTCTTGAACATGCCGCTTCTCCAAGGGCTTAATCTCGTTACTTGGGGGTGGCTGCCGGGCTTCTCCGATTCCCAGTATTCATGGGGATTCTGGTTCGTCTACATTGGGTTGGTTCTCTGCATCGCCACAACAGCGCATTACATCGTCTCGGGCGTAAAGGGAATGAACGCCGCACGTGAAGCAGAACTGACGAACAGGCACGGAGAGTAGAGCACTGGCTATGTGCCCATCAAGGAAATACCCAAACTCGCAAAATCGCTATCCCACCTCCTCCGCGCGCGAAGGCGGCACCTCTTCTTCGCCCAATCGCTACCCCGGGAGCGATCCTCGGACATCTAACGGCGCTAGCCGCCCCAATGTAGTTGGCTCGGGTGAGTTTCCTTCAGTCACCAGCAGAGGACTGCGCTCGTCTGATCAGATCGATCGAATCAGAAGCAGGGCAGCGCAAGAGCGCGAAGCCAAGCAGGCACTTGAATCCGGCCAGCCTCAAGCTTCTCAGCCTCTTCGTCAGGTACGCAATAACAGCAATTCAGCACAACCCTCCTATCAGTCTCGCAAGGCTAGTCCGAACAGCACGCGCAGGCAGTCGTCTATCGACGGCGGTGTTTACGGCACCCGGTCTTTCGATCGCCGCAGAAACGCTCGTCCTAGCGATGCCGATAACGCATCGGGCAAGGGCCGCCCTCGGCAGCGACAGACAACTGCTAAATCAGGCGCTCGTCGACCCGCTGTGAGTTCCGTTCCTGCGCAGGCTCAGAGGAAAAGGCCGGCGAATCCACGCCGCGGTTCCAATACTGTAAACTTCGCAGGATCATCTGCAATCCATAGCGGAAACAAAGCAGTAAATGGCCGCTCCAAACGCAAGGGCTCCCGTATCTCTTCGCTGAAGCTCAAGGTTGGCTTTGCTATTATCGCCGTGTTGCTTGTGGCAGGTGGCATAGACTCGCTTATCAACGGTGATCGTATCTATGCCGGAGTTCAAATCGGCGATGTTTCCGTTGCCGGCATGACAAAGGAAGAAGCATCTTCTGCGGTATCGGCGCAATACTCAGAGCGTGTTTCCTCGAACGTAGACACCTTCTTCGCAACGCAACACGATTTGGAAAATCCCAAGGAAACTGACACCGACTCCAATATCGAGCAGCAGATCTCTTACGAGCAGTCTCTCTCCGACCGCACACAGTGGACGGTTACCGGCAACGAGGTTGATGCCGAGCTCAACATCGTTCCCTTGGTTGACGAAGCGTTCGAAGTGGGCCGTTCCAACCTGGGGCCCGTTGGCCGTGTCCTCTCAACGCTGTTCGGGTATTCCATCAGTCCCGAGTGCAACTTCAACGACTCATCCCTCGATAGCCTCCGCGATCAGATGACTGCCGCCGTTGGCACGAAGCGCGTTAATTACGACATCAAGGTAGAAAACGGCGTAGCTTCGGTGACCGATGGCAACGAGGGGGACGAAGTTACCAGGGAGTGGCTCATTGAACATCTGAACGATGCCTTCTTAAGCTCTGAGAAAAACTCGAAAGACGTCTTGGAGACGGAGCATCTTGCGCTTCAGATTCGCGAAGCAGATGCGCAGAAAGTTGCCGATACCGTGAATAGGTCCATTTCCGCTGGCGTGACTTTTAGCTACGAGGGCCAGACATGGACTGCATCCAGGACGGACTTGGGCGGCTGGATTAAGACCGCTGTGGTGCAAGACGGCGCCGGCTGGAAACTGCAGCCTAGCTTCAACGCAGATTCCGCCAAGCCCCAGATCCTTAGTTCGCTTCACTCCAATGTCCAAGACGAGGGGCTCACCGTTTCTTTCAATAAGGGCTCCGATGGCACGGTCTCTGTTTCAACCACTGCCCAGGGCAGTGTCCCCTTGGCATCCGAGGCCATCAACCAGATGAACGAAACGTTCTTCACCGGGCAAGAGCGAACAGAAGCACCTACCGTAGAGGTTCAATCTGCGAGCATCCCCTCAACCTTGTCACTGGATGACGCCTATTCATTCGGGCTGATCGGCGAGATCTCGTCGTTTACTACGCAATACAGCTCTGGCGCTGAAGCTCGAGTGAACAATATCCATACCGCGGCAGATCTTTTGAACAACTCCATCTGCAAGGCGGGGGAGAAGTGGTCTTTCAACGATATCGCAGGCGAGGCAACCGAGGACAAGGGGTACCAGAACGCTCACGCCATCGTAAGCGGATCTTACTCCGACGCCATCGGTGGCGGTATTTGCCAGGTTGCCACAACCGTATTCAACTCGGTATACCTTGCGGGATACCCCGTGCCGAAGCGCTACAACCACACGTTGTACATCGAAAGCTATCCCAAAGGACGCGATGCGGCTATCGCTTATCCCGATATGGATCTTGTTTGGCAGAACGATACCTCTTCGGATGTATTGCTCGTGATGTCATACACCTCGACTTCGGTAACCTGTACACTTGTTGGCGTCAGCCCTCAATACCAGGTTTCCACCGAATACGGCGAATGGCAAGCCGGTCAAACGTACTCAACCACGTACAAGACCGACGACACCCTTGCCTCGGGCAAGGAATACGTTGAAAGCACCGGGGTTGACGGCAGCAGCATCACTATTGTTCGCACGGTGAAGGATCGCTCCGGCAATGTGCTTCACACAGACGAGTTCACCTCGAACTATTCGCCTAAAAACAAGGTAATCGTAAAGGGTACGGCATAAAGCAGCGAAAGGAGAGCGTTTGCAAGCTATGGGACTTCTATCTACCTCGGACGAAAAGCACTATCTTCCCATCGTCCATTTGCAGCTCCGTACCAGCACCTTGCGAGCCCTGGCATTTACCGTAGCCGCGGCTTTGGCGCTGCTGCTTGGTTCGCCCTCTTTAGCATGTGCCGATGTTCGCAACTCGGATGTTGTTTCGGGGTTGACGGTTCAGCAGCGTGGGCTTGCCGCAACGTCCTGCCCTAATATCGTTGCCAATCATGCGATAGTGGTTTCCGACGATGGCACGGTTTACTTTGAGCGCGACGCCGACAGCCAGGTTCAAATCGCCTCGGTCACGAAAACCATGAGCGCTATCGTTGCCCTTGAAAACGGCGACCTCAAGAACACCACCATAACCGTAAGCAAGAACGCTGCCTCTATCGGCGAGTCTTCCGCAATGCTCCAAACCGGAGACTCCATGGACCTTGAATCGGCGCTGAAGGCAATGATGATCTGCTCGGGCAACGATGCCGCCACGGCCATCGCTGAAAGCATGGGGGCTCAGGTCAAGCAGAACCTCAACGATGCGGGCGACCCAAACGTTCCCGATGACCCCTTCGAGGCATTCGTTTACGCCATGAACAAGAAGGCGAAGAACCTCGGCATGACCGATTCTCTTTTCGCCAATCCCCATGGCCTCGATTTCGATTCGTACGAAGCCGACATGCACTGCTCGGCGCGCGATGTTTCCATAATGGCCGCCGAAGCAATGAAGAACGACACATTCCGCAGCATCGTTGCCACTGAAAGCACCACGATTCAGGTTCAGCGCAACGGGGCAACCGCCGATGTCGCCTTGTCGTCAACCGATGTTCTTCTTGGCGAATACGATGGTGCATGTGGAATCAAAACCGGCTACACCGACAAAGCAGGGGAGTGCTTCGCCGGAGCAGTCGAAAGAAACGGCAAAACCCTCTATGCCATCGTTCTGGACTCCTCTAGCGAGTCCCAAAGGTTCGTTGACGCGAAAACCTTGGACGAGTGGGTCTACAGCAACACCATCGATTACCCCCTTATCCACAGCTCGGAAACCTCCAGTTACCAAGACAACAAGGGCAACACCGTCACCGTTCCCGTTGTGGCCAATGTAAGTCATACCGGATGGCTCGATAAGACCTTCAAGGCAACCTTGAAAGACCCCGATGCCACGGTGAATGTTTTCACCTTAGACGGAAACATCAGCCAGGAAATCACCTACGACTCAGTCTCAGGCGATGTTTCACCTGGCCAAAAAGTTGGGACCGTTACCTTCTACCAGCATAATGAAGTAGTGGCTCAACAGGATCTTGTTGCTGCCGAAAGCTGCGCTGCCCCCAACCTCATTGAGGGCGTGGGCATTTGGTGGGAACGCCTGCTCAAGGGCTTTTCCGGGGAACAGACTCAAGCTGAAAGCACTGTCGTAAACACCACCCCGCTCATTTATGGCGCTAACGCTACCGAAACAACCAATTAGGAGATCTCAATGACTGTATGTCCTGTATGCAACACTCCTCTAGCTGAAGGCTCCGAGCACTGTGAAGCCTGCGGTTACCATCTTCAAGGATCGACGGAGGCGTTTCGAGCTGTTTCCCTTGATCCCAAAGACCCCGAACCAAAAAGGGCTTCAACCTCTGTTCCTACGATCACCGTTCTAACTGGGCGCCAGAAAGGAATCGCTTTCCCGTTGGAGGGGGAAAGCGCCGTTATAGGCCGCTCGCCACATTGCGAGATCTTTCTCAACGACATGACCGTATCCCGCAAGCACGCACTGCTTGAACGAGTCCCTGGCGGTTGGTCCATTCGTGATACAGGATCCTTCAACGGCGTCTGGGTAAACAACGTCAATGTAGACCATGCGATGCTCGCCAACAAAGACGTGATTCAAATCGGCAGCTTCGTGTTGCGGTATGTCGAATAAGCTTATCGGCCGTTTTGCGCCCACTCCTTCGGGCGGGCTGCATCTCGGGAACCTGTTTTCGTTTCTTGTTGCTTATCTGTTAGCGAAGAAAACCGATGGCGAGATCCTTCTACGAATCGAAGACTTAGACCCTGCTCGAACGAAGAAAGAGTATGCGGACTCGATAATCAACGACCTTAAGGTTTTCGGGTTTGAATGGGAGAACGCCCCCGTTTACCAAAGCGAGCGCACAGAAGCCTATCTGGAGGCCTTGAATCTGCTGCAAAAGCAAGGCCTAACCTATCCGTGCTTCTGCAGCAGGGCAGACCTTCACGCAGCAAACGCGCCTCATTTCGGCGAAGAATATGTGTATGTGGGAATATGCAGGAATCTTTCGGCCGAAGAGATACAGCTCAAGCGAGCAGCTCGCCGGCCGGCAACTCGGGTTAAAGTAGATAGCACCATAAAGTCCTTTTGCGATAGGTTCCAGGGTCCGCAAAGTTTCAATCTGGAACAATGCTCGGGTGACTTCATCATCCGAAGAAGCGATGGCGTATTCGCCTATCAACTTGCCGTCGTTGTCGACGATGCGGAAATGGGTGTAACCTCGATTGTGCGTGGGCTGGACTTGCTAACATCGACACCGCGTCAGATGTACCTGCAAGAAAAGCTCGGAGCAGACCATCCCGAATATGCCCACATCCCCGTGCTGGTAGACGCTTCAGGAAGGCGTCTGTCCAAGCGAGACAAAGACCTGGACGTGCACACGTTGCTGCACCGCACTGGACTATCTGCAGAGCGGATATTAGGTCGTCTGGCCTATACTGCCGGGATGATAGATGAAGAAGAAGGCAGCTCGCTCGATGAGCTGATACGCTATGCCGATCTCTCAAGTTTGGCCGGGAAGAAGACTATTACGGCTCCCAGCTTCAGTTAAACCCATGAAATCAGGTTCGTTGAGCCTATCTCCAAACAATAAAACGTACCCATAATCACGTTCAGCATTACGATTTGGGACATCGCAGCGGTACGAGACTGCTGTGTTAGGGGATTGTTCAAGATCGCCCTAAGAACCGGAAACTCTGCCAGAACCATAACCATAGTCACTGGCGTGCCTGCTGGGAAGAAGATGCCTACGATGACGGCCACCACTACAATCCAGATCAAGATCATCACCCGGTAAACCCGTGGTGCCCGCTTCCTTCCCAGCAACACCGAAAGGGTCTTCCTTTGTGCGGGTATATCCTTTTCGATATCGCATGTGTTGTTGGTGAACAAGATCATCCCGATACCGATCATCGTAGGCAGCGAAACAAGCAAAACAAACGGATCGAATACGCCTGAAAGGGCATAGCAGCAAGCTAATGGGATAATTCCGCCCATTACGAACCCGCTTACAAATTCTCCGATCGGGAGGTACGAGATAGGTGTCTTCCCGCCCGAGTACAGCACCACGATCAGAGCGCCAACAACCCCAAGCGCCAATAGTATCCAGCTGGTAAGAAACACCAAATAGAGCCCCAGAACACCAGCAAGCACAAGGAAGCCGATACCGAGAAGGCAGACCGATCGGGGGTTTAGGTTGTTGTACACAAGCACTGCGTCAAACGCATCTTCAGATGAGTTTTCACTGGTGTCGGTGCCTTTCTTAAAGTCAAAGTAGTCGTTGAAAACATTGACGGCCGATTGCATGAGGATGCAAATCAAAAGCAGGATCAAGGCAAAAAGAATGCTCAGCTTGGAAGAGTACGCAACCGTGCAATATACATAGGAAAGCAAAACGGGCATTATAGCCGCAGCCCAGGTATGCGGAGCTGCAAGCTGAAAAGCAAGGGTGGGGGACAACCTACTGAAACCACTGCCATGGCTGTTGGTTGCACGACTCTTTGGCTGATGATTGTTCATTATCCAATCTGGCTTTCTAGTTAAGGACTATGCAAGATAACTGATGATCGCATTATCTACAACGGCGATTATTATAATCTGCTACATCAATTGATGAGCAAGAGAAGGGATTGGTCGCAAAGATGGAATGCTGGACCGAAATCGAGGTTCGCTATGCAGAAACCGACTGCATGGGTGTTGTCTATCACGCCAACTATCTGATCTACCTCGAAGTAGCCCGCACAGAGTTCTTGCAAAAACTCGGATTCCCTTACAGCAGCATAGAACAAGCAGGCTATATGTCGCCGGTTCTGCATGTCGACGCAAATTACCGTTCACCTTTTAGGTACGGCGATACAATCCTTGTAAGAACCCGAGTTACCAAAGTCTCTTCGGTAAGGACCGAGGTTTCCTACGAGATGTATCTAAAAGGCGAGGACCCCAGTCAGGTAAAACCGCACTTCGAGGGAACCACTCAACTTTGTCTAGTTGAACGGGAAACGTTCAAAACGGTCAGCCAAAAAAAGGTCTTTCCCGATCTATATGCCGCATACTGCGAAGCGCTGGAGCCAGAACAATAAACTCCCCATCCTGGAAAACCAGAAGGGGAGTTTAAAAGGTCCATATCGTTAAACTACCTATTTGCTGTGATGGGATTTACGGTAACCCGTTACATGCATGAGCGCCAGCAATTTGTCGTCTTGATCAGTGATCTTGATCTCGTAACGCTGGATCTTCTTAGAGGTGCCGGGAGCCTGCGTACAATTCGCAGTTACCGTGTCACCCAATTTCGCCGAAGCGATAAAGTCAATCTGGGAGTTCAAGGTAACCATCTCGTTTGCGATGTAATGGCTGGCAGCGCCGAACGAGAGATCTCCTAACGTGAAATAGGCACCGCCCATAGGGATGCCGATACCGTTGAGGAAGCTCTCGTCGATGACCATTTGGCATACGGAATAGTTCTCACCGACCTCAGTTACCACCATTCCATTCTTAGAGGCAAACCGATCGGTTTTGCAAAACGGATCTGTCTCGACAATCTCAGCCATGCTCATATCTCCTCAGGCGAACTATGGATTCTTCAGCCTATCGGTAACAACGCCAACAAGCTATCTCTCGAATAGATAATAGCACTGGCACTTCCAAGGCAGCCGAGGCCGCGTTTCTTAACAAGGAGTCGACAGAGTAAGGAGCATCCTCGCAACTAATAAGAGAATTGCTAGGTTTACATAAGATATGTTATCACCGATTTATTGAGATATACCGCTTGAGCCAAAGCCGCCGTCGCCGCGACAGGAAGATTCAAGCTCATCTACCTGATTAAACCTCACGGATTCAACCTTCATTATTACCAGCTGGGCAATCCGATCCCCAACATGGATATCGATCGGGTTGTTAGGGTCTAGGTTCACAAGTATGGCTTTGATTTCACCACGATAATTGCTGTCGATAAGACCAGGGGCATTCACGAGAGAAAGCCCCTTTTTTATTGCCATTCCGCTTCTAGGAAGAACAAAGCCTGCGTAGCCGGCGGGAATCTGCAAAGCCAGGCCCGTAGGCACCAGCATTCTCTCGAAAGGCTCCAGCGTGACTTCAACGGTTGAACACAGATCGTATCCGGCATCGCCGTTGTAAGCGTTTCCCGGAACCTGACAAGTATCGGAAAGTTGCTTCAATGGAACCACGAGTTCGTTCATGTTAGAGCCCCTTCAATGCATCGCGGAATTCATCGATGTTCTTAAAATCCTTGTAAACGCTTGCAAAGCGGATATAGGCAACTTCATCAACATCGGCAAGACGACGTAGGGCCATGTCGCCCAGTTCCTTTGAAGAGGTTTCCTTTTGGGAAGAATTCCTCAACTCAAACTCGATGCTGTCGATGATCTGAGAGAGTTTCTCGGACGAAACGGGGCGTTTTGCGCAGGCGATCAAAAGCCCTCTGAAGAGCTTGTCGCGGTTGTACGCCTCTGAAGAGCCATCGGATTTGGTGATGATAATAGGGTTCTCGCAGGAACGCTCATACGTTGTGAACCTTGAACCACAGCTAAGGCATTCTCGTCTGCGACGAATCGAAGCGCCTTCGTCTGCAGGCCGCGAGTCGACCACTTTCGATTCCATATAGCCACATGAAGGGCATTTCATAGCGTCTCCTTATACCAAATTCAACGTGAATCAGTATACAAGATGTTGTGCCCTTTTAGCTGGTATCAGTGAAGCATCAAAGCGGTAGTGGTTTGAACGGTAGTGGAGCTTATGCGCCGAGGAAAGCTACAACTAAACCGATAACGGCAAGAATGCCGATAAACCTAGCCACCTCGCGCGAATCTGCAGTTGAGGCCTTGCTACGGTCTACGAAGGCATCTTTCAGTGAATCGACAAAGGATCCGCTCGAAGCTCCTCGTGCAGCCCATGTTGGTACAGAGCTAGAGGTTGAAGCGCCGAAGTTGTCTTTATGAGAGCGGGTGCGAACGGACTCGAAATCAATGATCGAAGCAGAAGATCTATTCTGTTCGATGCACTCGGGCTTAAGGGCAGCTGAACCGTAGACGCGGTACACGGTCTTTTCCTTGTTCATAGTAGACCTCCTTGCATAGAACCTTTGTTCGTGTATACTCTAAATCGAACATACGTTCCTGTCAACAAAAATACAAACATCTGTTCGCATTAACTTAAAGGTGGCCGTCATGTCGAAACCCCTAACAGCACGTCAACAGAGTGTCTATGATTTCATCGAGTCCTACATCGAGCAAAAAGGCTTTGGCCCCACCGTGCGCGAGATAGCTGAAGCTGTGCAGCTCTCTTCGCCCTCTACCGTGCACGTTCACCTGAAAACGCTCGAGGAAAAAGGGTATATAGAAAGGGATCAGCGGAAATCTCGTTCGATTTCCCTTGCTTCAAAGCGTCAGCACCTGGAAACGTACGGATCAGAAGGGTCTAGCAAGAACCTGGAATTGCCCCTTGTCGGCAACGTGGCTGCCGGTGAACCAATACTGGCGGAACAGAACATAGAAGCGTCGATGTCCCTGCCAACCGAACTGGTTGGCGATTCGGCATCATTCATCCTGAAAGTACATGGCGAATCGATGATAGAAGCCGGCATTAACGATGGCGACTACGTTGTAGTGAAGCAGCAGCAGGTTGCGCGCAACGGCGAGATCATCGTTGCCCTTATAGAAGACGGCGCCACGGTTAAACGGTTCTACAAAGAAAGCGACCATATACGGTTGCAGCCCGAGAACTCAACCATGGAGCCCATCATCACAACCGACTGCGCTATTGCCGGGAAAGTTGTCGCGGTTTTGAGGAAGGTTATTTAGGAGGGCAAGTAAATGGCTTAAGCATCGCACCTGCTTGTTTGCCTGCACGCAGAACCAGGTGGGTGCCTGATTCGTTGTAATCCTCGTTCAAGATAGTGCAACGTTGATGCGCTAAAGATACCAGGTCTCCCCTATTGAAGGGTATCAATACCTCCAATAGCTCATCCTGCGCAGAAGCGACAATACCGATTCTGGCAATGAGCTCGTTGAGGCCTTCACCGCTCTTGGTAGAGGTGAAAATCGCATGAGGATAACGAGCCTGCAGTGCTTGGTACTGTTCCTCGGACAGTAGGTCCTTCTTATTGAATACCTGAATCCTTCCGATCTCTTCCGCGCCAATTTGCTCAAGCACCATATTAACGGTGTCGATCTGCTTGGAAGAATTGCTGTCGGACGAATCGACCACATGAAGTATCAGGTTTGCTCCGTTAATCTCGTCAAGCGTAGATTTGAAAGCCTCGACCAATGTGGTCGGCAGTTTTTGGATGAAGCCAACGGTGTCAGTGAGCGTTACTTCCCTACCCTCAGGTAGAACAAGCTGGCGCGTCGTGGAGTCCAAGGTGGCGAAAAGCTTGTCGTAGCTTAGAACTTCCGAACCGGTAATCGCATTCAGCAAGCTGGATTTGCCCGCATTCGTATAGCCTGCAAGGGCGATCCTGAAAACTCCCGATTCGTTTCTTTTCTTACGTTGCAAGTCCCTTTTCTTGGACAGGCTGGCGAGGTCTCGGCGAATAGACGTGATCCTATTCCGGATAAGGCGCCTGTCGACTTCGAGCTGGCTTTCGCCTTCGCCGAAGCGGCTACCTACCCCACCGCCCATTCGATTGGAAGCCAAATGGGCCCACATGCCGCGAAGACGGGGATACAAATACTGGTTCTGTGCAAGCCTAACCTGCAGCCTACCCTCCTTGCTGGTTGCATGAAGGGCGAAGATATCCAGGATCAAGGCTGTGCGGTCGATAACCTTAACATCCTTCCCAACAATCGACTCAAGGTTAGATTGCTGGGAAGGGGTTAGCTCATCGTCGAATATAACAACGTCAGCGGCATAGGATCTGGCCAAATCGGCGATCTCCTCTGCTTTACCGCTGCCGACGAAAGTCCTTGGATTCGGCGAATCAAGACGCTGAGAGGTCGTGGCAACCATGTCTGCACCGGCAGTCCACGCCAATCGTTCCAGCTCAGCCAAAGAGGATTCCAGCGTCCATTCCTGGTCGGGACGCTCCACACCCACAAGCACAGCGCGCTCGCGAGGCTTCTCGATAACGGTCTTCGGACCGTGCTGCTTTACTTCGTCGAATACGATCATGTGATGGCTACAACTCGATGGTCCCGGTAAAGGCCTTAGCGGCAGGGCCGGTCATTATGACATGGTTGTTGTCGCTCCAGGTGATATTAAGAATGCCGCCGCGAAGGTGAACCTTGTTCGTGCGGGCGCTTCGTCCGGTAAGGACAGCGGCCACCAAGGAAGCGCATGCTCCCGTGCCACACGCCAGAGTCTCACCGCAGCCACGCTCGAACACGCGCATATGAAGGCCGTCTTCAGCAGGTACGATGAACTCGACGTTTGTCTTAGCAGGGAACACAGGATTCTTTTCGAAGAATGCCCCGATTCGATTAAGATCGAAGGAGTCAAGGCACTTGGCATCCCCCAGGAACCAGTCGTCCGGCAATGACTCGATGTCGTCGAAGAAGCAAATCGCATGGGGGTTGCCCATGGAAACACAGGTAAACGCAAAAGCGCCCCAAGGGGAATCCACCTTTGCCTCCTTGACGAACGAGACTCCCTCATCGGAAACGCCGGAAGCAGCTAGGTTCGTGGGAACCAAGGCGGGTTCAAGAATAGGCTCGTCCATGTCGACCGATGCCACGCTCATCTTGCCCTCGTCATCGAGCTGGAAGGAGATCGGAAGGGGCCCACGCTTGGTGTCGGCAACGTATGAGCCCGATTTTGGGTCGACATAGCCATTGTCCACGAGGAACTTGGTGAAGCAGCGAACCCCGTTTCCGCACATCTCGGCCAAGGTTCCGTCAGAGTTGATGTAGTGCATGTAAGCAGCGCATTCGGGGCGCGAAGACGGCCTGACCAAAACAACGCCATCGCCGCCGATGCCGAAATGCCTGTCGCAAAGGAACGCCACCTGGCTTGCCGTCAAATCGATTCGCTGATCCATATCGTCAACGAAGACGAAATCGTTGCCCAAGCCATTGAGTTTAGTGAATTCGAGTTTCATAGAAGTCTCCTTCGCGGATAGCGTTCTTTGGGGTTATTTTACGGCACAACGTTGCCGGTACGTTTCAACGATCATGTTGGCGATCGTCGGCAGGTCGTCAGCGTCTGCATCGACAGGGATCAATCGACTGTCGCGCCTCATCCAACTTCGTTGACGTTTGGCATAGCGCCTGGTGGCAGTCTTGATAAGCTCCGAGGCCTCATCCATGGTGATCTGGCCATCGAGGGCGGAAACAACCTCTTTGTAGCCGATGGCCTGCGGCGCAGTGAGCGCATCGCGCAATCCCTCGCTCAGGAGGGATTTCACCTCTTCAACCAAACCTTGCTCGAACATGCGGTCTACCCTGCGCTCTATTCGCTGCGCAAGCAGAACGGGATCCCTGGTAAGGCCGAAACGGAGGGACGGTACCACCTCGGGGAGAGACTTCATCCCATCGACCTGTTCAGCATAGGATATCCCCTGCTCATGCATTTCGAGAGCGCGAACTACCCGACGAACATTGTTCGGGTGTATATGCCCCGCCGACTCGGGGTCGAGAGAATTCAGCAAATCCCACAGATAATCAGGCCCGTGCTCCTGCGCAAGAGCCTCATATCTTGCTCGTACAGGGTTATCCGCCTGATTACCCTTGGGAAAACGCATATCCTCCAAAGCGGCTTGAACATAAAGGCCCGTCCCACCGCAAAGAATTGGAACGTTTCCACGATCCCCTATCTCCGAAAAGCAGCTTCTTGCCAACTGCTGAAAGAGCTGAGCAGAGAAAGGCTCACCGGGGTCGAGTATGTCAATAAGATGATGCGGAACCAGCATCTGGCTTGGCATCATCTTCGCTGTACCGATGTCCATCCCTCGATACACCTGCATAGAGTCAGCGGAAACCACTTCCCCGTCTAACTCCATGGCAACGAGTTGGGCCAAATCCGACTTGCCAGAGGCGGTTGGCCCAAGGATGGCGATAACGCAATTCGTCACGAGACGACATCGCCCTTCAGGTACCAAGCGCGAGCATGGGTAACCTGAACGTCTACGATCGAACCCTGAAGCTCGTCTATGCTCCTGCCTGCCGGAATGGGCGCATGCACCGTTTGGTTCTTCGGGCTGCGCCCCGTGAGAACATTGGGATCACGTTTAGACACACCTTCAACAAGAACCTTCACCGTAGCGCCGGAATCCGATTGATTCACCTTGAGAGCGTTTTCCTGCACAAGATCGACCAGTCGCTCGAACCGCTCCTGAATAACTTCGCGTGGGGTGTCGTCCTGCATACGCGCAGCGGGCGTGCCTTCGCGCTTTGAGTAAATGAAAGTGAATACCTGATGGTAGCCAACCTCTTTGATCAGGTCGTATGTTTGCTGGAAATCTTCCTCGGTTTCACCGGGGAATCCAACGATGATATCCGTGGAAAGAGCGATGTCGGGACGAACCGCACGGAGCTTTTCTATGGTAGCCAGATAGTGCTCGCGAGTATAGCGTCTGTTCATCGCCTTCAGGATGCTGTTGGAGCCGGACTGAACAGGAAGATGCAATGCAGGCATAAGGTTATCGAGCTCGCCGAAAGCCTTGATGACGTCATCGTTGAGGTCCTTAGGGTGGGATGTTGCGAATCGAATTCGCTCGATTCCGGTTTCCGAGACCTTACGAAGCAGATCGGCAAAACGGGGTTCACCATACAGGTCGCGTCCATAGGAATTGACGTTCTGACCAAGGAGGGTGATCTCTTTCACCCCGTCCTGCTTCATACGGATGGCATCGTTCACGACATCTTCGATGGATCGAGATTTTTCCCTGCCACGAACATAGGGAACGATGCAGTAGGTACAGAAATTGTTGCAACCTATAGAGATAGGAAGCCACGCAGACCATTTGGACTCACGTTCGCTCGGTAAATCCGTCGGAAACTCTTTCGCCTCAGTCAGCACCTCTACCGCATGATCTCCCGTTTCAAGAGCCTGCTCGATAAGGCGCGGCAAGCTTGCCAGGTTGAAGGTTCCGAAAACGACATCGACATGGGGGAGCTTCTCAACAAGCTTCTGGCCGTCTCGCTGGCCAATGCAGCCGCCGATTACCACAACCCTTTTCGAAACCGGGCTGTTAGGACGCAGAGGTACGTTCTTCAGCGACGCCACCTGGCCCATAAGGCGAACATCGGCGGCCTCCCTTACGCAGCATGTAACGTAGATGATTATGTCGGACTCTTCGATGGTGTCGACTTCTTCAGCGCCCAAGGCAGTAAGCATGCCCACGATACGCTCGGAATCATGCTTGTTCATCTGGCAACCGAAGGTCACAACAGAGAAGGTTTTCCCCTGAATAAGACCTCCAGAAAAGTCGCTCCAATCGAGTACCTGGGTAAGGGGCGATTGTTCAAGTTTGTTGATGTTCAATTCACAACTTTCGATACTTTAGTTATGTGTCTTTACTTAGAAAGGCCTTCATCGAAACCAGCTGATTCGTTGCGTGCAACGCGCGGTTCAACCGAAAAACGAATAGCTGTGCGGTATTCCCCATCTATAACGATGTCGGCGAATGAGGGAACGCATACGATCTCGATACCCACGGGGGAAAGAAAGCCGCGAGAGATCGCAATGGCCTTTACCGCCTGGTTCACTGCTCCAGCACCAACCGATTGGATCTCTACCTGCACTCCATCCTTCATCATGCCCGCTATCGCTCCGGCAACTGATGCGGGGGAAGATTTCGAGGATACTTTAAGGCAACCGCCCTTTACCTGCGAAGAGTTGATTGATGCTTCGGTCATGGTGCGTTTCTTTCGAGATTGGTGCGTTTTGCGTTCTGTGGCCGCCGGAAAAAGACAGCATTGTACAAGTGGTGGATATTTTACTCATTATCCAAAGCTGAATCAATCAAAGCAAGCGCATAAGGGGTAATAGCCCAACGGCGCGGAATCCGATCCCAGCGGCCATTTAAAGGCTATAGGTTAATGAGGCTCCAAGGGGATCTTGATAATAAGATCGGAGCCTTTGACTCCGATACTTATGCCCGGATCTTTTTCTAAATAATAGGCTTCAGCAAGGGAGGCGTAAGAATCGGCCACGGAGTTCTTCAAGGACTCAAGATCTTCCGCCGAAATGCGGACAGCAGGCCGTTTCGTGGCGCGCTTCTTGCCCTTCGCCGGAACCTGTTTATCGGGACCGTTGCCAAGCACTGCCTCCAAAAGGGTGTTCAGAGGCTTAACCTCTCCCGCGATAATGCGATATGCCGTGCGCGTAGAGAGCGGAAGCCCCAGACTTTCAGCCAAAGAAGCAAGGGAAGCCGCGTCTTTGCACCTACCGAATCGTTGGATATAGGGCAGCTGCTCGGGAAGGCAATTTGAAGGATCTACCCTATCGATAGCTCCCCTTCCCATCCAGAACAGCGTAGAGGCAATCTCGGAGGCGCTTCCAAGGTAGACGGCAAGGGAATTGCGCTCGTCTATCGCAAACTCCAAAGTGGTCCTGATTATGTTATGGGGCCCCCGCAAGACCTTGTTCCCCTCCGCACCCTTAACGATAGAGGGAGGAGTAGACTGGTCGCGTTTTTCGGTTAACTGATGAGTGTCGTTCACAACGGCGAAAACGGACCCGAATCCCGGTTCGGAGGCCAGCACCTGCGCCGTCTCGACGTTTTGGCGGATTGAGTAGAGAGCCATACCCCTACCATGCACGCCCCACCTGTCGGAATGGAACGAGTCGAGCTTAGAGGTGACGAAAGGCTCAAATATGGTTTCGTGCATAGACTCCGGGATGCCTTTGCCATCGTCTAGCAAAGTAAGGAACCGTTGATCCCCTTCTGTCCAGCTGGCAAGAAAGATTAGATGCGAATCCGCGTCTCGAGAATTGCGGAGCATCTCGATTACCACATCTTCGAAACAGCGAATATCCTGCTTGGCCTGCCTCCGCTGAGCCTCTGCAGCCTTCAGGCGCACATAGCCAAAGCCAAGATTGTCCTGAACGCGCAACTGCATGCTACCGGAAAGATCCTCAATGAAATGCTCTAGTGAAGTATCGCTCATGAAAAGAAAAGCGCGGCCGTTGCGACCGCGCTCCATCGAAGCTATTTTGCGAAATCCACTGCGCGAGTTTCGCGGATAACAACAACCTTGACTTGGCCAGGGTACTTAGTCTCAGCCTGAATCTGATGGGCGATGTCATGAGCCAGAACGGCCGAATGAGCCTCATCAACCTTTTCCGGAGAGACGATGACGCGAACCTCGCGACCGGCCTGGATGGCGTGAGTACGCTCAACACCCGGATAGGAGTTGGCGATCTCTTCCAGCTTTTCCAAGCGCTTGATGTACGATTCGATGTTCTCTTTGCGGGCTCCGGGGCGAGCAGCAGATACGGCATCGGCGGCCTGAACAAGAACATCGATGACGCTGTTAGGTTCAACATCGTTGTGATGAGCCTCGATCGCATGAACGATAAGAGGATCTTCGCCGTAGCGACGAGCAAGATCGGCGCCGATTACCGCATGGGAACCCTCAACTTCGTGGTCCACCGCCTTGCCGATGTCGTGCAGCAAACCCGCACGCTTGGCAGGGACAGGGTCAAGCCCAAGCTCAGAGGCCATCATGCCGGAAATGTATGCAACCTCCAAGGAGTGATTGAGCACGTTCTGCCCGTAAGAGGTGCGGTAACGAAGGCGGCCCAAAATCCTCTCAAGATCGGCGTTGAGATCATGAATGCCCGTATCGAAGGTTGCTTGCGCAGCAGCTTCCTTGATCTGCTGGTTAACGTACTTTTCGGCCTTGTGGTACATCTCCTCGATGCGGGCCGGATGAATACGACCATCGCTGATCAGGTTCTGCATCGTAACGGCGGCAATTTCCCTGCGAACAGGGTCGTGGGTGGAAACCGTAACGGTTTCCGGGGTGTCATCGATGATGAGGCTGGTGCCGGTGATCTGCTCGAAGGAGCGGATGTTGCGGCCCTCGCGGCCGATGATGCGGCCCTTCAGGTCGTCGGAGGGGATATGGATGGTGGAAACTGTGATCTGGGAGGTGTGGTCTGCAGCCAAGCGCTGAATCGCCACGCTCAAGATCTCGCGGGCCTTCTTATCGGCCTCGGCCTTGGTGCGCGCCTCGGAATCGCGGATAATCGCAGCCTGCTCATGTACGCACTCTTCCTTGAGTCCATCGAGAAGCTCGGTTTTGGCCTCTTCGGCAGAAAGTCCCGCAACCTGCTCGAGACGAGCATGGACCTCGGCCTCGGCGCGCTCGACGTCCTTAGCACGGCGATCCACCTGGCCTTGCAGCGAAGAGATCTGATGCTCACGATGATCAAGCGCCTCGACGCGCTTATCGAGGCTCTGCTCGCGTTGGTTAAGATGGTTCTCGGAGGAGCGAACCTCTCGCATGCGCTCCTGGCTTTCACGCTCAGCGTCCTGTTTCATCTTCAGGGCCTCGTCTTTTGCCTCAAGGAGAGCCTCATGCTTCAAGCGCTCGGCCTCTTGCTTGGCATTCGACAAGGTAGTCTCTGCTTCGCGCGTGGTTGCATCGTTTCGGTCTTTCAGCATCTTCTGCATAAGGAAGTAGCCGATAACAAAACCAACGATAATCGCTACGACTGCAGCAATCACGATTTCGATCATCTGTTTCCCTTTCGTGTAAGCAACGTATAGTGAAAAGGCAAAAAGGGCAGAAAAAATGCCCTGGTATACCGGGGCAAGAGCACACGCTGGCATGAAGCAACACTATTAAGTTATTCATATATACAAAAGCACCGATTCAGGTGCGTAAGCTCTAGCTAATCAATAATAGCTTGAAATAGGGTGATTGACTAGCATCGGCACACCACCGATAAGGTGACGTTACGGAAACAGCGGCGCACAGAGCAGCTTAACCTTAGCCCTTACGGGCATTGAACCACTTGCTTGCAACCTCGGCAGAAAGCGCCATTGGATAGCCGGCTCGAACAAGCTTGGCATAAGCTGCCTGACGCGCATTCTTAGCCCGGGGCGGCTTCTTGCAGAGTAGAGCGTAGGCGCAATCTTGCTGGCTGGGCCTATTGTCCAGATACTCTTCAGGGAACCCCGGAAGCACAGCATCGGCGACAATGCCATGACCGCGCAACTCGCGCACGATTCCGTCCAAGCCTCTACCTTGCCTTAAGCGAGAGCGAACCAGCATATCCGCAAAGCGCCCATCGTCGAGGAAACGGTATTCTTTTGCCCTATCGATGGCACTGTCTATCGAATCGCTTTGAAAGCCTTCACGGATTAGGCGAGCTCTGGTCTCTTCTATAGACCTGTCCCTGACTTTTACCCATCTAAGGATCTTCTTGAAAGCAAGGCTCTGCTCATCTTGACGAAGGGAGCCGGACCCTTCTGGCGCATTCGCCGATCCGACTCCCGGACATGAACCAATAACCATGGAACGCTATTCCTGCGAAGCGCCTGCTGAAGACTGATCGGCTTCCGCGACCACAGGGGGCAAACCGTACTCAGCACGGATCTTGCTCTCGATCTCGTTTCTGATATCGGGGTTTTCCTGCAAGGTCCTTTTGGCTGCCTCCCTGCCTTGCCCCAGACGCTCTTCGCCGTAGTTGAACCAGGAGCCGCTCTTCTTCACCAGGCCAGCCTCTACACCCATGTCGAGGATGCAGCCTTCCTTGGAAATGCCCTCGCCGTACATGATGTCGAACTCTGCCTGGCGGAACGGAGGAGCCACCTTGTTCTTAACAACTTTCACGCGAACGCGATTGCCAATGAAGTCGCCATCCTTCTTCACCGAATCGAAGCGGCGCACGTCAAGGCGAACACTGGAATAAAACTTGAGAGCACGACCGCCCGTAGTTGTTTCAGGATTGCCGAACATCACTCCGATCTTCTCTCGCAACTGATTGATGAAGACGCAGGTGGTGTTCGAGCGTGAAAGGGAGCCAGCGAGCTTACGCAGAGCCTGGCTCATAAGACGAGCTTGAAGGCCAACGGTGGTGTCGCCGATTTCCCCCTCGATTTCGGCACGGGGAACGAGGGCGGCAACGGAGTCTACGACGACGCAGTCGATGGCGCCGCTGCGGACAAGCATGTCGCAGATTTCCAGTGCCTGCTCGCCCGTATCGGGCTGGGAGATGAGCATCTCGTCGACATCGACACCGAGCTTTGCCGCATACACGGGATCGAGAGCGTGCTCTGCGTCGATGAACGCGACCACTCCCCCAGCAGCCTGGGCCTCTGCGATGATGTGAAGCGCGAGGGTGGTTTTACCGCTGGCCTCGGGGCCGTAGATCTCGACGATTCGTCCCCGGGGTACGCCGCCGATGCCGAGCGCGATATCAAGAGGCAATGCGCCCGTTGGAATAACCCCAACCTGCATGCTGGTGTTCTCGCCCAGCCTCATAATGGAGCCTTTGCCGAACTTCTGCTCGATCTGGTCGGTAGTTATCTTGAGTGCTTTCGCCTTGTCCTGGCTCATTTCTTCTCCTATACGAAGGTACTGCATTTGGACAGGATCAAGGTTACACGAACACCTGTTCGAATGCAACCGTCACTGCCGTTGCCGCCAATAGTAGAACGCCGGAACTTAAGCCGATGCGAAAGAGATGCGAAATCGATGCGAAACGAATGGGAGATCAGTCCGAAAGCGGCTCAGACCCGCTAGGTTCGATCGAGTACGAGAACAATTCAAGGGCGAACAGCACCGTCTGGATACGGACCTGCTCTCTGTTGCCCGCGAAATGCCTGAGGTAGGTTTTAACCCCATCGGAGTCCGCCAAACCGAACCAGACCGTGCCAACCGGCTTACCTGGCACTGCGCCACCAGGGCCGGCGATTCCAGTAACCGAAACCGCTATGTCGGAACCGGCAAGCCTGCGCGATCCACTTGCCATGGCGGTGGCAACTTCTGCGCTTACCGCACCAACACGATGCAGATCGTCGGCAGACACCCCGAGCACATTCATCTTCACTTCGTTCGAATAGCTGATAATGCCGCCTTCGACAACGCTCGAGCTGCCGGGAATGGAGGTAAGGGCGCCGCCGATCAATCCGCCGGTGCAGCTTTCAGCCGTGGAAAGCCTCAGGCCCTTGTCTTTAGCTTCGGCCACTACGGTTTTCGCGGCGTCGATCACATCCTGCTCGCTGGGGAATTCGACCCGGCCCTTAGCCGGAGCATCCACGCCGCCTTCTGCCGTGGCCCCGATGGAACCGAAGCCGAGGACCGGGGCGCTCTTCACGAAGTAGTCGATCATGGATACAACGGTAAGCACCAAGGCTATAGCCATGAAGAACCAGGACACGGCATAAAGCGTGATCTCCATATCGGGATGAAGGGAAAGAAGCTGATCGGACCCCTTTACGATAAAGAGCAGGATGGCGATGATCTGGAACACCGTCTTCGCCTTGCCGTACCAACTGGCGGCAACGACGATCCCGTGGGTGGCTACGAGCATACGCAGGCCGGAAACGATGAACTCACGCGCGATGATGAGCAGGGCAACCCATGAGGGCAGTAGCTGAAGCTCAACCAAGGACAGCAGCGCCGCAGCCACAAGGATCTTGTCGGCCAACGGGTCGATGAACTTACCGAAATTGGTGACCTCTCCCCTGCTACGAGCCAGATAACCGTCCAGCGCATCAGTGCAGGAAAGAACTGCGAAGATAAGCGCCGCAACCCAAGGCTTCCAGGCTTCGGCATCGGGCCATTGGGGAAGATAGTCCGGCCAAGGGCTGATAATGGCAACGACGAATACCGGAACAAGCAGGATACGGATAAGCGTGACAACATTCGCAGGCGTCCAGAGCGTCGTCTCATCGAATTCCTGGTTACTCACCAAGAGCCTCCATCTCGTACATCAAGGTGTCGACTATGGTTACGCGCTCGAACTGTCCTACTTCGCCATGCGACAGATACGTCACGCCGTCGACATCGGGAGCCTGGCATTGGGCCCTGCCGTACAGCTGGCCATCGTCTTCCTTGCCAAGAACCAGCACATCCATATCGGATCCAACGCGTTGGGAAACCATATAGGAGGAAACCGAATCGGCGATGTCCCGCAACTGCCGAACACGATCTTGCTTGACGTCGTCTTCCACCTGGCCCGGCATCGTGGCAGCCGGTGTGCCGTCTTCGGGCGAATAAGCGAAAATGCCGACGTAATCGAACTCCGCTTCGGAAACGAAATCGCAGAGCTCATCGAACTGCTCATCGGTTTCACCGGGGTAGCCGGCAATCAGGGTGGTGCGGATAGCCACATTGGGAACACGCTCGCGAATGCGCTTCACCATATCCTCGTACTCTTGGCGCGAACCCTGACGATTCATCGATTCGAGGATTTCCGGATTGCAGTGCTGGAGGGGGATATCGAAGTACTTGCAGATATTGTCATGGGAAGCAACGACATCAAGCAGCTCATCGGTAAGGCCCGCCGGCTGCAGGTACATAACACGGAACCAGGTTTCGTGATGGGCTTCCGCCAGCTGGCCAAGCAGCCACGCTAGGGACTTTCGCGGCTTCAGATCAAGACCCCAAATGCCCGAATCCTGAGCGATAAGCACGATCTCCTTCGTGCCCGACTCGATCATGGCCTCCACCTCGGCGGCGATGTCCTCGTATTCGAAGCTGTGGTATCGCCCACGAATATAGGGGATGGTGCAGAACGAGCAGAATCGGTTGCAGCCATCGGAGATTTTCACATACTCACTCGGCGCATAGTCGAAGGCAACCTCGTAACGGTCCTTCCCGCCAGCCAATCCAAAGAGCCCATCCATGATCTGAACGATATCGTCTTCCTTAGAGCAAGGCACGATACGATCGGCCTCTGAAAGCTCGTCATCCAGATCGTCGCCATAGCGAGAGGGTAAGCATCCGCACACCACAAGCTTGGTATCACCCGCCTGCACCGAATCGAATCCAGCTACCTCGAAGATAGCCTCGAGGCTTTCTTCGGTAGCAGACTGGATGAACGAGCAGGTGTTGACGACTATGCAATCAGAGGGCTGGTCCAAAGCCACGATGTTGTAGCCGGCCCGAATAAGATCCTGCTGCATATGAGCCGAATCAGCTTCGTTCTTGGCGCAGCCCATAGTAAGAAAGGCGATATCCTTGGTCATGGTGCGGTATAGATCCTAGCGGTAGTTGGTGAACTGAAGGGGCTGACCGTAGTCTTGGCCCTTCAGGAAAGCGATTACTTCTTGCAGGGTATCCAATTTGGGGCCGGAAACGCGAAGCTTGTCGCCTTCGATGGTGACTTTAACCTTGAGCTTGGTGCCCTTGATGTCCTTGTTGATCTTTCCCGCAGTTTCGCGGTCGATGCCCTCAACCACCTTTGCGGTTTGGCGAACGCTGCCACCGGATGCGGCTTCCAGCTTCCCCCAATCAAGGGAGTTGAGCTCTACCCCGCGCTTGATAAGCTTAGAGGTAAGAACGTCTTTTACCTGGGTGCAAACGAAATCGCTCGGAGCCGAAACGGTGAGCGTTTTAGCGTTCTTGTCGAGCGCGATATCGGCGCCGGAGCCCTTCAGGTCGTAGCGCTGGGCTATTTCCTTCTTGGCCTGGCCGAATGCGTTGTCCACTTCCTGCATATCGACTTGGGAAACCACGTCGAAGCTAGATTCTTTAGCCATTTGAGTCCTTTCCGTTTCAGAGAAACACCAGCTGCGCGTTCCGGAGCACCGAGACCAGCTGGATAATGTTGCTTGAAGAGCAATCGTGCAGCTTCCCGCCGCCCGCGCCTACTGCTGCGACTTGGTTGTCGAGCTGGAGGTAGAGCTCGTCGAACTGGACGAGGTGCTACCCGCCGAAGTTGAAGCGGTGCTGCTCGAATCCCGTTTCGCGTTGGGGTGATCGGTATACCATTGCTCGAGGATGTCGCTGAAGTTATAGGTGGTATTGACTATGCCCGAGCTGTTGGTTTCCAGCTGCTGAGCCTCGTCGTTGATGTAGACCGTAACTCCCTTGGTTTCGGTAGCGACGAACCTGATCTTTGATGAGCTGGTGTACGACTTCTCGGCCGCGCCCGTAACCGTTGCCGACTCTTGGACGGCATCGTCTACGTAGACCTCGATGTACGACTGGCAGCCTTTGTCCACCGTGTACTTAAGCGTGAACTCGGTAGGCGCCGTCTCGACTACGGTTGTCTGCTGCTGAGTTGAATCCTGCTGCTTGTTAGCGGCATCTTCGGTAGTGGTGCCCATGCTTTGAGCGCCAGTAACGGGAATATTCGCCTGCGTCTGAGTTTGATGGGACATGGAAAGCGCAAGAATCAAAGCAACCACCACCACAACGACGGCTACAGCCACGATGGCGATGTTCCTGTTTCGATGCGGATTGGGTATATTGCGCGGCGCAGAGTACATATTGCCGTACTTCCCCTCGCCCATCGCAGACCTTCTTGCCTTGTGCGTGGAAGGCTGGCCGCCCTGGAGCGTGGGATACACATCGGGGTTTTGGGAATATACCGCGCGCCCGTATCCGTTGCTGCTGCCATCGTATTGGTTCCTGTCGTCCACAACACGGTTGGTGCGAGTGCGCGTACGGGAGCCAGACGACCGGACACGATCGAAAGACGATGTGGAAGAGCGCGAAGCCCGGGAATCGGTGGACGGATCATGCATACGGATGGCTTCGCTGACGTTCTGGTGAGCCTGCTCTACCTGAAAGGCATATTCCTGATCTAGGTACATCCGGCTCACGTCTTGGGCATTCAGCCCCAGAAGGCGGGAATACGCGATGATCATGTTCCGAGCGTATCCACGCGAAGGCATACGACGAAAATCGCTGTTCTCTATAGCAACGATGATGTCCTGACGAATTCGGAGCTCGCGGGAGACGGAAGCCAGATCCCAGCCTTTCGCAAGACGAGCCTCTTTCAAGACGTTGCCGAAGCTGATCTGGTGCATATGTCCCCCTTTCCCTTGTTGAAACCGCTATTCATCATTCTGCTCGAATGCCTTGATGGTTTCCAACTCCATCGGATCAACCAGTACCTCTCGTGGCTTAGAGCCATTAGGCGGCCCCACGATCCCCTTTTCTTCCAGGAGATCCATGATACGACCGGCTCGAGAATACCCAACGCTCAAACGACGCTGGAGATTCGAGGTGGACCCCATACCGGAAGAGCAAACGATCTCGGCAGCTTCCCATACCAGCGGGTCGTCCGACCCTGATGCGGTTCCGCCGGATCCATCGGGCATGGAATCCCCGAGGGTTATCAGGTTGGTTTTCAGAATATCATTGTGGTACTCGGGCTCCCCTTGGGACTTCAATTTCTCCACGACAGCAGAGATCTCGTCCTCGGAAACGAAACAGCCCTGAATACGCTGAGGCTTGGCAAGCTCAGGCTTCGAAAGCAGAAGGTCACCCAAACCGATAAGGTTCTCTGCGCCGGGGGTGTCCAAAATAACGCGCGAGTCGATGCCGGAAGCCACGTTGAAAGCGATTCGGTTCGTGATATTGGCCTTGATAAGGCCCGTGACCACATTGGTGGAAGGACGCTGAGTGGCTACGATAAGATGGATGCCCGCGGCTCGAGCGAGCTGGGCCAAACGGGAGATGGAGAACTCCACCTCTTTGCCGACGTTCATCATAAGATCGGCCAGCTCGTCGATGATGATCACGATGTAGGGCATCTCGGATGCGGGAGCATCGTTGATTTCCAGCCCCTTCTGCACCTTGGCGTTGTACTGACCGATATTTCGCGCGCCGATGCCGCTGAACACCTTCAGCCTTCGTTCCATTTCGGCAACAGCCCACGAAAGCGCGCTGGCCGCTTCCCTGGCTTCGGTTACCACGGGCACGTAAAGGTGAGGAATGCCGTTGTAAGGGGTGAATTCAACGCGCTTCGGGTCGATCATGATCATGCGCACCTCCGAAGGGGTGGCGCGCATGAGGATGGACATGATGAATCCGTTGATCGCAACCGACTTGCCCGAGCCAGTAGTGCCGCCGATAAGGAGATGCGGCATGGTGGCCAGATCGCTTACTATGCTCTGGCCCTCGACGTCTTTGCCGATGGCGATTTGCAGCGGACCAGGCTTCGCATCCTTGATGACATCGCCCAAGAACACCGTTTCACGTTGCTTGTTTGGCACCTCGATGCCCACATAGTTGGTACCCGGGATCGGCGCGAAGATGCGAACGCCGGGAGCAGCCAAGGCCAGGGCGATGTCGTCGGTAAGGTTGGACACGCGGTTAACGCGAACGCCCGAAGGCAGATCGACCTTGAACAAGGTAACGGTAGGGCCATGGACCCATCCAACCACATCGGCACCAACGCCGAAATCGGCCAAGGTTTCCTGCAGCAGCATCCCCGTTGCGCGAAGCGAGGCTTCGCTTTCCTTGGTTACCGGCGTCTTCTCGGCGGTATTCAACAGACTCATATCCGGCAGCTCGAAGCCCTCAAGGGGCTCGGGCGTGGCCACGTCCGAAGCCTTCTTACGAGTGGGGGCTGCGCCCGATTCCTTCTTCGCGACGGCAGTCGTTTGCGCATGCTGGTTCGCCTCAGGCTCCGGCCGGAAGCCGAGCTTCCGGGTCATCTGGCGCGGCTCGGCGTCCTTTTCATCTTGACCTACGTTCTGAAACGCCAGGGTTTTGCCAGCAACCTCGCTCGCGCGTTGACCGTTGGTTTTATGGGTACGCGCAGCTTTCTTGCCCGTGGCGATGACCTGGGTATTCTGCTGGGAAACGGCATCGCTAGGGTTGATGGCCTGGGTGGGCATCTGCGCCATGGCGGCCGAAACAGCATCGCTTTTGGCAGGCTTCTCCTTCGGAGCGCGTTTGATGCGCGCGATGGAGAAACGAGGCATCTTCGAGAAGCCATCGCTGGCCTCTTCCTCGGGACAATCCGCCTCGTTGCTATAGCGCCCCCGGACTTTCTCGATTACCGAAGAGATGGAGAACCCGATGATGATGAAGGCGATTACCACAACCCCAACCATGACGATCATGGTTACCTCGAACCCGAGCAGCTCAAGACCAGCCCAGGCTATACCGGCACCAAGGTAGCCGCCCTGTTTTACCAAGAGCACCTGAATGAACAGGCTGTTGGGGTCGTTGTTCACCAGCGGCGTGAACAGAGCCATGATGGTTAGGAACGCTACGAAGAGCAAGGCGAAGCCGATGGCCACACGTGCCGGAACCATCTGGCTGTCGAAACGGACAAGCAAGGTGGCTGCAAGCCCAGCCAGCATAAAGGGAAGCACGTATGCCCCCACCCCCAGGCAAAGCTTGAGGCCAAGCGAAAGCGCGCCGGTGAGCACGCCGTCCGGGCTTAGGAAGGAAGTGGCGAACAGGGCAACCGCAAGAACGATGAGCGAAACCGCCGCTATATCGCGGCGCGAGCGCTCGTCTAGAATGCGGCCGGCCGAAGGCTGCGCAGCTGCCTGCCGGGAAGCGGGCTTGCCCTGCCCCCCGGAAAGCGGCCGACGGCCTCCTGGCTGTGATGCTGCCTTTTCCGCAGCCTTCCGACCGCGAGTTGTCCTGTTTGCTGCCATCTTGTTCCTTTAGAGTGTTTAAATGGTTCGTTTAGGATCGACGGTTATGCGAGGGCTAAACCTCGAGGATGTTGATAACCACGAGCGGGCGCTGGTTGGTGCGCTCCCATAGGATGGAAAGAAGCGCGCTTCGTGCCGCACGTTTCACCGCACGGGTATCCTCGCCCTTTGAAAGAGAGCGCTTCAGCGCGGAGGAAACGGCATTGCACACAGCGTCGACGAACTGGGGCTCATCGCCGCCGGGGATGCCATGCATTTCCACCTGAACCGCGCCCTGAAGGTCGTGCGAGTCTTTCTTGACCGCGCACGCGATAACCGCAACGCCCTGGGAGCCAAGGTTGGTGCGCTCGTTCAAGACGAATTCAGAAGTGTCGCCTACGCTCAGGCCGTCAACCAGGATGATGCCGCTTTGAACCGGCTTGCCTCGCTTGACGCCCTTAGCCGTAAGCTCAAGAGTCTCGCCGTTCTCGCAGATGAAGATGTTCTTCTTGGAAACGCCGGTAACCTGCGCAAGCTCGGCATGGGCGCGAAGATGGGTTGCCTCGCCGTGCACCGGCATGAAGTACTTGGGCTGGACGATGGAAAGAACCAGCTTCAGCTCTTCAGCGGACGCATGGCCGGAAACGTGAACGCGCGCACGGGACTTGTCGTAAACATCTGCACCGATCTTCGCCAGATCGTTGGTCACCTTGGTAACGGCCTTCTCGTTGCCGGGAACAGGTGTGGCCGAGATGATAACGGTATCGCCCTCTTCCACGGTGATGGTTTTATGGTTGTCGCTTGCGATGCGGGCAAGCGCGGAAAGAGGCTCACCCTGCGATCCGGTGCACATAACAACGTACGAGTCGGACGGCAGGCCCTTCAGGTCGTAGGCATCGATGATGTCCTTATCGGCGATCTTCAGATAGCCAAGACGACGTGCGATGTCAGTATTCTGCACCATGGAACGGCCGGTAACGGCAACCTTACGACCATTGCGGATAGCGGCATCGCAGATCTGCTGCATGCGATGGATATGGGACGCGAAGGAAGCAACGATAACGCGGCCCTTTGCGTGGGAGATGATGCTGTTCAGGGCCTTGCCCACCTCGCGTTCCGAAGGGGTGAACGTGGGGTTGGTGGCGTTCGTGGAGTCGGACATCATAAGGTCCACACCCTCTTCGCTGAAGCGGGAAAGCGCAGCGAAATCGGTGCGAACACCATCGATGGGGCTTTGGTCGAGCTTGAAGTCGCCCGTATGCAGCACGTTGCCCGCAGGAGAGCGGAAGAACGCGCCCACTGCACCCGGGATGGAGTGGTTAACCGCGAAGAACTCCACCGACATACAGCCCAGCTTCAAGGTCTGGCCGGCCTTGATCTCGCAGAGCTTGGCATTCTTGATCTTATGCTCCTTCAGCTTGCCCTCGATCAAGCCGAGCGTAAGCTTGGTGGCGTAGATGGGAACCTTGCGGTCAAGATCCTTCAACAGGTAGGGCAAGCTGCCGGTGTGGTCCTCATGGCCATGGGTGATAACGATGCCGCGCAGCTTGTCTGCATTTTCCAGCACATAGGAATAATCGGGCAGGATAAGGTCGACGCCAGGATGGTTGTCGTCGGGGAACATCAGGCCGGCATCGTCGAGGATCATATCGTTGCCGCATTCGAAGGCGGTCATGTTCTTGCCAATGGCATCGAGGCCACCGAGCGGGATAATGCGCAGCTTCGCCTTTGGGTCGCGCTGCTTGGCGCTGCCCGTGGACCGGCCCGAGGCCTTCCCAGAGCCGCCGCGACGCTGCTTCTTGGCAGGAGCCTTGGTGCTGGTTTGCGTATCATCGAACTTGGAAAGCTTGGGGCGCTCCACATCGAGATGGACGTGCTTCACCGTTTCCACAGGACGTGATGCTCGGGTATCTTTCGACCTATTCTTCTCGTCAGTCATGTACTTCCTTGTCTATAGTCCATTTATACGTCAAATACCCTACGCGCCCTTGGTAGAGCGCGTAGGGTTTACTTTTTCATGCATCTGCGCAGGTAATTGCGCAGATTATTCAGTTGAGACAATAACCATTCAAGATGGTTAAGCGAGCACTCCCACCTCGCGCATTACCTGGGCAAGATGCGCAGACTGCTCGGGCGTGGCGTCAACGAGGGGAAGGCGAACGCCGCCTACATTGAAGCCGGTAAGGTTGAGCGCTTCCTTGACCATGATGGGGTTAGCGGTAACGAACAGCTCGTCCATCAGGGGCAGAAGCTTTTCGTTGGCAACTGCGGCTTCGTCGAACTTGCCTTCGGCGCAAAGCGTCGTGATCTCCTTCATGCGACCAGGAGCAACGTTGCCAGTGGTGGAGATAACGCCAGCAGCACCGATCTTCATCATATCGAACGTGAGCGAGTCGTCGCCGGAATATACATCGAAGTTCGACGGTGCGTTGTCGATGATCTGCTTCACCTGCTCGAGGTTGCCGGAGGCCTCCTTGATGGCAACGATGTTCTCTACATCGTTTGCAAGGCGCAGCGTGGTTTCAGGCAGCATGTTGATGCCGGTGCGCCCAGGGATGTTGTAAAGGATGATGGGCAGGTCGACCGCATTGGCAATGGTCTTGAAATGCTGGTACAGACCCTCTTGGGGAGGCTTGTTGTAATAAGGGACCACCAGCATGAAACCGTCTACGCCAAGCTTCTGAACGTCTTTGGCGAAGTCGACCGTGTCGGCAGTGCAGTTGTCGCCAACGTTGGCGATGATCGGAATCTCGCCGCCCACCTCGGATACAACCGCTTCGAACAGCTGCATCTTCTGGGGGTAGAACACCGTGGGGCTTTCGCCGGTGGTGCCGTTGATGATAAGAGCATCGCTGCCACCATCAACCAAACGACGTGCCAAAGCGCGTGCCTGCTTCAGATCAAGTTCTCGGTTCTCATCGAACGGGGTGACCATTGCGGGGATCATACGGCCAAAACGCGGCTCGGTAGCAGTCATGTTGTGTCTCCTTCGATTACGAAACGATGTGGCTCATTATTGCATGATGAGGGCTAACGTGCCATGAAGTTCTCCAAACCAACAACCAAGCCGTCGCATTTGCCCACTGAACGGATTCCAAGGAGCACTCCCGGCATGTACGAAGTGCGATCCCACGAGTCGTGACGGATGGTGAGGGTCTGCCCCATCGAGCCGAACACCACTTCCTGGCTGGCTACATAGCCCATGGAGCGGACGGAATGAACCGGCACTCCCTCGACCAAAGCGCCACGTGCGCCTTCGCAGCCGTCGATCTCGGTTTCGCTGCCAGGGGCCGTGCTGGAGAAGTCGCGCGCGCCGGCGATGATCTGGGCGGTACGCACGGCAGTACCGCTGGGTGCGTCCTTCTTGTTGCAATGATGGAACTCGAGAACTTCCGCTTCGGGGAAATACGGTGCAGCGGCTTTTGCGAACTCCATCATCAGAACCGCGCCGGTGGTGAAGTTAGGGGCATAGAACAGGCAGGTGCCGGGTTTTGCGGACGCTGCAAGCCCGTTCAAGGTCTCGTCGCTCATGCCGGTGGTTCCGACAACGCAGTCCACGCCGGCGGGCAGGGCCACGGAAAGCGTCTTGGCGACCACGGCAGGCTGGGTGAAGTCGACCAGGACATCGAATTCGCAGGACCCAAGAGCCTGCTCGATCGTCTGGAACGTGGCGAAGGGGGCTTCCTTCTGGAAGGGATCGATACCGCAGGCAACCTCCATATCGGTAGCGGCGGTAACGGCATCTACCACAGCGGATCCCATTCGACCCGCATAACCTGCAACTGCAACGGCGATCATGTTGTATCTCCTTATCTACTGCCCACTGGGCACAAATCCTGCAAACTACTGCTTTCCAAGTATCACATACCGATGGAAGCCTGGAGCTCGCTTTGACCGAACGGCGAAACGACTGCGATGCACGGCTTGGCGGTAAACAGGTCCTGCGCAAGCTGAAGCACCTGTCCCGATGTAACCGAGCGATAGGCCTGCGTCTGCTGCTCTGGGCCGACCTGGGGAAGATCGAGCGTTTCCCGTTTCCCCAGTCGAACCATATGGGAATTGGTGGACTCGAGCCCAAGAAGAAGCTGACCGCACATAAGCTCGACGTTGCGCTCCAGCTCGTCTGCCGGAACGGGATCGTTAGCTATGCGCTGGAGCTCTTCCCTGATAAGGCGCACCACCTCTTCGGCGTTTTCCGGACGAGTTCCGGCATAGACGCACCACTGCCCCACTCCCTGGTTGGAGCCTTGGGATGCGAAAATGGAATACGCAAGGCCTCGCTTCTCACGAACCTCCTGAAAGAGCCGAGAGGACATGGATCCTCCTAGGACCGTGGTAAGAACGCTTGCCACATAGCGCTGCTCATGCCCGAGGGGAAGCCACGGAACACCATAGACTATATGCGCCTGCTCGATATCGCGCTTTTGACAGAACAGGCCGTCGTGGAATGCAGCGGGCTGAAGCTGGCGCTCATCTTTCTTGCCCTGCCTGATCCCGGCAAAAAGGCGGTCGCACAAGGCAACAAGAGCATCATGGTCCACGTTGCCAGCGGCAGAAACCGTAAGGTTGCCGGCATGGTAATGCTCCTTATGGAAGGCGGCACAATCGGCATGCTTGTAAGAGCCCACCCGTTCGCGGGTACCCAGTACCGGCAGCCCCAGCTCGTGGCCTTTCAGGCTGTTTTGAGTGAACAGCTCGAAGACGTAGTCGTCGGGGGCATCCTCGGAACGGGCGATTTCCTCGATAACCACTTCCCTTTCGGTATCGATGGCTTCCTGGGAAAACGTGCTCTCTATCACCATCTCCGCCAGAACAGACAGGGCCTGCTCCATCTTGTCGTCGACGAAACGGGAGTAATAGCAGGTGTATTCCTTGGAGGTGAACGCGTTGAGCTCGGCACCCAGGCGATCGAAATGCATCGATATATCCAAGGGGCCCTTCGTTGGGGTTCCCTTGAACATCATATGCTCCATGAAGTGGGTAAGCCCAGCCTGATCTGCGGTTTCATCCCTGGAGCCGACATTGAACCACAGACCCAGCGAAACGGATCGGACCCCAGGCATGGGATACGTGATAACGGTCATGCCGTTGGCTAATTCGGACTTACGGTACAGCACCTATTAAGCCTTTCTGAATATGCTCGATTAATCCTGAAGGGATTCCTTCAAGGCCTTCGCAAGCTGATCGGGGCAGCTAGTGGGGCGCGGGCCGCACTTGATTCCCTCAAGACGCTTTACCACCTCTTCAACGGGCATGCCTTCTACCAAGGCAGATACGCCTTGCGTGTTGCCGTTGCAGCCTCCCATGAAGGATACGTTGCGCACCACACCATCAACGATGTCGAAATCGATGGCCTTCGAGCAGGTTCCCTTTGTAGTGTACGTGGGCATTTCCACACCTCTTTCTTCAAAGAAAGCCTCCCGCCGGTAACGACGGGAGGCTTTGCGATTGATGTCACGCTTATACAGGCCACGGGCTATGGCCTGGGCAGGAAACGTACGTTCCCGCAAAGCGAAATCGATTATAGCCTACTTATTCGGCTCGCTCGGAGTTACCGGAGTGGCGACGACGAGGCTTTCGGCTACCGTTGCCACGGCCACCTTTGTGGTCGCCATCGTGGTGGCGGGACGGGCGCTCGGAGCTTACGACGTCGGGCTTGTCCACGCGATCGAGGCTGATCTTGCCGTTGTCGGAAACCTCAATGACCTCGACCTTCACGATATCGCCGATGCTCAGAACGTCTTCGACCTTGCCCACGCGGCCGTTGGCCATGCGGGAGATATGCAAAAGACCGTCCTTGCCGGGGGTAAGGCGGACGAACGCGCCGAAGTCCTTGATGCCCACGACTTCGCCGTCGTACACCTCGCCCACTTCGGGAACCTTCACGATGCCAAGGATGGCAGCCTTTGCAGCGGCGCCGCCCTCTTCGTCAACAGAAGCGATGCGCACCGTGCCGTCTTCCTCGATCTCGATGGTGGTGTTCGTTTCCTCCTGCAGGCCACGGATAACCTTGCCGCCGGAACCGATAACGTCGCGGATCTTGTCGGACGGGATGTGGATGGTCTCGATATGCGGAGCGTAGGGAGAGATCTCGCTGCGCGGAGCATCGATAGCTTCCAGCATGTTCTTCATGATGAAGGCACGGCCTTCCTTGGCCTGCTTCAGTGCGCGGGCAAGGATGTCGACGGAAAGACCCTTGGCCTTGTTGTCCATCTGAAGGGCGGTAATGCCCTGCTCGGTGCCGCAGACCTTGAAGTCCATGTCGCCCAGGAAGTCTTCCAGGCCCTGGATGTCGGAAAGGATGACGATGTCGTCGCCTTCCTTGATAAGGCCCATGGCGATGCCGGCAACAGGAGCCTTGATCGGCACGCCGGCGTCCATCAGTGCAAGGGTGGAACCGCAGGTGGAAGCCATGGAAGAAGAGCCATTGGATTCCAGGATCTCGGACACCACGCGGATTGCGTAGGGGAATTCCTCTTCATCGGGAAGAACCGGGATAAGTGCACGCTCGGCAAGAGCACCATGGCCAACCTCGCGGCGCTTGGGGGCACCCATGCGGCCAACCTCGCCGGTGCAGTACGGCGGGAAGTTGTACTGATGCATGTAGCGCTTGCCCTCGCACGGGTCGATGGTGTCAAGGCGCTGCCATTCGTTGAGCATGCCAAGGGTGGCAACGGAAAGCGCCTGGGTCTGGCCGCGCTGGAACAGGCCGGAGCCATGGACGCGGGGCAGGTAGCCGGCCTTGATGTACAGAGGGCGGATCTCGTCGCTGCGACGGCCGTCGGCGCGCTCGCCGGTCTCGATGACCATGGCGCGCATGGCGTGCTTCTCGAGCGACTTCAGGGCTGCGGCGATGTCGCTGCCCCAAGCGGAGCGCTCTTCCTCGGTGAAGTCGTTTTCCTTCACGGAAGCCTTCAGAGCCTCGACCTTGCCCATGCGGGAGAGCTTGTCGGCATCCTTCAGGGCTGCAGACATCTCGTCGAAGTGGGCGTCGACGCGCTCGGCGATGGAGGGATCGGCAACGTGGATGGGCCATTCCTTGGGCTGGGGGTTCACCTTGGCCAGGAACTCGGACTGCTTGGCGCAGAAGGCGGCGATGGCCTCCTGACCGAAGGTCATGGCAGCCAGCATGTCTTCCTCGCTGATCTCCTGAGCGCCAGCTTCCACCATAGAGATGTAGTCGGCGGTGCCGGCAATGGTGAGCTCCAGGTCGGAGTTCTCTTCCTCTTCATAGGTGGGGTTCACGATGAACTCGCCGGTATCGATGTCGCGGCCGATGCGCACGCAGGCTGCCGGGCCGTCGAACGGGGCGCTGGCCACCATAAGGGCGGCAGAAGCGCCGGCAACGGAGATGGTGTCAGGCGGGTTCTCACCATCGACCACGAACGTGGTGGCCACGATGTGAACTTCCTGCTTGAAGCCGTCGGCGAAGCCGGGGCGGATGGGGCGGTCGATCATACGGGCGGTAAGAATGCCCTTGTCGGATGCCTTGCCCTCGCGCTTCAGGTAACCGCCGGGAATGCGGCCCACGGCGTACATCTTCTCCATGAAGTCGACCGTCAGCGGGAAGAAGTCATAGTCCTTCTCCTGCTCGGAGATAACAGCGGTAACGAGCACAGTGGTGTCGCCGCAGGTTACCTTGACCGCACCGGAAGCCTGCTTGGCAAGCTCGCCGGTGGAAAGCGTGTAGTGCTTCCCGTAGAGGTCGAACGATTCGGTGATTTGTTCCATTCTTTCTTTCACTTCCCTTGCGCCCTATTGCGCAAAGCCTCTTTGCGCCCACTTTTCAGGCGCGCGAGCAGCAATGGCCTCCATTGCCGACCGCTTTATATACAAAAAGCCCGCTGGTGCGGGCTGATTGCTTAGATGTTGTCGCGAATGCCGAGCTTCTTGATGAGTTCGCGGTACTCGAGAACATCGCGGTTCTTGATGTACACGAGCAGGCGACGACGCTTACCTACGAGCATGAGCAGGCCACGACGGGTGTGGTGATCCTTCGGGTGCTCCTTGAGGTGCTCGGTGAGGTTGCGGATACGCTCGGAGAGGATTGCGACCTGTACCTCTGCGCTACCGGAGTCCTGGGGGTTCTTGCCGAACTCTGCCATGAGCTCTGCGGTGCGTTCTTTGGAGATGCTAAGCTTGCTGGGCATCTTTCCACCTTTCTACATCTAATTCCCTTCAAGCCGAGCCAACAAGCGGGTGGAGCATGCAGGCTAGGCATGAAGCCTTCTTGTTGCGATTTGCAACCTGCTCAGTATACGCGAGGAACGCTAACGCGAGGATGAGAATCTCCGATGTGTGCGAACCGTGGAGACGACCCAGGGCCAGGGGCGGAGCTGGCGCTCATCAACGACGGAGCCAGCGGCATGGACTTCGGTCCGGCGTCACTGCCCAAGGGCCGTTGTACTTGACACCAGATACCACATGCCCCAAGCTGAAATCTCCGGCAGATAGGAGCCGCTCATGGGCGTTTACTACACATGGGTCAACGCCACGAAAATGGAGCACATGGGCAACGAACCGTTCGCCTGTTCCGACGGGATCATGGAGAACTGCCGGTACCCCAACGACCGCACCGATGTTGTGCTCACCCTGCTCGCAGGGCGCTGGCACGGCGACCTCGTAGCCTACGTCAACGAGAGCACAGACCTCAAGCATCGCGAGGGCAAGGGCTTCCGCCACATGGCCGAGCTCGTCCCCGAGTTCCCGTGCGACTACATCGAGGCCGAAGGGTACGACGTGGGTTCCCTGTTCTCCTGCTTCAAGGGCGTAGAAGACTACTTTCCGACAGAGGACGATCCCTATGGCGAGTCCATGCACCCCTACGAAGGCCCGCTCGACCAGGAAGCGGTCTTCTACCGCTACGTGGTCAACGAGACCCGCAAGGAGTACCTGGACCGCTTGGCCGGGCGCCACCTCACCACAGTCGATGGCGTCGACATCCTCGAGGACGTTACCCCGGCTATTCTAGGCGACACATTCCGCCTTGATTGGCGTGGGGAGCGAATGGACGAAGGCCCCTGGGTGGGCGACATCATCACGCCCACGAACGAACGCCCCGGCCCCGACTTCACCGACGTTACCCCCGACTACTCCATCTGGTAGCAGAATCCTACAACGGGCTCGAGATCAGGAAATCAAGCGACTTCAGGCGCAGCCCCAAATGTTGACGGATCCACACTTGCAGGAAGCGCATCAGCTCAAGGCAGGTACAGGCATCGGGGTTGAACCGCACGATCTGATCGAATGTGCTGAACAGCAGCGAATGAACCCAGGCAAGAAGATCCCGGTCGTAGAACATGGTGTCGAACCCAGCACAGCAGTCGCTGCACAAAGCGCCACCGTCCAGGACCGAAAACGGAACTTGCCGCGGGCCTTCTTTCAACTGAAGGGGCTTCCCGCAGGCAACGCACAGCTCCACCCGCGGGCGGAACCCCAGCACAGCCAAGGTCTTCAGCAGCTCGGCCGAGGTTATGAGGGAATAGGGGCACTGCGCCCCGTCGAACGCGGAAAGCGCAGCACAGGCCATGGGAAACAGGCGCGTGTCCTGCAAGCCGTCTTGCGAAGCCCGATCCAGCAGCTCGACAATAGGGGCAGCTGCTTGCATAAGCGAGATATCGGATCGCAAATGGGCATTGCCCCGAACGAGTCGCGCCTCTTTCACGATGTCGAGCGAGCGCCCCTGCGAGAGCAGAAGGTCGCAGACGGCATACACCTCCAAGCGCGACGAGAACGGCGAGCTTGGCTTTCGGGCGCCCTTTGCAATAGCCCGAACCTGGGAGCCATCTTCAGCGAGCAGCGTGCAGATAACGTCGCTCTCCCCCAGCTTGGTTCGGCGCAGCACCAGCGCACGCAGGCTGTAGGTTTTGGAGGCCACCGGGCTTAAGCGCCCTCGCCGTAGCCGAAGCGGCGGATCTGGTTCAGGTCGCGGCGCCAGTTCTTGCGCACCTTCACGCGCAGATCCAAGAACACCTTATGTCCCAGCAAGGTCTCAAGATCCTGGCGGGCCTGCGTGCCCACCTCTTTGATGGCATCGCCGTTCTTACCGATGATGATGCCCTTCTGGCTGTCGCGTTCCACGTAAACAGAGGCGTAGATGCGCTGGAGGTTCTTCCTTCGGTTGTAGTCCATAGCGTCCACCACCACGCCAACGGCATGCGGCACTTCATCGTGGGCGGTAAGCAGGATCTTCTCGCGAATGAACTCGGCGATGATGACCTCCAGCGGCTGGTCGGTTTCCATGTCGGCCGGGAACCACATGGGGCCTTGGGGCAAGCGGGACACAACGGCATCGATGAACCGATCCAACCCTTCACCGGTGATGGACGAAAGCTCTACCACTGCGTCCCAGTTGCCCAGCTCTTCAGCCTTCTGGCGCTGGGCCTGGCGCTGCTCCTCATCAACGAGGTCGACCTTCGAAAGCACGAGGATCTTGGGGCATTTCGCCTTGGAGAGCTCCGAGATAACCCACTCGTCGCCGCGGCCGAACGGCGCCGAGGCATCAAGCAGGAACGCAGCGACATCGATGCCGTCGAGCGATTTCAACGCCGTGGTGTTCAGCTCTTCGCCCAGCGCATCATGGGGCTTATGCACGCCCGGGGTGTCCACAATAACCATCTGGTGCGTGTCGGTGGTATACACCGCGCGGAAACGGTGGCGCGTGGTTTGGGCAGTCGGCGAGGAAATAGCCAGCTTCTTTCCCATAAGGGCATTGAGCAAGGTGGACTTGCCGGAGCTGGGGCGGCCGATAAGCGTGACGAAGCCCGATTTGAACGAGGTTTCGTTGCCGGTTTCAGGAGTGGTATTCATAAGGTCCTAACTGACGAAAAGGATTAGGGAAGGCTACAGAAGGCCGAGCGCGCCCAAGATGCGGGGCAGGAAGATAATTGCCCCGATAACGAACGAGGAGATGCTGAACAGCAGCACCCCTCCCGCAGCGGCATCCTTGGCTTTGCGGGCAAGTTCATGGAATTCGGGGCTGGCTAGGTCGACCACGGCCTCGATGGAGGAGTTGATGCACTCGCCACCGAGAACCAAGCCGAAGCAGGCCACCACAACGATCCACTCGAAGGAACTGATGCCGAACGCGAAGCCCAAAGCGATGCAGAGCACCATGAAGCAGAGCTCGATATGGAAGTTGCGCTCGTGCGATGTGTCGATTACGCCTTGGAAGGCACAGCGAAAAGCTGCCGCCAAAGAAAACCCTTTGCGCGTCATGAGTGCATCTGTTCCCATTCGCCGATCAGCTTCTGCTCCAACGCATGCATGACCTTATAGTCTTCATCCTCGATATGATCGTAGCCGCACAGATGAAGCAGGCTGTGCACCACCAGAAGGGTTACCTCTTCTTCGAAGGTGGTGCCATACTCCTCGGTTTGGCTCAGGGCAACATCCGTCGCGATGATGGTATCGCCCAGCTCGAACTCTTCGACATCTTCCAGCTCCTCGTCTTCGAACGGGATGTTGTCGCATTCGAACGAGAGCACATCGGTAGGCCTGTCGATACCGCGGTAATCGCGGTTCAGCTCATGTATGCGCTCGTTGGTGACGAAGCTGATGGAAACATCCGTGCAGGCCGGAAGCCCCATCTCCCCCATAACGAACTTCGCAAGACCCTCCAGATCAATGCCCTTGACGTATTCTTCTCCATGCTCGACAAGCACGTTTACTTCCATGTTGGGTCCTCCCCATCCAAGTTATAGGCGCAGGTTCATTTCCTCTGCGCGCGCATAGGCCGCAACGATCTTGGCAACCAGCGAATGCCGCACCACGTCGGTGTTCTTGAACTCGCAGAAGGCAATGTCCTCCAACCCGTCAAGCACCTGACGAACCGTTTTAAGGCCAGAAATCCCCTTAGGCAAGTCGGCTTGGGTGATATCGCCGGTAACCACCATCTTAGAACCCATGCCCAAACGGGTAAGGAACATCTTCATCTGACGAGGAGTGGTGTTCTGGGCCTCGTCCAGAACGACGAATGCGTCGTTCAGCGTCCTGCCGCGCATAAAGGCCAAGGGGGCAATCTCGATGGTTCCGTCCTGAAGGAACTTGTTGGCTCTCGCACCGTCCATGAGCTCGAAAAGAGCATCGTAGAGCGGTCGGATATAGGGGTCGATCTTCTCGGTCAGCGAACCTGGGAGGAATCCGAGGTTTTCACCCGCCTCCACAACGGGACGCGTAAGGACGATACGACTAACCTGTTTATCCTCAAGGGCCTTTACCGCCATCGCCATGGCGAGATACGTCTTACCGGTGCCGGCAGGGCCGATGCCGAAGGTAATGACGTTGCTGCGAATGGCATCGACGTAACGTTTCTGAGTGGGCGTCTTGGGGCGAACAGCCCTGCCGCGATGCGTCACGATAACGTCGTTCTTCATGGAGGCCGGGGCAAGCTCCCCTGTTTTCGCCAAGCCGATTGAGCGCTTCACGTCGTCTCGCGAAACCTCATCGCCCTGCTCCAGGCTCTTGATAAGGCCAAGGAACAGCGTGGTAAGCGAATGCAACGTTAAGGGGTCGCCCTGAAGGAGCAGCGTATTGCCGTGAAGCGTGATGGCGGCATCGAAACTGTCCGAAATCAAGCGAAGGAATTCGTCTTGCGGACCAAGCAGCGCGGTAGGCGCAACGCCGTCGGGAATGACAAGTGATGTGTTCTGAGATTCAGTCATGGTTGCATGATACCCCGAATTGCAAGCCCATCAGGACAAGAAGGTGATGCTGGCCTCATCCAAGCCAGTAAGCTTCCTTTCAACAAGGCTGCCGGGCGCAAGGGAACTGGGCACGCGCACGCGGAAATACGACTCGGACATGCCTATGCCGTCTTGCTCGACCGCCACACGTTCCATGCTTCCAAGCTGGCTTTGGGCAAAGCGAAGACGCAGCTCATCGCCCAATGCGCTGAGCTTGCGGGATCGCTCTTCCTTTACCTGGGGAGCGATTTGGTCGCTTCGCTCAGCGGCCGGCGTGCCATTTCTTTTCGAGTACCGGAACACGTGGATCTTGGAGAACCCGACTTCACGGGCCAGTGCACAGCTTTCTTCGAAATCGCCGTCGGTTTCCCCCGGGAAGCCCACGATGATGTCGGTGGTTAGGGAGATTCCAGGCACCTCTCGCTTAAGATTTTCGACTATTTCCGAAAACCGTTCAGCGGAATACGGGCGGTTCATCTGCTCGAGCACCCTCGACGAGCCGGACTGCAGCGGAAGATGCAAATGACGGCATACGCGGCCGTTTGAAGAGGCCATAACCTGGATGAACTCGGAATCGAGCGAACAGGGCTCCACCGAGCCGATGCGCAGGCGCACATCAGGATGGCCGGCTTCGTCGAGTTCCGACAGCGTTTGGCGCACCAGCTTGCCCAAGCGCATGCGGCGGCCGTCCGTTGCATAAGAATAGGAGCCAAGATCGATGCCGGTGAGCACAAGTTCCTTCGCACCCGCATCGGCAAGAGAAACCGCTTCACGGAAAATCTCATCAGCGGGCTTCGACCAGGCCTTGCCCCTTGCAACGTGAACGATGCAATACGTGCAGGAATGGTTGCAGCCATCCTGCACCTTCATCGAAACGCGGGTAGGAAAATAATCGCCAACGCGCACCAGCGTGTCAGCCTTGGCGGCAAGGGCCGACTCCCCTTCGTCCAGCAGATCCACCTTGTCCACAACGCAGATGCGCTCATCCAACTGCTCGAAAAACGTTGGGTCGATGGAAGCCGCGCATCCCGTTACCAAAACCTTGGCAGAAGGGTTTGCTCGAAGCACACGGCGGATGGTTTTGCGGGTTTTCTTGTCGGCCTCTTCCGTGACGGTGCAGGTGTTCACCACCACCACATCGGCGTCCTCGAGCGCGGTAAGCTGGTCGCCTTTGCCCTGATACGAAAGCGCAATGGTGTCCGACTCCACGCGATTCACCTTGCAGCCAAGGTTCACGACGTTCACGTTCACGAGCGCGCCTCCAGTTCGTATAGAACAAGAGCAGGGGCCACGATACCCGCGGTTTCGGTGCGCAAGATGGAAGAGCCCAGACTCACGGCTTGGGCATTGCGACAGCCCGAAAGGAACGCCTGCACTTCATTTTCCGCCAAACCGCCCTCGGGGCCGATGACAACCGCCACCTGAGCATCGGCAGGCGAAACGCCCTGGCTGCCCAAGGCCTTATCCAGCGCTTTTCGGATAGTTGAGCCAAGCGAAGCCTCTTCCCAGCAAACCAGAACGGCAGTTGCATCCTGCACGGCGGAAGCGGCCTCCGCCACGCACAGGGGCAGCGAAACCTGGGGCATGTTGGGGCGGCCGCTTTGCATCGAAGCGCTTTTCGCAATGGTCTTCCACCTCTGCTGACGCGCGGCGGCCTTCTTGGCGTCGAGTTTCACCACGCTGCGCTCGCACACCAAAGGGATGAACGAGCTGATGCCCACCTCGGTAGCGTGGCGCACGATGGAATCCATCTTGTCGCCCTTGGCCAGCCCTTGGATCAAGGTGACCTTCGGCCGCCTCGGCGCATCCAAACGCTGAGCGATGGCAACCTCGAACCGACCGGGGCCGAACGCCACCACTTCGCACTCGAAGTAGTCCGAGGAAGCGTCCACAACGGCGATATGCTCGCCCGGCTGAAGGCGCAGCACCTTTGCGTGCTTGGCGTCGTCGGGCGAAACCTGCAGTTCGAAGGTGTTATCGGTTTCTTGGGAAAGCACCTGGCTTTCCAGGAAGAAATGAGGCAGCGACATATCGTTACCGCTGCGCGTTAGTTGTTGAAAGCATCGCGGATCTTCTGCAAGGGGCTGCGCTGCTCGGTAACGTTTTCGCCCATCTCGTCGGCCAAGCGCTCAAGGATGGCGCGCTCCCCCTTCGAGATGCGGGTGGGGATCTTCACCTCAACGTGAACGAACAAGTCGCCGCGCGCATCGCTGCGGAAGCGAGGCATACCGAAGCCCTTCACGCGGACCACCTGGCCGTACTGGCAGCCCTCGGGGATCTTCACCTGAACCTTCTCGTCTTCGAAGATGCCATCGAGTTCGATGGTGGAGCCAAGCGCTGCCTGCACCATGCCGATAGCAGCAGAGCAGTGCAGGTCGTCCCCGTCGCGCTCGAAGAACTCATGCTCTTCGATGCGGATGGTAACTGTAAGGTTGCCGGGCTTCGCACCGCGCACGCCAGCCTGGCCGTAGCCGGTAAGGCGTAGCTGCTGACCGTCGCGGATACCGACGGGAATATCAACCGAAACACGCTGACGGTCGGGAACCCTGCCCTGACCGTTGCATTCGGGACACGGATTCTCGATGATCTTGCCGGAGCCAGAGCAACGCGGACAGGTGGAAGCGGACTGCATAGCGCCCAGGAACGTCTGCTGAACGGTAACCACGCGGCCCTGGCCGTTGCAGTCGGGGCAGGTTACCTCTTTTCCGTCTTCGGCAAGGCCGGTTCCCTCGCAATCCGGGCAAGGGGCAAGGCGGTCGTAAACGATTTCCTTCTTAAGACCGGTAGCGGCTTCCTGAAGCGTAATACGCACGCCCACGCCCATGTCGCGGCCTTCCTTGCGCATGTTCGCGCCACCGCCGCCATTGCCGCCGAAGAACGAGCTGAAGATATCGCCCATGCCGCCGAACCCACCGAGGATGTCCTCCAGATCGACGTATTGCGCGCCGCCGGCACCGCCAGCAGCACCGGGGATGGTGCCGAATCGGTCGTACTGAGCACGCTTGTTGGGGTCGCTCAGCACATCGTAGGCTTCGTTGAGCTCTTTGAAGCGATCCTCTGCATCGGGCTCTTTGTTCACATCGGGATGAAGCTTTCGAGCCTTCTTGCGAAAGGCCCTCTTGATCTCATCGTCGCTTGCGCTCTTGTCAACGCCGAGCACCTCATACAAATCGTTTGCCATAGGAGTAACAATCTCGCTTTCGGGAACTTATCTATCTTTCAGGATGCTTCGTGCGGCGCGCACCGCTTTCAGCACCTGCGAATAATCCATGCGCGTGGGTCCGACGATCAGGATCAGGCCGCTGTGCTCCTTATCGCCGAACCGGTTGGCGATAAGGGAAACGCTGTTCAGGGCCTCCGAATCGTTTTCATGGCCGATGCGCACAACCGGGGCATCCTGCGCCATTGCCTCTTCGAACACGCGAAGAAGCATGGTATCACCTTCAAGCTCTTCGAGCACCGGCATCAAGCACGATGAATCGCTGAACTCGGGCTTGCCCAGCAAGTGCGACATGCCCAAAGGATGCCCCTTTACCGCGCCCTGATCTTTCAAACAGGAGAAGATTTCGGCCATCACCAGGCGGAAAAGGTCGTCGTGCACCTCTTCGATATTGAACGGCAGGTTCTCGGGCACCGCCGAGAGCGACCTCCCGGAAAGAAGGCGGTTCAGCAGCTCTTGGGTGCGCAAAACCTCTTCGGCAGAATACTCGTGCGGAAGCTCTATCTGGCGATTCAGCACCTGGCCATCCTCGGTAACCACTACCGCCACCAGGCGCTGCGGGGCAAGGAGAACAAGGTTCACCAGGTGGATGTCGACCGAAAGGAAGCGGGGCGGCACCAGAAGCGTCATGCAATCGGTAAAGCGCGAAAGAGCGGCCGAGGTCTTGTCGAACAAGTCGTCCAGGTCGCTTGCGGCGCCGCGCAGCTCGTTGATCAGCGAATCGTCTGCAGTGAAATCCTCGCGGGAAAGAAGTTCGTCCACGAAGGCGCGGTAACCGAAATCGGTGGGGATGCGGCCTGCCGAAGTGTGGGGCTGGGCTAGATAGCCCATTTCCTCCAACGAGGAAAGCTCGTTGCGAACCGTGGCCGAGCTGACCCCCAAGTTATAGCGCTCCACCAAGGCGCGCGAGCCAACCGGCATGGCGCATGCGATGTACTCTTCGATCAGGGCCCGTAAGATCAATTGGCGCCGATCAGACAACATCGCATACCTCCTTCAGCTGTTAGCTACATCTGTTCCGATCCGTTCTGAAAGCATTTTAGCAGCGAGCATGCAAGAGTGCTAATCCGTTACGCACAGGATACCTAGCATCGCAAATGATGTTGGGCAGTCTAAGGCGCCAGCGAGTAGAGCTCGCCAAATAGATGATTGCCGAACAACCAGCCCTTTTCAGTGGGAACCCAAGCGTCCCCGCGCTGCGCGACGTAGCCATCTGTTTCCAGCTTCCGGAAAGCGGCGGGCGCTTCGGGGAGCAATATCGCACTTGTATCGAGCATATCGAAGGGCACGCCATCGCTCATGCGCATGCGCAGCATAAGGTCTTCGGCGGCCATTTGGAACGGATCGAGCGATTCTACCACTTCCCCATTCTCAACTCGCTGCCGCTCAAGCTGGTTCTGACGCATGGAAACCGCACCATCGCCCAAGCCCAGGTAGGGCTTAGCCGTCCAATAGGCGCTGTTGTGGCGCGACTCGAAGCCCGGATACGCATAACTGGCAACCTCGTAGCGTCGCATCCCGGCGTTCTGCAGAACCTCGGCAGCTACCAGCATCAGGTCGGCTCCCGCATCTTCGTCAACCACAATACGACCAGAGCTAACCAGCTGCTCGAGCGGGGTGCCCTCCTCCACCATCAGCGGGTACACGCTGATGTGCTTCACGCCCAAGGAAAGCGCCTGCTCCAAATCGCTGCGGAATTGCTCGGCGGTCTGACCCGGCAAGCCGCACATCAAGTCGATGCTCACGTTTTCAAAGCGAAGCTGGGCAGCTTCGATAGCACGTTTGGCCTGGTCGGAGCTGTGAATGCGGCCAAGAAACTGCAGCATCTCGTCATGGAAGCTCTGAACGCCCAACGAAACCCGGGTAGCGCCCAAAGCGTAAATGTCCTTCACCATGCGCTCATCCAGGCTGTCGGGGTTGGCCTCCACCGTGCACTCCACTTCAGGGGTAAGGTGCATCGAAACAGAGAGCGCATACAGGATGGAAGAAAGTCGCGCATTGCCCAGGTAGGTAGGGGTTCCGCCGCCGAGGTAAACGGTTTCGATGCTGCCAAGCTCATCGTTTCGCGACGCCCGGCGGATATCGGAAACCAGGCGCTGCGTGTACTCATCGAGCAGCGGGCTTGCTGCACCTACCGCGCTGGTCTTGAAGTCGCAGTACCGGCAACGCCGCTTGCAGAAGGGAATATGCAGGTACAACGCCCGATAAGGCTCCCAGTCCATCGCGTTACCCTGCCTGCAAGCTATGACGGGCAGCCTCTTGGAAGATGGCCTCGAAGTCCTCGAACGTAACGGCATCGTTCACCTGCCGGCGGAACACCGCGGCGTCCTTCATCCCCGCCAAGTACCACATGGCATGTTTGCGCATACGGACGATGTTCACGCCCGAAATTTGCGAGAGCAGCTTGGCGTGCCGGGTTGCCAAGGCCATCTTCTCTTCAGCAGAAGGGCCCGAATAGCCCGGACCGCCGGTCAAACGCGACGCGATGTCCTGGAACACCCACGGATTGCCCTGCGCCGCACGGCCCACCATCACGGCATCGCAGCCCGTTTGCTCGAGCATGGCCAAGGCGCTTACGCCGTCAACAACATCGCCGTTTCCTACAACGGGGATGGATAAGGTTTCCTTCACGCGGGCAATGATGCCCCAATCGGCGTTGCCGCGGTAGAACTGCTGCGCGTAACGGCCGTGCACGGCAACAGCAGCGGCACCCGACTCCTGCGCCATCAGAGCGAATTCCAACGCGGTTTCATTACCCTGCTCGTATCCGCGCCGGAACTTCACGGTAACGGGAGCGGTTACGGCATGGGAAACCGAGGCGATGATGCGCGAGGCAAGCGCGGGATCTTTCATCAGGGCAGAACCATCGCCCTTTCCGGCGATTTTGCGAGCGGGACAGCCCATGTTTATGTCGATAGAGAACAGATGCTCCCCCATGGTGTCTTCCACCCATTTAGCCTGGTCGGCCATCGTATCGGGCTCATGCCCGAACAGCTGCACCGCAACTTTCCCCTCGTTGGGGGCAAGGTCCAGCAAGTGGGTGGTCTTCTCGTTGGCGTAGCTCAGGGCCTTGGCGGAGACCATCTCGGTATAGGTAAGCTGCGCCCCCAGCTCAAGGCACAGTTGGCGGAACACGACATCGCCAACACCGGCCATGGGCGCAAGTATGATGCGTCGATCATCGTAGATCACGGGCAGGCACCAACCTAAGACGCGATGGCAATGAATTGAACGGCAGCAACGCCGAGCAGAACGATTAGGGCAAGCACAACGGCAACGCAGCCGCAGCCCAGCGCCACCTTCGACCCAGTGGACATTCGGGCCTGCTCGGCCTCCTGCGCGGCCTTCTTCTCGTCGAAGGGGTCGTTGAGCCAATCGTATTCTTCATGTTTCTTCGCCAACGGAAGGGCCCTCCTACTCGTCTACCTTGAGGATTGCCATGAACGCTTCCTGAGGAACCTCGACATTGCCGATGCTCTTCATACGCTTCTTGCCGCGCTTCTGCTTTTCCAGAAGCTTGCGCTTACGCGAGATGTCGCCGCCATAGCACTTGGCCAGCACGTCTTTGCGCACGGCACGGACAGTCTGACGCGAAAGCACGCGCGCACCGACGGCAGCCTGGATAGGCACCTCGAACTGCTGACGTGGGATGATTTCCTTCAGTTTCTCGGTAAGCGCGCGTCCACGGTCGTACGCCTTGTCGGAGTGGACGATGAAGGAAAGCGCGTCGATGGGCTTGCCAGAAAGCAGGATATCGAGCTTTACCAGCTTGGAGGGCTTGTACTCGTTGAAATCGTAGTCGAGCGAGGCGTAGCCCTTCGTCCTGCTCTTCAGCTGGTCGAAGTAGTCCATGATCAACTCGGAAAGGGGCATCTCCCACAGCATTTCCACCGTGTTGGTGTTCAGGTAGTTCATGGTCTTGAACTCGCCGCGGCGGGCAACGGTAACTTCCATCACAGCACCCACGTAATCCGGCGGGATAAGGATCTTGGCCTTCAGGTACGGCTCTTCGATATGGTCGATCTCGCTGTTGTCGGGCATGTCTTGGGGCGAGTGAAGCGATATCATCTCGCCGTCGGTCTTGAACACGTGGTACTCCACCGATGGGGCGGTAGCCAGCAGGTTCAAACCGAATTCGCGCTCGAGTCGCTCTTTCACAACCTCCATATGGAGGAGGCCCAGGAAGCCAACTCGGAAGCCGAAGCCAAGGGCATGGCTGTTCTCGGCCTCGTACACAAGCGCCGGATCGTTGAGCGTGAGCTTCGCCAGGGCATCCTTCAGCTCTTCGTATTGGTCGGCCTCGATCGGGAACAGGCCGGTGTACACCATGGGCTTCACGTCGCGATAGCCCGGCAGGGGTTCCTCGCAACCGCCCATTTCGAGCGTAACGGTGTCGCCCACTTTCACCTTCGATGGGTCTTTCAAGCCCGTGACCAGATAGCCTACCTCGCCCACGCCCAGCTCGTCGCACGGGACCTCGGTGGGGCGGCGAACGCCCACCTCTTCCACCAGCGCGTGCGTATCGGTTGCCATCATGCGGATGGCCTGGCCTTTGCGCATGGATCCGTTCACGATGCGCACCAAAGCCACCACGCCGCGATAGGCATCGAAATAGGAATCGAAGATAAGCGCGGAAAGCGGCGCATCAGCGTCCCCTTCCGGATGGGGAATGTTGTATACGATGGCCTCGAGCAGGTCGTGCACGCCTTCGCCGGTTTTGCCGCTGGCAAGAACCGCATCGTCGGCGGGGATGGCAAGACCATCCTCGATCTCGGCGCGGACGCGCTCGGGCTCGGCAGCGGGAAGGTCGATCTTGTTGATAAGGGGCACGATTTCCAGGTTAGCGTTCATTGCCATCATGGCGTTGGCCACCGTCTGAGCCTCGATGCCCTGGGTGGCATCAACAACCAAAACCGCGCCTTCGCACGCCGCAAGCGAACGGGACACCTCGTAGGTGAAGTCGACATGGCCCGGTGTATCGATGAGGTTGAAATGGTACAGCTGGCCATCGTCGGCAGTGTAGTCCACGCGAACCGCCTGGCTCTTGATGGTGATGCCGCGTTCCCTTTCGATATCCATGGAATCAAGCAGCTGCTCTTGCATGTCGCGCTTCGATACGGTGTCGGTAAGTTCCAAAATACGGTCCGAGAGCGTGGACTTGCCGTGATCGATATGGGCAATGATGCTGAAATTCCTGATGTAAGTTGGATTTAGTGCCAATGGTTTCCTATCGCCGTGAAAGCAGTGAGCTTTGCTCAGTTGCGTCGGCTAAGCCGACAATATTGGATTCTAACCTACCAGTTGCATTGAGCAGTTGACTTCGCAATAATAGAGCAACTGCTATCTGGGCACGATCGAATACTTGTGGTAAGATCCTAGAGTTTTCGTCTACAGAAAAATAAATAATACGGAGGATAAAACGTGGCGAACATTAAAAGTCAGAAGAAGCGAATCATCACCAACGAAAAGGCACGTATGCGTAACCGTGCAGTTCGTTCTGAGCTTAAGACTGCCATCCGCGTTGTCCGTGAGGCCGTAGAGGCCAAGGACGGTGCTAAGGCTTATGCGGCAGCTCTTAACGCATGCCGTCTGCTCGACAAGGCTGTGAGCAAGGGCGTCATCCACAAGCGTCAGGCTGCTAACCGCAAGAGCGGCGTTATGAAGCTCGCCAACACCGTTGTAACCGCCGAAGATATCGCTGCTTACAAGCCCGCAGAGAAGAAGGCTGCTGCCGCAACCGGCAACAAGAAGGCTGCTGCAAAGGCTGCCCGCAAGGAAGCCATGGCTGCCGCAGAGGCTGAAAAGGCCAAGCGTCGCGAGGCTACCCAGAAGGCCCAGAAGGCTGCTGCAGAAAAGAAGGCCGCTGAAGAAGCTGCCGCTGCTGCAGAGGAAGCTTCCGAAGAAGAGGCTGCTGAGTAAATCGGTTCCGAATCCTTTTAGGATCCATCCGCATATCAACAAGAAAGGGGCTCAAATGAGCCCCTTTCTTGTGCTTGAAACGCAATCAATGAGTATATCTTCTTTAGGCGCATAGGGCAAAACTTGTCGTATGGCAAGGACACTAACCCGTTCAGGATTTCTTGCAAACACCCAGCATCCAGGCGATGAATTCCTGAGATTGATCCGATCCGCTCTTCATCGCCTGCTCCGCATCGCGAGCGGAACGAAGCGCCGCCACAAGCTCTTCCATAGAGAACGCCTGAGCAAACGTACGATGGTTCTTCAAGCGCCAATCCGGCATCTTCAGCACCGTGGCAATACGCCCCTGCTCGCCCCTTCGGGTAAGAGCCTTCACGGTAATCAATTCGCGAATTCGCGTGGTGCACATAGCCAGCAATGCGAAAGGCGATGTTCCGGTCAATCTGTTCATCAGGTAGATGCAGCGCGTTGCGTTCCTACGTGAAAACGCATCAACGAAATCCCATGGCTTCACTTCGGCGGTCCGTGCGACCATGGCAAGAACTTCGTTCTCGTTCACCGGATCGGTTCCCCGATGCGAAAGGGACAGCTTCTTCAGCTCACCGTCAAGGGCAACGGTGTTGGTGCCCACAAGGTCTATCAGAGCCGCTGCAGCGCCCTGCGTCAACGCGATACCGTGGCCAACAGCCATCGAACGCACGGCACCGGACAGATCGCGTCGCGCGAAAGGCGCGCAATCGATGATCGCCGTTTTCCCGACAGCGGAAACAGCCTTGTAGAGCCGCGTGTTCTTGGCTAGCTTGGTTCCCAGAAGCGCCAAAACCGTTGTTTGGCACGGCTCCTTCAAATAGGAAACCAGAAGCTCGGTATCGGCCTTCTTCATCTTGTCCACATCGTGGACTTCGACAAGCCTGACCTCGCTGGCAAAGGGCAAAGTATTCGCGGCAGTTACAACCTGCTCCCCCGAGCAGGTCTCACCGGAAAAGGTCTCGGAATTGAACGACAAATCGCCCATCTTGCCCAAACGCTCGCGGAGGCGCTTGATAACCGTCTCCCGCTTAAGCTCGTCCTCGCCCACGATAAGGTAGACGGGAAGAAGAGGTGCTTGTTTCTTTGATGTAGCCATGGAATGGATTCTAGCGCATGGAGTAAACACTGATTCCTGTCGATTCCAAACTACACACCACCGTGCCCTGGGTGTCCGTCCTAAACACCTGCGCACCTTGATCCTGCAGATACTCAAGGGTCTGAGCTGCTGGGTGGCCGTATCTGTTCGTGCTGCCAACGCTTACCAATGCCAATTCCGGCTTAAGCTCTTCAGCCAGCTTGCTGGTCATTGCCGCCTTTGCGCCATGATGACTCACTTTCAGGATATCCACCCGCCCAACAGCCCCCGAATCCTCCAGGCCCTGCAGCGTTTCGCTTTCTGCGTCCCCTCCAAACAAGCCGCTCCATTCGGGAACGCCATCTGAATCCAAATCGCTTTGCATCAGCAGCACCACGCTATCCTGGTTGCCGCCTTCGTCTTCCAAGGAAGAAGGTGAGATGCATTTCAAAGACAAAGCACCAACCTGCAACATGTTCCCAGCAGAAAGCTCCTCGACGTTCGGCAATCCAACCAAGGCAGAAGCCTCGCCAACAAGCGAGTCGGTCTTGTCCGTGCCAAGACCTTTAATCCCATGGGCCATGAAAACCCGATCGCACGACACAACACCCCGCAATGCCGGCAAGCTTCCGCAATGATCATCGTCCGGATGGGTTATCACGACTGCATCCAAGTGATGAATGCCCTGCCCGGCAAGGGCGGAAAGCAACTTGGCTGTCTGGTTCCCGGTATCCACCAGCAAAGTGGCCCCTTTACTCTTAAACAGGATGGCATCGCCCTGCCCCACATCCAGCATGCTCACCGACGTGCCGATTGCATTCCGATACGCGCCGATTGAGAAGCACAGCAGAAGCACCAATCCAAAGGCGCCGAGGGCTCGAACCGGCGCCCTCACCGGCCACACGCACCAAAGAAGGGCAACGACCAAAAGGCAGACGACAACAAGGAGCCAAAACGGCAAGGATACCGGCACAGCAGCGAAAGGGACTGCGGACAATGCACCAACCACATGGGCAAACAAACAGCAGAAACCATAGGCCACCAGCGCGAACAATGCCCCGGCACAAGGGATCTGCATGGCAACGAACCCTAAAACGCCGAAAATGCAGGAGGCGCTCACCAAAGGAACCGTAACGATATTCGCCAAGGGAGCAATCAGGGAGAATTGCGAAAAGGCAGCTATGCTCAAGGGAAACGTGAGCAGCAATGCGGCAAGCGTCATTGCAAACGGCTCAACAAGCAAGCTTCTTACCCTACCCCCTGCAGCCGGTAGCCAAGCCACCATCAAGGGAGTGAACAAGACGATTCCCAAAGTCGAAAAAGCAGAGAGCGCAAACGACAACGAGTACGCAGCAGAAGGGTCTATCGCGATCAAACCAACCACAGCAACGCCCAACGAGGAAAGCGCATACGAACGCCTATGGGCCGCAAACGACACCAGGCCTACGGTGGCCATGACACTTGCCCGCAGGCACGATATGGGAAAGCCCACCATCACCAGATACATGAGCAGGAACGCCAACTGCACCGCAGCACTGACTCTGCGCGATACGCTGAAGGCCTTAAGCACAGAATTGACCAACCCCAGAACGATAACCAAGTGCGCCCCAGAAACAGCAACCATATGGGCAAGACCGCAGATCTTAACATCCTGGTACACGGATTGCGCGAACAGCTGCTGCCTCTCCCCGATTACCAGGGCTTTCAATACCGCGGTAGAAGCTTGGTCTAAGCGATAGCTGTCTGCCAGGCCATCGATGAAGGCGGAAAAGGACATCCTGATGTCCGAAAGAGCACCTAAACGCGAAGACTCGAGCTGCACGATATCCGAGGGAGAGCAACCAAGGGCAACTTGCTTTTGGTCGTAGGACGCAACCGCGGAATCGCGGGGGCGTGAAAAAGACGCCCGCGCCGTAAACTCATCGCCATACGCCACATTCGCACCATCAAGGAAAAGCTTCACCTTGATGCTGCGTCCGGGCAGCCAATGCAACGAATCACCGCGCACCCAAGCTTCCGCATAGGTTGAATACCCGAAGTCGCCTTCACTCACATCTTCCGTAATCCGAAACTCCATCTGCGAACCCGAAAGGTCTTGCCATGAGTCGCGTGCTTGATGGATGCTTTGAAGCGCCAAGGCCGAGGCAAGGCAACCCAAGCAAAGCGCAAGGCATAGAATCGGTAGCAGCGCTCCCCTAGATTGCCGAAGCTGCAGAACTATCGCAGCAATACAGATTGCGATGAGCGGAACTGCACCTAAAGCCAAGTAGCCGGTCCACTCGAATGGCACTTGACCAGCAGCATACGAGCCCAGCCAAAACGAGCAACCGAACAGCAGCAAGGGAGGCAGAAACGGCCGCTCGGGAAGCTGCTCTGGCGCCGAATCCGGATCAGACCGTGATGCTGTCTTTGATAGCCGCATATTTCTTATCGCCGATGCCCGATACGTTCTTTATGTCTTCGATGGATTTGAACGATCCGTTCTGCTGGCGGTAGTCGATGATCTTCTGCGCGGTAGATTCACCAATGCCTTTCAGCGTGGTTAGCTGGTCGGCAGTTGCCGTATTGATGTTCACCTTCCCCGAGACAACCGTAGAACCCGCGTCGGCACCTGAGCTAGAAGAGCCGGAAGGGCTTTCCCCAGGGGCGGAATCGGCAGCGCTCGTCTGCGTGCTTCCCACCACGATCTGCTCCCCATCGCTGACCTGCCTGGCAAGGTTAACCGAAAGCTGATCGGCATCGGAGGCGAAACCACCCGCAGCGTTCACTGCATCGGAAACACGAGACCCAGACTGCAGCTCCACCATGCCAGGAGCCTCAACCGCCCCGACAACATGTACATAGATAAGATGGGGCGCTGCAACTTCAGCTCCCTCGCCGGATTCAGTCTGCCCAGAAGACGATTGGCTGCGGTCCACAACCACACCGGGACTGGAAAACAATCCCCAGGCAGAAAGGCATATCGCAACCACTACCGCAATAGAAACAAACGCAATACCTATCAGCGCAAGGGGGTTGATGCGCGAAAACCCCAGCTTGGATCGCAGCGAGTCTACCTCGTCCAAAAAAGACATCCCTATCCCCTCCCATCAAAGGAGAGCATAGGGATGAATCCTGAACTATTTGCGAAGCCGATGCGAAAGCGATGCGAAAAAAGTTGGAAGCCAGGGCTATTCGCCGTCAGCTGCCTTGGCCTTGCGCTCCTTAGGCGGACGATACGAAGGGCATTGATAATCCCTGATTTCCACCGCCTCCACCGCTTCTTCGATCCACTGGGCAAAGGGAAGCTCCGCCTCAACCTCTTCAACGCGCGGAAGTTTTGCATGGGTTTCGGGGTTACGCGGCATAAAGAGAGTGCAGCAGTCCGGCGCATCCTGAGACGAGATCTCGAAAGTGCCAAGCTGTTCTGCCTGCGCGATGATCTCGAGCTTATCGAAACCGATAAGGGGACGGTACACCGGCAAGCTTACCGCCGCATTCGTGCACAGCATGTTATCCATGGTCTGCGAGGCAACCTGCCCCAAGCTTTCGCCCGTGACCAGCGCTTTAGCGCCCTCTTTACGGGCAATGGCCTCGGCGACCTTGAACATGAGCCTGCGGTACATGATCACGCGAAGCTCAGGCGGAACCTGTGCAGCAATCTCACGCTGATAGGTTCCAATAGGAACAATGTACAGACGCGCAAAACAGCCGGTGCGCTCAAGCACATGAGCGATATCGTCCAGCAAGTACTCGCTGGTTGCAGAAGTTTCGGGGCGGCCAGAGAAATGCACGCCGATGCAAGTGGCGCCGCGACGGGCAATACGCCACGTGGCGACCGGCGAATCGATGCCGGCGGAAAGAAGGCATACCGCCTTGCCGGCGCTGCCAACAGGCAAACCGCCGATGCCGGGAATCGACCTTCCGTAGATGTACGTCCATCCCTGAATAACCTCTACGCGAACCTCGACATCGGGGTTCTTCATCTGAACCTTCTTGTCGGGGAACGCTTTGCAAAGCGCCGCGCCCACCAGCTTGTTCATCTGCATGGAATCCGTGGCGAAATCGGTATGGTTGCGTCGAGCGGAAACCTTGAATGTCTGGAAGTCCCCCGCATCGGCAAGGGCCTTAACTGCCGTATCGTACATAACCTCGAGGTTCTGCTCGCACCGATAACCGCTGGAAACACGAGCAATACCCGGCACCCCGGCAATCTGATCGGCAACGCTGCAGGCGTCCTCGAAGGTGGAATCGGCGGGAAGGAAGATGCAGATCCTGCCGGAGATTCGCTTGATCTTCACCCCATCGCGCAAAAGCGCCTTGATATTGGAAACAAGGCGCTTTTCGAATTGGGCTCGATTATGGCCTTTCAGGCCTATCTCATGATAATGAACGAGGCAAACGCGACGAAGCGCTTGCTCTTCGAGCTCGATATTTTGCATAGGGATCAGTGATTGTGGATGTCGATGGTATCAGGAGCGTACGAAACATCGCCCTTTGCGATCTCATCGAAGGCAATGGAAAGAGGACGACGGTTTGCAGCACGTGCGATGTCGACAGCGGTCTGAAGCTGAATCGCACGATTGCGCTGACCGCGCATCATCTCGTTGATATCGTGCGCGCGCTTGGACGCCAAAGAGCACAGCAGGAATCGGTCGTTGTCCGTTTTGTCAAGCAGGACATCGATCTTGGGATCAATAAGACTCATCGTTAATTGGTTCCTCTCGTATCATCAGCAAACGAGGTAATGTAAGCTACCAGCTCGTCGGTTGCTCTGTTCAAGTCATCGTTGACAACCTGAACATCATACTCCATTTTACGAGCTAGCTCCACCTTTGCTGTTTCCATCCGCTTGCGGATAACCTCTTCCGTTTCAGTGCCACGACCGCGAAGACGTCGCTCAAGCTCCTCGATGGTTGGGGGCTCGATAAAAATCAGATGGGCTTGCGGCATGGCCTTGCGAACCTGAAGGGCTCCTTGGACATCGATCTCGAGGATAACCTGGCAACCCGCTTCCATGTGCTCCTGCACACTCGACTTCAAGGTGCCATAAGAATTCCCATGAACGGTAGCCCATTCAAGGAAACCATCTTGGGAAACCAGCTCGTCGAAACGGGACTGATCCATGAAGTAATAGCTGACTCCATCGCGCTCGCCCGGACGAGGCTGACGGGTTGTAGCGGAAACAGAAACCCATGCATCGGGCATTGCGTCCAGAAGCCTAGAAACCAAAGTGCCCTTTCCGGCCCCAGAGGGACCGGAAAGGACGAATAGATTTCCTTTGCGCATGCTAACCAAGACGCTCAAGAAGCGCAGTGCGCTGGCGCTCGCCCAGACCCTTAAGACGGCGGGACTCGGCAATGCCGATCTCGGCCATGATCTTGCTGGCCTTGGCCTCACCATAGCCCGGAAGAGTCTCGATGAGGGTAAAAGCCTTCATGCGGCCGATAACCGGATCGTCCCTCATATCGAGTACCTCTTTGAGCGAAAGTGCGCCGCTCTTAAGGTCTTCGCGAACCTTTGCCCTCTTAGTGCGCGCAGCCTTAGCCTTCTCCAATGCCTGCTGGCGCTCTTCGGGCGTCAACTCTGGTACTGCCATTTTCGCTCCCTTTCTACACGCTGGGGTTCCTTCGCTCTGAACAAGAACCCAGCATTCTGCAGAACCGCAATTACACACTTCTGCAATTTTGACCAGTTCAGGTTAAACATCTCTTCATCGCCCTGAACAGCCCTAATACTAATAAAATTCAACCAGAAACGGACAGATTCTTCCCAAATCAGCTAAATTTTCAAAGACCCTTTGAAAATTTGTTCTATTTTCCGTCAATATCGCTGATATGTAGAACAAATGTGCAGAAAATTTGGCACTGCTCCCTAGCTAGACGCACAAACCTTAAAGAGATCACTGGGCAGGCTTCAGCAGCTTTTCAAATAGCTGCACCACTTCATCGTGCGTTGCATCCCGCGGATTGCCGGGGAAGCAAGCATCGTTCATGGCATCGGTGGCCAGCTGGTCCAGCTCATCCGCTACCAAGTCCTCGCAGTAAGCGGGGATCCCAACATCTTCGGCAAGCTTACGCACTTCCGCAATGGCGGCATCCGCAGCGCAAGCGGTGCTCATTCCCGCGGTATCAACCCCCATAGCGCGCGCAACGTCCGCCAACCGTACCTCGGCCACAGACTTGTTGAATTCCATGGCGATGGGAAGGAGCATTGCGCAGGCAACGCCATGCGGCGTGTCGTAATGCGCCGAAAGCGTGTGGGCCATGGCATGATCGATACCCAGCCCCACATTGGAAAAGCCCATTCCGGCGATGTACTGGCCAAGGGCCATCTTCTCCCGCCCGACTCCGGGAACGCCGCTCTTGGCCTCCTCGACCGAGCTGCGCAAGAAGGCCGATATGATCTCTATAGCTTTCAAGTGGAACATGTCGGAAAGCTCCCAAGCGGCCTTGGTGGTATAGCCCTCGATAGCATGCGTGAGGGCATCCATTCCGGTAGCAGCGGTAAGTCCGGCCGGCATAGAGGCCATCATGTCAGGATCCACCACGGCAACATCGGGGATATCGTTCACGTCAACGCATACGAACTTGCGAACCGCATCGGGGTCGGTGATCACATAATTAATGGTGACTTCCGCCGCGGTACCGGCTGTCGTAGGAACCGCAATAGTGAATGTTGCGTGTTTGCCGGTATCGGCCACGCCCTCCAGCGAATGCACGTCAGAGAACTCAGGATTTTCCACAATGATGCCGATGCCCTTTGCGGTGTCCATGGACGAACCGCCGCCGATAGCGACGATTGCATCAGCCCCGGACTCCTTGAATGCAGCTACACCGTCCTTCACGTTCTGGATGGTCGGGTTCGGCTTGATCTTATCGAACAAGACCCAAGGAATGCCCGCGGCATCGAGTTCGTCGGTAACCTTGGCAACTACCCCGAACCCAACAAGATCCGGGTCGGAGCATACGAATACCTTTCCCAGGCCCCTTCGCTGGATTTCGCCTGGTATCTCCTTGATAGCTCCCGAACCGTGATATGAAACATTGTTCAGAACAAATCGATTAGCGCACATGGCCAACCCCTCCTAAAAACTATGATCCGCGCTATGCGGAACCCCCACCTATCAGTGTAGCGCGAACGCCCTTCGATTACGAACACGTTCACGCCCGCATCGAACCTCGGAAGCGTTGCCTGCAGCGAAAGGCCGAATAGGCTGAAGGACTACTGCATCCGTTAAAATAGGCGGCAAAAGACCGTCTGTCCCAGCCAGGAGGTTGGATGATGTTTGAAACCTGTTGCACCTTTGATCCCAATGGGAGCATGAGCAATGAAAAGAATGGGGCTCTTGCCGAAATCGCACTGGCCGAAACCACGCTGAGCTTGCCCAGGCCGCGAGAAATCTACCTTTCCGATGTACACGGCGAATACGGTACGTTCCTGCACATCGTCCGAAGTGTCTGCGGTTCGGTCCAGGAATTGGTTCGTAGAACGTATGCCACCAATCCCTGCTCCATTGCAGAAGCAGACCTGGCTGCCCTTATCTGCTATCCAGAGGAAAAACTGCCCCTTTTGGCGGATAAGGCTTCCGACAAATCGGGGCTTTACCAATCGGCACTCATCGGCGTTGTCTCGGTGCTTGAAGAGGCTGCCCGTTCCGGCTCGCACATCGACACGCTGCGCGCAATGCCCGCGGAGTTCCGAGCAGTTGCCGTACAGCTTGCAGGGTTGAGCAAGGATCAGCTTGCAAAATCCTCTGCGGCTATAGCGGGCAAACCGGGTGCTGCAGAAGTTATACAGGCAATCTGCGCAGGAGTGAGGGCCGCAACCGCCAACGCCATCCATTTGGTGGGAGATGTGTACGACAGAGGCCCCTGCCCCGAGAAGATCATGGAAGAAGTCTCTTCCAACCCCGCAATCGACATCCAGTGGGGCAACCATGATGTGGTGTGGATGGGCGCGGCACTCGGCCAACGCGGCTGCATCGCCCACGTGGTGCGAAACTGCGCGCGCTACGCTAACCTTTCCATCCTCACCGATGCCTACGGCATCGACCTGAGCCAGCTGGAGAAGTTCGCACTCGAGGCCTACAAGGACGACCCGTGCGTCGCATTTGGCCTGAAGGGCAACCCCGACTTGCCGGAAGACGAGCTAGAGCTGAACGTGAAGGTGCAGAAGGCCATGGCCATTCTGCAGTTCAAGGTAGAAGCCCAGCTCATCGATGAGAATCCTTCGTTTGGCCTGGAAGACCGCAAGCTTCTGCATCGCATCGATTGGCAGAAGAACACCATAGTTGTGGACGGCACGGAGTATGCCCTTACCGATACCGTGTTCCCCACGGTGAACCCCGAGAACCCGTATGCCCTTACCCCCGCGGAAGAACAAGCGATGGCCAGCCTGGAACGCGCGTTCCAAAGCAGCGAGAAGCTCCAGCGCCATATGCAGCTGTTCCTGCAGCGAGGCAGCTTGTACAAGATCCAGAACAACGCCCTGATGTTCCACGCCTGCGTGCCGCTGAACGCCGATGGGTCGCTCAAGGAGGCGAACCTATATGGGCAGAAGCTGAAGGGCAAGGCGCTGTTCGACGCGGTTGATGCCCATGTTCGCAACGCGTTCGAGGCCACCGACCCCGAAGAGAAGAAAAAGGGCTGCGACCTGTTGTGGTACCTGTGGCTGGGCGATGCCTCGCCACTGTTCGCCAAGAGCAAGATGGCCACGTTCGAGCTGTATCTAATCGCCGAGAAGGAAGCGCGCAAGGAAGTCAAGAACGCCTTCTACACGCTGTACGAAAACGAGGAAACGGTCAACGCCATCCTTGAAGACTTCGGCATGGAGCCTGAACGCGCCTATATAGTATGTGGGCATGTTCCCGTTAAGGTTAAAGACGGCGAAAACCCCATCAAGTGCAACGGCAAAGTTGTCGTAGTAGACGGCGGCATGTCTTCCGCATACCGCAAGACCACCGGCATCGGCGGCCTGGCTCTGGTTTCCGACTCTCAGGGAGTGCGACTGGCAACGCTGCAACCGTTCGAGGGCAAAGAAGCTGCGGTACGGCAGAACGCAGAACTTGAAGCAGCCATAACGGTGCTTCAAGACACCGCTTCGATGCCCACAGCGAGAGATACCGACGAAGGAAAAGCACTCTTGAAGCACGTTCGCAGCCTTGAAACGCTCCTTTACGAATAGCTGCTGCCGGCCTGAATCAAACGCATCCCATCCGACATAACGCATAGCTGTGAAAGCAGGCCAAAGGCCTAACGCCACATGAAACCGATGCCCCATGTCTCTATTCACCGAGACATGGGGCATGTTTTACCAAATTGTTACCAAAGAACAGGCGTTTCGTTTAAAATTCTCGATTGGCTGCAAACAGGGATCTGGCTGCGGCCATGTACCGTACCCACCGAATGGAGCATCCATGTCCGAATTATCTGAGCTTGGAAAAGAAGCCAAGGACGAGCTTGAGCAGGCGCATGCCGAGATAAACGAGAGCAACGCCCGCCTTCCTTGGTATAAGAAGTTCTCGCTTACCACCTGGATTTTCATCGCCCTTATCTTGGGCGTTCTTGCTGGCTTGGCGCTGCAGGGCAACCCCGACATCGCCACCACGTACATCAAGCCGCTGGGCACCATCTTCCTGAACCTGATCAAGATGATCGTGGTTCCGCTGGTCATCTTCACCATGGTTGCGGGCGTTATCTCCCTTTCCGACATCAAGCGCGTAGGCGCCATCGGCGGCAAGACCATCGTCTACTACCTTGTCACCACCGCATTCGCCATCACTATCGGCTTGGTGATTGCTAACGTATTCGCTGTAGGCGCCGATGCCAACCTCAGCACGCAAGGCCTTGAGTACCAGGCGAAGGAACAGCCCTCGTTCATCGACACGATCGTGAACATCTTCCCCTCCAACTTCATCCAGCCCATGTCCGACGCGAACATGCTGCAGGTTATCGTTATCGCCCTGTTCTTCGGCTTCGGCATTTTGGCCGCCGGCAAGAAGGCCCAGCCCGTAGCCGACTTCGTTAACGGCATGAGCGAAGTCTGCATCAAGATCATGCAGGTTATCATCAGCTTCGCACCCTTCGGTGTGTTCGGCCTTATCACGCCGGTCATCGCATCGAACGGCCCCGACGTTCTGCTCCCTCTACTGAAGCTGATCCTGATCGCGTACTTGGCCATGATCCTACACATGGTTGTGGTGTATTCCGGCTTGGTGAAATTGCTGGCAAAGATGAGCCCCATCAAGTTCTTCAAGAACCAGATGCCCGCTATGGCGTTTGCGTTCGCTTCCGCCTCTTCGGTGGGCACCCTTCCCGTGAACATGGAATGCTCCAAGAAGCTGGGCGTATCGAATGAGGTCTCGAGCTTCGTGCTTCCTCTGGGTGCCACCATCAACATGGACGGTACCGCAATCTACCAGGGCGTTTGCGCCATCTTCATCGCTCAGGTGTTCGGCATCGACCTCACCATCGGTCAGGAGATCACCATCATCCTTACCGCCGTGCTCGCATCCATCGGCACCGCCGGCGTTCCCAGCTCCGGCATGATCATGCTGGCAATGGTGCTTCAGTCGGTAGGCCTGCCGGTTGAGGGCATCGCGCTTGTTGCCGGCGTTGACCGCATCCTGGACATGATGCGCACCACCGTGAACATCACCGGCGACCAGTCCGCTGCCGTTGTGGTGAACTACCTAGAGCAGCGCAAGGCAAAGAAGGCGCAGAAGAAAGCAGCAGCCGCATAAACAGCAGGCAACGCAATCAACGAGTTTGACTTGAACGGCCCTGAGCATTTCGCTTGGGGCCGTTCGTTTGCCCTACAATGGCTGAAAGCAAAGTTAGGAGCGCCGATGGAACGCATTGCAAGTTTTTCCGTAGACCACAACGCACTTGAGCCCGGTGTGTATGTTTCCCGCAGCGACGCCGATGAGCAAACCGGCTGCGTAACCACCACCTTCGACCTGCGCATGACCGCGCCCAATCGCGAGCCCGTAATGGATACCGCTGCCGTTCATGCGCTGGAGCACTTGGGTGCCACCTTTCTGCGCAACGATGCAGAATGGAAAGATCGGGTTATCTACTTCGGCCCCATGGGTTGCCGCACCGGGTTCTATCTAGTGGTGTTCGGCGCCTGCAAACCAGTGGATGTTGCCGGCCTGGTAACCAGGCTGTTCGAGTTCGCAGCATCATTTGAGGGAGAGATTCCCGGCGCCAAGCCTGAAGAATGCGGCAACTACCACGATTCCGACTTGAACCAGGCAAAATGGTGGGCTTCGCGCTACGTTCGCGAAACGCTTTCCTGTTTGGACGAAGCGCATACCCACTACCCCGCCCTTCTTTCCTAGGAGCAAGCGGAACCCCGCGAAGCTCACGGACGCAGGCAGCGGCCGTCGCACCAACCACACCATACGAAAGGGAAACCCCATGTCGAATCCAACCAGTAAACCCCTTGGCATCATCGGTGCAATGCAGGTGGAGGTTCAGCACCTCAGCCATACCATGCACGAGGAAGGCGATGTCGAGGCTTACCGCAGCGCCGGCATGACCTTTGAGTCGGGAACCCTAAACGGGAAGCCGGTTGTCGTGGTGCGCAGCGGAATAGGCATGGTGAATGCCGCCCTGTGCGCGCAGATCCTTATCGACCAGTTCAAGGTTGCCGGCATCGTGAACACCGGCGTGGCCGGCTCCTTGGATGCGAAGATCAACATCGGCGACATCGTGGTGGCAACCGATGCTGTGAACCACGTGATGGATGTGCAAAACTTGGGTTACCAGCCAGGACAGAACCCCGACTTCGACCTGGTAGCCTTCCCTGCTTCGCGCGAGCTGGCAGACGCAGCGTTGGAGGCAGCGAAAACCCTTGGCTTGACGGCATATGAAGGCCGTGTGGCATCGGGCGATCGCTTCGTACGGGAAAACGACGACAAAGAGCGCATCGTAAGCCTGTTCGGCGCAAGCTGCTGCGAGATGGAAGGAGCCGCAATCGCCCAGGCCTGCTACTTGAGCGATGTGCCCTACCTTATTCTTCGCGCCATTTCCGACAAGGCAGACGGAAGTGCATCGGTGGACTACCCCACGTTCGAGGCAAAAGCCGCGAAGGATTGCGCAAGCCTTACCATGCAGTTGCTCGCTGGCCTTGAGTAGCGGCGAATAGGACAGTACCCCCCTGCGGTCAGCAGAACCTGCGGATTACGCTGATTCGCGGAGCAGCTTGTCCAAAACAATAAACACTCCTAAAGCAACCGACCCCGCTCAATCATGAACGGGGTCGGTTGCTTTATATATATGCACAAAGCTCTATTTGTGGTAGAAGCGTCGCTGCTCGAACTTCGGCTCGCAGCTCACGTTCATGCCAAGCGTGCGGTACAGACGCTCATCAGCGGCAGAGACAATAACGCTGAAATGGGCATCGCAGCCTTTCAGCTTATCGAGCTGACTCATAAGGAGCGCAGCCGTTTCATCGTTACGCGAAGTAACAGCAAGCGCCATCAGCGTCTCGTCGGAGTGAAGGCGCGGGTTCGTGCTGTTCAAATGCTCGGTCTTCAGCTTGCACAGCGGCTCGATAACCTCGTCACTGATAACCAGGGCATCGTCATCCACGCCAGCAAGCGCCTTCAACGCATTCATAAGGAGAGACGAGGCGCAGCCCATGAGGTGACCGGTTTTGCCCGTGACCAACGAACCATCAGGAAGCTCGATGGCGCCGGCGGGGCCGCCCGTAAGCTGCTCCTTCTGAAGGGCCGCCGCACGGGCAGGAAGAACATCGGGCGTGATGCCAACGCGGCTCATCAGCAGCTCTATCTTATGCAGCTCGTTTTCCCCAGCGCCGAAACGCTTTAGCTTCACCCCTGCCTGAAAATAGCGGCGTGCGATCTCCTTGCAGGAAGCCTCGCGACATGCATCGTCGTCCACGATGGCGAACCCGGCCATGTTCACGCCCATGTCCGTGGGAGAGCTATAGGGGCTTTCGCCCTGGATGCGCTCGAGCATGGCCTTCAGCACCGGGAAGATCTCGACATCGCGGTTGTAGTTCACCGTAGTCTCGCCGTACGCCTCCAGGTGGAAAGGATCGATGATGTTGTCGTCGTCCAAGTCGGCCGTGGCGGCCTCGTAGGCAACGTTCACCGGATGCAAAAGCGGAAGATTCCAGATAGGGAACGTCTCGTATTTGGCGTAGCCCGCTGCCACCCCATGCTTATGCTCCTGGTAGAGCTGCGAGAGGCAGGTTGCCATTTTGCCAGAGCCAGGGCCCGGCGCAGTTACAACCACCAGCGGGCGCGAGGTTTCAAGGTAATCGTTCTTCCCGTAGCCTTCGTCGCTCACAATGGTATCAATGTCGTGCGGGTAGCCCGCAATGGGGTAATGCAGATAGCTGGTAATGCCCAGGGAATCAAGGCGATGACGGAAGGCCTCGGCCTTGGGTTGGCCAGCGAAATGGGTAATAACAACGCTGCCAACGAACAGGCCCATACCCGTGAAGATATCCATTAAGCGCAGCACATCTTCATCGTAGGTGATGCCCAAATCGCCGCGAACCTTGCTTTGCTCTATATGGTTCGCGTTGATGGCGATAACCACTTCCACGTCGTCGGATAGGCTCTTCAGCATGCGGATCTTGCTATCGGGCTGGAAACCGGGAAGCACGCGCGAGGCATGGTAGTCGTCGAACAGCTTGCCACCGAACTCGAGGTACAGCTTGCCACCGAACTGACCGATGCGCTCCTTGATATGCTCAGCCTGCAGGGAAATGTACTTGTCGTTGTCGAAACCGATCCTCATGCCTAACAGCGCCTCGCCTTCAGGAAAGATGTATCTATTGATGCTGAAAATCCAGCGGAAACAATAGTAACAGGACAAGCTGAGTGCGTAGCGCCGTCAACGCATGACAAGTGTCGAATGTTTATGATTTGACTACATGCACATTTCAGAAGCGGAATCAACCCCCAGATTCACTACAACACGTTCATTTCGAACGTGAATGAATACATAACAGATTCTATTATCAAGTGAATAGGTTCAATAAATCCGAATGAAAAAGGTTAACTTGTTCATTATTCCGAATCTCTTCGCAGGATGTTCATAAAGCAGGCTGATTCAAGGTCTTTTAAGCCCTACCGAAAACAATAACCGGTTCAGGCTTGAATGGAACACGTTATTGTGCAGTGAATGGGTCCATAGCTTGAACCTATTATTCCAACCAATAATCTCGATAGGTTTTCCCACAGATGTGGTTTAAATTCATTGACTTCGATTCACGCTGATCGAATAATAGCTATTGGTCATTTTGCGCGAGCCCATGTTCCCCAACATCAAACATGGCCGGCGCGAATTGTCCGTTTCGGTAGCTCCCCCGCTCCGAAAAGCACTCACCCCGAGTGCAAAGGCCTCCCCAAGCCAATTCACCGGTACTCCGGTAACCCCTGTATTGACTTCCGAGGCGCATTATCCCCCAGGGCGAAAGCCCTCGATGCGAAAGGAAGGTTTCAATGGCTTCTGATGCTTTGAACTCTTCTTACCATGGCATCGCAGCTCGCTTGGACCGCATGCCGATCTCCGGCTTCCACAAGAAGATCTTGTGGCTGCTCGCCGGCATCACGTTCTGCGACTCCGTTGACATGGCTGTTGGTGGCCCGATCGGCAACATCCTGCAGAACACCTACGACGCAGCTGGCAACCAGTGGATGACGCTGGAGCAGTTCGCGCTGTTCAACTCCATCACCATGATCGGCTACCTTATCGGTGGCCTTATGGCAGGCGCTCTTTCCGACGGCATCGGCCG
>CAVBGJ010000003.1:0-117080 GCA_963595065.1 Christensenellaceae bacterium Phil1 | reverse complement strand
AATAACCGTGAACAGCACCCTAAACGAAGGCAGCGAATTCACCGTAGACATCCCCCGAGCGAAGTAGGCGTGGCACCGGTTCGATTGCGTCCATTATTGTGAGATGGAATTGATTCAGGCTTCTAAGCTCGAACGAAACAAAGCGCACCTAGCGCCTTCGACGTTTGCTCTCTTTGGACTTGCTCGTTTCCTTTTTCAGCATGAGAAGGAAATCGATCCGATGAGGTGGGATTCCACTAGGAAAATGTGCCACTGGCACGTTTTTGGAATTTCCCCGCAAGAGCCCGCATTATAAAGTCCTAGGTCAGGACGAAACAGCGAGCGGGATCCTGGTGAGTGCAGGGGGTTCGAAAGAGCGAGGCGCTGGCCTAAGGGCCGCGCCGAACGATTGAGGGCGCCCTGTGCCACCAGGATCCCGCGCAGCGTCATAGCGCCTCATACGAAAAAGCGCCGTTCGTTAGAACGGCGCAATAAACACTGGAGCGGGTGACGGGAATCGAACCCGCCTCATCAGCTTGGAAGGCTGAGGTTCTACCAATGAACTACACCCGCATATGAATGGTCGGGATGACAGGATTCGAACCTGCGACATCCTGCTCCCAAAGCAGGCGCGCTACCAAACTGCGCCACATCCCGAACGCAACGTTTAGGAAGTATAGCAGACAATCAGGCGCTCTGCAGCTTCGTTTTAAGCTCCCTCAGGGCATTCCCACGGTGCGAGATATCGTTCTTTTCCGCCTGGGTAAGCTCGGCCATCGTTTTTTCGCCACCGTACAAATCCGGCAGGAACAAAGGGTCGTAACCGAAGCCGTTGTTTCCCTTCAGCCCGAAGCCGATCTTGCCTTCAACGAACCCTTCGGCAACCGTTTCCGTTCCGTCTTCATCGATGAACACCAGCACGCTGGCAAAACGGCCTGTGCGGTCTTCCGCCGGCACGGCCTCAAGTTCGCGAAGAAGTTTCGCGTTGTTGGCCGCGTCGTCGCCATCCACGCCGCTGTAGCGGGACGAATAGACCCCCGGTGCGCCGTCAAGCGCATCCACGATCAGGCCCGAATCGTCGGCTAGCACGGCGCAACCGGCAAGGGCGAACGCAGCCTGCGCCTTGATACGCGCATTGTCGATGAACAGCGACCCCGTTTCCTCGGGGTCGGAATGGATGCCGGCGTCTTTGAGGCTCTTGAATTCCCAGCCCTCGAAGTCGAGCGCAGTCTCTATTTCCTCAACCTTGTGCTGGTTGTTCGTAGCGATTACCACCGTCTTGCTCACAGAAAACCACCTTTCATTAGCTACAGAACGATATGCTCCACGTTGCCCAACGGCATGCGCAGCACGCGCTCGCCGAACGAGGCGAAATCTTCGATGTTCTCGGAAGATGAGGCGAATCGCCTAACGGGCTTGTTCCCCGGTTCGGCCAAAGCCTCGCGCCGGGAAAGAACGTCTTTGCAATCGAGCGACACCTCGGTTGCAGAAGATATCAACTTCACTCCGCTACCCACAACGGCCCCGATCAACGCCTTCAGCAAAGGGAAATGCGTGCAGCCCATTACCAGGGTATCGATGTCGCAACGGCGAAGCGGATCCAGATAGTCTTGCGCTATCTCCTGGAACTCAGGGCGGATATACACCTTCGATGCCAGCGAGGTGTAGCTCTCAATGGGTCCCTTTGCCATTTGAATGCCCAACTCGGCAATTTCGACGAAACGCGGGGTTGCGGTAGAGAACACTGTGATACCCGCATCGATGTTGCGAATAGCGCGGGTATACACCCCGGAATCCACCGTACCCTGCGTGGCGATAACCCCCACACGCCTATTGTGCGTTGCCCTGGCGGCAGCGCGTGCGCCGGGCTCCACCACACCGATGACGGGAACATCGAACGTCTTCTGAGCGATTTCAAGCCCTGCCGCCGTTGCGGTATTGCAGGCGATGACGATGAGTTTCACATCCTGCTGCACCAGCCATGAACAGATGTTCAGAACGAACGACCGTACCTCGTCAAGACTGCGCGGACCGTAGGGGCAATGGGCGGTATCGCCGTAATAGACAAGGTTTTCTTCCGGCAATAATTTGATAATCTCGCGGGCTACCGTAAGGCCTCCGAAGCCGGAATCGAACACGCCAATGGGGCGATTGTCAAAAGCCATCGGTAACCTTTCTCTTCTGCTCAGTAGTAAAAGCGCCACCAAAAGCCATAGCTTAAACGCCGCAACTAACGCATCGATATGCCCTAAGGCTCGGTGAACAACAAGGGTCACAGCCTGCAAGCAACTGTGACCCGGTGTTTCAAGTGGTGCGCCCAGGGGGATTCGAACCCTCGACCTTCGGATTAGAAGTCCACTGCTCTATCCAGCTGAGCTATGGGCGCGCAAGGTTGAATTATAGCGCACACCTGCCGTCCGACAGCCCTATCAAGCAAGACACAGCAAACCGCCAGAAAGAAACGTGCCGCCCGTAGGCGGCACCGACGATTAGTTGTGGGTGATGATGCATACGCCCTTGCTCAGGTTCTGATAGAACCACTGCGCATCGGAGGTAGAGAGGTTCACGCATCCATGGCTGCCGTTCGTCTGGTAGCGCGTTCCGCCGAACGAAGACTGCCACGAGGCATCGTGCAGGCCAACGGAGTTGCCTACGAAGGGCATCCAGTACGTGACCTTCGTCTCGTAATCCTTTTCGCCATTGGACTTGTAGCCGATGAGCGTAGAGGGGCTCTGCTTGTTGTTCAGGTAGTACACGCCCGTAGGGGTGGCCCGGCCGTCCACCGGCTTGCCTGAAACGATACCGCAGGAATGAAGCAGGTTGCCGCTGGCGTCGTAATAGCGCGCCGTCTGCTCGGAAAGGTCAACGTCGACGTAGGCGCCCCAGTCACGCTGGCCGGCACCGTTGTACACATCACCGGTTTGGCTGCACGTCACATCTACCGTGGTAGCACCGCCGGCAACCAGGGCATTGTAAACATCCTGGGAAAGGGTTTCGGTGTCCACCTTCCAGCCGTACGTGCCGCCCGAAGCGGTGCAGGCCTTGCCATCTTCACGCGTCCATGAACGAGTGGTGCCCACCGTGTTCATGCCGCTTGCCTTATCCTCCACCCATTCGGTAACCATGTCTTGATTGATCACAAGCGAGTAGTCATCAGGGTTCACATAGATCCAGCTGCCGAACGTGGCCTTATCGATGGTTGCAGCCTTCACCGAGCCATTCAACATAAGAGACAAGCTGCTGGGGAACAGCGAGTTGGCCTGTTGTACGGCGGAAGCCAAGCGCTCATCGGAAGACAGCACCTTGGGCTTGATAAGCTCGTCATCGGTGACAGAGCACTCGGCCCTCATCTCGCGCAGGCAATCGCCGGCCTTCTGGCAAAGCTTGTCGGCATCGATCTGGTTGCCGTAAACCTCGGATTTGGGGACGAAGGCATCCACGGACTCGCTGTAGGTAACCGTAGCGTTCTTCGAGGCATCTTGGTTCACGTTGAACGCCTCGACCTTTTCCTTGATCACCGAATCGATCGAGCCCTCTTCATACGAGGCAACCACCACATCGGAGATATCGTGCTCCTTGAAAACCTCGATGAACCAAAGCGCAATATCCTGATTGGCAGCCGCATCGGATGCGGTTTTGGCCGAATCGATCTGGATAGCCGTCTCGCCCTGGCCGAAATCAAGGGTGAAGCCCTTGCCGGAAATGGTAAGGGTGTACTTGTCTGCCTGGTTCTGGATTTTCTGAGCAAGGGTGCCGCTGGACTGAAGCGAAACATCCTCGTTGTTCAACTTGGTGTTGGGGAAGAAGTGGCCGCTGAAGAAAAGGGCTCCACCGCCGTAAACGGCAGCCAAAACAAGCACGAAAACCCCCAGAACGATAAGGGGCAACCGCTTGTTGCGCTGTTTCATGGGAACCTGGGCGCCAAAGCCATTGCCGAACGGCATCTGCGCCTGCTCGGCCGGCTGGAAGGCAACGGTCTGCGCTGCATTGGCGGAAGGCGCGGTTTTGTCAGGCGACGCCGCGTGCTTGCCCTGAGGTTGCTCCGCCTTCAAGCCGAAACCATTCATGCCCTTCATATTGCCCAGATCACTTTCCCTAGAAGCTTTCCCTTTAATCTTTGACAGTCTAGCGCAATACCTGCAGACGTCCGCAGAAAAGATAGCCACATCGGCTGTTTTGAACACACTTACACACGGGCGCCTTATTTAGCCCACAACCAACTTCGCAGCCGACCGAAATCGCACCTGAATAGCCAGCACTCAATTTTCCCGATAACCAATCCTATTGCTCCCATCGCGTAAACCCCTATGATTGTGCTCACTCACGAAACAACGAGGTAAAAGGACATAGGAAGGAAACCAACCATGCAGAAGTCCACTGTGAAGAAGAAAGGCGCTATCGCCCTTTTCGCTGGCGTACTTGCCCTGGGCATCGGCGCTCTGGCGCTTACCGGCTGCTCCAGCAACTCCAACTCCAGCTCCGATGACAAGACCATCACCATCGCCGCTGTGCCCACCCCCCATGCCGAGGTGCTGAACAACGCTGTTGCCCCCATTCTTGAGAAGGACGGCTACACCCTGGTAGTAAAGGAATTCACCGACTACGTTCAGCCCAACACCGTAACCGAGAGCGGCGACGTTGACGCAAACTACTTCCAGCACAAGCCCTACCTGGACAACTTCAACGAAGAGCAGGGCACTCACCTGGTTTCCGTTGAGGGCATCCACTTCGAGCCCATGGGCGTGTACTCCAAGAAGCTGACCAACCTCTCTGAACTCGAGGATGGCGCCGCCGTTGCCGTTCCCAACGACGCAACTAACGAGGCTCGCGCACTTCTTCTGCTTCAGCAGGAGGGCCTGATTACCCTTAAGGACGGCGTAGGCGTGAACGCTACCCCCAACGACATCGTGTCCAACCCCAAGAACCTCACCTTCAAGGAAGTTGAAGCAGCGAACGTCCCGAACATCGTCGATGACGTTGCCATCGCCTGCATCAACGGCAACTACGCCATCGCAGCCGGCTTCAAGGTGAACACCGATGCCCTGGCCGTTGAGTCCGCCGAGTCCGAGGCTGCCCAGACCTACGCTAACCTGCTGGTTGTGAAGGAAGGCAACGAGAACACCGACAAGACCAAGGAGCTTGCCAAGGCCCTTAACTCCGACGAGGTTCGCGACTACATCAACGCAACCTACGAAGGCGCCGTCGTACCCGTCTTCTAATCTGGCGCGAACAGATTCCGGAAACCGATAGAGCCCCACACGGGGCTCTATTTTTTTGCTTAAATGCGGGCCGGGGTTCGTTCGAACTACCGCGGGAATGATCGTGCCACGACTGGGAAAAGGCGGATGCGCGCAGTTCACTGCCAGATGGATACGGGTGACACAAAGAAAATCCCTTGCCGCCACCCAACGAACCCCGGTGCCGTACAGGCTGTGTCCTGCGACTAGCCAACAATCACCCAAGCCTACTTGTTCTCGATCTGGCCGATGTTCTTCAGCTCGATGGAGATAAGACCGTTGGGCATGCTGGCGAACTCGATGAAGTCTGAGTTGTGCGCATACTCGGAAGGGAACGTGATCTCAATGCCGGTGTCGGTGCGGATCTTGTGGTTGCGGGCGATGCGCTCGGCTGCCTTCTTGTCTACCCGCACCCGCTCGGGAATCTGCTCTTCAGCAGCGGTCTGCACGAATCGTTCCTGCAACGGCTCGTCCTGGAACACCTCTTCGGCCAGTTTCTGAGGCGAAACTCCCCTGCCCTCTTCAGCGGCTTCGGTCACGTAGGCCTTTGCGCGAGAAAGCGCAACCGCACTGTTGGCACCGTACTCTTCAGCCACTTCTTCGACGATACTGGTTATCTCGTCGATAACTTCCTTGCTCGAGGCTTCCATGGAGCATTGCAGCAGGCCATCGGGAATTAGGTACGTGTCCTGACCGGCAATGGAGCGAAGCTTGTCCTGAAAGGCCACCTCGAGCGTGCGCGAATCGATGATGGCGAAGGAGGGAATCTTCTGGGAGGGATTCGGCATGATGGCGTGGTGGCGTTCGATGGCGTTGGAGGGAGCACCGTCCTCGCTGTACCCCACCGAATGGATGTAGGCTTGCTTGCTCTCAAGCAGGAACAAACCGAAGTAGCGGTTCACGCGGCCGTCGAACGAGGCTGCGATATCCTCGTCTTCAACGCTACCCGCCTCAAGCTTGGTTTCCTCCTCGAAATCGACCACCATAAGGTCAGTCGACTCGGATTTGCCCATACGCCCCAACTCGCCGGCGATGAATTCGGCGATCTGGGTGGAAAGCCCGATGAAGTCCTGTTCTCCGCGGAAATAAGCACGCAGCTCAGGCGCGAACGTGCTTTCCGGGGAGAACTCCCCGCGCTTGTTGTCCAAATGCGTAAGGCATTTGCGAACCTGCTTCGTCACATAAGACTTGATCTGACGAGAATCCAGGTCAAGTTCGGTCTGCGAGAACACGTTGACGCAGGACGTGAAGTCGAAAACATGCAAGATGGCGTGGTTGATGCGAAGCATTCCGGTCCTTTCCTTCGAAAAGCATCTAGGAACATACCATCAATAGGTCGCTGAAACCAAGAAGACCCGGCAAGACAGTCCGCTTCCTGGGATGCACTAAGGCAGTACGACCGAAAGCCCGGCGAAAAAGGCCGGAGCTACCGAGTGATATAATCCTTCAACTGATAGACCACCCTAGCGCAGCCATCGGGCTGCATCGCAAGGAGCATGCATACATGGGTTGCACGGTTATCGGCTGCGGCAAGGCATTGCCGGAGCTTTCCGTAAAGAACAACGATTTCCTGGAGCTGGTAGACACCAGCGACGAATGGATCACGAAGCGCACGGGAATCAAGTCGCGCCGTATTTCCACGACCGAGACCAATGTCGATCTGGCCGAAGCCGCAGCTAGGCGTGCTTTGGGCTGGGAAGAGGGCGGATACGCCGGCGAGCCCGTTGATGCAAGCAGCATCGATCTTGTTATCTATTCCACGGTTTCGCCTGATTCCATCGTACCCTCGTGCTCGGCTCTTCTGCGCAAGCGTTTGGGGTTGGAAAACGCAGCAACCTTCGACGTGAATGCCGCGTGCACCGGTTTCGTCTACGGCACCACGGTTGCCGAGGCCATGCTTGCCGCATCATCTGTCGGAACCGCTGGCTCGTGCTCGCGCAACCCGTTCAAGCGCGCCTTGGTAATCGGTTCGGAGCGCATCAGCCGCATCACCAACTGGGAAGACCGCGCAACCTGCATCCTTCTTGGCGACGGTGCGGGCGCTGCCGTTCTGGAATGGAACAGCGAGAAGCCGGGCATCCTGGCAACCTATATCGTGAACGACACAGACAACGACAATGCGCTCACCTGCCCCATGTCCTTCGACTCGAAGCCTCCGTTCAACGCGGAGGGGGTCTCGAAGGAAGCACTGGCAGCCCCCGACCCCAGCCTTTCAGCCGTAGACAAAGAGATCGGCATCGACGAGGCCGTGCAGGACGGCCGCGCCCGACAGCTTCTGTACATGCATGGGCAGAAGGTGTTCAAGTTCGCGGCCATGGCAATGGGGCGCGCCATAGACGAGGTGTGCAAGCGCGCCGGCATCGATGCGTCTGAGGTGAAGTGCATCATCCCGCATCAGGCGAACGAGCGCATCATCCGCTATGCGGCCAAGCGTTGCGGCCTTTCGCTGGACAACTTCCAGGTCTCTATCGCCGAGCGCGGCAACTCTTCTTCCGCGTGCGTGCCCATGGCGTTGGCCGATGCCTACGAGAACGGCACCATCCAGCCGGGCGATAAAGTTATCTTGGTGGCATTCGGCGGCGGATTCACCAGCGGCGCCGTACTGTTCGAAGCGTAGAGGCAACAGCAGGAGCTACTGCCCTGAACGCAGAGCGAGCCGAAGGGCAGCGCATAAGGATATAGGCATATGAGCAATAACCCCGAGTCGAGCATCTGTGAACAAACATGGGCATAAACGAAAAGGGCGTCTTCGCTTTGACTGCGAAGACGCCCTTGTTTCTACGCCGAACTTACCTTCCTATCCGAAAGAAAGTTCGATCGATCTGCTTCTGGTGGAGGCGCGGAGAATCGAACTCCGGTCCATACTAAATCATCGCCGAGGCTCTACAAGCTTATTCAATGTTCAGGCTTCGGGCGCCCAAGACCCATTGACAGGTCCGATAAGCGTCCTAGCGGGTTTGATCTTAGCCTTGCGCATACCAGCTACATCGCAAGGAGCATTCCCCTGAAAATGATAACGGCAACAAGCGCGGAGAAAGAACCTGCGCCGTCACGCTGCGATTAAATTAAGCAGCGAGGGCCAGCTGGCCCTGAGTGTTGTTTTTGCCAATTAACTTGACGGTACCCCTGTTTAACGTGGCGAGGAGACCACGACCTGCTCCTCGGGTCCGACTTACCATGTCGAAACCAGTCGCCCCCAAATGGGTTATTGCATTGTGAATGTGCCGCGAATTTCGCTGGAAACCCATTTTACCCACCAAGGCTTTCCTGTCAAAGCAGGTGCTTCAGGCTGCTGGGCGGGCATCGGCGCCCTGCCGTGTTGAACAACCATAGAACCTAAGCTGATACCTGCCGCCCGAACCGTAAAGCCTTATGCTGTAACAAGTCAATCGAAAGGAATCCATGGACACTGCAAACAACGGTCTTTCGCGCCGAAACTTTTTGAAAGCAAGCGGCATCTCCGCTTTGGGCCTTGGCCTCATGCTTTCCGGATGCAGCACGAGCGACTCCAGCAACGATAGCAGCAACGACAAGATCGATACCTCGAACGTAAGCTATGACGACATCAGCTTCGAGCTGATCAAGAAAGCTGAAGAGGTACTGAAGGACGTGACTATCAACACCCCGCTGGTGCCCGTCTCGCTGCCCCTGAACAATTGCCAGGCCTATCTGAAGATGGAGAACCTGCAGCACACGGGCGTGTTCAAGCTCCGCGGCGCCTACTTCAAGATGAGCACCCTTACCGATGAGCAGAAGAAGCTCGGCGTGGTAACCTGCTCGGCTGGCAACCATGCCCAGGGCGTCGGCTATTCTTCCCGCGCGTTCGGCATTCCCGCAACCATCTTCATTCCGTCTATCGCGCCCCAATCGAAGATCGACCGCACGGCGGCATACGGCGTGGACATCAAGATCATCGATGGCAGCTTCGAGGCAGCCAAGGAAGCAGCCGAGAAATTCGCCGAGGATACCGGTGCAATCTACGTTCCGCCCTACAACGATGCCTGCATCATGGCTGGGCAAGGAACCATCGGCCTTGAGATCATGGACGCCTGCAGCGACCTTGACGCCATCGTGGTACCGGTAGGTGGCGGCGGCCTGATCGGCGGCATCGCCATCGCAGCCAAAACCATCAACCCCAACATCAAGGTGTACGGCGTGGAGTCCGAGGGCGCACCGAGCATGCACGCCTCGCTTGCGGCCGGCGAGCCCACTACCGTTCCCACCGAGGAATCGCTGGCCGACGGCTTGGACATCGCCTGCCCAGGCGACAAGACCTTCGCCGTTGCCAAGGAGTACGTGGACGACGTGTTTGTGATCAACGAAGACCAGATCGCGCAGGCCATCAAGACTCTGGGCGCGGAAGAGAAGATCATCGCCGAAGGTGCCGGCGCCTGCGCATTCGCTGCAGTCTCCCTGGGTCTTGTTCCCCTGGAAGCGGATTCCAAGGTTGCATGCGTGGTATCCGGCGGCAACATCGACGCTGCGAAATTCTCGCAGATCCTCACCTCATAATGCTCACTATCGGTTGTCACTTATCCAGCGCGCGCGGTTTTGCCGCTATGGGCGAAACCGCGCTTGAGCTGGGCGCCAACACGTTCGCGTTCTTCACGCGTAACCCGCGCGGCGGCAAGGCCAAGGCCATCGACCTCCATGATGCAACAGAGCTGCGACGCATCATGGAGGAAAACGACTTCGGAACGCTGGTAGCCCATGCCCCTTACACGCTGAATCCCTGCTCGAACAAAGAGCGCGCACGGCAATTCGCCTACGAGTGCATGGCAGACGACCTGGTGCGCATGGAGGCGGTTCCCGGCAGCTACTACAACTTCCATCCGGGAAGCCACGTTGGCCAAGGCGCGGAAGCGGGAATCGAGATGATCTCTTCGCTGCTGAACCAGGTGCTGGAACCGAGCCAAACCACCACCGTGCTGCTGGAGACCATGGCCGGCAAAGGAACGGAGGTCGGCCGCAGCTTCGATGAGTTGGCGCAGATCCTGCAGAGAGTGGAGCTGTCCGACCATCTGGGCATATGCCTGGATACCTGCCACGTGAGCGATTCAGGCTACGATATCGTCAACAACCTGGAAGGCGTGCTGGAAGAATTCGACCGTGTTATAGGCATCCAAAAGCTGAAGGCCTTGCATCTGAACGACTCCAAGAACCCCTGCGGCTCGCACAAAGATCGTCACGAGAAGATCGGCCAAGGCTTCCTGGGCATTGAAACCTTCGAGCGCATCGTGAACCATCCGGTTCTTTCGCAGCTGCCTATGATCCTGGAAACACCGAACGAGCTTCCCGGGTACGCCGCAGAGATCAGCAGGCTCAAGAGCCTGGTTGCCTGAACGGCACCTGAAGGCCTCGATCTTTCATCGGCGCACCCAAGCCGCTACAATAATTCAGCTACACACTAACCGCACCGGCCACACGGAGCTGCATCCGCGCAGGCCGACGAAAGGAACCGCCCTATGGCAAGCCTGCAGGACAAGATCGCGTCGCGTCGAACCTTCGCCATCATCTCGCACCCCGACGCGGGCAAGACCACCATCACCGAGAAGCTTTTGCTGTACACCGGCAGCATTCAAACGGCAGGCTCGGTAAAGGGCAAGGCAAGCTCGAAGCACGCCGTTTCCGACTGGATGGAGATCGAGAAGGAACGCGGCATCTCGGTAACGTCTTCGGTTCTGCAGTTCGAATACGATGGCCACTGCGTGAACATCCTGGATACTCCGGGCCACCAAGACTTTTCCGAAGACACGTACCGCACCCTTATGGCCGCCGATGCCGCAGTGATGGTTATCGACGGTGCCAAGGGCGTAGAGGCGCAGACGAAGAAGCTGTTCAAGGTGTGCACCTTGCGCCATATCCCTATCTTTACGTTCGTTAACAAGCTTGACCGCGAAACGCGCGACCCGTTCGATCTGATGGAGGAAATCGAGACGGTGCTGGGCATCGGCACCTACCCCATGAACTGGCCCATCGGCTGCGGACAGAACTTCCGCGGCGTGTTCGACCGTCAATCAAGACGCGTCATAGCCTTCGAGGGAACCGGGCGCGGCAATTCCACCAAGAAGGTAGCCGAGATCGAGGTGGAACTGGGCGATGCGAAGATGGACGAGCTGATAGGCGAGGCCAACCACAAGAACCTCATGGACGATGTGGAGCTGCTCGATGGAGCCGGCGATGAGCTGGACCTTGACGCCATTGCAGCCGGCAAGCTTTCACCGGTGTTCTTCGGTTCGGCACTTACCAACTTCGGTGTAGAGCCCTTCCTTCGCGAGTTCCTGCGCTTGGCCCCCACACCGCGCCCCTACACCAATTCACTTACCGGCGAAGATGTTGACCCTATGCGCGAGGATTTCTCGGGCTTCGTGTTCAAAATCCAGGCGAACATGGATAAGAACCATCGCGACCGCATCGCGTTCGTGCGCATATGCTCGGGCAAGTTCGAACGCGGCATGGAGGCATTCCATATGCAGGGTGGCAAGAAGATGAAGCTTGCCACCGGAACCTCCCTTATGGCCGATGACCGCGCCATCGTCGATGAAGCCTACGCAGGCGATATCGTGGGCCTGTTCGACCCAGGCATCTTCAGTATCGGAGATACCATCTGCGCCGGAAAGGAACGCGTGCAATTCCCCGAGATCCCCATGTTCGCTCCCGAGATGTTCGCACGCATCTCGCAGGTGAACACCCTGAAGCGCAAGCAGTTCGTGAAGGGCATGGAGGAATTGGCGCAGGAAGGCGCCGTGCAGGTGTTCCGCGTTCCCGGCTTCGGCATGGAAAGCGTTATCGTCGGCGTAGTGGGCGTGCTTCAGTTCGAAGTTCTGGAGCAGCGCCTGAAAACCGAGTACAACGTGGAAGTGCGTCGTGAAGCGCTTCCCTACCGCGAGGTTCGCTGGGTGGCCAACGAGCCCGGCCAGATCGATGTGGACAAGCTGAACCTGACGCGCGACACATTGCGCGTGGAAGATATGCGCGGCCGCAAGCTGCTGCTGTTCACCACCCCTTGGAACGTGAACTGGGCAGTGGACCACAACCCCGACCTCGTGATGTCCGAAGTAGGCAACTTCGATTTCAAGTAGGCAGGCAAGACACCAGGTCATCAGCATTAATCAGGAAAAGATCCTGCAGCTACTCCACTTGGTTGCAGGATCTTTCTTTTTGGCCGATTGGCACCACTGGTGCATCGAACCTTCTTCCCTAACTTTAAGCACCTCTACGATTGTCTTCGCTTTGCGACGCTAGAGAGATGGCTCCAACTTCCTAGCGCAATACCCAGGTAATACCCCTTGCAGTGCGCAGCGCAGGTTCGCTGAAATGATTGCCTGGATTCCACTCGAACACGCTCTCGATGCCGCGCGCGCAAAGAATCTCATAAGCATCCTGTGTTGCATTGGCCACATTCCGCAGGAGCCTGCTGGGTGTGCGCGTTTCCTTCTTGCCCAAACTGAGGTAAACGCGGGATGGCCGTTGCAGGAAGTCATGGCCTGCAAGGTATTCGATGAAACCAGGAAACCAAAGCGAACCCGAAGCGCTCACCGCGTTTTGGAATGTCGGGCACTTGCACAGCGACCACAATGCGAACAAACCGCCAAGCGAATATCCCGCTATCGTCCTGACGGGATGCTCCACCGAAAGCTCGCGCTCCACTGCTGGAACCACCTCATCGACCAACAGCCGAAGCGTAGCACCGGCATCGCCTCGGAACGGTTCGTCCCCAGCGAAGACCCCTTCGCATTTCCAAGGTGAAAGGGCGTTGTCCCAATCCAAACCCGAAATGCAAGCAAGGGCAAAATCTCTAGAGGCCAAACCTTTGCAGCAATCCCAAACATCCTGCCCATCGCCCTGAACTACAGGCAGGTAAACGATGTTCGGCTGCGCATGAGGGTCGAAGCCCGCAGTGCATCGCACGGTAATCTGAAGGTCGGAAATGTTCAGCTTGACCGGATCCATATGCTTCCCCCTCTCATGCGTTCATCCAGCACAGCCCGCGCCGGCCAGACGCAGGCAACGGAATGCTGTTCCTTGATATAGCGAACATGCACAGGGACTAGAGGTTAAGCTGATAGAAGGCGGGCCGTCCGGTCCCGATATACTATTCGGGCCGATACCGCATTGCGCGGATCGGCCCGAACCCGTAAAAGCTATTTGGCCCAGAGCTTACAGCAGGGAAATAACTTCCCAGTCATGTCCAGCCGCTTCGCTGGGACCAACCAGGGAAAGGATGGCAACCGGCTTAGCGCCCTGCTTGTTTACCAGCTCGATGAGCGATTGCGCAGTAGCCTCATCGTAGGAATCGATGACCAAGATGGTCTTCTCGTTCTTCTTGATGGAGGTACCAGCAGGAAGAACGAAGGAGCCGTCTTCCGACTTCTGCGCGCAGAGGAAGCGCATCCAGGCGGAAAGAGCTACCGAGTAGCCGAAGTAGGAATCGATTCCCTCGGGGGCAACAACGAGCTCGGGCTTGGCATCCCTGTTTACCCGCTGCAGCAACTCAACCGCCAAACGATTGGCAACGATAGGATCCTGCATCATCGCAACAGAGTTCACCGACTTCCCATCGTTTTCAAGGGCGCTCATCTTGTTGAGCAAGTCTTTGATCTCGGACAGTTCCATGTTTACAGCTCCTTAGCAATGGCATCGAACGCAGAGGCAGGATGGGCGTTCTCGGTAATGGGACGCCCAACCACGATATGGGACGCGCCGTTGTCGAACGCCTGGCGAGGAGTGGTAACGCGCGTCTGATCGCCCAGGGCAGATCCGGCAGGACGAACGCCGGGCGTGACGATGAACGCCTCCGGCCCCAGCAGCTCGCGCAGCATAGGCGCCTCTTGCGGAGAGGCAACAACGCCGGAAAGCCCAGCTTCCTTGGCCTGATGGGCAAGAGCGGCAACCTGATCGACGACGGGGCGCTCAACACCCGTGGCCTTCAAGTCATCGCTGCTCATGCTGGTAAGAACCGTGATGCCCAGGGAAATGGGCTCTTCATCGATCCAGCAGGCTTCAGCCAATCCTTCTTTTGCGGCCTGCATCATTTTCACACCGCCGACCGCATGCATGGTGAGCATGTCGGCACCAGCTTCGGCAGAGGCCTTGGCAGCACCCTTAACCTGATGCGGGATGTCGTGGAACTTCAAATCCAGGAATATCTTGAAGCCGCGCTTCTGCAGCATATGGATAAAGTAAGGCCCCTCTTGGTAGAACAAGGTCATGCCAACCTTCAGCCACTTGGCGCGGCCGGAGAGCATGTCGGCAAGCTCAAGCGCACGCGTGCGGTCGCAGTCGAGGGCAACGATAACGCGGTCTTTGCGCGGGATGCTGTTGAAATCTAGCATTCAAGTGCTCCAATCAGTTCCTTGACGTCGGCAACGCCCATCTCTTCGCAATACTGTTCTATGCCGGCAATCACATCGAGCGTGGCCTTGGGGTTGTTGAAGTTGGCGGTGCCCACGGCAACGGCGGTGGCGCCGGCAAGCATGAACTCCACCGCATCGGTGCCGTTCATGATGCCGCCCATCCCCAGGATGGGGACCTTAACGGCATTGTGCACCTGCCAAACCATACGAAGGGCAACAGGTTTCACGGCAGGGCCGGAAAGGCCGCCGACCACGCGAGCAAGAACGGGCTTCTTGCGACGAACATCGATGGCCATGCCCAGCAGCGTGTTGATCAGAGAAATCGCATCGGCGCCTGCAGCTTCGGCCGCCTTGGCAACCTCGGCGATGTCGGTGACGTTGGGCGTGAGCTTGACGAACATCGGGCGCTTCGTTGCCGCCCTGCAAGCCGAGACAACCTCTTCCACCATCTTCGGATCGGTGCCGAAGGTAAGGCCGCCGGAATCGACGTTAGGGCACGAGATGTTCACCTCGTAGGCATCCACATCATCGGTTTGCTCCAAGGCCTGAATAACCGAAACGTACTCGGGAACGCTATGGCCGGAAACGTTGACGATGATGGTGGCATCTTGGCTGCGAAGCCAGGGCAAGTCGCGGCTCTTCAGCACCTCGACGCCGGGGTTCTGAAGCCCGATGGAGTTGAGCATGCCGCTGGGCGTCTCGGCGATGCGCGGGGCATCGTTGCCCGCCCAGCCGTTCAGGGAAACGCCCTTCGTGGTAACAGCTCCCAAAGCAGCGGGATCAACGAAGTCGGCGTACTCACGGCCCGAGGCATACGTGCCGGAAGCCGTGGTAACCGGGTTCTTCATAAGCAGCCCGCCCAGATTTACAGAAAGATCTACGCTCATTTACCACACCACCTTAGCGGCATCGAATACCGGGCCGTCAACACAAGAGCGTTTGCGGCCGTCAACCGTCTCCACGATGCAGGAAAGGCAGGCGCCGATACCGCAGGCCATGCGCTTCTCCAGCGAGATGTAGGTGGGAATGCCGGCTTTCAGGGTGATATCGGAAACCGCATGCATCATGGGCTCGGGACCGCAGCACGCCACGTAATCAAACTGCTTTTCGGCAATACGCTGCGAAACCAGATCGGTGACGAAACCGGCATGCCCGCGCGAACCGTCGTCGGTAGCGAGATAAGGCTCGCCGCCCAAAAGCTCGGTGTACTTTGGCTCGCATACCAAGGCATCGGCGCTCTGCGCACCCATAACCACCTCGACATCGACACCGACACCAACCAGTTCCTGCGCATGCATGAACAAAGGTGCGGCGCCCACGCCGCCGGCAACCAACAGAACGCTTCGGGCTGCCTCGGGCGCATGCCAACCATGGCCAACCGGCCCCATAAGGCCAACCTCTGCCCCGGGTTCTACCGTGGTGAGCTGCTTGCTCCCGAAACCGACCACCTGGTACAGGATAACCAACTTGGAGCCCTCGCTCACATGGAACACCGAGAACGGACGGCGCAGGATATGGCCTTCGATACCAGGGATAAGCATGTGCACGAACTGGCCCGGCTGAACGTTGCCGGCGATATCGGCCGCATCGACGGTAAGGAGCCAAAGCCTATCGGTGAGCTGCTCGTTGGCAACCACCTTGGCTTGCGTATCTTGGATAGCTGCCATGCGGCTTACCTTTCCTCCCACTGATCAAGGTCTTGCAGGGCAATGATGGGAAGGCTCTGCTCACGCAAGGTCTCGATAGCGGAAACGAATGCCTGAGCGCCGGCAAGCGTGGTGACGTAGCACAGGTTCTGGCGTACGCACATCGTGCGCAGCTGATAGCCGTCGCCTCGCGTTTCCTGACCGAACGGCGTGTTGATAACCAGGTCGATCTCGCCGTCCATGATCTTGGTGCCGATGTTCGGCTCTTCGGTGCCGATGCGCCCGATCTGCTCGCAGGGAATGCCAGCAGAATCAAGGGCGCGAGCCGTGCCCTCAGTGCAGAGCAGCTTGAAGCCCATGCGGGAAAGGTCGCGGGTCAAAGGCAGGATGGCGCGCTTGTCACGGTCGCACACGGAAACGAAGCAGGTGCCACCCGTGGGAAGTTCCATGCTGGCGGCAGCCTGGGTCTTCGCGTAGGCCGAGGGGAAATTGTTGGCAATGCCCATAACCTCGCCGGTGGATTTCATCTCGGGTCCCAAGATAACATCGGCGCCCGGGAAGCGGCCGAACGGCATTACGGCTTCCTTCACGCAGAAATGGCTTTGACGGCGCTCGTCGGAAGGTAGGCCGAACGAAGCGATCTTCTCGCCCGACATGATGCGAGCGGCAAGCTTCGCCAGGGGAACACCCGTTGCCTTGGAAACGAACGGCACGGTACGCGAGGCGCGAGGGTTGGCCTCGATAACGTAGACCACGGCGTCCTTGATGGCGAACTGGATGTTGATCAGGCCGACTACGCCCAAGCGCTTCGCCAAGCGGCGCGTGATGTCGCGCAGCTGGGAAACCTGAGCCTCGGAAAGGGTGAAGGGCGGGATGCAGCAGGCGGAGTCGCCGGAATGCACGCCGGCTTCCTCGATATGCTCCAGCACGCCGCCGATGTACACGTCCTCGCCGTCGCACAGGGCGTCGACGTCGCTTTCGATGGCGCCTTCCAGGAAGCGGTCGAGGTACACCGGATGATCAGGCGTGATGCGCGCGGCTTCCGCCATGTACTTTTCCAGGTACTTCGCATCGTAGGCGATGACCATGCCACGGCCGCCCAGAACATAGCTGGGGCGAACCAGCAGCGGGAAGCCGATGCGGTCGGCAACCTGGCATGCCTCCTCGAACGAGGATGCCATGCCTGCGGCAGGGTACGTGATGGAAAGCTCATCGAGGATGGCCGAGAAACGGTCGCGGTCTTCCGCCAGGTCGATGGCCTCGGGCTTGGTGCCCATGATGTGCACGCCAGCATCCTGGAGCGCACGAGCAAGCTTCAACGGCGTCTGGCCACCCAACGTTACCACTACCCCATCGGGCTGCTCCACGTCGACGATGTCCATAACATCTTCGTAGGTGAGCGGCTCGAAGTACAGGCGGTCGGAAGTATCGTAGTCGGTGGAAACCGTTTCGGGGTTGCAGTTGACCATGATGGTCTCGTAGCCGGCATCGTGCAGGGCGTAGCTTGCGTGCACGCAGCAGTAGTCGAACTCGATGCCCTGGCCGATACGGTTGGGGCCGGCGCCCAAGATCATCGCGCGCTTCTTGGTGGCCGGACGCACCTCGGAAGTGCCCAGCTCATAGGTCTTGTAATGGTACTCGGTAAGGCTCTGGAACTCGGCGGCGCACGTGTCTACCGTCTTGAAAACGGGAACAACGCCAAGCTCCTTGCGGCGGGCGCGAACCGTGAGCTCGTCGGAGCCGGTAAGATAGGCGATCTGGTCATCGGAAAGACCGTAGCGTTTGGCAGTGAGCATGTCGTCGGCGGAAAGTTCTTCCAGCTTGCACTGGGCCACTGCGCGCTCAACGGCAACGATGTCGTAGATGCGGTTCAGGAACCAGCGGTCGATCTTGTTGGCCTGGAACACCTGCTCTACCGTCCAGCCGCGACGGAATGCCTCGGCAACGTAGAACACGCGGTCTTCGGTGGGAAGGGCGACCAGCTCATCGAAGCGCTCCTCGTCGAAGGAGTCCTTGCCATCGCCGCCCAGGCCGTAGCGACCGTTCTCCAACGAGCGCATGGCCTTGCCAAATGCCTCTTCGAAGGTGCGGCCGATTGCCATGATCTCGCCCACGGCCTTCATGCGCGTGGAAAGGGTGGTATCGGTGCCCTTGAACTTCTCGAACGCGAAGCGCGGGACCTTAACCACGCAGTAGTCGATGGTGGGTTCGAAGCACGCGGGCGTCGCCTTGGTGATGTCGTTGGTGATCTCGTCCAGGGTATAGCCAACCGCCAGCTTCGCCGCAGCCTTGGCGATCGGGAAGCCGGTAGCCTTGGAGGCAAGTGCAGAAGAGCGGGATACGCGGGGATTCATCTCGATGACGATGAGGCGGCCGTTGTCGGGGTTAACCGCAAACTGAACGTTCGAGCCGCCGGTCTCTACGCCGATCTTCTCCAAGATGGCAAGCGAAGCCACGCGCATGCGCTGGTATTCCACATCGGAAAGCGTTTGAGCGGGAGCCACGGTGATGGAGTCGCCGGTATGCACACCCATGGGGTCCAGGTTCTCGATGGAGCAGATGATGATGCCGTTGCCGGCGCGGTCGCGCATGACCTCCATCTCGTACTCTTTCCAGCCCTCGATGCTCTCTTCCACCAGAACCTCGGTTACCGGCGAAAGGTCAAGACCCTGGGAAACGATGAGCTTCAGCTCTTCTTCGGTGTGCGCGATGCCGCCGCCTGCGCCACCCAAGGTGAACGACGGGCGTATTACCACCGGATAGCCAAGACGCTCCACCAGGTTGAGGGCATCGTCTACCGAGTAGGCATAACCGCTGCGGGCAACCTCCAGGCCGATCTCCGCCATGGCCTCGTTGAACTGCTTGCGGTCCTCGCCACGCTCGATGGCGGCAAGGTCGCAGCCGATCATCTCGACGTCGTACTTGTCCAGCACGCCCGCCTTGGCAAGCTCGACCGCGGCATTGAGCGCCGTCTGACCGCCGAGCGTGGGAAGCAGCGCATCGGGGCGCTCCTTTTCGATGATCTTCTCGATGAACTCCTTGGTGATGGGCTCGACGTAGGTGCGGTCCACCAGCTGCGGATCGGTCATGATGGTTGCCGGGTTGGAGTTCACCAGCACAACCTCGAAGCCGTCTTCCTTCAGAACCTTGCAGGCCTGAGCGCCGGAATAGTCGAATTCGCACGCCTGGCCGATGACGATCGGGCCGGAACCGATAACGAGGATGCGCTTGATGTCGGTACGCTTAGGCATGTGCCTCTCCTTCCTCAGCCCCGAAGACCCAACCCGAAAGGCGGTCGGAGGCGATGTCGATGTCGAGATAACCCGCGTCGCCGTCCATAAGGCGGGTAAACGCGGTGAACAGGTAATGGGCATCCGTGGGGCCAGGGCTGGCTTCCGGATGGTACTGCACTGAGAACACCGGCTGGTCCAGGAAGGCGATGCCCTCTGCCGTGCCGTCGTTGAGGTTCACGTGCGTGAGCTGGATCTTGCCGAAGCGCTCGTTCTGCACGACGGGAGCAACGCCGCGCTGTGCCCAGAAGCGCAAGTCGGAGGCGTGCTCGGAAACCCCGTCGGAAAGCTCGGGCACCAAGGGGCCCAGGCTGTCGAACAGCAGGCCGAAGCCGTGGTTCTGCGCGGTGATCTCAACGCGGCCGGTACGAAGGTTCATAACCGGCTGGTTGCCGCCACGGTGGCCGAACTTCAGCTTTTCCATCTGCGCACCGCTGGCAAGCGAGATCATCTGATGACCCAGGCAGATACCGAACAGCGGCACCTTGCCGATGAGCTTCTGCACCTGCTCGTAGGTATCGCGAACCGCTTCCGGGTCGCCCGGGCCGTTGCTCAGGAACACACCATCGGGATTCAGGGCGAGGACATCCTCCGCAGGGGTGTCCCACGGCACAACCGTGAGCTTGCAACCCACGCGCACCAGGCCCTGCAGGATGGATTTCTTCACACCGCAGTCGTAAGCCACCACATTGTAGCGAGCTTCTGCAGGAGCGGCTACCGCGAACTCCTGGCTGGCAGGAAGCTCGTCGAAGCCGGTTTTCTGACTGCGCGAAACCGTTTTGGCCAGGTTCACGCCAACGATGCTCTCCGATGCGCGTACCTTTTCGAGCAGGCTCTGCGCATCAAGGTCGGTGGTGGAGATGGCGCCACGCTGAGCGCCCTTGTCGCGCAGATGGCTGGTAAGCGAGCGCGTATCGATTCCGGCGATTGCCACTACCCCGTTTTGGGCAAGGAAGCTGGGAAGGCTCTGGGTGCTTCGCCAGTTCGAGGGCGTGAAGCACATGTCATGGACGACCAGGCCGCGAAGCGCAAGCGAATCGGACTGCAGGTCGTCGGGGTTGATGCCGTAGTTGCCGATCTGAGGGTAGGTCATGGTGATGATCTGGCCGGCATACGATGGATCGGAGATCACCTCGAGGTAGCCCTCCAGCGAGGTATTGAAGCAGACCTCGCCGAACACCTCGCCTTCGGCAGCACAGGAATAGCCTTCAAACACCGAGCCATCTTCAAGAACCAGAAGAGCCTTCGGGCGAGCACCGATGCTGGTGTTTTCCAGAAGCTTACTCAACGACTTCACCTTCCTTACAGGTCATGGTGCCTGCCATGAACACGTCAGTGGCACGCCCCTTCAATTCGTAGCCCAAGAAGCCGCTGTTCTTGGATTTGGATACCATGTCCTCGGCCTTCACGGTCCAAGCTGTTTCGGGGTCGAACACGGTGATGTCGGCAACCGAGCCCGGCTCAAGGCGAACCTGCTCGAGCCTGAGTATCTCGCGCGGACGGATGGCCATCAGCTCGACCATGCGATTGTAGTCAATGTGCCCCGGACGAACCAGGTAGGTGAGCACCACGCCGAGCGAGGTTTCAAGACCGGTCATGCCGAAGGGAGCCAACTCGAATTCGCGGGCTTTCTCGTGGGCGGCATGCGGCGCATGGTCGGTGACGATGACGTCGATCGTACCGTCCTTGATGCCCTCGATGATGGCCTCGTTGTCGGCCTTGGTGCGCAGAGGCGGGTTCATCTTGAGGTTCGTGTTGTACGTAGCAGTAAGGTCGTCCTCGTTCAGCACGATATGATGCGGCGTTGCCTCGGCGGTAACCAGAGCACCGCGCGCCTTACCCTCGCGAACGATATCCACGCCGCGAGCCGTGGTGATGTGCTGGATGTGGATGGGGCAACCGGTGAGCTCCGACAGGGCGATGTCGCGCTGGATCTGCAGCTCTTCGCCTGCGGCAGGCCAGCCGGCCATCCCCAAGCGCGTGGAAACAACGCCTTCGTTAACCTGGCCAGGACCCACCAGGTCCTCGTCTTGGCAGTGGCTCATAACCACCTTGTCGAAGGCCTTGGCGTAATCCATGACGCGGCGCATCATGCCTGCGCCCTGAACCCCGCGGCCGTCGTCGGTGAAGGCGACGGCACCATGGGCCGCCATGTCGCCGATTTCCGCCAGAGCCTCGCCCTTCAGCCCCTTGGTGCAGGCGCCGGAGGGGTATACATGGCAGTGGCCGGCGTTGGCAGCTTGGTCCAAGACGTAATCGATGGTTGCGCCGTTGTCGGTGGTAGGCGTGGTATTAGGCATAGAGCAGATGCCGGTGAAACCGCCGTGAGCGGCCGCCGCCGTGCCCGTTTCGATGGTTTCCTTGTACTCTTGGCCGGGGTCGCGCAGATGCACATGGATATCCACCAAACCGGGAACCGCGATGCACCCGGTGCGATCAAGCACCTCGGCGCCTTCGCAGGAAAGACCTTCGCCCACCGAGGCGATGGTTTCGCCGTCGATGAGGATATCGGCCACCTTGTCCAAACCAAGAGCCGGGTCGATTACCCGGACGTTCTTAACGAGATGCTTCATCTGAGCCCCCTAGCAGAAGATAGATAAGCGCCATGCGAACGCAGACGCCGGAAAATACCTGGTCGACGATTACCGAATGCTTACCATCGGCCATGTAGCTGTCAAGCTCGACTCCGCGGTTGATGGGGCCGGGATGGCAGATGATGGCGTCATCCTTCATCAGCTTCTCGCGATCGCGGGTAAGGCCGTAGCGAAGGTTGTACTCGCGCAAGCTGGGGAACGGCGCGCTTTCCAAGCGCTCCATCTGGATGCGCAGCATGTACACCACGTCGAGATCGGGAAGCGCCTCTTCCAGATGCGGGGTTACCTCGTTGGCACCCAGAACATCGGGGCAGGCGGGCAGAAGCGTGGCCGGGGCGATAAGCGTGACATGGGCGCCCATCTTGCGCAGGGCGGGAACGAGAGATCCGCACACGCGCGAATGGGCGATGTCGCCCACGATGCCAACCCTCAAGCCCTCGAACGAGCCCTTTTCCTTCCAGATGGTGTACAGGTCCAGCAGGGCCTGCGTGGGATGCTCGTGCTTGCCATCGCCCGCATCGATGACCGACGCGTTGGTGTTCTGGGACACCAGGTACGGCGAGCCGGCGCACTTATGGCGCACGATGAACATATCCACCTTCATGGAGTCGAGCGTGCGCACCGTGTCTACCAGGCTTTCGCCCTTCACGGTGGAAGAAGCGCTGCCGCCGGCGTTCATGGAATCGCAGGACAGACGCTTCTCGGCCAGCTCGAACGAACCGCGCGTGCGGGTGGAAGGTTCGAGGAACAGATTGCAGATGGTCTTGCCGCGCAGTGCGGGAACCTTCTTGATGGGGCGGTTGTTCACCTCTTCGAAGGTCTTCGCCTGCTCGAGGATGGTAAGGATGTCCTCACGCGAGAGGGCATCGATGGAAAGCAGGTTCTTATGGGCGAACATGCGCACCTCCCTTCAACGGAGCGGAGCCGACATGCGAGCCGGGGGAAACCTTGGAAATGCGAACGCACGATTCCCCATCGACTTCCTTGAGGTAAAGACGGACGTTCTCGTTCGCTGCGGAGGGAACGTTCTTGCCCACGAAATCGGCGCGAATGGGCAACTCGCGATGGCCGCGATCGACCAAGGTTGCCAACTGGATTCGGGAAGGACGGCCAAAGTCCATGAGCGCATCGAGCGCAGCACGGATGGTGCGGCCGGTGTAGAGCACGTCGTCGACCAGCACGATGGTCTTGCCGTCGAGGGAGAACAGGATGTTGGTGCCCTGGACGACCGGCGCGATGTTCGAGAGGGAATCGTCGCGGTAGAAGCTGATATCGAGCGCGCCGACAGGAAGCGAAACGCCCTCAATCTCGTCGATAAGCTTGGCCAAGCGATGGGCCAAGATATCACCGCGCGTAACGATGCCGATAAGGGCCAAGTCTTGGCACCCTTTGTTCTGCTCGAGGATCTGGTGGGCCATGCGCACGAGGGTCCGGTCGATCTCGGACTCATCCATGACCACTGATTCCTCGAGTTCCGTATCTTGCATGCACGCTCCTTTCGCTGAATCGAAGTGCGTACACAGAAGCCGCTTGGCTAGACGCGTGAAAATGCACCCAGCAGCAATCCCCTGCCCGGATACTAAAAAGCCCCAGGCACGAGAGGGGCAATCAGTCTTGTTTCCGCGTTGCCCGAACAGGCTGCGCCGAAACGATATGTTTGCACCTTATCGGTCTCTCTGTACCGCCATTAAAGGTTGGTCAAAGTATACGACAGGCACCGTGTTGGGTCTAGGAAAAAAGCGCCCACCGGGAAGAACCGATGGGCGCTTTTGATTCAATTCTATTACCGGGGATTTGTCGGCCGATTCGCTTCGGAACGCCTCCCTATTCTGCGCGCTTCAGAACGCAGACGAAATGCGAATCGTAGATAGGGCCGGTTACCTTTTCACGGTACAGCGCATCGGAAGACACCGTGCGCACCACCTTGAAGTCAGCACCCTCCTCGCTTGCCAGGAAGGCATCGATAACGTCCTGGTTCTCTTCCTTCAGCACCGTGCAGGTGGCGAAGGTGAGCTGGCCGCCGGGCTTAACCAAGCGCGCTGCCTGGGCAAGCATCTTGCCGCCCACTTGCGCCAGCGACGAAACGTCCTGCTCGCTCATGCGCCAGCGGATGTCGGGATGGCGACGCAGCGTGCCGATGCCAGAGCATGGGGCATCCACCAACACGGCATCGTAAGCCCCTTCAGGCAGCGAGCTGAGGTTGGTGGCGTCCTTCACGAACACCTGGTCCTGCTTGATGGAGGCATCGGCCAGGTGCTTTTCGCGCTCACGCGTGCGAACGGGGTCCATGTCCAGGGTATCGAGCGTTACCTGCTCGCCGAAACGGCTCAGAGCCACGTTCTGCAGCATGATGGTCTTGGTTCCACGGCCTGCGCCTATCTCCAGGAAGCGCGCGGGCTTCTGCTCCGGCATAGCGAGGGCAGCGGCACATTGAGCTGCAACATCGGTGATTACCAGGGAGCCTTCGGTTAGCAAGCGGGAAACGAGCTCGTCGGTAACGGCCTTGCGCTCAGCGAAGCCGAACGCGGGAATAGCGCAGGGCAAGTCGACCATCTTCGACACCGGAACCACCTTCACATGGCGCTCCACCAAGGCAGACAAGGTCTTCGGGCCGTCAACGCGCGCAAGGTTGAGCATGAAGAACAACGGAGCCGGGTTGTTGGAGCGCTGCATGAAACGCAGGTATTCCTGATTGCCCAGATCTTCGGCAAGGCGCTGGGCTAGCCATACCGGGAAGCCCTCCTGCAAAGCCGAAGCCTTCACATCTTCAGCGGGATCGCCGAACGGGAACGTTTCTTTCAGCTCGATGGCACGATGCAGCGCGAAGTTGGCCAAGCCCGATGCCTGAGGGGCAACCGAGCGAACCAACTCCACGCCCTGGTCGGCAACCACATGATCGGGCTTGCCCAGGTAGAACAGCTCGCAGAACGACATGCGCAGCGCATCGCGAACATCGGGCTGGATGTCCTGCGGGTTGTCCACCACCGAATCGATGAGCTGGTCGAGGGAACCCTTACGCGAGACCACTTCAGTGGCAAGCACGCGGGCGAACGAGCGCTCAACGGCGGGCTTGTCGGAATACGTGACGAACTTGTCGATGGCCTCGGAAAGGTAGCACCCTTGCTCACGAACGTAGGAGAGCACCTCAAGCGAGAGGATGCGCGCAGGAGTAGCCTTGGTAAAGCGCTTGGCCTGACCGTTCTTCCTACCCTGACCGGCGCGGTACCCCAGGCTCTTCGTGCCAGCGGGGTTATGGGTGTTCTCGAACCCGCGGAAGCCCGTGGACTTGCGCTCTTCGGAACCGGCCTCGGCAACGTTGTTCACGCGTTCGCGGTTCTGGAACCCGGGCTTTGCGCCCCTGCCGCCGCTGCGGGAAAAGCCTTTGCCGCCCTGACCATCGCGCCTGAAACCGCCACGGGGCTTGCCGGAACCGGAGAACTTGCCGCTCGGCCTGCGATTGCGATCGCCGCCACGATAGCTGCCCTTGTAGCCGCCTTCGGTGCGATCGCTGGCGCCTTTGCCGCGATAACCTTGTCCTTGGGGCCTGCGCTCTTCATTGCCCGCTTGACGCTTGTCGTCGTTGCGATGAAAGCCGCCGTTGCGCGGCTTGCCAGAACCCTGGCCGGGTCGGCCGCTGCCGCGCTTGCCGTCGCGGAAACCGGGTTTGCCACCCTGCTTGTTGAAGTTGCGGCCGCCAGAGCGCCCCTGGCTGGAAGGCTTTCCGCCTCGATAGCCGCCCTTGAAGCCGCCCTTGCCGTTGCCGGAAGGCCTAGAGGCCCCTTTGTTCCCGCTGGGCTTTCCAGCGTTGTTCTGGTTATCCATTGATCTCCTGCCATTCTACGCCGCCCTGCTTTATGCCCTGGATGCCCGCCGCAAAGGCCTTGGCCTCCATCGACTTCTTCCCATCGGGCTTGACCAGCGTTAATTCCAAAACTTGCTCTTGGTCGTCGAAACCTAGATACAGCCGCTTAGCACGGAAGCTCACGTGCCCGGCGCCAAGAAGGCAATCCGGGTCTTGGCATGTCAGCGAAGCGGCTTGGACGGCCACACCCTTCCCAGATATGCTGCAGCGGCACGGGTGGCTCTCGCTGGATGCGCGCACGTGACGCAACGCCTCGGCCGCGCTCATAGAAGGCAAGATGTCCAGCTCGCCTTTCTCTACCTTGTCGGCATACGTGACCCCATCGCTTGGCTGCTCGACCCAAGGCAGCGCGCCGGTCGACTCCAGCTGGTCAAGCGCCTCTACCAGCTTTTGCCCACCAGCCTCTGCGAGCTTCAAGGTAAGCTCCTCGGCCCCGAAATCGGCGATGGCGATCTTGCACTCATGGCAGACCGCCCCAGTGTCAAGGCCTTCCTCCATGCGCATGATGCCGACGCCGGTGAATTCATCGCCCGCAAGAATAGCCCTTTCAACAGGGGCGGCACCGCGCCAACGCGGAAGCAGCGAACCATGAACGTTCAGGCATCCGAAACGGGGCAACCCCAAAACACGCAAGGGCAAGATGGCCCCGTATGCGGCAACGCACACAACATCAGGATCAAGACTCGAAAGCTCCTCATACGCTTCGTCGCTGCGCAGCGACGAGAACCCAAATACTGGAACCTGCGCCGCCACGGCAACTTCCTTTACCGGCGAGGCAACAAGCTTCTTGCCGCGGCCGCGCACCGCATCCGGCCGCGTAAAGCAACCGACCACTTCGTGCTTAGAGGCAAGAAGAGCCTGCAGTACCTGGGCGGCGAATTGGGGCGTGCCCATGAACACTACGCGCATGCTATTCCGTCTCCCCGGGCTTGGCGCCGTTTGCCAGCGCGATGTTGTAATCGTGCAGCGCCTTCACACGGTCCATCGGCTTGCACGACTCGAACAGGGTGATGCCGTCAAGATGATCGATCTCGTGCTGGAAGCAGCGACCCAGAAGCCCCCCGCTTTCGAGCTCCACCTGGTTGCCGTCAAGGTCGAAGAAGCGAACGCGGGAAATCTCATGGCGCTCGATGGGAACCGAGATACCGGGAATGGAAAGACATCCCTCCTCGGCTGTTACCAACTCACCTTTTCGGTCGATGACCTCGGGGTTCACCAAAACCAAAGGGTTGGAGGACTCATCTGGGCCGTCATAGCAGTCGATGACCACCAAACGGATGCCCAAGCCTACCTGCGGCGCTGCCAAGCCGCAGCCGTTGTTCGCATACATGGTGTGCAGCATCTGCTTGGCGATCTTCTTAAGGGATCTATCACCGACTTTGCAGGGCTCGCAAACCTGGCGGAGCATGGGGTCGGGCGAAAGAACGATGTTCATGGATTTCATGGTGCACCCTTCCGTATTCGTACATAAGCCGCGCACGATAAATGCGCAGTAGAAATTATCGCAATGATTGAGTATACCAGCGCCAAACGCTCTAGTTTGGGCTATTCCGTTACCGCATGGCCTTTGCGCAAACGGTTCAGCTCACCTTGGATCATGAGGATGCTCTGGAACACCATGTCCTGTTCTTCGGGGGTCTGGGCAGAATCCATCTGCGAGCGCATGTCGGCTACCGCGGCTTCCATGTCGCCGATGGCAAGCTCGTCGGCCAGGAAACGAAGGGTGTCGTGAGCCGGCGCTCCGGAAGGCAAGGAAGAGGACGTAAGGATCCGCGAGGCATACTTGCAGCGGGATTGGGCACGCATGATAAGGTCGGCAACCGTGATATCGGCATCTTCCACAACCAGATCGATGAGCACCTGCGCTAGCTCGCCGTGCACCCGCTCGTGCCATTCGGTCTGCCCAAGCTCATTGACGAACTCAGGCACCATGGCAGGGTTCTGAGCGCAAAGGCTTAGGAACTCGCGCTCGGTTCGTATGCGATTGCGCTCTGCGGGGGGCAGGTCGGCAAGGCGGCGGCGCTTCTGCGCTGGTGCCGCTTGAGCGTGACGCGAATCCAAGTCGACAACCGTAGGGGCCTTCAGCCCAGCCAATCGATCCAAGATATCCTGCTCGCGCGAATGCACATTGCTGGCGATGTACACCGCATAGTCTTTCGCAAGAAGCGAATCCTTGATAGGCGCCAACACCGACAGCGCATCAGTGGTTGCTCTGGCCCTGCCCTCGGGGGAGGTAAGGTCGTGGCGGCCTAAGCGGCGGTCGATGCCGAATTTGATGAGCGGGACGGCGCTACTCAGCACCTGCCCGAACGCTTCGGCTCCCTTCGCCGCGATGAACTCCGCAGGGTCAAGGTTGTCGGGCAAGGTGACGGCACACAGATCAACCCGGGTCACCCCCGCTTCCGGAGTGATCGAGGAATCGATGAACTGCAGGGCCCTATCGGCAGCGCGCTGGCCGGCCTCGTCGCCATCGAACAGGTAGATGATGCGCTTCTTCGCATGATGCGAAAGCAAGCGTATATGCTGGCGCGTGAGCGAGGTTCCCAACGTGGCCACCACATTCGGGAAGCCGGCTTCATGCAGCGCGATCACATCGGTGTAACCCTCCACGACAATGGCATCGCCCGTGCTGGCCATGCGCGCCTTGGCCTTGTCCAGTGCGTAGAGAACCTCCGACTTGTGGAAGATGGGCGTATCGCCGGTGTTCAGGTACTTCGGCTCGCCCTGCCCTATCACGCGGCCTCCGAATGCAATGCAATCCCCACGCGAATCGTTGATGGGGAACATCACGCGATTGAAGAAGCGGTCGTTTACCCCCTGCTGTCCGCGAACGGCAAGGTTGGCCTCCACCAGCTCCTTGTCGCTGAACCCCAAGGAGCGCAGATGGGTAACCAGCTTGCGATGGCCGGGAGCGTAGCCCAGGTTCCACTGATCGGGGACGTTTCCGCCCAGATCGCGCCCGCCAAGGTACGTGCGCGCGGAGGCAGCACCCTCATCGGAGGAGCGCATCAGCAGCGTGTGGTAGTAATTTGCAGCCTCGGCGCAGGCGGCTTTCAGCCGTGCCTTCTGGCTATGCGCCTTCGTGGCCTGGGCAGATTCCGAAAGCTCGATGCCCGCCCTTCTGGCAAGGAAACGCACCGCATCGACGAAGTCCACGTCGTCGAGCTTGCGGACGTAGGTGATGATGTCGCCGCCTTCGCCGCAGCCGAAGCAGTGCCAGGTCTGGGAAACCGAGTCCACCTTGCAGGAAGGGGTTTTCTCCTGATGAAAGGGGCAGCAGCACCAGAAGTCCTTGCCTCGCTGGCGCATAACGGCACGCTCACCGAACAGCTCGACCAAGTCGTTGGCCTCACGTACCTTGCGTATGTCCTCGTCGGAGATTATCGGGAAACCCTTTCAAGCCATGGAGGGCGTGTATTACAGGGGCAGGCTACGGCAATACTCGATATTGCCCATTACGGTGCGGATAAGCTCTTCGGTGCTATCGAATTTGATCATAGGGCGCAGGAACTCGACGAACTCCACCTCGATATCCTCGCCGTAGATGTCCTTGTCGAAGTCCAGGATGTGAACCTCGCACGTGGCATCGGTGGCATCCTTGAACACCGGCGAAACACCCATGGAAACCGCCGCGCGGTAGCGCTGACCGTCCACAATGACATAAGCCGCGTACACGCCTTCGCCAAGTACGCGACGCTCGGGCTCGATATAGAGGTTGGCGGTAGAGAAGCCCATATCGGCACCCTGCCCACGGCCGGGGCGGACCTTCTCCACCAAAGAGAAGCGCCTGCCCAGAAGCTTTTCGGCCTCATCCAGGTCATGAACCCCAAGGAGCTTGCGGATGCGTGTTGCGGTAATAGGGGCGCCATCGGCGCTCTGCAGGTTGTGGGCATCGATGTGCGTCCCCGCCTCGGCTCCCCACTCCCCCAAGTCGGAAACCGTGCCGGCAGCTTTGGCGCCGAAATGGAAATCCAGGCCCACGTGCAGATGCGCAGGCGCATGGCCGTTGAAGGTCTTGGCCAGGAACTCAACCGGGCTCAAGGCTGCGAACTCGCGGGTAAAGGGAAGAACCACAACGGCATCTACGCCGCTATCCATCAAGCGGCGGATGCGACGCTCGTTGCTAAGAAGCTTGCGCAGGCGATCCGGGTGGAAGATCTCATCGGGATCGATGTCGAACGTCAAAGCGATGGACTGGCCACCGGTTTCACGCGCGGTATCCTGAGCGCAAGACAGAAGATACTGATGCCCCTTGTGGACGCCATCGAAAACGCCGAAAGCGCACGAGGAATTCTCGAACAGGGAATGATCAAAATTATCGTCAACGTTATAAAGCTGTGCCACGTTCTACACCTATCGAAAACACGCATCGACAACGGTAGCGATGCTCGGACTCACGGTACTCGTACAATGCCTTAAGGCGGTTAGCGGAAACAACGCCGACCACTTCCCCATCACGGGGCGGATCGGGCGATGCGAAAACACTCGTAGTGCAGGCGCAAGGCGCAAACATATCAACCCGGATGGATTCGTTCAGGGAAAGCATATCGCCCTGGAGAATAGCCCCGTTGGCAACGGATTCTGCAACTTCATCGCGCACGAAAGCATACCGTACCCCAAGCACGCGCAGCGGATCGAGTTGAGCGCCCTTTGGGTTTTCCTGCAGCTCTTCGAGCGTATAGCATTCCTCTAAGGAAACGTTTCCCGCAATGGTGCGCTCAAGCGAGCTTACATGGGCAGCGGTTTTTAGGTCTCGGCCGATATCACGGGCGATAGAGCGCATGTAGGTTCCCTTGGAAACGCTCATCTCCACCACCCATTCGGCAAGACGGCGGCCCTCGCCGTCAACAACCTCGCGAACCTCGTTGAGCTTGGCGTCGAATACTTCGAACTCGCGGGGCTCCAGATCGATGACCGATCCCTTGCGTGCAGCCTCGTAGGATTTGCGCCCGTTCACCTTGATAGCCGAATAAACAGGTGGCACCTGCGTGCCCTTCCCGATCAGGGAAGAGACGAACTCTCGGGCGAAATCCTCATCGAATGCACGTGCGGGAACAGGCAGAACCTTCGAGACGGCACCCTCTGCATCGTCGGTTTCGGTTCCAATACCGAAACGAATGTCCATGCGGTAGCGCTTTCCATGGCCATCCATGTAGGCATCAAGGCGCGTGGCGGGCCCCACGCAAACGACGAGAACACCCGATGCCAACGGATCGAGCGTGCCCGTGTGCCCCACACGTCGCTCGTTGAAGATCTTGCGGCATCGGTTCACCACGTCATGCGAGGTCATACCGACGGGTTTGTTCACCGCCACCAAAAGGCTCAGCCCGGAGGCTCCACGTTTCGCCATCTTACGCACCCGTCCTTGGGTCAGCGGAAAAGCACAGCTCGTCGATGGCATGCACAACCTGCAAAAGCGCATCTTCAAGGGAGCCGTGGAACGTGAAGCCGGCAGCCGCTTTATGGCCACCGCCATCGAACCTACGAGCAACCTGGGCCACATCGGTGGAATCGTCCTTAGCGCGCATGCTGCCTCGGACCTCGCCGGGATCGCTTTCGCGAAGGATAAGGGCAACACGGACGCCGTTGATGGAGCGAAGGGTATCGATCAGGGGCTCGGCGTCGGCTTTGACGGCACCGCACTGAGCGAAATCGGCCTTGGTCAAGCTGGAAACAGCAAGCTGACCGTTATGATGCAGCGACATCTTCTGGATGACGATCTGCTCAAGACGGATGCTGGCCAGCGTACGGTTCTGGAAGAACTCACGGTTGATGGTTACCGGGTCGCCGCCCGCCTCCATCATCTGGGCAGCAACCGCGAACGACTGGGCGGTGGTGTTCTGGAATGCGAAGCGACCGGTGTCGGTAACCAGCCCGGTAAGCGCGCACTGGGCAACTTCCGGCGTAACGGCGCCCATAAGCTTGCATACGTGCCACACCAGCATGCTGGCGGAAGGCGAATCGGCGTCGGTGTAGCTGTAATCGGACATGCGCAGCGGAGTGGCATGGTGATCGATGGTGAACGTAACGGAGGCATCGGCATGAAGCGACGCGGCGGTTTCCATGCGCTCAACGGTGGGAACGTCCACGGCAACGAAAACGTTGCAGGGACCATCGTAGTCGCATCCCGCAACCATCTCGGAAGCACCAGGAAGGAAGGTCAGGTTCGCCGGCACGGGATCGGGCTTGGCCAAAACGCAATGGACGCGCTTGCCCAGCTTGCGCAAGGCATGCATGAGCGCAAGCTGGGAGCCGAGGCAATCCCCGTCGGGGTTCACATGACCGCAGATGACGAAATCGTCGAGCGCAGCTAGGCGCTCGGCGATTTCGGGAAGCGTGGTATTGGTTTGAGGGGTAGGCATTAATCCTCTTCGGTTGAATGATTCCTAGCGGCATCTCGTGCCAGGGCGTTGGCGATACGCTCCGCCTCATCAACGCTGGAGTCCAGCATGAACCGGAGCTCCGGCGCGACGCGCCAAGAGAGCTTCTTCGCCATCAGCGAGCGAATGCGACCGGCTGCCGCTTGGAATGCGGCAGCAGTATCGACATAGCGCGCGGGCTCGGTGGTGTAGTACACATTGGCAACCGAACGGTCGAAGCTCACCTCGCAGGCAGTGATGGTGACCATGTTCAGACGAGGGTCGCTGATCTCGAACAGGAGGATGCTGGCAATAACCTCGCGCGCCTGCTCGTTCACCTTTCGGCTGGAAGAACCTTGCTTCATTACTCGGTCCTCTCGATCTCCACGACCTTGTAACCCTCGATGGTGTCGCCCACCTTGATGTCCTGGTAGCCCTCAATGCCGATACCGCACTCGTAGCCACGGGCAACCGTCTTGACGTCGTCCTTGAAGCGACGCAGCGAGGCGATGTTGCCTTCGTAGATAACGGTGCCATCGCGCACGATACGTACCTTGTCGTCGCGAGAAAGCTCGCCTTCCACGATGTAGCAGCCGGCAACGGTGCCAGCCTTGGGCACCTTGAAGGTGTCGCGGACCTCGGCGATGCCGGTGTCCTGCTCAACGATGTCGGGCGAAAGCAGGCCGACGCGTGCGGCGTTGATGTCCTCGATGGCCTGGTAGATAACACGGTACAGGCGGATATCAACCTTCTCGCGCTCGGCAACGTCGCGGGTCTTGCCGGTCGGGCGGACGTTGAAGCCGATGATGATGGCGTCGGAAGCCGCTGCCAAGGTAACGTCGGTTTCGGTGATGCCGCCAACAGCAGCATGGATGATGTTGATCTTGACCTCGGACTGGTCCATCTTCGAGAACGCATCGCGCAGTGCCTCGATGGAGCCCTGAACGTCGGCCTTCACAACCAGGTTCAGGTCGGTGGTCTTGCCCTCTTCGATACGGCTGAACAGGTCGTCCAGGTTCATGTGAGAACGATCCTCTTGCTTGGCCAGGCGGGCGCGCAGGGCACGCTCTTCGGCCAGGCGGCGAGCGTCGCGCTCGTCTTCGAACACGCGGAACTCGTCACCAGCGGTGGGAACGGAGTTCAAGCCAAGGATCTCTACCGGATCGGCAGGCTTAGCGGAATCCACATGGTTGCCACGCGGTGCGATGAGCGCACGAACCTTGCCATAGGAAGTGCCCGCAACCACCACATCGCCGGGATGCAGCGTACCGCGATTGATAAGCATGGTAGCAACAGGACCGCGGCCCTTGTCCAGGTTCGCCTCGATAACGAAGCCGGATGCCAGGGCATCGGGGTTTGCCTTCAGCTCAAGAACATCGGCCTGCAGAAGGATGGTTTCCAGCAGGTCGTCGATATGCAGGCGCTTCTTCGCGGAAACGTCCACGAACATGTTCTGGCCGCCCCACTCCTCGGGGATGATGCCGTATTCCGTAAGTTCCTGACGAACGCGATCGGGCGTGGCGCCGGGCTTATCGATCTTGTTTACAGCGACAACGATCGGAACCTCAGCGGCCTTAGCGTGGTTGATGGCCTCAACGGTCTGGGGCATTACGCCGTCGTCGGCGGCGACGACAAGAACGATGACGTCGGTAACCTGGGCACCACGGGCACGCATGGCGGTAAACGCCTCGTGGCCAGGGGTGTCGATGAAGGTGATCTGACGGCCGTTGATGTTGACCACCGATGCACCGATGTGCTGGGTGATGCCGCCGGCCTCGCCCTCGGCAACGCCGGTGTCGCGGATGGCGTCAAGCAGCGAAGTCTTGCCGTGGTCTACGTGACCCATAACGGTAACTACCGGCGGACGAGGCTTCAGGTCTTCCTCGGAGTCGTGGTACACAACCGCGAACTCTTCCTCGGGCGAAACAACGCGAACCTTGCGATTCAAATCGTCAGCGATGAGCTCTACCAGGTCGTCGCCCATGGTCTGGGTAAGGGTAAGCGGGCTGCCCAAAAGGAACAGGCGCTTGATAACGTCGTTGGGGGAAACGTCCACCAACTCGGCGAACTGGGCAACCGTGGCACCCTGAGGGATCTCCACCACGGAATCGTCCAGGACGAGCGTAGGATCGAGACCCTTCTGCAATGCTTCCTGCTCGGCGCGCTCACGTGCCTCGGCCTCGCGCTTTTCCTTGCGCTTCTTACGACGACCCTGGCCATCATGGGAAGCGGCCTCTACGGCAGCACGCGCCTCGGCGAGAACCTTGTCGCGCTGAAGCTTTTCGGCCTGAACGGCCATCTGCGCGTAACGATCTTCCGGCTGAGCGTTGGTACCGAGCTCGAGCTCGGGCACCGAAGGCTCGAAGCCCTTGCGCTGGCCCTTCTTACCCTTTCCGCCACGCGCGTTCTTCTTTGCCGCAGCAGCCTGCTCCTTCTGGTTCTGCAGACGCTGCTGTTCAGCATTGATCTGATCAAGCAGCGAAGAGAAGCTGGAAGTGGTGGTCGGGGCAGCCTTGTGCTGCTTCTTGGCCGGTGCCTCGGTGGGCTTGGCATGCTTGCGTCCACGGTTGTGCAGAGCCTGCTCGACTGCCTGCTTCTTCGCAACCTCAGCCGCACGGGCAGCGGCAACGGCGCGCTCATGGGCTTCCGCCTTCTCGCGCTCGACGCGAACGCGCTCGCGCTCGATCTGGGAGGCCAGGCTCTCGAACGGGGAGGAAGAGATCTTGCGCTTGGGCTTTTCCTCGGACTCCTTGGACTTGGCTTCCTCGCGGCGGGCGCGCTCGGCTTCGCGGGCCTCGCGCTCCTTTTCCATGGCAGCGCGGCGCTCGGCCTTTTCCTCGGCCTTGCGCTCCTCTTCCTTGGCCTTCGATTCGGCAAGCTTCTTGGCTTCCTCATCTTCAAGCTTACCGGCACGCTGCTTGATCTCAGGCTCTAGGCTCTTGCGAACCTTCTGCACATAGGCGTCCTGGAGAATGCTGGCATGACTCTTGGCGGGGATCTTCAGCTCCGCCAAGCGATCGAGCAGCTCCTTGCTGGTCATATTGAATTCCTTTGCCAATTCATGTACTCGCATGCCAGGCATATGGTTCTCCCGTCTACTCATCCTCGTTCGAGAGCGCAGAGCGCAGCTGCTGGGCGATGCGCTCGCAATCATCTTCTGTCAACTTCGTTCTGAGCGCCGAATCGAGGCGCTTGGTTTTAATGGCCTTCTCAAGACAGGCTACGCTGCACAGGTAAGCTCCGCGACCGTTCATACGACCGGTTGGATCGTAGACAACCTCGCCCTGAGGCGTGCGGACAACGCGAAGAAGCGAGTTCTTCTCACTCACACCCCTGCATACCACGCAGGTACGCTGACGCATTTTTCCGGCCACCTTCGCCAAGCCTACTCCCCTTCCTCCAATGCAGCATGGATACCGCAGTAGCGATAACCAGGACGTGCATGGTTGCGGCAACGGGAGCCGTCTTCGTTAATGTAGGCGCACAGCCCGTCTTCAAGCTCATCTTCAGGCTCGTCATCGATCAGGGAAGCATCGGAAACCAGAGGCTCGCCGGCAAACGATGCGGACTTGATGTCGATGTGCCAACCGGTAAGGCGCGCTGCCAAGCGGGCGTTCTGGCCCTCTTTGCCGATAGCAAGCGAGAGCTGGTCGTCGGGGACGATAACCGTTGCGTAATTGTTCTCTTCATCGATATCCACGCGGGTTACGCGAGCAGGCGAAAGGGCGTTGGCAACGTATACAGCGGGATCCTCGTTCCACTGGATAACGTCGACTCGCTCGTTGCGAAGACCCTCTACCACCATGCGCACGCGGGAGCCCTTCGGGCCGACGCAGGCACCTACCGGGTCGAGGTTCGACTCGCGAGAGGCGACGGCAACCTTGGAGCGCTCGCCGGGCTCGCGGGCGATGGACTTGATTTCCACCAGACCGTCGTAGATTTCCGGAACCTCGATCTCGAAAAGACGGCGGATAAGGTCGGGATGGGTGCGCGACACCACGATGGAAGGACGCGTATGCTCGCCGCGGCCACGGGGCTCGTCTGCGCTGGGGTCGCGGACCTCGACGATCAAGGTCTTAAGACGCTGGTTGTGGCGATAGTGCTCGTTGCGGGGACGCTCGTTGCGCTCGCCGGGATTGCGCTTCAGGTCGTAATGGGGCAGCTCGGCCTCTACGCCGTCGCGGATCTTGATGATGGTGAAATCGGGGGTGCCCTGAAGAACCGTGCCCGTGACAAGGTCGCCAACACGGGAAGAGAACTCCTCGTAGATGGACTGACGGCCGGCATCGCGGACGATGGAGCCGATTACGTTCTTGGCATTGAGCGCAGCGATGCGGCTTACGTCGTCGGGAGTAACGTCGCGCTCCTCGAATTCGGTGTATTCACCGGTTTCCTCGTCGGGCTCGCCAACGGGAACCAGCTCGTAAACGTAGATCTTGCCGCTGTTGCGGTCGATGGTTACTCGGGCATCGTATTCCAAATCGAGAATATTCTGATAGCTTTTGGCCAAGGACGCTTCAAGGCGCTCGATAAGGTAGAACTCGTCGATCTTGCGCTCATGGGCCAATGCCTGCAAAGCTTCGATCAATTCTGATGTTGCCATAGTAAAGGGTCCTTTCTACCCGTTGAAATCTATAGTGCCGATAACATGAGCTTTCTTGATGCGGTCGAAGGGAAGGGCATATTGCTGATCGTCTACTTCGACGAGCACTGCGTCTTCCCCCATCCCCTTAAGGATGCCAGTCCATTTGCTGCGCCCTTCATAGGGCTGCGTCAATGTGATCTGGACTTTCTCGCCCGCAAATCGCTCAAAGTGCTGTGGTGTGCGCAATGGGCGATCGATGCCGGGAGAGGAAACTTCCAGGGTGTAGGCACCGGGGAACGGATCGAGCTCGTCCATAAGCTCCCCCACCCATTTCTGCGATGCGGCAAGCTCATCGAAGCCAATGCCGCCTTCGCAATCCAGATACACACGGATAGTGGGAGCCTTTCGTGAGCCGATGAGCTCCACGGTGACAACCTCTAGATTATGGGCGCTGGCCTGGGGTTCCAATGCCTCAAGCAGCTTGCGTTCCTTGGCGTTGAGCAATCCTGTTCCCTCCTTCAAAACCCCGAACAAACAAAAGAAGCGGGTACAAGGCCCACTTCCTCCAAACATCGAAAGCTAATCGCATTTTCATACGCCATATCTTTATACCACAGCAAAGCTCTTTGCGCTATACCCCATTTCAGGGGCATTGCGCGGCGAGGAGACGAGCCATGAATGCCTGACTACTCATCGGGGTTTGCATTGGGGTAGAGCTTGTCGAATGACGTCTCAGAAATGGAGTTGCCGTTGCTCAAGTCGCCCACAAGCGGAGAGAGGATCTTGGAGCTGTAGCTCTTGGGATTATCGTACGACAAGGAAATCTCCCAGCATTGCGAGACCACATCGAGCCTATCAAGCAGATATCCGTACAGCTCGTCGATCTGCTGGTACTTTTCGTACAGGCTGCTTCCCCGGGAAACGCCGGCCTGCTGGCACAACTGGGCAAGCGATTCACGGGAGCTGGTTATATCCTCGATTGTTGCATTGCAAGTATCCGCATAGCCCTGCCGCGTCTGCATATTGGTAACGAGGAAATACCCCTCAAGGTCTTCCACCCTGCCGTCGACATCGGTCCTCCAAGAAGAGAGATCCTGATAGGCACGGGTAAGGTCGTACTTGAAGTCCTCTTCGGTGTACGACTTGGAAGTGGCGGCCTCATCGGTCGAGGACGCTTGAGAGGCAGTGGGCACAGACGAGGAGGCCTTCTGGGAATCCGACTGGAGAACCTGCTGCACCGCATCTTGGATTTGGGGAGCAAAGCTCCAAGCAGCAAGAATGACCAGGATAATGACCACGCCGCCCAAGAACGGCTTCATGGGAAACGGTGCGCGGCGGGCACCTTGGCGATAGACCTTCGCATCCCTGTCCACGTCGGCAACCACCTTGCCGCTGTCCGCAACGATGCGCTGCATGGGCATGGTGATGAACGGGTCGTCGGCGCCCAGCTCGGGTATCGCCGTAAGGTCGGACTCGTCTTTGCGCAACGACGCAACGTCCACCTCTTGGGAAAGATCGAGGGGTTTGCCATCGCGATCCTGGTAGGAGCGGTCCTTCACCAGGGGAAGCTTCGAAGTGCTCGAGGGCGAAACGGCATCAGTGTAGACGATCTGCTCTTCAGCAGCCGCGATACGAGCCTTCATGTCAACGACAGACGAGCCGCAGTGCGGGCACTGCAGCTCGTCATCGTTGATCTTTGTCCCACACTCGAGACAGAACAAGTTACTTTGCCTTTTCCTGGTTATGGGAAATAAGGCGGTTGAGAGCGTTCAGGTACGCCTTCGCAGAAGACACGACGATGTCGCCATCGGCGCCGCGGCCGGTGAACACCTCGCCCTCGGAAGAGGAAACGCGCATGGTTACCTCGCCCAAGGCGTCGATGCCGCGGGTAACGCTCTGAACGGAGAACTCGGTAAGGTCGTTCTCGATATCGATGATCTCGTTGATGGCCTTCACCAGAGCATCAACCGGGCCGGTGCCCGTAGAGCAGGAAACGAAGTCGCGGCCCTCGGTATCACGCAGCGTAACGGTAGCGGTAGGCGTAAGCGGCTTGCCGCAGGAGATCTGGACGGATTCGAGCGTGTAATGCGCGGTCTGGTTGCGGCCCTGCTCGCCAAGGAGAGACTCCAGATCCTCGTCGTAAACTTCCTTCTTCTTGTCGGCCAAGTCGAGGAACGCGTTGTAAAGATCCTCGAAGGCCTGACCTTCGGGATGGTATCCAAGAGCCTCTACGCGATGGCGCAGTGCAGCGCGACCGGAACGAGCGGAGAGGATGATGGAGCTCTGGCCGGCACCCACTTCGCGAGGGTCGATGATCTCGTAGGTTTCGCGCGACTTGATGACGCCGTCCTGATGGATGCCCGAGGAATGAGCGAACGCGTTTGCGCCCACGATGGACTTGTTGGGCTGAACAACGAAGCCGGTGATGGAGGAAACCAAGCGGGAGGCACGAACGAATTCGCGGGTGTTGATGTCGGTATGGGCGTTGAGCTCCTTGCCGTGCATCTTCATGGCCATGACAACTTCCTCCATGGCCGTGTTGCCTGCTCGCTCGCCCAGGCCGTTGATGGTGCACTCGATCTGACCAGCGCCATTGGCAACGCCAGCCAGGGAAAGGGCGGTAGCCATGCCCAGGTCGTTGTGGCAGTGGACGGAGATAGTGGCCTTGTCGACGTTCTTCACGTTGTCCATCAGGAACTTGATGCGGCGGCCGAACTCGTCGGGCAGGGAATAGCCGGTGGTGTCGGGGATGTTCACGACGGTGGCGCCAGCGGCGATAACGGCCTCGACGACCTTGGCCAAGAACTCGTAATCGGAACGGCCGGCGTCCTCGCAGTAGAACTCGACGTCGTTGACGTACTTCTTGGCGTACTTGGTTGCGGCAACGGCACGCTCAAGGATCTTCTCGGGCGTGGAGCGAAGCTTGTCGTAGATATGGCTATGGGAAACGCCGATACCGGTATGGATACGCGGGCGCTTGCACTCGGCCAGGGCGCGAGCAGCGGAGTCGATGTCCTTTTCGACTGCGCGGGTAAGGGCGCAGACAACCGCCTTGTCGCCCACTTCGGCAGCGATCTGCTGAACGGACTTGAAGTCGCCAGGGGAAGATACCGGGAAGCCCGCCTCGATGACGTCGACGTTCAAACGCAGTAGCTGACGCGTGATAACCAGCTTTTCCTCGGAGTTCATGGAAGCGCCCGGCGACTGCTCGCCGTCACGCAAGGTAGTGTCGAAGATAGCGATCTTACGAGTCATCTTGCGATCCTTTCTGGTATCGATCTTTGTATCCATTGCACTATATCGCATTTTCGGTGAACGGCAGGCCGAAGGGGCCATTAATCATATCAATTCAGCGATGGACCGAATCAGAGCGCAAGAAAGCCCCGGCACGAAGCCAGGGCTTTCTCTTCTATGACTAACAGCGTCTGGGTTGTTGAGTTCCACAAAGGGAGGTTAGACCGCTGCTTCGTCCTTTTCGCCGGTGCGGACGCGCACAACGCTTTCAATGGCAGAGATGAAGATCTTGCCGTCTCCAACCTCGCCAGTGCGGGCAACGCGAACGATAAGGTCCACGATCTCGTCTACACGGCTGTCGTCGACGATGATCTCGAACTTGACCTTCGGGATCATGTTCAGGAACACCTCGCTGCCACGGAAGTACTCCTTCCAACCATGCTGGTTGCCGCAACCGTGAACCTGGTAGATGGTCATGCCGGAGATCTTGGCCTCGAAAAGAGCCTCTTTCAGGGGTTCGAGCTTTTCGGGACGAACAACTGCTGCAATACGTTTCATCGATCATTCACTCCCTTCCGTTAGTCCAAGCCGATGAATGCGGGGTAAGCGGATTCGCTGTGAGCCGTCAGGTCCATGCCAGCTGCTTCCTCTTCCTTGCTTACGCGCAGGCCGCCGAAGATCGCCTTGACGATGAGGCCGATGATGAGGGAGCCAACGGCAACGAAGACGATGGTGACCAGGATGCCCAGGCACTGAGCGCCGAGAAGCGTGGGGTCGCCGGTGTAGATCAGGCCGCCGAAGTCGGTCCAGGAAAGCTCGGGTACGCAGAAGACGCCGGTGAGGATGCCGCCTACGATACCGCCGATGCAGTGGCAACCGAAAGCATCGAGTGCGTCGTCGTAACCGATCTTGGACTTGCAGAAGGAAATGGCGATGTAGCAGATGGGGGAAACGATAAGGCCCATGATGATGGCCGCCCACGGATCAACGAAGCCAGCTGCGGGGGTGATGACAACCAGGCCAGCAACAAGGCCGGTTGCGCCGCCGACGAGGGTAGGCTTGCCCGTCTTGGCTGCCTCGACGATCATCCAGGAGATCATTGCGGCGCCAGAGGCAACAAAGGTGTTGAGCAGGGCCAGGCCGGCGATGCCGTCAGCAGCGAATGCAGAGCCGCCGTTGAAGCCGAACCAACCGAACCACAGAAGGGTTGCACCAAGAACAACGAAGGGAACGTTGTGGGGGCGATGGTTCACGGCACCGAAGATGCGGCGCTTGCCAAGGAGCAGGCACAGAACCAGGCCGGTCAAACCGGAGCTGATGTGAACAACGTCGCCACCGGCGAAGTCGAGGGCACCGATCTGGTCGCCGATGAAGCTGCCGTCGCCGCCCCATACCATGTGGGCCAAAGGTGCGTAGATGAGCACAACCCAGATGGTGATGAAGGTGAGGAAGGCGCCGAACTTCATACGGCCGGCAAGGGAGCCGCCCACGATAGCTGCGGTGATGCAGGCGAACGCCGCCTGGAAGGCGATGTCGATGATGGCAGGATAGGTAGCATCGCCGGGATCGTCTACCTCAGCCAACATATCGGATACCGCGCTCAGGCAACCCAGCTGATCGAACCCGCCGAAGAAGGGGTTCGAGCCGTCGCCGCCGTAAGCGAGAGACCAACCTGCGAGGATCCAAACGATAGCAACTACTCCAATGATCACGAAAGACATGAACATCGTGTTGACCACATTTTTACGACGCGCAAGTCCGCCGTAAAAAAATGCAACACCCGGAGTCATGAGAAAGACCAGCATCGCGCTTACGAGCATGAATGCGGTCGCTCCTGTGTCAAGCATTGTGCATACCTCCTAAATATTCGTTCGAGCACATTTTCGACAAATCGATCTTTGCACGCATAACGTGTTCAAAAACGCTTAGGGGCGTTTGTTAACGAGTGCGGAAAAACCTCGTAACATCTCTGACCAATGCGGGTAACAGACTGGAAACAGAAGCACAGCAGACAGGCTCAAACGGCCGTTTTGGTGGCGATTTCACCCCATGGAGAGCCCTCGCGGGCAATAAAAAGCCCCGTCCTTGGAAGAAAGGGCGGGGCTAACTGTTACATTGCTGCGACTGGGCTGCGGGAAAGGGACGAACCATCAGCCTTTCAACAGGCCAAGAGCCGTGCGCTTTATGCCTTCGGCATCGATACCGCAATCCGAAAAGAGCTGATCCACCTTACCTTGCGCAACGAAACGATCGGGCAGGCCAAGAACCGCCAGCTTAGGGTTCTTTTCGCTCAGTGCGATAAGCTCCGCCACTCCTTCCCCGGCACCACCGATGGAAACACCGTCTTCAACGGTGACGACCACGCCGGTGTCGGCAGCCGCAAGAACGGCTTCCGCATCAAGCGGCTTCACCCAGCGCATATCCACCACGCGAATGGAATACCCCTCGGACTCAAGCATATCGGCAGCAGCGCATGCGTAACGAACCATGCGCCCAAACGCCAAGATGGCACCGTCGGATCCTTCGCGCACAACGCGCGCCTTACCGGGTTTCAGGGAAAGCGCATCGTCGGGCATCGGAACACCGACTGCTTCCCCACGCGGATAGCGCAAGGCAACCGGGCCATCCAGACGAAGGGCGGTATGCAGCGCATGCGCAAGCTCTGCCTCGTTGGAAGGAGCAAGGATCTTCATGTTCGGCACCGTGCGAAGCAGGGCCATATCGAACATGCCATGATGGGTGGGCCCATCGTCTCCGACCAAACCGGCTCGGTCTATGGCGAAAACCACATCGAGGTTTTCAAGCGAGACGTTGATGATGGCCTGATCGACCGCACGCTGGAAGAACGTGGAGTACAGGGCAACAACCGGCTTCTGCCCGCCAAGCGCCAGGCCGCTGGCCATGCCGACCGCATGCCCCTCGGCGATGCCCACATCGAAGCAGCGCTCGGGATGAGCCGTTGCGAACTCACGCAAACCCGTGCCATCAACCATGGCCGCAGACACAGCACAGATGCGCTGATCCAGACGAGCTTCTTTGGCAAACGATTGGGTAAAGGCCTGCGTATAGGTAAGCGCCTTCGGCTTGGGTTTAAGGGATGCCCCGGTGGCGATGTCGTAGGGACCCACCCCATGGAAGCGAGAGGGCTCGGCTTCAGCCGGAGCATAACCGGCACCCTTCTTGGTTACCACATGGACAAGGACGGGCACGTCGCTTTCAAGGGCATGACCGATGGTACGTTTCAACGCAGGGATGTCGTGACCATCAACCGGGGGCGTGCACACGATTCCCAGCTGCTCGAACAGCATGGTGTCGGGCATGACGAACTGCTTCAGCGATTCCTTGGCGGTCTTGCCGAGCTTCACCATCGCCTTGCCGGCAATACCCATGGAGTTCTCCATGAAGTCCTGCATCGAATCGCGGCTTTTGCGGTAGTTGCTGGTAACGCGCAGGGCTCCCAGATGCATGGCCATTGCGCCCACGTTGCGAGCGATGCTCATCTCGTTGTCGTTCAAGATGATGACAAGCGGCGTCTGAGCCTGCCCAATATCGTTGAGCGCTTCGAAGGCCATCCCGCCTGCAAGGGAAGCATCGCCGATGAGGGCGACGATGTTCTGGGAATCGCCACGCATATCGCGAGCACGTGCCAGGCCGCACGCAACCGAAAGGGAGTCCGACGCGTGACCGGAAGGGTGAACGTCATGAGGGTTGCTATGGGGCTTCGGAAAGCCGGAAAGCCCCTTGTACTGCCTCAGCGTGGAAAATTCCGCCAAACGGCCGGTGACCAGCATATGGGCATAGGATTGATGCCCCACATCGAACAGAAACCGATCGTGCGGAGAGTCGATGAGCGAATGGACCGCAAGGATGATGTCAACCGCACCAAGGCTGGATGCAACATGCCCGCCTGTCTTTGAGGTAACTTCTATGATCTCCTGACGGATCTCGGACGCCAATATGGAAAGCTCCTCATCGGTGAGGAGCTTGAGCTTGTCAGGGGAATCTATAGAGTCGAGGATTCGAGTCATTGCCCTCCCCTTCCTATTCAGCAGTTTCTACCGTGCCGCCGTCGAGCGATGCCTCTTGCGCGGCGTCGTTTTTGGCGGCGATTCCCTCTTCCACAATGCGGGAGGCAGCAAGCCCAATGCCCACGGCCTCTTCGTACAGGCTCAAAGCCTCTTCAAGAGGGAGCTCCTCGTCGCTGACCGCAGCCACGATCTGATCAAGACGCAGCTTTATGTCCTCGAAGGATTGAGGAGCCTGTTCCCCCATTATGCATTCTCGCTTTCCAGTTGGGTAGCGATACGGCCAAGAATACCGTTGATGAAACGAGGAGAGTCGTCACCGCCGAATTCCTTGGCAAGGTTAACGGCTTCGTTGATGGAAACGGAAACCGGAACCTCGTCAACGAAACGCATCTCGTAGGTGGCCAGGCGAAGAAGGGAACGGTCGACCACCGGCATGCGATCGAGCGACCAGTTCTCGCTCGCAGAGGCGATGAGCGCATCGATGGCCTCGAGTTGCTCGCGGGAACCATCGAGGAGGGAGATGGCGTAGTCGTCCAAACCCTGGGTCTCGGGAACCAAGCTGCCATCATCAAGGAGCTCGCGAGGGCTTTTGCCCATGATCTCACCTTGGTACATCAACTGCAGCGCATGCTTTCGCGCAAGCATGCGCTCTTCATGACGAGGTGCCTTAGACACACAAGCCTCCTAATCCTGAAACACGATGCCGTCAACACGGATATCCACGCGCTTGACGGTAAGGCCTACCTGGGAAAGCACGGCGCTCGCAACGGCCTGACGTACGTTCTGGACGATTTCCTTCAACGAGCGGCCAGAGAGCACGCGCAAGGAAACTGCGACTTCCACGGAATTGTCTTCCAGGACGTTCACCTGAACCCCTTCGGCAGACTGTTTGAAGGAAAGCAGCGAACGGATGCCGGAAGGAGCCCCGCCGACGCTGGCAACGCCATCGACGTCACGAACTGCCAGGGTGATGATGGTCTCGACAACGCCGGGGGCGATGGCCATGGTATCGGTGTTGATGTCGGACATGCTATTCATCCCCCATTTCGGTTTCGATGAAATCGGTGTAAACCCTACCCTCTTTGAAGGCCTCTTTTTCCAGAACCTGCAAATGGAAGGGAATGGTGGTCTTGATGCCTTCGATGACGAACTCGTTCAGCGCGCGCTTGCCGCGAGCCATGCATTCCTCGCGGTCGATACCCCACACGATGAGCTTAGCGACCATCGAATCGTAGTAAGGCGAGATGCGATCGCCCTGCTTGATGTAGGTTTCCACGCGAACACCGGGGCCGCCGGGAACCTCGAAGCGAGTGATGGTGCCCGGGCACGGACGGAAGTCGTGCTCAGGGTCTTCCGCGTTGATGCGGAACTCCATGGCATGGCCGAAGGGCGCGAAAGGAGCGCGCTCGGCGCAGCTCATGGGTTCGCCCGAGGCGATGCGGAGCTGCTCCTTGATGATATCGGTACCGGTGATGAGCTCCGAAACCGGATGCTCTACCTGCACACGGGTGTTCATTTCCATGAAGTAGAACTTGCCGTCATGGTCGAGCAGGAACTCGATGGTACCGGCGTTCTCGTAGTTGGTGGCACGGACGGCCTTGACAGCCGCAACGCCCATGGCACGGCGGATCTCGTCGGTAAGTGCCGGGGAGGGAGCCTCTTCCAGCAGCTTCTGATGACGGCGCTGCAGGGAGCAATCGCGCTCGCACAGGGAGATGCGGTTGCAGTGCTGGTCGGCCAGGATCTGCACCTCGACGTGACGGGGGCGCAGAACCAGCTTCTCCAGGTACACATCGCCGTTGCCGAACGCGGCAAGCGCCTCGTTCTTAGCGGCCATGAACTGGCCTTCGAGGTCGGCGGGGTCGTGCACTTCGCGCATGCCCTTACCGCCGCCGCCAGCGGATGCCTTGACGAGCACCGGGTAGCCCACCTTATCGGCGAACTGACGAGCTTCCTCGACCGTTTCGATAACGCCGTCGGAGCCGGGAACCGTGGGGACGCCGCACGCCTTCATGGTCTCGCGGGCTGCGGCCTTGTTACCCATGGCATCGATGCAGTCGGGCGAAGGGCCGATGAATACCAGATCGTTGTCGGCGCATGCGCGGGCGAAATCGGAGTTCTCGGCCAAGAAGCCGTAACCCGGATGGACTGCCTGGCAGCCGGTATTCACCGCTGCGGCGATGATGGACGACATCACAAGATAGCTTTTATTAGCCTGAGCAGGACCGATGCATACCTTTTCATCCGCGTAGCGGACGGGATAGGTATCGGCATCTTCCGTTGAGTAAACAGCGACGGTTTTTATGCCCAGCTCCTTGCAGGCGCGCATGATGCGCAGGGCAACCTCGCCGCGGTTCGCTATGAGTACTTTTTCGAACATTTAGGCATTCTCCGGGCCGATGGCGTCGTGGGTGTTGTGGGGCTCGATGTAGAACAAGGGGGTACCGAACTCGACCGGCGTTGCGTCCTCGACGCACACCTCGCGGACGGTGCCCATTTCCTCTGCCCCGATCTCGTTCATGAGCTTCATCGCCTCGACGATGCAGAGCGTCTGGTTCGCAGCAACCTCATCGCCCACCTTGACGAAGGCAGGCTCACCGGGGGCAGGAGCTGCATAGAAGGTGCCCACCATGGGGGAAGTTACGCAATGCCAGCTGGCAGGACGGGCGGCGGAATCCGCGGCAGGGGCAGGAGCTGCAGCAACAGGAGCAGCAGCGGCAACAGGTGCTGCTGCGGGTGAGGCAGGAGCAGCTGCGGCAACGCCGGGCATACGGACGGAGATACGTGCTCCCTCTTCCTCGACGACGATTTCGCCTACGCCGCTTTCCTCGGCAACGCGAACGAGCTCTCGAATCTGGTTGATATCCACGTAATCGTCCTCCTTGGTCATGCTCGACTCCTCTTCCAGGAGGAAATCGACCTTCTCAGATGTGCGGTGCTTGCTCAGGTACGTGCGCGCCTCGTTCGGGAACAGGGCGTACATCAAAACGTCTTCTTCGGTCTTGGCCAGATCGCCGATCTCTTCTTCCAGCTCGGCAAAGGTGGTGGTTACCAGCGAACCAGGGGAAACAGAGGGATCGAGAACCTGGTCGGCATCGGTTACCACGCGGCTAACCACTTCAGGAGCCATGGGGCCAGGGGCCTTGCCGTAGTAACCGCAGATGTAGTCCTTCATTTCCTTGGAAACAACGCTCCAGCGCTTACCGGTAAGAACGTTGAACACCGCCTGAGTGCCAACGATCTGGGAAAGCGGGGTTACCAGCGGCGGGTAGCCAACCTCGGCGCGAACGCGAGGGATCTCTTCCATGACGTCGTCGAGTCGGTCGAGCGCGTTCTGGATCTCGAGCTGGGAAACCAGGTTCGACATCATGCCGCCGGGAACCTGATGGGAATACACCTTCATATGGGTAAGGGAGGAAACGCCGCGCTTGTAGTGGCCGCGCTTGCGAACCTCTTCCCAGTACTCGGAGATCTCGAACAGAAGGCCAAGATCGAGGCCGGTGTCGTAGCGGCTTTCCTGCAGCGCGGCAACCAGCATCTCGACGGCAGGCTGAGAATTGCCGAATGCAAGAGGGGCACTGGCCGTGTCGACGATGGCAGCACCCGCTTCAGCGGCCTTCAGGTAGTTAGCCGGGGCCATGCCGCCGACGTAGTGGCAATGCACATGGACGGGAAGGCCGATCTCGGCGTTGAAGGCCTTCACCATGCGCTCGGTGCGGTAAGGGGTGAGCATGCCGGCCATGTCCTTGATGGCGATGGAATCGGCGCCCAGGTCCTTCAGCTGCTGGCCGTACTCAAGGAAGCTGTCCAGCGTGTGAACCGGGGACATGGTGTAGGAGATTGCGCCCTCGAAGTGGCCGCCGCACTCCTTGATTGCCTCGGCACTGTCGACGACGTTGCGGATGTCGTTCAGCGCGTCGAACACGCGGAAGACATCGACGCCGTTGCGATGCGATGCAGCGATGAAGCGAGAAACAACTTCCTTGGAATAATGCTTGTACCCGACCAGGTTCTGGCCACGGGTGAGCATGGAAAGACGCGTATTGGGCGTTTTCGCCTTGATCGAACGAAGACGATCCCAAGGATTCTCGTCCAAGAAACGCAGGCAGGTGTCGAACGTCGCACCGCCCCAAGCCTCGATAGCCCAATAACCTACGCGATCCATCTTAGGCAAGATCGGGAGCATATCACCGATCGGCATACGCGTTGCCCAAAGGCTCTGCTGGCCGTCACGAACGGTGGTATCCATGATCTGTAGCTTTCCCAAGTGTTTCGCACCTCCTCTTATCAGCAGTCCGCGCTTCTTCGAAGTGCAGCTATGGAAAACGAGTGTTTAGTATAAAGCACGGGGCGCCGAAGCGCCCCGCACCCAGAAGAAAATACAGTCAAGTCGCACAGGCTAGACGCGCTTCACGAAGCGACCGTCGCGGGAATCGATCTGCAGAACGTCGCCGATCTCAACGAAGGTGGGAACCTGAATGGTTACGCCGGTTTCGAGGGTAGCGGGCTTGGTGGTGTTGGTGGCGGTGTCGCCCTTGAAGCCAGGCTCGGTTTCGGTTACCTCGAGCTCAACGAACATGGGAGGCTCGATGCTGATCAGTTCGTCGCCGGCATACATGAGGGTGGCCTCGTCGTTTTCCTTCAGCCAGTTTGCGGCAGAGCCAACCGTTTCTGCGGGGATGGCCAACTGCTCGTAGGTGTTGGAGTCCATGAAGTTGAAGTCGGCGCCATCGCTGTAGAGGAACTGCATCTTCTTGGTTTCCAGACGCACTGCCTCGAACTTGGTGCCGGAGTTGAAGGTGTAGTCAACAACGCGACCGGTCTTGATGTCGCGGAGCTTGGTGCGAACGAAGGCACCGCCCTTGCCCGGCTTAACATGCTGGAACTCGACGATGGTGCAGAGCTTGTTGTTGTACTCGATGCACATGCCATTACGGAAATCGGCGGTAGAGATTGCCACTTTGTGCTCCTTTAGAACCTAAACAGTGTAAGTAAACTCAAACAGTATACCTGATCGGCTATCCAACTATGACCATTTCATGAGTGCTCTGCGTAAGCACCTCGTATCCCCCATCGCGAACAACCCCATAATCCTCCAAGCGCATACCGAATCTTTCCGGCAGGTAGATACCCGGCTCGACGGTGACCACGTTGCCGGAAGCAAGCGGCTCGTCGTTCCGGGGAGAGAGATTGGGCGATTCGTGGATGTCGATCCCAACGCTATGGCCAAGGGAATGCCCCATAGCGCCCTGGAAACCGCCCTCGGTCAGGACCCTTTCCGCATGATCATGAACGGCAGAGGCGCAAACGCCGGCACGGACCATGGCCTCGCATTCCTCGTTCGCCCTCCGAAGCACCGCAAAAGCGCGGGAAAGCTCTTCGGAGGGCTGCCCCACGAAGACGGTTCGCGTCATGTCGGAACAATACCCCCCGAAGCGCGCCCCGAAATCCATCACCACGGCATCGCCAACGCAGAGCCTGGTTTCACCCGGAATAGCATGAGGGGATGCGGCATGGGCCCCCGTGGCGACAATGGTGCTGAACGCCAGCCCTTCGGCGCCTTCTTCGAACATGAAGTTATCGAGCGCAAGCTGAACCTCGCGCTCGGTCATTCCCGCGCGCATGAACTTCACGATACGCAAGAACGCGGCATCGGTGATGGCCTGGGCCTTGCGCATGGCCTCGATCTCGGCCTCGTCCTTAACCTGGCGAAGCTCCTCGATGAATCCGCTCAACTCGACAAGCTCGATGCGGGACTTTCCGTCCATCGCTTGCTGAAGCAGACGGAATTCCGACAGCGTGAGCGAATCCTCTATGCCCACGCTCAAAACGTCATCGGCGCCCTTCGGCAAAACCCCGTCGAGCATATCGGCAAGAAAAGCTCCATGCGATTTCCGCGAGCCGTCGATCTGTATGCACGTACCGCTTGCGCGGGACTGCAGAGCATCAAGGTAGCGGGAGTCGGAATGAAGGACGCAGGAGTCTGCCGTCAAGGCTACGGCATGGGCAGGCTCACCATCGAACACGCGCTCGAAGCCGGAAAGCCAGGCAACATTCGACAGACACCGTACATACAGAACGTCTATCCCCGCTTCAGCCATCTTGGCGCGAAGCGCCGTAAGCCGGTTCTCGTTGAATGCCATAGGGTTCCATCTCCTAAATCGCACGATTTGCCATCAAGCCGCAAAGAGTCTTTTCGCAACAGGGATCGCACTCTCGAGAACGCAGTCCCTACCGTTCGATGCTTCGCTGCCAGGCCTGTAAGTACTCAAGGACAAACGAATCGGAAAGCTCGCAAACCTCCCATTCGCCGCAGGCTCGCGGCAACACGAAGCGGAGCTTTCCCGAGCGAACCTTTTTATCGCCCTTCATCAGATGAAGCAAGCGCTCAGGTTCGGCATTAAGTTCGATCTCGGGCAGGCCGAGCGCATCGAGCAGAGCATCCTGCGCCTGCACGAATTCCATGGATGCGCCCAAGTGGGCTACCGCCAAACGGGCAGCGAAGCGCATTCCCTGAGCAACCGCATGACCATGGGAATACACTCCATAGCCGGCCTCGGTCTCGATGGCGTGGGCAAGCGTATGGCCGTAGTTCAGGCATTCGCGCACCCCCTTGGTTTCCTCCTGGTCGCGAGCGACAACCGCAGCTTTGAACACGATGCAGCGTTTGACGGCTTCCTGAACAACCTCGGGAACACGGGCGTTCAGCTCGTCGGCGTGCTCGTAGAGCCAGAAGAAGAACTCCTCGGAGTCGATAACAGCCGATTTCGCGATCTCGCCGCAACCGCATGCCCATTCACGTTCGGGAAGCGTAGAGAGCGCTGCAACATCGGCGCACACCAGCAGCGGCTGGCAAAAGGTGCCCACCAGGTTCTTCCCCGCTTCCAAATTGATAGCGGTCTTGCCGCCCACAGAGGAATCAACCATGGAAAGCAGCGTGGTGGGAACCTGCACGATGCGCAAACCGCGCATGAACGTAGAGCCCGTGAAGCCGGCCAGGTCGCCGACAACACCGCCGCCGAGAGCGACCACCAGGGAATCGCGCGAAAGGCCGCAATCTGCCATAGCCGACCAGATCTCGGAAGCGCATTCAACCGATTTCGCCGTCTCTCCCGAAGGAACGGTTATGACGGATACGGAATATCCTTGCGATTCCAGGGAGGCCTTCGCCTCCGGAAGATAGCGAGACGAAACCTCGGAATCGGTAACGACCAACGCACGGGGATTGGAATCGAGCTTTCGCAGTTCCCCGCCCAGCGACTCAATAGCCCCGGGGGCAACGAGCACGTCGTAGGGGGCTTCGCCGGGAATATCGACAACGATCCTGGTCACCGCGTTACGCCTGCTTCACCATAACGCCGGCCTCCAGCAGGCGGTCGACCACCTCGTCGGCAACCTCGCGGATGCTGCGTCCTTCGGTATCCACCGCAACATCGGCTGCGGCCTCGTACTGGGGCTCGCGTTCGACGATGGTCTTACGGGCGGTGTCCAGGTTCTTGAACATAGGGCGCGAATCGGTGTTGGGGATACGGGCAGCTGCGCCATCGGCGGAAACCTTCAGGTACACCACGTAGCCTGCATCCTTCATGATCTGCGCGTTCTCGGGGCGCTTGGTAACCACGCCGCCACCGCAGCCGATAAGGCGGGGCGAACGGCCGGCCAAGTCGCGCAGAACATCGGTTTCGATATCGCGGAACGCCTCTTCCCCATCCTCGGCGAAGATATCGGCGATGATGCGGTCTTCACGAAGCTCGAGATACTCATCGGCGTCGATGGAAGCAACGCCGCAGGTAACGGCGATCTGCTGGGAGATACTGGTCTTTCCGGCTCCCATGAAGCCGATGAAGAAGACGGGCTTGGTTAGGTAGAACTGGCCTGCATGGCGAACGGACTGATCGGTCATGATTCTGGGGCTCCTAAAATAGGGTCGGGATACAGGTTGCGGGCGCAACGCGTAGACGGCGACAAGGCCGTTAGCGGGACATGGTCTTGATGCGCTCGCGGTAGTTGGCGATGTTCGCCTTGATGTCGGTCATGTTGTCAGAGCCGAACTTGGTTAGATAGGCATCGGCAAGAACCAGCGCAACCTCGCTTTCCGCAACAACGGCGGCTGCGGGAACGGCGCAGGTATCGCTGCGCTCCTTGGAGGCCTCTGCCACTTCAAGCGTGTCGAGGTTCACCGTGTTGAGCGGCGTGGTAAGCGTTGCAATGGGCTTCATGCCAACCGTAACAACGAGCGGCATCCCCGTGGTCATGCCGCCCTCCAAGCCACCGGCGTTGTTCGAGGTGCGAACGAAGCCATTCACCTCGTCGAGGACGATCTCGTCATGGACCTTGCTACCGGGACGGCGCGTGGTCTCGAAGCCAAGCCCGAACTCCACGCCCTTGATTGCCGGGATAGAGAAGATAGCCCCACCGAGCTTGGAGGTAAGGCGGTCGCTCGGCGTTGCATAGCCGCCAACAGCGGGAAGAAGGCCCGTAACGACAACGCGGAAGATGCCGCCGAGAGTATCGCCCTTTGCCTTTGCCTCGTCGATGGCGGCCATCATGCGCTCGGAAGCTTCCGCATCGGGGCAGCGAACCTCGCTGGTCTCTATGTCGAGGGGCGAGTAGGAAACCGCATCCATCATCGGGTCTTCCTCGGCCATGTAGGCATCGCCGATGGATACCACATACGACTTGATTTCCACACCGAGCTCTGCCAAGAACTCCCGGGCGATGCCGGAAGCGGCAACGCGCATGGTGGTTTCGCGGGCGCTGGTGCGCTCAAGGATATTGCGGCAATCGTCCATGTCGTTGCGCAGGACGCCCAGCAGGTCGGCGTGGCCGGGACGCGGCGTTACCTCGCGCACCAGGTCTTTCGGCGCATCGCCGAACACCGACATGCGCTCGGTCCAGTTCGCCCAGTCGCGGTTGGCAACCGTAAGCGTAACAGGCGAGCCGATGGTCTTCCCGAAGCGCACGCCCGAGGTAATGGAAACCGTGTCCTTCTCGATGGCCTGTCGTCCACCGCGGCCATAGCCGCTTTGCCTGCGGGCAAGATCGGAGTTGATGCCCTTCTCGGAGATCGAAAGACCTGCAGGAACACCGGAAACAATGGCCGTAAGACTGGGACCATGGCTTTCGCCCGCTGTGATGTATTGCATGATGCCTTACCTTGGTTGGTTTTGGTTATAACGGTAAACGATTCTACCAAAACGCAGCTACTCCATCGGAATAAAGCAATGAGCGGCTTCAACGCCGCTGGCTAGAACCCTCCGCTGGAAAGTTCGACCAAAACACCAGCGCAGTCTGCACCCCAGGCGCGCATAACGTCCTCCGCACCGACGAAGTCGCATGAAGCAGCCCTGGCCGCTTCGGGAAAGGGCAGGCCTGCCCTATCCCATAGGCTGCACGCAATCTGGCCCGCATGCAGCGGTAGGTCGATAGATGAAAGGTCAGCATCGACCGAAAAGACCACGTCAGCCTTTTCGATATGCGAAACGGAGGCAACGGTTCCGCACAGGAACCGTGCGTTTTCGAAAGCCCGCAAAGCGGAAAGATGGCCTTCGCGCGCCTGGTCCGCATCGATGATCTGGTTGCGTTGCCGCTCGAACGTTTCCAGGAACGAAGCCAAACCGGCACGCGTTCGCTTCTTGTCGTTGCCCAAAACGGTAATCTGCGAAACCCCCGCACGGGAAAGCTCGTAGGCCGTGTCCAGCGCAGCGCTGCCCGAGCCCAATACCACCGCGCAGGATCCGTAAAGCGGCAAGAACGTCCTCTCGACAAGGTCTATGGCGCTGCGCGAAATCTGGCTCAAAGCCAAAGCGCCGCGCTCACCGCGGTAAACCACATCGGCGCCTTGCACCAGCCGCGCAGAGGCACCCTGCAATTCACCTTCGTTAGAGGCAAGCGGCCTAAACGGGTACGAAACCGCAAACGCATGGCTTCGTTTAGCCTGAAACATTGCGTGGGCCTGCTGTACGCTTGAACAGGGTTCGACCATGACGTTCCACACTGCGGTTTTCTCCATGAACGAACGTCGGAACACCTTGGCAAGATCGCACGTGCCGGGGGTGGCTACGAATGTGAGGTTTCGCATGCGCCTACCCCCTCAGGTTCCCGATCGGAGATGAAGGCCCGCTCTATGTTGCGAACGAACATGGTGTGTTTCAGATCTTCCTCGACCAAGGGGCAGACCAAATATGCCGACAAGCCAACAAGATGAGCGCCCAGCACATCGGTGGAGAGCTGGTCCCCCACCATAACGGTCGACCTACGCGAGCCGCCGATCTTCCGCAGCGCCAGGAGGAAACCGTGGGGCAACGGCTTGCACGCTTTGGCGACGATGGGGATACCGAGTTCCGATGCCATCTCGAACACCGACCCATGCCAGTTGTTGGAGAGAAAGCACAAGCGGACGCCGGCCCTCTGAAGGGTTGCAATCCAGCTGCGCACGTCTGCGGGCACCTGATGATCGGCGCGCGAGACGATGGTGTTGTCCACATCGAGCAGCACGTGAGTGAACCCGCGGTCAAGTATGTCCGCATGAACGTCTACAGCGCTTGTACGCGCAAAGTACCTGTCAGGATCCAATAACGACATGGAAGGCTCGAAGCATCAGGAATGGTCGGCTATGGTTTGCTGGTGCTGCTCGTAGGTCTTATCGAAGAAATAATCTACGCCACCTTGGTCGTTTGACCAAAAGCTGAAGAAATAGTAGTCGCCGAAGTTGGCTTCGGGGCTGCATACCGCCTGCAGCGACTCGATGGAGGGGCTGCAGATGGGCGTCGGCGGCAGGCCCTTGGTTACGCGGGTGTTGTAGGGGCTGTTGGTGGACCAATTATAGGAGTCCAGGTTGTCTCCAACCTCATAGGCAGTGGTGGCATCGCTGCCCAAGAAGCCGTACGAAGGGCTGCCGGTGTTCGAAAGGCGGTTGTAGAAGACCGCGGCAACCTTCGACCGGGTATCATCGGTTGCCTCTTTCTCGACGATAGAGGCAAGGATAAGCGTCTGATACTCGGAAAGACCTTGGCTGCGCGGATACGAGTAGTCCAACACGGAGATCTCGGCCTGGTACTGATCGAGCATTTGACGAACTACGGCTTCCGCGGTGCCATTCAGTAAAACCTCGTAGGTCTTGGGGAAAAGGAACCCTTCAAGGGAACTGGTGCCTGCAGAGGAAAGGAACGGGTAGGAAGCAGCGTAAACCGAGGCATCAGAGGCTGCATCTTTGAACTGATCCGCAGTGATGGACCCGCCATAGGCATCCTGCACGGCCGTGGCGATGGTATCGAGCTTGGCGCCCTCGGAAACCACCACACCGGATTGCGTGCTGGAGGGCCCGGCCAGCAACACCTCCACCAGCTCGTCGTAGGACATACCGCCCGTAAGGGAGTAGACGCCCGACTTAAGCGAAGAGGCGGCTCCCTGGGAATTCACCGCTGAAGTGAATTCTCCCCTACGAACAATAAGGCCCGCATCGTAGAGGGTATCTGCGATAGCGGGCAAGGTGGAACCATCTGCTATTTGAACCGTGACCTTCTGCCCATCGGGCGCCAGGTGGTCGTTGGCAGCTTCGGCGCAACTGGTTCCCACGAACAGGGCGATCACGATGATGATAACGATAGCGGCAACAGCCCCAGCAACTGCATAGGGAAGCTTCGATTTCTTCGGCCTGATCGCCGATGTGTCGTACGTGCGGAACTCCCGTTCGCCCCTTGCATGGGCAGCACGGGCGGCATGGGTTGATTTCCGGGAATACGTTACCTTCCGGGGAGTCATGGGATCACCTTTCAGAAATCGTCTGCTGTCGCTTGTCCAACCAAGATTGCAGGAACAACGACGCAGCGACCATATCTACTTTGCCGCGCATTTCGCGCTCGGACAGGCCTTCTTCGCGGAGCACGCGCTTGGCCTCCGAAGAGCTCAAGCGCTCGTCCGAGAATTCCAAGGGCAGCCGCAGCGAGGCAGCCACCTGCTGGGCAACCTCGCGGATGGACTGCGCCTGGGGCCCCTTCTGCCCGCTGAGCGTAAGGGGCAGGCCGGAGACGATGAGCTCCGGCTCCCAATCTTCGCATATACGGCGAAAACTTGGGGCGTTGACACGCACCTCATCGGTGGGAAGCACGCAGAGAGGCGTGGCAACACGCTCTTGCGGGTCGCTGATAGCAATCCCGCAACGTACCTTACCGATATCAAGTGCCATAACCCTCAAGTTTTCGCTCCCTAACCAGTTGCCCGAACGGATCTACGCGAACAGCTTTCGAGCAGCATCGAGAGCTGCATCGATGCCGGAGGCATCCTTGCCGCCGGCCTGGGCCATGGTGGGCTTTCCGCCGCCACCGCCCTTGATCTCCTTGGAAATGGCCTTGATCACAGTGCCGGCGTTGAAACCCTTGGCAACGGCCTCGTCGGTTCCTGCGGCAAGCAGGATAGGCGTGCCCTGGTTGTCGGAAGCAAGAACGCAGGCCCCGGACTCGGGGAGGCGACCGCGCACGATATCCCACAGATTGCGCATGCCGCCGGCATCAACACCGTCTTTGCGGTACACGAACACGGAGAAGCCGTCGCCTTGCACCGTGTACTCATCGAGCGCTTCAGGCAGATCGCCGGAAGCCGAAGCGGCCTTGCTGGCCTTGCTCTTCGCATTCAGCTCGCGCAGCTGAGCGAGGTTGCCCTCGACGCGGGACACAACATCGGCAGAGGGAACGCGGAGCAACGAGGAAAGCTCCTTCACCTGAGCCTCGAAACGATTCAGGTACTCGAGAGCCTCATAGCTGGTAACGGCTTCGATGCGGCGAAGGTTCGAGCCGACGCTGCTCTCGGAAACGATCTTCACCAAGCCGATTTCGGCAGTATTGGAAACATGGCAACCACCGCAGAGCTCACGGGAGAAATCGCCAACCTCTACCACGCGGACCGTGTCGCCGTACTTCTCTCCGAACAGTGCGGTAACGCCAGCCTCACGCGCCTTGGAAAGAGAGGTCTCGAAGATGTTAGTGGGGATAGCCTGCATGACAACGTCGTTGGCGATCTTCTCCACTTCCTTGATCTGCTCGGGCGTAACAGCCTCGAAGTGGGTGAAGTCGAAGCGAAGGCGATCGGGCCCGACGAAACTGCCCGCCTGCTTCACATGGGCGCCGAGAACCTGGCGCAGGGAAGCATGCAGGATATGCGTGCAGGTGTGGTTGCGGGAAATACGAGCACGACGGACGCCGTCGACCTTCGCGCCCACGAAGGTGCCCACGGAAACGCTGCCGGAGAGCACCTTCACCTTGTGCGTGACCAGACCCTTCTCGGGAGCCTTGGTATCGACGACCTCGAGAACCGCCTGGTCGCCCACCAAATGGCCGGTATCCCCTACCTCGCCGCCCATCTCGGCATAGAACGGGGTGACGTCGAGCACAACCTCGGCCTCGTCGCCTGCCTCGATCTGGGACACGCGAGCGCCGTCCTTCACCAGGGCGGTGATCTTGGAATCGGCGGTTAGGCGAGTGTAGCCCACGAACTCGGTGGCGCCGAGCTCTTTCAGCAGCTCTGCATGGATGCCGCCGTAGGTGCTCCATGCGGCCTCTGCGTCCTTGACGTTCGCGGCGCGGGCACGCTCACGCTGCTCCTCCATGCAGCGGGCAAACTCCTCCTCGTCGATGCGGAAGCCGCGCTCCTCGCAGATCTCCTTCGTGATCTCGACCGGGAACCCGTACGTATCGTGCAGGACGAAGGCGGTTGCACCGGAGAGCACGCTGCCATCGAGCTTGGAAAGCGCCTCGTCGAGATATGCCTGACCCTGGCGCAGCGTGGCGCCGAAGCGCTCCTCCTCGGAGAAGACCGCGCGCTTGATAAGCTCCTCGTTCTCGACGAGCTCGGGGTACACATCGCCCATCAGCTCGATGATCTTGTCGATGTAGCTTTCCAGGAAAGCGCCCTCGATGCCCAGGGAGTGCCCCTTCATCACCGCGCGGCGAAGCAGGCGGCGAAGCACATAGCCACGGCCCTCGTTGGAGGGAAGGATACCGTCGGCGATCATGAAGGTAACCGAACGGCTATGGTCAGCCATGATGCAAAGGCTGGTGTCTACCGACCCGCCCTTGCCGTATTCCTTGCCGCTCAGGGATTCGCCTACGGCAACAAGGCTGCGCAGGACGTCGGTATCGTAGTTGTTGGTAACACCCTGCATGATTGCGGCGATGCGCTCAAGGCCCATGCCGGTATCGATGTTCTTCGTCTGCAGGGGTGCAAGCGTGCCGTCTTCCTGGCCATCGTACTGGGTGAACACGCAGTTCCAGTACTCAAGATAGCGATCACAATCGCAGCCGGGCTTGCAGTCGGGGCTGCCGCACCCAACTTCGGGGCCCTGATCGAAGTAGATCTCGGAGCAGGGGCCGCACGGGCCGGTGGGACCGGCGCGCCAGAAGTTGTCTTCCTCGCCCAGCTTGGAGATATGGTCTTGGGGAACGCCAAGGCCCTTCCAGATCTCGATGGTCTCGTCGTCGTCTTCGAAGACGGTGAAATAGAGCTTTTCGGCAGGCAAGCCCAGAACCTGGGTGGAGAACTCGTAGGCCCAAGCGCACATCTCGCTCTTGAAGTACTTGCCGAAGCTGAAGTTGCCCAGCATCTCGAAGAAGCTGAGGTGACGGGCATCGCCGATGTTCTCGATGTCGTTGGTTCGCACGCATTTCTGAACCGTAGTGGTTCCGATATAGCGCTTGTCAAGTTCCTTCTGATGAAGGAAATAGGGCTTGAACTGCACCATGCCGGCACTGGTAAGAAGCAACGAAGGATCGTCGGGGATAAGCGAGGAGGAGGGCATTCGTTTGCAGCCCTTTTCCTCGAAGAACTTCAGGTACTTCTCACGGATTTCAGCAGTAGTCATGTACTTCATGCGGTAGTTGTCCTCTTCGGTTACGTGTTAGCGCGCTTATGCAAAGGCCGATTTTATCATTTTCCTTGGTGCAAACCATGCTGCTTTACCTCATCAGCAGAAAAGCCGCCGGTGGCATCGACCAGTGGGTCCGGTGCGCTGTTCGAGCTCTCTCCCTTGAATATGACGCCGTCGGGCGCAACGATAACCCGCCCGGTGCGCTTCTCGAAGTAGTAGACGAACAGCGACTTTGCCGCGGCGACGGCGGGAATGGAGGCCAGCATACCCACGATGTTGCCCATGAAGCCGCCGACGGCGAAGCCCAAAGCCGAGCCGATCATCAAGGCCATGATCACCAACGCGGGGTGGATGTCCACCGAATTGCCCATGATCTTGGGCGAGATGAACGTGTAGATAACCTGCTGAACCACGATGGTGTAAACCAAGGCCAGCAAGGCCACGACCGGGCTCACGAAAACGCCCACCAAGGCGGCCATGGCGCCACCGAGCCAAGGGCCCACCACGGGGATGATGTTCAGCAAGCCGGTGATAACCGCCAAGGCGGCGGCGCTGGGAATGCCCATTATGGCGAAGCCGATTCCGCAGCCCGCACCGATGAGCATGCACTGAACCAACGTTCCCTTTATGTAGCCGCCCATAACGCGGGTGCCCGTAAGGTAGATGACGTTCAAATCGTCATGGAAGCGTGGCCCGAACAGGCGCTTGATCTCGGCGCCCATGGCAGGAAGCTCCATAAGGACCCAATACGCAACGACGAGCGAGAAACCGATGACCAAAGCGGAGGTTGCCACGCTCGAGCCGATCCCCACAACACCCTCGGCGCTTGCGGAGGCCATGCCGGAAAACCAAGAGCCAACGCTTGAAAGGGCGTCGTTGAGCCAGCTGTTGATGCGCTCGTCCTGCAGAAGGTAGGCGTACTGGCCGTACAGATCGTTCCAGGCATCCCTGGCGGCAGAGATCTGGTTGGCGAACGTCTGCAACAGTGCGGTGAACTGATCGCCGATGCCCATCGCAGGGGAAAGCAACAGCCATCCCATCAGGAACAGGACGGCGAACATCAAGATATACGCCAAAAGCGTGCCCAGCGCTCGCGGCACGCCCTTCTTCTCCAGGTAGTTCACCGGACCGCGAAGGCAGAACACGATGATAGTGGTCCAGACGATTATGCCCATCGGGGTGGCAAGAAGGTTGAGCACCCTGCCCAGCAAGTACAGCAGGGCGCACAGGACGATAACGTAGATGCCGGAGTACAGGCGGCGGCGCGACTTCAGGGTCTTGAGCTCGGCCTGGCGAAGCTCTTCGTCTTCAGGGAAAGTGCCAGTGGCAGACATCGGGAAAGCGCGCTCCTACAGTTCCTGGGCAGATTCGGAATCACGCGCGATCTGAGCAGAGAAGGCGCCCTTCAGGCTGGCGGACATGCCGTTTGCCTGGGCGGCGGCCTCGTCGCGGGCGGCAGCGGCATCGGCGGCCTCGGCACGCTTCACGTCGTTTCGGGCCTGAGCATCGGCAACACGGTCCTCTACGCAGTCAAGCTTGGCGTCGACCACCTGGGCGGCAACGCCGACGCGGCCTTCCTTGTTGCCCAAGGGGGCGATACGGCTGCGGATACGCCCGGTTACATTGCTCAGGGCATCGAGAGGCAGCGACGTGATGGAGTCGATGGACTCGGTAGCCTTGGACACGTTGCCGGTGATGGTGTTCACGTCTTCCAGGATCTGGTCGACACGCATGATCTCCAGATTGGCGGCATCGACGGTAAGGGTAATGCGCTCGAGCAGCGGGTCTATGCGCTCGAGGGCGGGCTTGGTGGTATCAAGGGCTTCCTGGGCCTGATCGATGAGGGGATCCACCTTCGCAAAGGTTTCCTTCATAGACTTGGTGAGCGTGATAAGCAGGTAAGCAAGCGCGACCAAGGCGACGATGCCTGCAACGCACAGCAAGACGATCCCCACGGGTACCAGCGATTCGAAGACTTCCATGTTTCCTCCTCTGATCAGCGGCCAGGCAGGCCACGTACGCTTCTACATTCTATCCGAAAGCGGAGCCTCGGTGCGGTAGCGTTCCCATCCCCGTTCCCCAGGCGTAAAAAAGGCTCCCCGCTCAAGGCCTTCGGGAAGATACCGCTGGTCAGCATAGCCTTCGGGGTTGCTGTGGGGGTAAAGATACTCCCCATATTCCTCGGAACCGGGGCGGTGCCGGTCGCGCAGGTAGTCGGGCACGGAACGAAGCGGGCCGTTGCGAACCTCGTCCATGGCCTTAGCCAGCCCCGCGTACGAGGCGTTGGACTTCGGGGCGAGCGCCATGTACACCGCTGCTTGGGCAAGGTTGATACGGCATTCGGGGTAGCCGATAACCTCGGCCGCGCGGAAGGCCGCTTCGCCGATGAGCACCGCCTGCGGGTCGGCATTGCCGATGTCTTCCGCAGCGCAGATGAAGATGCGCCGCGCGATGAATTTCGGGTCTTCCCCGCCATCGATCATGCGCGCAAGCCAATACAGCACCGCATCGGGGTCGGACCCGCGCATCGACTTGATGAACGCGGAGATGACGTCGTAGTGCATGTCCTGCTTCTTGTCGTACGGAAGGCTGCGATGCGGAACCGCAGCGCGCACCATTTCCTCGGTGACCGTCGACTCCTGCTTGGCGCGGGCCAAATCGCAGGAAAGCGAAAGCGTGTTCAGCGCGCTTCTGGCGTCGCCCCCCGAAAGCAGCAGGATGGCCTTGCGGGCATCGTCGTCGAGCTGGAAAGCCCCGGCAAGGCCCTGCTCCGCGCTTAAGGCGCGATCGATGATACGGCAAAGGGCATCGTCGCTGAGCCTATGCAGCTCCACCACGCGCGAGCGCGACAGGAGCGCCGAATTCACCTCGAAAAACGGATTCTCGGTGGTGGCGCCGACGAGCACGACCACCCCATCTTCAACCGCATGGAGCAACGCATCCTGCTGGGCGCGGTTGAAGCGATGGATCTCATCGACGAACAGGATGGTGCGTATCCCCAGGGAGACAAGGCGCTTGTCGGCCCCGAAGATCTCGCGGCGAAGATCGGCAACCGTTCCGCCGATGGCGGAAACCTCGACGAAGTGGGCATGGGTGGTCTCGGCGATGATGTGGGCGATAGAGGTCTTCCCCGTGCCTGCGGGACCGTAGAGGATGACCGAGGACAACGAGTCCGACTCAATGGCAGCTCGAAGCCAGGTTCCTTCGCCCAATGCGTCCTCTTGCCCGATAAGATCGTCGAGCGAGCGCGGGCGCATGCGTACCGCCAATGGCGCGTTCTGGGTGCGCTTGGCGTTGTCTATTTCCGTGAAAAGAGTGTCCATGGCGCTACCATACCATTCCCCTGCTGAAGATTTCCCGTTTCAGGAACGAATCAGCACGGTTAGCGATGCCGGGCATAGGCTTCCAGGACAGAGCGCCTTAACTGCTCGGCCCGATCGCGGGAGAACAGGTACCGAACGGTTTGCGGCTGCCCAGGGCAACAGGGGTCGTCTTGCTCGACCCTGACGAAAGCAGCGTCCACCGAAGGGCAACCCTGCTCGATAAGGGCGAGCGCATAGCATTGCGCCTGCAGCAAGTGCTTTTCCCGCAAATAGGCCCCTGGCTCGGAAGCGGAACCGCCGGTTTTGTAGTCGACCAGGAACGCCGACCCATCTGCGGCAAACGAGACGGCATCGATCTCCCCTTCCAGGAACACCGGGCCTTCGGGAACTTCAAGGCAAACCATGAAGGGAACCTCGGCACGCGGCATACCCACCTGGGCCAACCGACAGCACAAGTCGCTGCCGAACCAGCGTCTCAGGGCCTCATCCAAGCGATTCGTCTGCAACGCCGAAAGGCCCTGGCTCCGAACCTGAGCGGCGACGGCAGATTCATCGGGGCATGCGATCTGCCCATCGGCCATGTCCAGGATCGCCCGTTGGGCAAGGAGATGGAAAGCGGTGCCCAAGGCTGTTGCGTCTTCGTCCTGCGGCGAAGGAAGGTCGAACATCCCCGGCTCGCCCAATGCCTCTGCCGGTGCCACAGGTGCGGCAATGGAGGAATAGGAGATCACGCCTTCGCGAGACGGTGCAAGCGGCTGAGCGAAGGGAGCCTTTTGAGGCGGCTGGGAGGGGATGGCGAAGGCTTGATCCTCGCCCGATTCCGCGGGCTCGTCGTTTTCGGCGGTATCGAGCACGTTGAACTCGAAGCGCATCGGCGCCGATCCGCCGTAGTCGAGCATCTGGACGGGCGCAGAGGCGGAAGGCTCCCACCCCAATGCGTCGTGAAGGTCTTCCAGCACCCCTCTTCCCTCGTACGAGAAATCCTTGTTGCCGCGGCGAGCCACCCCTATGAACAGCGACTTGCTGGCACGGGTTAGGGCGACGTAGAGCAATCGGCGCGATTCGGCCAACTCCTGGTCGGAGACGTACTTTTCCAGCAGCGCGCAACGGGTAGCGTAATCCGGGGCATTCACGATGACGTCTTGGCTAGCATCCGGCGTTTCAAGCAGGTCGTGGAGGGAATCGACCACCTTGTGAACAGGACGGAGAACCGGCGAATCTACACAGGCGTAAGTGCGCCCTTCGATGTTCTCTGCCAAGATGCTGTCGGACCGGCCCGTCATACGCAGATCGGCCAAGGCGACATGCGGAAACTCGAGACCCTTGCTGGCATGCACGGTCATGATCCGAACGAAATCAGAGCTGCCCGCCGAAAGGGAGCCCGGCGAGAGCTTCATCTCCTGAAGGCTCGCTTCGAACCGGCGCGCAATGCGCACAGGGCCGAAGCCTTCCTGCTCTATGCCCTCGATAAGACGCAGCGCCTTGCTCAGGTTGCCGACGACGGCCTGCCCCTCGGCACCGGAACCCTGAAGGCGGATGAGCCAACCGCTAGCGCGCAAAAGCTGGCGAACGGCAGCGCAGGCGCCCATGGTGCGACAGGCCCCCAGTGCCTCGCTTAGACACAAATGCGCGAAATCCAGCTGGTCTTCCTGCTCGGTGCTCAAGCCGGAGATCCCACGTTCCTTGTTCCAGAGCCAGAAACCAGTGGAAAGGTCCCGGCGGTGGGACCGACCTTGCCTATCGTGGCCCGTTGCAAGATGCAGCAGAGCATCATCGCCCAATGCGAACAGCGGCGATGCCAAAAGCGCATACAGCGCCTCGTTATCCAGTCGATCGGCGAAGAACGCCAGCATGCTCGAGACCAACTGCACCTCGTAGGCACCGGAAAACGTCGATCCGCCTGCAACCAGGCATTCGAATCCCGCATCGCGCAGCGCCTCGGAATACACGTCGACATTAGACATGGCGCCCAAGAGGATCACCATATCCCCAGGCTTTTCGCCTGCTTGGCGCAATTCGCTGAAATGCGCGGCTATACGCTTGGCACAGGCTTTTCGGCCGGCGCTCACGCCAGGGCCGCCCGCCATGCACTCATAGAGCGCCATCGAGACACGCGGGCGATCGGCGAACACCGGGTCGTCATGCTGGTTCACCTTCCCCTTGGGCGCGAGCGAAAGGAAGTACTCCCCGAACACCTGATCCTGCGAGAACACGCAATCTACCAGCGAAAGGACATCGGCATGGCTGCGGAAATTGTCGGGCAGGCTCACGAACTGCAAATCGGGGCAGCGCTCCTCCAGCATGGCGTGGAAACCGAAGAACACGTTGACATCGGCGCCGCGGAAACGGTAGATGCTCTGCTGGGCATCGCCCACCGTGCACACGTTCGCGTAGCCGTCTTTGGCCAGGGCCCCTATCAAGGCAACCTGCAACTCGTCCGTATCCTGGAACTCGTCCACCATGATCATCTTGAACCTGCTGCGGTACCCCTCTGCTATGGACGGGTTCCCCACCAGCGCCTCGTAGGCAAGGCGCAGCAAGTCGACGTTGTCCAACGATGAGGGCCCCTTGATGTGCTGATATTCGACATCCACCTCGCGGGCAAGAACCACCAAGGCACGCAGATCGCGCGAGGCCAGCGCGGCTTCCACCACAGCACCGTCTTCAGCGTAGCTTCGACGGTAGTCGCCGAACACCGCCGGATCGGAGTCCTTTGCATGGAAATTCTTCGCAGTGCGCGGGAAACCGAAGTACGTGCGCACGAACCGCTCTGCATTGAATCCGTCATCGTAGAACGAAGAGCCGCACTCGCCCGAAAGCAGATAGTCGTGTGCCCGAGTCAGGGCATCGGCCATAGCGGAGAGGACCTTCGCATCGGTCTTGCCCTGCTTTGGCAGCGACTCTATGCAGGCAACCACGTCTTCGGCGCGCACGATTAGGGAGCGCAGAAGCGAAGAGGGATCGGCATCGGCATCGGGCACATCTATGGCATCGAAACCGGCAGGCAGCGCCAAGGCACGCGCAGTAAGGGCGTCTACCCGGCTTTCAAGCCCAGCGGCGCCCGTCCCCGCCTCGCCTACTCCAAGATGGGAAACCAGCGAAGCCACGTGGGGGTTTGCGCCCCGCTCAAGGCTTTCCATGACCGTATCGTAGGCACGGGAACGGAACGTCGAGGCCTCCACCTCGCTTACGATGGAGAAAGCAGGGTCGATGCCCAACTCGAACGCATGCTCGCGCAGAATACGAGAGCACATGCCGTGGATCGTCGATATCCACGCGTCATCTACCCGCAGGGCCTCTTCCTGCAAGCCCAACTCCATGAGCTTGCCCTTGATGCGCGATTTCAATTCGGCGGCGGCCTTCTTGGTGAAGGTGATTGCCATCACCTCGTCTATGCCGCTGGCGAATGCGCTCTGGCCTTCGTTTTCCAACGCGTAGGCGATGCGCTGGGTAAGCGTGAACGTCTTGCCGCTTCCCGCACCCGCAGAAACCATGAGCGGAGAATCGAGCGTGGTGATGATCCGGCGCTGGCCGGGTGTGCAAGAATCCAGGTTCACGAGAGCCTCCTAGCGCAATTGGCAACCGGACAGTACGTGCAAGACTGCTTCCCCAAAGGCTCGGGCTCGATATAGCCTTCGTACAGGCGAGCCAGCCTTTCCCGCACCATTTCCTCGATCTGGTCCAAATACGAACCGAAGTTCATCTTCACGGCAGATTTTCCGCCCGCGAACCCTTGCACGTCGAGCAGCGCGTCGTCGAACGAGCCGGCAACCGAACCCTTGGGCTCGGATGCTCGGTAGCTCAAGTACAGCGCACCGACCGGGTGGGCATCCACGACACCACGGGAAAGCGCCTGCGCGTAAATGAGCGCCTGGATCTTGTTGGGAAGGATGAATTCCTCGTCCTTATCGGGGTCGATGCCAGCCTCGTGCCCGGCCACACCGCCCTTGTAATCGACAACGGCGAAGCAGCCACGTTGCGCGTCCACGTCAACGCGGTCCGCCCTGCCCATAATGCGGACGCCGGCGTAGTCGATGCCCTGCTCGGGCTGAACCTCGCATTCCAGGAACTGCGGCACGAATGAGGGCATAAGCCGCGCCTGCACCGCAAGATTCCTGGCCAGCACCTGCTTCAGGCGGTTCGCGCGCGCACGCTCAACCGGGCTGAGCGGGATGAACCGGGCATCGTCGGCGACTTCGGGCTGAGCGGCCAGCACCTCGTCGAACACGCGCCCAAGCAGGGCCTGCGCTTCATCGAGGTTCTGCGGCTCCACGCGCTTGCATTCCAGCTCCTGCTCGATACGGGAATAGAACGCTTCCAGAACGGCATGGACGAACACGCCCTGCTCCAACGGCCCCATAAGCTCATCGGGTGGCTGTGGGCGCAACCGACGGCTGGCGAACCAGCGGTACGGGCAGTTCACGTATTCCTCGATGGCGGAAGGAGAGAGTACCAGGAGCGATTGATCATCGGGCGCACGATACAGCGAAAGATCAGGCACAGAGCTTTCGGCAACCGAGCCAGGCGCGAAACCGGGAATGGCGAACGATTCGGGGTCGTTGCCCCCGAAGTCCATGTTCGCAGCATAGGTAGATGCGCTGCCGCCCTCGTTTCGAACCGTGATGCGATCGGCCAGGCTCACGGGCACCCCGAAGCCGTCCAACTCATCGTTTGGCCCTTGCTGCATAGCAGAGCAGAACTCATCGAGCACGAACGAGGGATACACGTCTTCGTCGCCGCCGGCATTCAAAACGCGCTCGCAAACGAACAGCTTTTCCGCACGCGCTTTCAGCCTCTCGAAGCGGCGGCGCGCATCCGCAAGCACATGGGACCGCGGCGGGAACCCGAGCTTTTCCTCCAACCCGACGATGGCATTGTGCGCCTCGCCCGCCTGCCAATAGCGGGCATCAAGGTCACACACCACCACAACATCGTAGGCTGACCCAGGAAGACTATCCGCCAAGGAGACATCCACTACGTCGATCACGGCTTCACCCGACCCGCAGGTCCGGGACGCATCCACCGACAAGCCCTGCAGCGCGAACGAAAGCTCGGTGGGACGGGCGTCCCATGCGCGGGCTGCCTCGTAGACACCGCGCAGCGCCGAGATGGCAATCTCTTGTTCGAATATGCTGGCGCCGTCGAAGCCGGAAAGCTCTTCGGTGATATCGAGGAATCGATCGAGCAACAGCGAAGCATCGCAATCCTCCACCAGCTCTTCGAAAAGGTCGAAGGTAGGCGAAAGAAGGTGCGCCATGGCGCGAAGATCATCGTATCCAAGGGTGCGGTCGCCGCGTACCTGCGAATCAACCTTGGCCGCATCGAGTTCCGACACACCGGAAAACGGCGAGGCCAGGTAATCCATCAAGGCCGAAGAGTCGTGCAACGGGTCGCACAGATATTCACGGATGGCAAGGAACGCCCTGCCGAAATGCGTCTGCGAAAAGGCTCGGGCGGCACGAAGATTGCACGTGGCGCGCTGTGAGAGCGACTGAGAAATGCCCTCGAACACGTTGAACGGGCGCGCGGTGCACACCAGAACGCGAGGGGCGCCGCCTTCTGCCTGGGCATCGGCCAACACCTGGGAAAGATAGCTGGAGATAAGGGCATCTTCACAGGATGGGCCAGCGGCGAACAAGAACGCAGGGCTGCAGCCCTCGGCAACGGGGCCCACAACGGCAGGCGAAGCGGGGCCTTCGATCTCAGAGCCGTTTGCAGCTGCGAAATCCTCGAACGCGATTCCGGGGTCCACACCCTCGGAAAGCGAGAACGAGCAGGGCGGGCATACCGAGGCCAGAGCCGAAAGCGCATCGCCGCGATCGATAAGGCCGCGCGAAAGAAGCAGGCTGCGGTACAAGGGCACTAGGGAAAGAACGGCGCGCTCCGCGAAGGAGAGGGCGGAAGGCGGATCTGCCAGGCATTCTTCCAGCCGCGCAGAGCCCAAGACGTCGCCCAGGAACCGGCATACCAAGGTTATGCTTCCATCGCTCTGGTTCAGAGCCGAAAGCTCAGGGACGTTGGCAAGAAGATGGCGAACCGCAAACGATCGATCCAGAGAAGAGGCAAGGGCACGGCCGTCCCCGTAGAGCCCCCATGCAGTATCCAGCCACGAAGGAAAGGTGGTTGCGTCAACGCCGAAGGCTTCACCCGACCCAGATTGGGAAAGCCTTTTGCGGTATTCCAGCGCTTGACCGTGCGTTGGGAAGAGCAAAACCTTCTGCCGCACTGTTACGCCCCTTTCTGCCATGCATGGCCGTTGCCGATACAGCGAAATAATCGCTGTCAAGACTTATCTAACTAGAAGCACTCACCTATACTGAGCTTAGCCGATCCCGTGTCTGCGATGGACCGATGACATTTAATTGGGAGTCTCAGATTGCTCGTGAAATGGGGATTCGCATCCGTTGATGCGAAAGCCAGGAAGCAAGCTGCGGACACCCACCTTACTAGGTGGGTTCATCCAATTAGCGGGGTCGGTTTCTTTATGCCCGAACGCAGCTACAGCCCTAGTGCACCGCGCCGTACACGTAGCCCCACCCATGCGAAGACAGCGATGAGTTCAGCTGCGTGCAAAGCTTCTCGCGCGTATAGAGCCCCGGTGGCAGCAAGCGGATGATCTCCTGCAATTCCCGGTTCAACCCATACGCCTCGGCCTCAAGGATCACCTCAAGTCGCAGATAGTCCTCTTTACTGGCGAACAGGCGCTCCACGAATTCCTGGAGCATGCCGAAATCGGCGCTTTTCTGCCGAGCCACCAAATCATCCTTCCCAAACACCGAAGGCCCATCCAGGCCCCTCCCGAACTAGTCGGCTATCCGCCCTATACGACGTCCAAGCCGCTCACCGTTGCCAAAAGCGCGCCGGTGTAGGCGGGGTTCGCATCGCCCGAAGCCCGCAAGAAGCCTATTCCGCGAGCGCGAAGGCCCAGAGCCACATCTACCAGGGTATCGGCAGTGGGATACGGGTTCTCGTCTGTGGGCTCGAACTGCCTGCGGTCGCGCTTGAGCACCACCACATCAAACAGCTTGGGCTTATCCGTGGCGTTCGCCATCGCCTCAGCGTAGCCGTAAAGCACCTGTGCCGGGGCATCGGAGGAAACGCCGATAACGTCGGCACCGTACTCATCGCAAAGCTCGACGGCCTCCATAAGCGACCTTCCGCACGGGAAGCAGCCGTCCAACCGGGGAACCAGGCAGATGAACAATGGCCCATCGTAGACAGCACGGGCACCCATCAATGCGCATTGGGCATCGTAGAGGTTGGTGAAGCCGTTGAGGTATATACCGTCGAATGGGTATTCGGCCAGGGCGCGCACCGCATCGCGGTACTGGTTGCGGGACTGCTTGAGCGAAGGGCCGCTGGTCGGATCGAGCGGCAAGGCGCACGGCCCGATGGCCGCTAAATAATGCTGCGGGGAAAACTGCGCACCAGCTTCGTAAGCGATTCGCGCCATGTCTGCAGAGTGCCCCTCCAAGCGGGCATGGGACAACTGCGCCTCGGTGATCCCCTCGGTAGGGGCAACGAACACGGGAACGCCCAGGGTTTTCTCGAGGTTGAACGCTTCTTCCATCAGCTCGGGTTCGTTCAGCACCACGTACTCCCGATCGGCCAAGCCCTCAAAGCCCTGAGACGAAAGCTGGTAATCGAGCGGGGTGGAAAGGACAAGCATGTCCTTGTTGAAGCGCATTTGGATATCGGGCATGGGGAAGCCTCCTTGGGGCACCGGTTGGCAGGACTTACCCGTCCTGCTTTCTAGGCGACCATTATATCGGAGCATTATGGCGGGAATCGCCAACCGAGCAGCATGCCGAGCGCAGGGCAAGGCACGGCATCAGACGGCTGCAGTGGAGAAACTTCGCTCGAAGCGGCCTGGCGTAGGCATGAACGCGTTCACAAGAACTGGTATGTTGAAAAAACTTTTATACAATATGAAGGAAGTATGAAGATAGATAGAGTGAACCCGTTCAGGACGCGCTTGGCGCACGTTTACGGTTTCAAACACTTTACAGGGGGTTGCCCAACAAGGGGAAGGCTCGTATATTCAATACCAGCAAATGTGGTCCCCTCCCAATTTGCAACTGCTTTTCCCCAAAAAGCAGTCGGTGCCAGATCCCCAATATATAAGGCACCGGAACTCCCTCCTTGTGGGCCTGCCGAGATCCCCTCTCGCAGGCCCCTCCTCTTTTTTTGGCACTTTTATTTCCGATATCTTTACCGCTTTTCGCGGTTAAGCTTTCCGCCCAAGCCGTCCCTGCCGTTGCCCATGGCATAATCAATTGGCTAGAAAAGGGGACATGCATGCCAAACAAAGAAACCAAACGCTACACGGTAACAATCGCAGAGATCTGGCGCAGGAGCTTCCTTCGCTTGCGTGATTGGCGATTTTGGTGCGATATGGTTGTGTTCTTCTGCGTGTTCAGCGTGGTCGGGCACTGGTGTGAATGGGTGTACTGCCTGTTCAACGACCATTTCTTTGGAATCGTCGACCCCAATTCCGGGGTATGGAACGATATCAACTACCCCTTCTTCGTCTACGGGTTCGGAGTAGTGATAGCTTCGATAGTGCTTGTTCCCTACCGGGCGATGCTCATAAAGTGGAGGCAATCGGGCCTAAAGGCAGGCATCCATTTCTTCATAGTGAGCGTATTCGTTGCCATGGGCGCGGAGTTGAGCCAGGGCTTCCTGCAAAACCAGCCAGACCAATACGGAAACTACCCTCTCTGGGACAACTCAAGGCTTCCCGGCAACATCTTTGGACAGGCATGGATCGTAAACGACCTTCTGATTGCCGCGTTGCTAACCCTGTTCGTATGGGTTGTGTACCCGATTGCGGGAAAGGCCATGAGCAAGCTTTCCGACCCAGTCAGGATCTTGCTCACCGTGGCCATAGCCATCGGCATGATCGTGCTTTCCGTATACGAGTACACCACCTACGGATAATCTAAGAATCCACAGAAGCAAAAAGATAAGCGCCCGGATGCCTACAAGGCCGCCGGGCGCTTCGTACGTGAGCGGGCATCGAGCCCGACATGAAACAGCGATTGCCTTAACCAAATAGTCGCAGGCACGCAGCCGCAGAAGCGACTAAGCCTGGGGGCTGCTCGCGCCCTTGGTCATGGCTGCGTGCTCCCTAGCGACTTCCGATATAAGAAGGTGAACAGGCCAGAAGCGATTATGCGGGGTAACCTGCGCCTTCAAGGGCACGCTTGCCCCTGCTTCGCGCAAAGTGGCAAGCAACCCGTCGAGCTGCGCGTTCGAAAGACCGCTTACTAGCATGAACTCCACATTGGGCGCAGCACCCGCATAGGATTTCCCCGCTTTCGTCGAGCCTATAATGCCCGCAATGGCGCCAACCGAAAGCCCCAGCTCATCCGTGCCTATCGTCCGGGCAGGAATGCCCAGCTGCTGCGCAACCGCACGAACGGTATCGCCTCGCTGCGTTCCCTCGTCCAGACCATAGAGGGCAACCAAGGGCCTTGGGGCTTGGGAGCGCTTGGCGTTGCGCTTCGACTTCCCGCTCTTCGACTTAGCCGGCTTCGGCATATCCTGCTCCTTCAAGAAAACCCCGCCCGCACAGAACCTTGCCTATGCGAAGCGGGGTTAGCTGATCGATTGTTTCAGGGTATCGAATGGAGGGGAAACGGCAAACTGGCAACCGATCCACTACCCATCCGAAATCCGTGAAGTAGCCGCCTAACCGAAATAGCGATCCAGCAGACCCTTCAGTGCCTTACCGTGACGAGCCTCGTCGCGAGCCATCTCGTGAACGGTATCGTGAATGGCATCCAGACCGTTCTTCTTGGCGCACGCTGCAAGCTCGACCTTGCCGGCGGTCGCACCGAACTCGCAATCGACGCGCCACGCAAGGTTTTCCTTGGTGCTTGCCTTCATATTGGGCTCAAGTTCGGTGCCCAGAAGCTCGGCGAACTTGGCAGCATGCTCCGCCTCTTCGTAGGCGGCCTTCTCCCAGTACAAACCTACCTCGGGATAGCCCTCGCGATGAGCGATGCGGGCCATGCACAGGTACATGCCCACCTCAGAGCACTCACCGGTGAAGTTCGCCTTCAGCTGCTCGAGCAGGTATTCCTTGTCCTCTTCCGAGATATCGGGGTTGTTCTTCACGGTGCTGCCGTACACGCCGTACTCATGCTCTGCCGCCAGCTCAATCTCGCCTTCAACCTTCATGAACTGGCTTGCCGGAGCGTGACATACCGGGCATTCCGCCGGGGGCTGCTCGCCCTCGTAGATGTATCCGCATACCTTGCATACCCATTTCGTTGCCATAACTGCTTTCTCCTTTTCCTCTTCCCGGGGCACCTCTACCCCGTTGGTTTCCTCTTCATTGGATGAGCCTGCGAACACCGGCTCGAAATCCTCTGCACCGTGCTTGCACGTCGGGCATATGAAATCCGAGGGAAGCTGCTCCCCTTCGTAGATGTAGCCGCAGATAGCGCACTTCCAAGCAACGATTTGCTCATCCGCAGCATCGCCGCCAGCAGCCCCATCGGGCTGTGCGGCCGTCCGCGTTACCGTTCGGTAGTACTCGTAGGTAATCGAGGGCTCGTTGGACAAGCACTGGGCTTCAACCGCCTTACCCACATACAGGACATGACTGCCCAGGTCTTCCGCGCTTACCACCCCGCAGTCGATGAACGCATTGGCACCCGCTTCGTAGACCAAGCCGCTTTCGCATCGTGCGATTTGCGCACCTGCCATACTCAGAGCCTCGGGCTGCGCGAACTTGTCCACATCGTTGCCGCTCTGCATGCCGAAATGCTCGAAGAACGCATACGGCGTGGCCTGGGTAAGGGTAGAAACGCAGAACCGATTGGTGCGGCCGATCATTTCCTGGGTGCAGGTTCCCTTGATGCAGCAGATGCTTACCTGCCTGGGCTCGGAAGAGGCCTGTATCGCCGTGTTGATGATGCAGGCGTTATCGCGTTCGCCCTCTCGAGCCGAAAGCAAGAACACCCCATAGCTGAACTGGTAGAACGCTTTTGGATCGATATCACGCATCGCAACCACCTTCCCTTTTGCAACTTGAGCAGACCCCGCGGAACAGCAGATCATGCCCGGTGATGGTATAGCCGGCTGCTTGCGCAGCGGCGTCCAAGTCGAACGCAGCCAATGCCGGATCGACTTCCACGTCGTCGACGCGGCCGCATGCGGTGCACAGGACGTGATAATGGGCTTTCAAGGTATCGTCGAACCTGTCGGGGCCGTCGCTTACGTTTACCTTAAGGGCCGTTCCCTCTTCCGCCATGCGGTTAAGCACCCGGTACACGGTAGCTTTGCTTACCGTTGGGTATTCGGCCGAAACCGCGTCATGAACCTGATCAGCCGTCGGATGCGTGCCATGGAGCTTCTTCAGCTGAGTGGCTACCGCCTTCTGCTGAACAGTGTTTCGCCGGACCATCGCAACCTCCTCTCATGATGAACTCAGTATACCTTATTAATATCTGGTATCAATAGCGATTTATTCCTAATTTATGCAGAGTGATGGTTTTATCTTCGTCCGAAGCGACCTTTCCGCTTAGGTGCTATTCTTGATGTTTATATCGAAGCAAAATCAATCGAACCATCGCAACTTAGTCATGGGAGCGCGTGTGCCCAAATACAAGCAATTCAAGACAAAAACCTCCGTCAGGCTCTCGAAAAGAGCCAAGCTCAGGCCTTCCGCGAAAAAGAGGAACGAGCTTTTGGCAAAACGCCGCGCACGTCCCGTGAAGCCAACGTATTTGCTTATAGCGGGTTTGGTGCTTGTTGCAGTGCTCTCAATCCCCTCTTTGCTGGGCTCCGACCTTTCCATCGCCAGTCTTCGGCCCGACCCCAGCGTGAGCACCGCCCCATGCGTTACCCAAGAAGGAAGCAACTTCCCCGACAAGATAGAGAAGTGGCGATCTACCGTCGAAACCGCCTGCAACGATTCGGGCCTTGACGTGAAATGGACCGACACCGTTCTTGCGATGATGCAGGCGGAATCGGGCGGCAACCTGAACGTATATTCGGTAGTCGGAGCCGACCACGACATCATGCAGGCCGGCGAAGGCCTGGCGGGCGTTACCGCCGGAAGGCGCAATGTGGTCGAGCTGGGCGAAAGCGCCCTCTATGCATGGGACATCGACCCCTCTCTCACCGTGAGGGGTGATACTGCCACGTCCTCGATTTATGCAGGCGTCTTGGAGACGAAGCAGAATGTGGACCTGTTCGAAGGATGGCTCGGAGACATCGATGTCGACGACACGGGCAAGATAGGCCTTATCGCCCAGGGGTACAACTATGGAGCCGACGGGTGGTTCAAGTACTGCAAGGCAAGAGGTATCACTTCGTGGGACTACTATGACTCCAAGGCCTACCAGGATATCCAGAGCGGCGGCACCGCAATGCATGGCGGCAAAGTGATCACCTTCTACAACACGGCCCGAGCCGAAGGAGACGATGCGTAAACGGCAGCCGTACCGTATTCGGCCCGCATCGTAGGGGCGTCTGACCGTCCATCATCCCTGGTGAAGCCCCATCAACCGCTAAAACCGCCGCATTTCAGCGACGCGGAAGTCCTTGCGGCCTAAGCGCTATTCGGCTCGCTGGCAAAGACTCCCATAAGCGGCGCTCAATGCCGACGTCAAAACAACAGCGTGGATAGTCCCTTGGTTACCTTTCCACGCGATGATAGGCGTCGTCGGGCTCAACATGCACCAATATATCTTTCACCTGCGGGAACTTATGCACCACTTCCGACTCCACCCGGTCGGCAACCTCGTGCGACACCGCCACCGACATCTGCGGGTCTACCAGCACATGCATATCGGCATACACATCGCCGCTGGTGCCGCGCGTGCGGATATGGTGGGCATCGCGCACCCCCGGAACCGCCAGGACCACAGCCTTCAAATCGTCTTCGGGAATACGCGCCTTGTCGGAAAGCGTCTCAAACGCAGCGCGGAACACATCGATTGCGGTAACCAAAATAGCAACCATAACCACCAAAGCCATGATGGAGTCGGCAATGGCGAAGCCGAATTGGATCAAGACCAAGCCGATAATGACGCCTATGGAAACCATGGCATCGGAGAGCGTATGGCTGGCGTCGGCCAGCAAGATGTCGCTGTTCAGGCGCTTTCCCTCTTTGCGCTCGTAGGTGGTAACACCAACGTTGACGCACAAGGTTCCCACCATGACCACATAGGAAACAACCGTTACCTGAGCATTATGCACACCGGAAGCAAGCGACGACACGGCGCTGAGGCCCACCTCGGCAGCGGCAGCCACCAAGAGCACGCCGATGACCAAACTGGCGTAGGTCTCGAACTTATGGTGCCCATACGGATGACCCTCGTCCGCGGGACGAAGGGCCAACGTGATACCAACCAGCCCAACAACGTTTCCCAGCGAATCGAACACGGAATGAATGCCGTCGGCCTGCATGGAATTGGAGCTGGTTGCCACGCCGTAGGCGAACTTTGCCAGTGCTACCACAAGGTTCAGCACCAAAACGAGCGCAAGGACGCGCCTTACCTGGGATATACGCGAGGAGCCATAAGACGAGGGCATACCGCAACGACCATCTTTCGAACACGATTTAGTACAACAATCGCCCGCGAAGGCAGGCGATTGGCTAATAATAGACCCAAACCCCGTAAGCCCAAGTTAACAAGGGGAAGCGTAAGAGAAGGCTAACTCCAAGACGCGGCAGCAAGTCGGAATTGCCCGCGAATGGCGGAGAGAAACGCTCTGCAACAAAATACGTTGCTGATGGACAAGGCGGGAGCGCAGCAGAGATGCTAATTAAGCGAGAGGTACTGCTTCAGCGCATCCACGAAGCGGTCCACGTCTTGCATGGTGGAGGCATAGCCGAAGCTCACACGAAGGGTTCGCTTGCCCATTGCCAAGGGAATGCCCGCGGCCTGCAGCGAGAGCTGGTGCTTGTGGCGCCACGTGCCCACAGGGACTGTGTTGATGTTCGCTTCGCATGCGGAGGCCTTGGAAACGTACACCCCATGGTCGCTGAGCCAGCGGAGCGCCTGGGCGTTCTTCATCCCCGGCACGCTGAAATTGAACAGGTACGGGCTTCCATCCTCGCGGGAGTTCAGGACGGCATCGGGAATTTCTTCGGCAACACGTTCGCGCAGATGGTTCCACAACCCGCGCACCCGTTCTTCCTCGGCTGCCCTATCGGCGAACGCGCAGCGCACCGCCTCGGCAAAGCCGGCTGCCAAGAACACCGGCTCGGTGCCGGAACGCAGGCCCTTTTCCTGGCCGCCACCGAACGCGTTGGTGAACATCTTGGTGCCTCGCCGCACATACAGGGCGCCGATGCCTTTAGGCCCGCCGATCTTGTGGGCGGAAAGCGATGCCAGGTCGATGCCCCATTCGTTTACGGGAACATCTATCTTGCCGAACGCCTGCACGGCATCCACATGAACCAGCGCATCGGGTGCAAAGCGGTTACGCAACTCTACGATCTTCGGGATGGGAAAGCGATAGCCCAGCTCGTTCTGCACGGCCATAACCGTAACCAGCGTGGTGGGTTCCTTCAGGAAACGTTCGCAAGCGTCCAGGTCGAAGCTGCCGTGAACGGCTTCCACATAGGAGACCTTGCAATCGCCTTCGCGCTTGAGCCCGCGCACGGAACGCGTGACGGAGGGATGCTCAAGAGCGGAAGTGATCACACGGCCGGATTCCACGCCGCGCGCCAGAACCGAACCGCGGATTGCCAGGTTATTCGATTCGGTTCCACCCGAGGTGAAGAACACCTCGTCGGGTTCGGCTCCCAGCGCCTTTGCCACCACGGCACGGCTTTCCTCGAGAACCGCCTTCGCGCGCTTGCCCAGGGCATGGGTTGAGCTGGCGTTTCCGTAGTTGGAAAGCTCCCGCATCATCACCTGCATCACCTGCGGGCGCGGTTTGGTGGTGGCGGCGTTGTCCAGGTACACCTCGGGAAAGGCAGGCGCCTCGTCCGAGGCGCCGGCGAACCCTTCATCCGCTCCGAGCATACAGGCACCCTGCTCCTGGCTGGCATCGTAAACGCCTATAGTCTGAGCCTGATCAGCGTGAAGTGGCAGTTCAGCTGAACCGGTCATTACAGCGTGCCGGCCTTACGGGCAGCCTCGACTTCCGCCAAAGCCTCGGGTGGAGTATGCGCGCAGGTGCCATCGCCGCGATGTACCACCTCGATGGCATCGCCCACTTTCACCTGACCGCCCTCCAGAACAACGGCGAAAATTCCCTCACGCGGGAAGATGCAGTCGCCAGCCAAATGGTAGATAGCGCAGCGGGTATGGCATACCTTGCCGATCTGGCTTATCTCAACCAGCACATCCTGGCCCAAGCGCAGCTGCGTACCCAAAGGCAGGTCGAGCAGATCGATGCCCTCGGTGGTGAAGTTCTCGGCGAAATCGCCGGCGGAAACATCCAAACCCATATCGCGCGCCTTAGCGATGGATTCCTCTGCCAGGAAGGAAACCTGGCGGTGCCAATCGCCGGCATGGGCATCGTTTTCCAAGCCGAAATCAACGATGACGTTCTGGGGCTGCGAACCTACCGGCTCCTTCTGAACGCCCTTGTGCTTGGAGATATTGATAGAGGTGATGGTTGCCACGAAAGCCTCCCGTTGCACGAATAATTCTGACAAATGATAATTCCAGGCCGCAGACCGCAGCGCGCAGGAACCGACCTATGGTTATATTTGCGCCGATAAGCGGCACATGGTTCTTTTCGGAGAATAAACCTGCAGCGGCGCTACCGGTAGAACCGAGGCGTCTGCACTTCCAAGCACAGATCGCTCTGGATGCCGGCCAACGTAAGGTTGGTGAGGCGAGCCAAGCCGCGATAGAACGGATGGGTGGCCTGCGCTTCCACGATGTCCAAGAAATGCCTCGCCCACGTAAGCAGGTGGAGTTGCAGGTACTCGCACAATGCTTCGGGCTTGTTCTGCGCAAGCCAGCCCATCAGGCTGAGCATGGTGCCGATATGGTCTTCCGGTTCGTCGCTTTCGCCCTTCGCCACCGAAACGCCGTGACAGCGCAACCACGATTTCAGCGCGATGGTGGAAGCGCCGAATACCACCATGTCCTTGTCGGTGTACACCGACCCCCAAGGCGGAGCCACCTTCGCAGCAGGACCCACGAACAGGCGGCGGTACTCGTCCACCAGGGCAGGCGCGCCCAGCCCTTCGGCCAAACCTTCCTGCATAAGCGAAAGGCACGCGGCCGCTTCGGAATCGATAACGAACGGCCATGCAACAGCGGCCCCGGAAACGTCCAGCTCGCAGATAGCCTGAGCGGCAGGTGCAAGCTTCGCCTGGTCGATCTTCGGATCGAGGCTGAAAAACGGCCCCAACGTAGCTCCGGCAAACGCAATGCCAGCCAATTGGGAATCGCTGATGGTGCAGTTCATGCTGCCCTGTCCTTCCTATTCATCCACATACGAAAAAGCGGGAAGGCCGAAGCCCTCCCGCGAAACGCTACCACGAATCCTTACAGCCCGATACCGATCTGCATCCCGTAGAACACCAAGCGTGCCAGGAAAATGCCGATTGCCAGAAGGACAAGGGCAAAAACCAGCGCCGGAACGGAAGGCATCAGCTTCACGCTGAAGAGCCCGATGCCGAACACGACAACCGAGAACACGATGAACAGAACGAATGCCCAAACAAGGCTTCCCGTGTTGGCGGCCACGTTCACCACCGGGCTTACCGCAGTGGATCCGATAACGAACAGCCCGATAACCGAGACCAGGGAAACCACGAAACCGATGGCCAACAAGGCGAACAGGCGGTTTTCGCCCGCACCGGCAAGCGCGTCGTCGGCGCTGTCAGCCAGCTGAAGCACCAAAAGGCCCAGCAGCGAACCACCGAACAGGCAGAAGCCCACGATGGACGCCGGCGTGAACGCGGTGTTCCAGGTAGGGACGGTGGGCAGCAGATACGCCGCGCCCACCGCCACGGCGAATACCAAGGCCAAAACCGCAAGCACGCCGGTGAAACCCTTACGAACCGAATAGCTCATCTTTCCGGTAAGCGCCCAAATCCAGTACACCGCAGCAGCCACCATGAACACACCGAACGCGGTGATCTCGTTGGCCATGGGCGTGGAGCCGATGGTGTTGGCCACGTTCAGCACATGCAATGGCTGCGTGATGTGCGCGAACGATGCCACCAGGCCGATGAACGCCACCAGCAGCGGCACAACGGTGAGCCTGTCTATCAGCTTCAACTTCACATCGTCGATGCGATTGCTCGCAAAGGCGATGAACAGGGCAATGAACGCGCCCGCGCCGATGGGCGCAAGCGTGGTGAACACCGCCAGGGGAATCTCATGCAATGCCGAATCCATGGCTTATGCCACCTCCTTGGGGTTGCCGACGCGCCCCGAAGTGTCGCCCGGCTCCTTCGCCGCGGCGCTGGGCTTTATCAGCACATGGGGGTTGGTGATACTCGGATCGGGCATGGGAGCGATGCCCCGTACCGCGTCCGGGTGCTTCTTCTGAAGTTCCTCGAACTCGCCGAACTCGATGGCGCGAAGCGGGCACGCACCGACGCATATCGGTTCCAAGCCCCTTTCCATTCGGCTGCTGCAGCCATGGCACTTGACCGAGAAGCCAACCTCGCGGTCCACCTTCGGCGCGTTGTACGGGCAGGACATTGCGCAGTACCCGCAGCCGATGCACTTGGTTGAATCCACGTGCACCAGCCCCGTTTCCGGATCTTTGTGCATGGCGGTTGTGGGGCAATGCTCCACGCAGGCCGGATGCTCGCAGTGCTGGCAGGAAATGGAAAGGTGGTACACCCACGAATCGCAGGTGTAGGTGCCATCCGCAGCCTCCTGCCACTCACCGCCCTCGTAGTCGTACACCTTGCGGTAGGCGGTTTCCAGGTTCGAGTCGTTGTAATCCTTGCACGCCATCATGCAGGTTTTGCAGCCTGTGCAGCGCGAGTTATCGAAGAAGAATCCATATTGAGCCATGACGCACCTCCTATGCCTTCTTCACTTCGACGATGATGGAATTGCTCGGCCCGTTGCCGTGCGCAAGCGGGCTGGGGTGATAGGTGGTAAGCGTGTTGATGCACGCGCCCTTGTCCACCTTGTCGCCGTACATTTCCGCCTTATGCCAATGGCCTTGCGGCATGGCAACCATCGAGGGAACGATGCGGTTGGTAACGTGCGCCTCGATGCGCACCTCGCCCGCCGGGCTCTTCACGCTCACCGTGTCGCCGTCGGAGATACCGCGCGGCTCGGCATCGATGGGGTTGATCCACAGGCGATGGCGGTTGTACTGGTCAAGCTGTTCGATGAAGCCGAACGACGAATGCGTACGCGCCTTGTCGTGCCAGCCCGAGCAGTACAGCGGGAACTCGTTGGTCACCGAGCCGTAGCCTTCCACGCCGGGGTCGAAGATCGGTATGGGGCTGATAACCTCCCCTTCCTTCAACGTGCGCTTTTCGGCGATTTCGGCCAGTGCCTCAGAGTAGATCTCGATCTTGCCCGAGGGCGTGAACAGCGGGTTCGCAACCGGGTCATCGCGGAAGTCCTTGAAGGCGATGGCGCTATCGTGCTTACGCTTGTACACGCCCTGTTCCTTGATCTGCTCCCAGGAGGGCATAAGCGGGTCGGCCTCGGCGCCGGCCTTGTACAGCTTTTCCACCCATTCATCCTGGGTAAGGCCGGCAGTGAACTTGTCCTTCACGCCCAGCTTATCGGCGATCTCGGCGTTCACGTCGTACGAAGGGCGGCACTCGAACGGCGGCTCCTGGGCAGGGCCGCCCACGGTAACGCCCACGTAGTACTCGGAATAGCCCTGCGTCGACATGTTCAGCTGCTCCGAGCGCATGGCATCGGGCAGGAGGATGTCGGCATAGCGGGCGGTGTCGGTCATCACGGTGTCCCACACCAGGATGAACTCGCACTTCGATTCATCCGAGAGGATCTCGTGCACCTTGTTGATGTCGCCGTGCTGGTTGGTAAGGCAGTTGCCCGCGTAGTTCCACAGGAACTTGATGTTGCTGGGCAGGCCGTTTTCGGCGCCGATGATGGCATCGGTCTCGGGTCGCATCTCGGTACCGTGGTCCACGGCGTTCAGCCACTCGTAGGTGCTGATCATGGCGCCCGACGTATTCAGCTTCCAGTCCTCGTCCTTGGCGGGGATGCTGCCAACCAGGTAATCCACCGGCTCCGCCTCGCGCATGCCCGTGTTGGTGCCGGGCTTGCCGATTTGGCCAGTAAGCAGGGGCAGCATGCACACGGCGCGCGTGGCGCTCTCGCCGTTGCTATGGCGCTGAAGGCCCCAGCCCTGCACTACGAACATGGTTTTCGCCTCGGCGATTTCCTTGGCGAAGGCACGGATGCGCTCTGCCGGGATAAGGGTGATGGGAGCCGCCCATTCCGGCGTTTTCTCTACCTTGTCGTAGCCCGTGCCCATGATGTAGTCGCGGTACGACTTGTTCTGCCCCTTGGCGGAAGCGGGCATAGTCTCTTCGTCGTAGCCAACGCAATAGGTATGCAGGAAATCCAGGTCTACCTGGTTGTTCACGATAAGCTCGTGCGCAACGGCGGAAACCAGCGCCGCGTCGGTGCCCGTACGGATGGGCAGCCATTCATCGGTGCTGCCGGAAGCCGTTTCGTTCAAACGATAATCGATGTGGACGATCTTCGCGCCCGATTCACGCACACGATTGAAGTCCCACACCATGTTGGCGCCGCCCATGCGGTTTTCCGCCGGGCTGTTGCCGAACATGATCACCAGGTCGGCCTTTTCCGCCTGATCCATCGAAGAGGCGTGGAAGTTCTCGTACGGGCACATGGCCTCGACGCAGAACTTTTCCGGGTCGTTGGTGGCATAGCCGCCGTACATGAACGGCATCACGTACTGATGCATGCCGGTGGAATAGTCGCCGTACGCGGAAAGGTATCCACCCAGCGCATTCAGCAGGCGCGGGTGGTTCTTGCCCGTGCAGGAGTACATGCCCGTGGCATACGGAACGTACACGGCGTCGTTGCCGTAGGTTTCGATGGTGTACTTCAGCTTGTCGGCGATGGTCTGAATGGCCTCGTCCCAGCTGATACGCTCGAACTTGCCCTCACCGCGCTTCCCCACACGCTTCATGGGGTATTGAAGCCTGTCGGGGTGGTTCAGCCATTGGCGCATCGAGCGGCCGCGCAGGCAGGCACGCGCCTGAAAATCGGTATCGCCCGTGTCGTCGGTTTCCATGTAACGGATCTTGCCGTCTTTAACATGCCATTTGAATACGCACCTGCCGCCGCAGTTCACGTTGCATTGGCTCCACACAATCTGGTCGGGCGTGTCGGCAGCAGCCGGCTCAACTTCCCCGAACACGGATTCCCCTGCCGCCAGCGCTCCGCTAGCAGCAGCCAAGGCGCCCAAAGCGCCGGTGGCCTTCATGAACGTACGACGGGTGATGCTTGGCGTCATTTCTTCCATGACAGCCCCCTATCCCCTTTATGTTCGGTGCCGCGCGTATACAAGTCCCCTACCGCAACGGCACCCTGCTTTGCCACAAGGGCGCGAAACTTTTCATTCGCCATAGCCCTTGTTCGGACCCCATCATAGGCGTTCAAATGAGTTGAACGGCTATGAATTATCCGGCAACCGTACACATCTTTATTCTATTTTGAGAATGTTTCATCGAATCGCATAAACCAGGCTGGTTCTGCACACATTTCATCAGCGCCCTTCGCCGTCAAAGGCGGCACCGAACGGACCGATTTGCCCTACACTGAACCCAACGATCTGAAGGACAGGAGCCCATGCTTTACGAACCAACCCCGCATCCGCCGCGCCGGCCAAGCCCCGCTGTGCTGTTCGTGGGTAGGCAGAACTCCGGGAAAACCACCCTTCTGGAAAAGGTCATCGCACGCCTTACCGAGCAAGGCTGCGAGGTGGCAACGCTGAAGCACCACGGCCACCCAAATTTCGAGATCGACGTTCCCGGGAAGGATTCCTGGCGCCACCGTCAGGCCGGAGCGCAGAGCACCTGTGTGCTCTCCAGCAGCCGCATGGCGCTGACGCGCAACCTGGAATCAGAGATGACCTGCTTCGACGCGCTCGAACTGATGCCCGACTACGACCTGGTGCTGGTAGAGGGATTCCGTGGCGTAGGGCTGCCTGCTATAGAGCTGTTCCGTGCAGAAAACCCCAAGGACTGCGCTGCGGCTGAGGCAATGCTTCGGCGACTGAAAACCGCCGCGCTTGAATCGGGGCGCAATGCGCACGCTAACGCTACTGCGCCTACGCACGAATCGGCTACTCGCACCACTTCTGAAAGCACAACCACGCGCAACCCCGATGCCCCCGAGCTTCCCGTGGCACTGATCACCGATATGCCCAAGCTTGCGGAAGCCGCAGACAAGGCGAGCATCCCCACCTTCGGCTTCGAGGACATCGAGCTCATCTGCGATTTCGTGCAAAGCCGCTATGCGCGTGCACCGCTCACCATAGCCATACAGGCGGGCGGCGAATCGAAGCGCATGGGCCAGTCGAAGGCTCGAACCGAATTCCTGGGAAGGCCGCTGATCGAGCACATGCTGGATGTGGTAACGGGCTTCGCGGAAGAGCTGATCGTCACCACCAACGAGGCCGACAAGCTGGCCTACCTGGAACAACTGCACCCTGGCGTACGCCTTGTCCCCGACATCGCCGACGAGCGCGGCGCCCTGCCGGGCCTGCTTACCGCGCTGCACAACAGCTCCAACGATATCGTTGGCGTGGTGGCCTGCGACATGATCGCCTTCCCCGCTCAGATGCTGGCTCGCGAGGCGCTGGCGCTTCAAGCCACGCGCGCCGATGCCGTGATCCCCAGCACCGACGGGTATTGGGAGCCCTTTGCCGGCGTGTACCGCAAAAACACCTGCGAACCGGTGCTGCAGAGCATCGTTGGCAACGGCTCGAAGCGTATGCGCGACCTGATCGACCGCATCGACTGCCGACCGTTCAGCGCGAAGAGCTGGCAGCGGCGCGGCATGATCGATCCGTTCGCCAACGTGAACACCCCGCACGAACTGGCCCAAGCTGAAGTCCTGTACCGCGTGTACCGCTAAGACGAGCAATGCACACCATCGACCAGGCAATCAACGCAACGCAGGCCCTATCGCCTCTTGGCATCGCAATCTTCCCGCAATGGTGCTGCCGCGTGCGCAACAGGGCCTCGAACTGTTCGGCCTGCGTGGACGCCTGCCCGCACGGGGCCATCCTCGCCTACGACAACGACATCCTGCTGGACGCCGATACCTGCACCGGCTGCGGGGCCTGCGCTGCGGCATGCCCGACCCAAGCCCTTGCGTGCAAGATCCCTCCGCACGGCCAGCTTGCGCAGCAGATAGAGGGTATAGCCCAAGACGGCAAGCAAATAGCGTTCTGCTGCGAGAAATCCGATATGAGCCAATCGGATGACGCCCGCCTGGTGCAGGTGGGCTGCCTGGCGCAGCTCGATGAAGCGCTTATCGCCCATGCCGCCGCTTGCGGTATCGAGGCCCTCGCCCTGGTAAGCGGCGAATGCGAGCTCTGCCCGAATGGTGCGCTTGGGCAGCAGATCGATACCCTGGTATCCCGCAGCGAAGAGCTGTTCGATTTCTGGGAGATTCCGGCGAAGCTGGCGTGTAAAACCTTGCCAGCCGGAAACCACGCAGCCAGCAACCCAAGCCAAAGGCGCCTGGCATTTCAAGACTTGGCCAGCGATGCCAAGGAATTCGCCTTGGACGCAGCAAGGCAATCACTGCAAGCAAGCGCTGAAGACGAGCCTGCCACCCTGGCAAGCATCCTTGGAAACAGCGTCGGAAGCCTGCCGAAACAGATACCGGACAGAACAACAATGCTGCTGAACGATCTGTACGCGTTGGAATACCGACCCAACGAAGAATGGGGCACGCGTCTGTTCGCACAGGTTTCCATAAACGAAGCCGCGTGCACGAAATGCGGGAAATGCGCGTTCTTCTGCCCTACGGGGGCTTTGCAGTTCCACGGAACGCCGGCAAAGCCGGCTGTGATGGGCATTGAGGCGCCCGCCACCGATGCGTTCCACGCTTTCCGCGCTTGCGACTGCGTTAATTGCGGGCTGTGCGCCGATTTGTGCGAGCAGCACGCCTTAACGCCGGGAAAGGTGAACGCGAAAGACCTTTTTGAGCTAGAGCCCCAAAGCCCTTACCTGGGCAATTAGCTCTGGGGTGGCTTTCTTTTCAATACTCGGAACCGTAGATCGCGAGATCACCCCGTTCTGAATCAGTTCTTCCAGCGACTCGCGCAAAACACGGTTGGCGCATTCGGTGGTTTCCTGCTCGATACGGCGGTACAAGTCGATAAGCGCCTCCGCTTCCGGAGTTAGATGGGAACCACGCGCCCCCTGGCGAACGAACAGGCTAAGGCCAAGGCCTTCTTCGGTGCTCTTGATGATGCGCCATGCCTTGCTGTAGGCCATGCCCATATCAGCGGCGGCTTTGTTCAGTGAGCCGAACTCCTGCACACGTTCGCACAGCTTCACCACGCCCAAACCAAGCCCGGGGGTATGACCAGGGCTGGCCTTTGATTTGATGAATACTTTTACGTCGGCAGATACCTCGTCGCTGCGCATGCCGCTCACCTCGCTTTTGTGCATCTTTTAACTCTTTTACCCCAAATCAAGGTTCAAACATGCCGAGAACTTCTTTATTCTCGCCGAAGGATAGTCTTTATTAGGAGAAAGGATTCCAATGACCGTTACCGCAAAAATGAAGAGGCTTGCGGCCGCGTTCGCTGCAGTCGCATGCTGCGCCTGCCTGGCAGTTGCCCTTACCGGCTGCCAGCAGGAGGAAAAGAAAGAGGATGTTCAGCTGCAGGTGTTTGCTGCCAACTCCCTTTCCAAGGCAATGGAGGAAGTTCAGCAGGCTTACATCGAAGATGGCCATAGCAACGTTTCCTTTGCCGACACCCAGTACAAGGCTTCCGGCGAGCTGAACGAGATGCTCGGCGCCGGCTCCTATGCCGACCTGCTGATCTCGGCATCCAAGGGTTCTATGGACACCGCCGTCAAGGAAGGCTACGTAGACGAGAGCACCCGTACCGACATGTTCAAGAACGACCTGGTTATGGTTGCCAAGGAAGGTTCCGGCCTTTCCAACGTCACGCTCGATGACATCAAGAGCGGCAAGTACTCCATCTGCGTAGGCGACGACTCCGTACCCGCAGGCAACTACGCTGCACAGTCCCTTTCCACCATCGGCGTGTACACCCCTGCTGAAAGCGAAGCTGGCAAGACCGGCAAGGAAATCTCCGGCAAGGGCGGCACCTACTCCACCGACCTGAAGGTTGTTACCGACACCTCTGTTGGCAACGTATGCAAGCATGCCCAGTCCGGCGACGTTGACATCGCATTCGTGTACACCTCCGATGTATACCGCTTCGGTGGCGTAGAGATCGTTGGCACCGTTCCTGGCGATACCCACAAGAACATCGTGTACCCCGGCGCCATCACCAAGGATTGCAAGAACGTCGATGCAACCAAGGAATTCCTGGATTGGTGCCTGACCAGCGAGAAGGCTCAGGAAATCTGGCAGAAGTGGGGCTTCGAGCTCGCGTAAGCTTCAACGCTGAATCCAACCCTTTGCGATAATCGCAAGCCACAGGAGATGGGTACGAACCGTGCCCATCTCCTCATTTTCCGATACGGCACCTTCATCAGTGAGGTAAACCATGAATGTGAAACGATATCTTGCCACCGCGGCATTGTCGCTCGTGTTGGCGCTGGGGCTATTGCCCTGCTTGGCATTCGCCGACGATGCATTAGGCGACGTGGACAGCCCGCAGGCCCCGAAGACCACCAGCACCGCGAACGCTTCAAGCAGCTCGAACGGTTCCGGCAGCTCGGGCAATTCCGAGGCGAATGCCGAAAGCGCCGAAGTTGCCGTATCGGAAGATGCAACCACCGCGAAGATCGAGGGCGCCTCCTTTGCCACCACCGATTTCTCGCGTGCACAGAAAGGGTCGAACCGATCCATCGACGGCTCGTATTACGGCTACTCGTACCTGGTGAACCAAGACGCCGGCACCACCCTGCAGCTTATCGCCTGCGATACGTACGCGGTGTGCTACGTGCCCCAAGCCTTGGCGCAGAAGCTGGGCATCGATGTGGACGACGCCTCCGACCAAGCGCTCATCAAGCAATACCTGAACGCGCAAGACGACCAACAGGCCGCCGGTTCCATCCCGCTTTCGCGCATAACCACCTGGTACTTCACCAGCGACACCACCTACACCATCGGCGCCGTGGCGTTCAAGTTCGACCAACAGGTGGGCTCGAACGTATACGCCAGCGTTATCGGCGCTGATGGCAGCGACCTTACCGACAGCGAGAACGCCAACTACTTCAAGCCCACCTTCGCCGACTTCGCGAAGCTTGCTCCGGCCGACGAGGTAACCGTGAACGAAGCGGCTAGCGGAATCGCCGCTATGGGCAAGTTCCTCTCGGATCTTGATTGGAGCCCCCTGTGGGTAACGCTGAAGACCACCGGCGTCGCCATCGTGATCATCTTCATCTTGGGATTGCTTGCCGCCTACTGGTGCCTGCATCTATCGCAGAAGGCCAAGAACGTTGCGGACAGCGTTTTCACCATCCCGATGGTTCTGCCTCCTACCGTATGCGGCTTCATCCTGCTGTACCTGTGCGGCCGCAACACCGCTTTCGGCAGCTTCTTCATCGACATCGGGTTCCCGCTGATCTTCAGTTGGCCCGCAACCGTTATCGCCGCCGTGGTGGTGGCGTTCCCGTTGATGTACCGCAGCGCGCTGGGCGCCTTCGAGAACCTTGACCCGAACATGCTCGACGCCGCACGCACCCTGGGCTGGAGCAACGCACGCATCTTCGTGAAGCTGATGCTTCCGCTTTCGTGGAGCTCCATTGCCGCCGGCACCGTGCTTTCCTTCGCGCGCGCCCTGGGCGAATTCGGCGCAACCCTGTTCTTGGCCGGCAACTACCTGGGCATCACGCGCACCATCCCCATCGCCATCTACTTCGAATGGATGAACGGTAACGATGGCGTAGCCTGGTTCTGGACCGCCATCGTAATCGGGTTCAGCTTCCTGGTTATCCTGTTCATCAACCTGTGGAGCAGCCGCACCACCAAGTACCGTAAGGGAGCCAAATAATGAGCCTCTCCGTGAACATAAAGAAGCACTTCCCCACCTTCACGCTGGACGTGAACATCGATGCCGCGGACGAGACCTTGGGCTTCCTGGGCGAATCCGGCTGTGGCAAGAGCCTTACCATGCGCTGCATTGCAGGCATCGAGACACCCGACGAGGGACGCATCGTGGTGAACGACAAGTTGTTCTTCGAGCGCGAGGCGGGCAAGAAACCTAAGGTGAACCTGACACCGCAGGAGCGCAAAACCGCCCTGCTGTTCCAGAACTACATGCTGTTCCCCAACCTCACCGTTGCGCAGAACGTGGCAGCCGGCATCGACCGCAAAACCCCCAAGGAAGAACGCGATACTCAGGTAGCCGGCGAGCTGAAGCGCTTCGGCTTGGAAGGCTTCGGCGAGCGCTACCCCAGCCAGCTTTCCGGCGGGCAGCAGCAGCGCGTGGCCTTGGCTCGCATGTTGGCCGCAAAGCCCGACATCCTCATGCTCGATGAGCCGTTCTCTGCCCTTGATGCACATTTGAAGGGCGTGCTCGAGCAGAATCTATCCAGCCTGTTCGAGGCGTTCCACGGCACCGTGCTGTACGTGAGCCACGACATCGATGAGGCGCTGCGCTTCTGCGACCGCATCGCCGTGGTAGACCACGGCCACGTCATGGAAGTGAGCACGGGCAGCGAGCTGGTGAACAACCCACGAAGCACCGCCGGCATAAAGCTTTCCGGCTGCAAGAACTGCACGCAAGCGCAGCGCACAGGCGACCACAGCGTGTTCCTGCCCGCTTGGGGCATAACTGTGAACACCAGCGCGGCTGTGCCCGAAGACGTGAAATGCCTGGGAATCCGCGCGTTCTTCTTGGAACGCGCACAGGCAAACGACGAGAACGCCTATCGTGTTCGCGTGGTACGCACCAGCGATTCGCGCTTCGACCGCTCCGTGCTGCTGGAGTTCCTGGACCGCAGCCCGAAGGCCGATGCAGCCGTAAGGCAAACCGAAAACGAGATTGCGTACCTAGAACAGCACCTGTTCTGGCGCGTAGACAAGCTGAAGGTTCCCGAAGGCGAGCTGCCTGTGAAAGACGAAGAGCTCTGGATCCGTATTCCCAAGGAAAAGGTATACCTGGTAAGCAAGTAAAAACCGCTTGAAGAAAACTGCCTGGACCGCGAGCCTCCCTACCAAGATGCGCTTTTGGCAGGGAGGCTCGCTTTAATGCAACGATAAAAAAATCCCCTGGCAAAGCGGGAAGCTTCACCAGGGGAAATGCAGACTATGCAGCAAGGCAGTAACTAAGCGTTCTTGCGCTTCTTCCAGTCAACGATCAGCACAATGAAGATCGGGACATACAAAACGATGGTTCCCACCAACGAACTCAAAGCGGATGAAGAAGCAGAGGAAGTGAACAGCGCACCGGTCTGAACTGCCGTATTGGCCTCTACAAGGAACGAGAACAAGAAGAAGTTGTTGATCCAGTGGATAACGCAGCCTGGCATGAGGTTGCCGTAAACGACATCGGAAAGATACATGCCGGCACCGGCGATGAAGTACGTCAGCAGCGCCATTGCGATAAACGACGGCGACGTCTGGGTTAGCACTTCGGGATTCATGCAATGGAACAGCATGAAGATGATGCAGGAAACAAAGCCCCAGCATAGGCACTTCACGGTAGGACGGATATTGTTTCCGCAGGTAGCACGAAGGAACGAGCCACGGAAAATCACTTCTTCGGTGGTGGTCTGCGTCCACACAAGCACAAGAGCTATAACTATGTTCGCGATAATCGGCCCTGCTCCGATTGTGTTGAGCTGGATTCCCTCATCAGACGAGGTGAAGAAGAGCGTGCTTACAACGGCATTCAGCACCAAGCCCAAGAACCAGGCGCCCAACATCTTGCCGCAGACCTTCCAGTCAACCTTGCTGCCAGCGCCAAGAATGAAATCACGGAAGGACGTTTTGCAGATGACGCGTATCAGGATAGTCGCAACCAATAGCGTCACCGCAAAGGAAATGAACGTGCAAAGCGTACCGGGCAACCACTCCCATGGGCCGCTCATCTTCCAAATAGCCGTAACGATGCCGAAGAACAGCTGAGCCGCGAACATTACGCCAACGACAGCGAAGAAGAACCCGATCCATCTGCCCTTCGGGGCCTCGTTCGGAGCCCATTGCTCCGACAAAACTGGAGTACCGTTCGCCATAATGCCGCCTTTCATCGTTTGAGCGGTTAGAAAACTATCACCAATCATTCTATATCAGGAAAACCGCAGATGGGCCCATACAGGATTCCTCGAGCCTATCCAGAAAATATAGTTGGCTTTCACCGAATATCGACGACCTCAGCCTAGTAACAAGACAAGAGTGGAATATCTTGAAAAGGTTCCAACGCGAAAGGAGGCACGGTGAAAGACGGATTTGGACGCGGGATAGACTACCTGCGCATCTCGCTTACCGACCGGTGCAACCTTCGCTGCATCTACTGCATGCCGGAACAGGGCGTAACCTCCATCCCGCACGAGAGCATCCTGCGCTTGGAGGAATTCGAGCGCGCTATTTCCGTAGCTTCCGGCCTCGGCATAAAGCATATCCGCTTCACCGGCGGCGAGCCCACGGTTCGCAAAGGGCTGGTAGGGCTGGTGGAGCACACCGCGAACACTCCCGGTATCGAGAGCGTGGCCCTTACCACCAACGCCACCCTGCTTCCCAACATGGCCGCCGACCTTAAAGCGGCAGGTCTTTCGCGCGTGAACATATCCCTTGACACGCTCGATGCCGACCAGTACCGCTTCATCACACGGCGAGGCAACCTCTCCGATGCGCTTGAGGGAATCGACGCCGCACTGGCCTGCGGTCTTGCCCCCGTGAAGCTGAATACCGTTGTGGTGCGCAGGCTGAACCAAGACCTACTGGGCTTCGCAAAGCTCACGCTGGACGCCCCGCTTCATGTGCGTTTCATCGAGTACATGCCAGTTGGGCACGACGAGGATTGCGGCGGATGCGGCTGGGGCATCGAAGACGTTGTTCCCGCAGAAGAGATCTTGGAAACGATCGACGCCCAAGCGCAAAAGCTCGGCCTCGGCGGCTTGCAACCCGCCGACAGCGGAAAGCCCGTTGGCTGGGGCCCCGCACGCTACTATCGCCTGCCGAACGCTCAAGGCACCATCGGCGTTATCTCGGCCATATCCAACCACTTCTGCAACTCGTGCAACCGCTTGCGCCTTACCGCCGACGGCAAGATCAAGCCCTGCCTATTCAGCGACCAGGAATACGACCTTCGCGCCGCCCTGCGCGGCGGCACCGACGAAGACGTGCGCGCCGTTTTCGAAGCAGCCCTGATGCATAAGCCCAGCGGACATGAGCATCGCGTCGGCACGAAGCGTATGATGAGCCAAGTGGGCGGATAGCCCCTTCACTACACCAACCAGTAAACAGGAGCAGAACATGCCCAACCTTACCCATATCGACGCCCAGGGCGATGCCCGTATGGTAGACGTTTCCGAGAAAGCCGAGACGAAGCGAACCGCCATCGCCGAAGGGTTCGTTTCCATGCAACCCGAAACGCTCGCCGTGATAGAAAGCGGCACGGCGAAGAAGGGCGATGTGCTTGCTGCAGCACGCATCGCCGGTATCATGGCCGCCAAACAAACCAGCAGCCTTATCCCCCTGTGCCATCCGCTGGCGCTTACCAAGGTGGAAGTGAAATGCAACCCGCAGCACGCCGAACAGCGCGCAGACGGCCGCTGCGGCATCCACCTAACCGCAACCTGCTCGCTGGTAGGCAAGACTGGCGTGGAAATGGAAGCACTCACCGCCGTGAGCGTAGCCGGCCTCACCGTATACGACATGTGCAAGGCGATTGACCGCGGCATGGAGATAGACGCGGTGCGACTGCTGCACAAAGAAGGTGGCAAAACGGGCACTTGGGATAGGGATTAGACGCGGCACATCGCCGCAAGAGCAAATCGCACAAAGCACCCCGCTCGAGCAAGACCCACCCAACAGCCGCCAATAAAGCCAAGCCCACCAGGACGCTAGCTCTGGCTAGGCTCAGCAACCCAGAGCTAGAACCTGGGCGTGTTCGGCATGCGGAAGCGGGGCTTCACGATCTCGTTGCGCACACGCCTAAGGGCAGCGTCCTCCCCTTCTTCGGCCACCCAGGTGAGCATCCGCTCCAAAAGGATGCGCGTATCGTTGTGCATCAGGATCTCGCCCTTGCAGCTTTGCTCTAGGCGGAAGTACTCAAGTGCGCTGGAATCGGTGTACGCGCTGCCCTGGTACACCTTGCTGGCCGCCATGCGGTCACACATCATCTCAACCACGTAACGCGTGGGCATGGGCTTCCCCTCGAAGTTGGCATCGCGGTTGCCGCGCATGTCTATCCAGTACTCGTAATGGTGGCGGTTGCGCCCTTTGTGATGCAACCAAGCAGTGGAATAGCCAAGCTCGGTTCGCTCGGCTGTGTTGGGGCTTCTATCGCCTTGAAAGTACAGAACGCCAACGCGGAATTCCGTCCAAGAGAACTTCGACAGGTCGTGCATGAAGCCCTGACGGTACAGACCCACTTTGAAGCAATGCTGAAGCACCAGCGCCTTGTGGTGGTTGATGGTGCAGAAATGATGCCAGCCGTTAGCCAACAAGCCCATTCAGCATTGCCCCCAATCGAATCGAATCCAAACTGCGCACCTAACAGAGCGTCGCGCTGTTCCATCTTATCCCGAAAGAACCTGTTGCCGAGGAAAAAGACCGCCCCTGGCTCGCATTGAGTCAGGGACGCCTTGTGCATCCAAACCTTGTAAGATTCCCAGGATTGCTTCTTTTCACCCCCCCCATTGCTGGGTGAAACGGCGAGCCGCAGGATAGAAGTTCGCCACCGATTGAACCCAACAAACCAAACGCCCAAAGGGCGTTTAATGGAATCCTATCATTGACCAAAACAGCGAGCGCCATTCTGGCGAGTGCAGGGGAAGCGAAAAGGGCGAGGCATAGGCCTAGTGTGCCATGCCTCGCCCTTTGAGGTTTCCCTGTGCCGCCAGAATGGCGCGCAGCGTCGTTGCGTTTACAACGTACGCAAAGCAACTTCTTTAAGTTGCTTTGCCGTAACCGTATTCGGCGCGCCCGTCATCGGGTCGGATGCGGAGCTGGTCTTCGGGAAGGCGATAACGTCACGGATGGACTGCTTGCCGGCCAGGAGCATAACCAAGCGGTCAAGACCGATGGCGATGCCGCCATGAGGCGGAGCACCGAGTTCGAGCGCATGGATAAGGTGGCCGAACTTCACTTCCATATCCTCGTCGTCGACGCCGCAGCGGGCAAGAACGCGCTTCTGCAGCTCGGCGTTGTGGATACGGATGGAACCGCCGCCAGCTTCGAAGCCGTCCATGACGATGTCGTAGCTGTAGCTGCCGCAAGCCAGCGGATCGGACTCGATCTTGTCCCAGTCGGCCTCGGGGATCATCGTGAACGGATGATGCTCGGCAGCGTACTTGCCGGTTTCCTCGTCGAGCTTGAACATCGGGAAGTCGACGACCCAAAGCAGCTTATGGCCCTCACGTGGGATGTTCAGCGCTTCGGCCATATGCAGGCGAAGTGCGGAAAGCACTGCGTTGGCAACGTCGAAGGTGTCGGCAGCGAACAGGACCAGGTCGCCGGCCTCTACGCCCATAGCTTCCTTGATCTTGGCGTGAACCTCGTCGCCCAGGAACTTGATGATGGGGCTCTTTTCCTTGCCGTCGGTGGTGTAGGCGATCCAAGCCATGCCCTTCGCGCCGTTCTCAGCGGCGATGTTGCCCAGCTTCTCGATCTCGCCACGGCTCCAGTCGCCTGCGCCCTTGCAGTTGATGGCCTTAACGATGTTGCCGGCCTCTACCGCCTTGCTGAACACGCCGAAGCCGCAACCGCGCACGACCTCGGTAAGCTCGACGAGCTCCATGCCGAAGCGGATGTCGGGGCGGTCGCAACCGAAGCGGTCCATAGCCTCTTTCCAGGGCATACGCTGCAACGGGAACTCGTGCTCAACGCCGGCAGCCTCGAGCACTTCCTGGAACACACCCTCCATCATGTCGATGACGTCGTTTTCCTTCACGAACGACATCTCGATGTCGACCTGGGTGAACTCAGGCTGACGGTCGGCGCGCAGGTCCTCGTCACGGAAGCAGCGGGCGATCTGGTAATAGCGCTCGATACCGCCCACCATCAGCATCTGCTTGAACTGCTGAGGGCTCTGGGGCAGCGCGTAGAACTTGCCCGGGTTCGGACGGGAAGGCACGATGTAGTCGCGAGCGCCTTCAGGGGTGGAGTTCGCCAGGATGGGAGTTTCCACTTCCAGGAAGCCGCGCTTGTTCAGGGCAGAGCGCATAGCCTGAGCAACCACATGGCGAAGCTTCAGGTTCGCGTACATCTCGGGACGGCGAAGATCAAGGTAGCGCCACTTCATGCGCGTGGTCTCGTCGGTCTCGATGCCGTCTTCGATTGAGAACGGCGGGGTAACGGAGGTGTTCAGCACCTTAACGGAGCTTGCCAGCACCTCGATCTCGCCAGTAGCCATGTTGGGGTTCACGGCGTCTTCCATGCGGGCACGGACCTTGCCGGCAACCTCCAGCGCGTACTCGCGGCCAAGATGCTCGGCCACGTGGAACTCTTCAGCGGAAACGCAATCGGGGTCTACCACAACCTGGGTATAGCCATCGCGGTCGCGCAGGTCGACGAAGATCAAACCGCCATGATCGCGGTTGTGCCATACCCAACCCGTCAGGGTAACCTCGGCATCGACGTCGCTGCGGCGCAGCTGCCCACAGGTGTGGGAGTGCATGCAGTACTCGTTCAAATAATCGGTCATGGTAGTGCTTGCTCCTCTTTTTCTATCCATAGCGGCCAGCCCGAAGGCAAGCCGAACTTTCATTTCGTATCACCAGCGCCCCTGCGGGCGCGAAGGCTCAATGCCTAGCGAAGTGCATCGGCAACCTGGCCAAGCGCAACTTCCCGCTCCTCGTGGGTTTCCATGTTGCGCACCTTGGCAACGCCGGCGGCCACCTCTTCGGGGCCCAGAACCACCACGCGGCGCGCGCCGAGCTTGTCGGCCAGCTTGAACTGGCTCTTCAGGCTGCGCTTCTGATGGTCGACCTCGACGTAGAGCCCTTCAGCGCGAAGCTGCTGGGCCAGGCTGAACGCAACGGTGCGCGTTGAATCGTCGACGCTTGCGATGAACGCAGCCGGCACCGCAGCTTGAGCGGTTTTCTTGCCCAACGCCTCGAGCGCAAGAACGCAACGCTCGTAACCAAGGGCGAAGCCAAGACCGGGAGTATCGCGCCCGCCAACTTCCTTGCACAGCTTGTCGTAACGGCCACCGCCGCCGATGGCGTTCTGGCTGCCCATGCCGGTGTCCACCTGGATCTCGAACACGGTACGGGTGTAGTAATCCAGCCCGCGAACCAAACGCCAATCCTCTACGTAGGAAATGCCGGCGGCATCCAGGTAGCCTTTCACGGCTTCGTAGTGGGCACGGCAGTCGTCGCACAGATGGTCGGTGATCTTGGGCGCTGCTTCCATAACCGCGCCGCACGCCTCGTTCTTGCAGTCGAAGGCGCGAAGCGGGTTCAGGTCGGCACGATGGTTGCACTCTTCGCAGAGCTCTTCAGAGTGCTCGTGAATGAACTCGCGCACCAAGTCGCGGTACGCCGGGCGGCACTTCTCGCAGCCCATGGAGTTCAGCAGCAAACGCGTTTCCGAGGTAGGAATGCCGATGGCCTCGTAGAAGCGCATGAGCATGATGATGGCCTCGGCATCCACCGTAGGCTCGTCGGCGCCCAAGCATTCCACGCCCACCTGGCGGAACTGGCGAAGGCGGCCCTTCTGCGGGCGCTCAGCGCGAAACATCGGGCCTGCGTACATGAGCTTGGCAGGAGCGCCGCCCTGGGGAACCAGGTCGTGCTGCACAACCGCGCGAACGGTGCCGGCAGTGCCTTCCGGGCGAAGGGAAAGACGGCTCTTCGCCTTCAGCGATTCACCGGCGAGCAGCTTCTCCAAGTTGCCGCCGGAAACAACGGTGAACATCTCCTTGGAAACCACGTCGGTGGATTGGCCTATGCCGCGCACGAACAGGTCGGTCTGCTCGAACAGCGGGGTCTCGATGGGCTGATAGCCGCAACGACCGAAGATCTCGAACGCGGTTTGGCGGAAATGATCCCAAAACCGCACGTCATCGGGAAGCAGGTCGAACGTTCCCTCGGGTGCCTTCGTTGCCATATGCTCTGCTTTGCTCTCTTTCGCGAATTTGCCAATGGTTTAACTTGCCTAGTATACCCCCGTCATCCGCCAAATGGGACTTGCTTCCCCATTCAACGAGCAACAACACAAGCGAACCGGCAAGAAAAAAGGCGAAGCCCCCGAAAGGGCCTCGCCCGAAATTAGCGGCATTAGAGGTTCTTTACCACCAGGTCGCCCATCTCCACGGTGCCAACCACCTTGTCGGCGGGAGTGGAAGCGTCCTTCAGGTCGCCCGTGCGCCAACCGGCATCGAGCACAGCGGTGATGGCGTTCTGGATGTCGTCTGCCGCCTGACCCATGTCGAAGCTGTAGCGCAGCATCATGCCAACCGACATGATCTGGGCCAGCGGGTTCGCAATGCCCTGGCCGGCGATGTCGGGGGCGCTGCCGTGGCTGGGCTCGTAGAGCGCCACGCCGTCGCCCAGCGATGCGGAGGCCAGCATGCCCAGCGAACCGGTGATCTGGGCGGCCTCGTCGGAGAGGATATCGCCGAACATGTTCTCGGTAACCACCACGTCGAAGTCGGCGGGACGGTTGATAAGCTGCATGGCCGTGTTGTCTACCAGAAGGTCCTCGAGCTCGACTTCGGGATACTCTTCGTCGTGCACACGATGCACGATCTCGCGCCACATGCGGGAGGTCTCCAGCACGTTGCGCTTGTCCACGCTGGTAACCTTGCCGCGGCGCTTGCGGGCAGCCTCGAATGCCTGGCGGGCAATGCGCTCCACCTCGTACTCGCGGTACTCCAGCATGTCGTAGGCGCGCTGGCCCTTGCCGCCGTTGGCGCCGGCACCCTCCTCGTCGTAGAAGCGCTCGCGCTTGCCGAAGTACAGGCCACCGGTAAGCTCACGCACGATAACCAGGTCTACCCCTTCGATGACCTCGGGCTTCAGCGTGGAAGCGCCAGCCAGTGCCGGGAAGATCTGAACCGGGCGCAGGTTGGTGTACAGGCCCAGCGCCTTGCGGATGCCCAACAGGCCCTGTTCGGGGCGCGGCGCGTTGGGGTCGGTGCTGTCCCACTTCGGGCCGCCGACGGCGGCAAGCAGAACGGCATCGGAGGCGTTGGCGACGTCGAGAGTTGCCTGGGGCAGTGCTTCGCCGGTGGCATCGATGGCGCAGCCGCCGATAAGGGCATCTTCGCAGGTGAACTCGACACCGTACTTCTTGCCCACGGCGTTCAGGACCTTAACGCCCTCGGCCATGATCTCGGGGCCGATGCCATCGCCGGGCAGCGTGCAGATCTTATAGCTCTTCGTCATAGTGAAATCCTCTTTCAGACAAAAATCGTTCGCAAACGACTATACCGCAGCATAGAAAAACCCGCCAAGGAAAGAAGGCTCCGGTGCGGCCCGGGCTTGCGCAATGGCCGCCCTGGCTGCGCCGGCGCTCCCCTTCCCCTGACGGGCGGAAGTTGCCGAATAGGCTTTGCCGTTACTCGATGCCCAGCACGTGACGCGTGCGGTTGATAAGGCCGCCCTGCTCGATGATGTCGGCGATGAACGGCGGGAAAGCCTGGGCGGTGAAGGTTTCGCCCGTGGTTACATCGGTGATGGTGCCGGTTTCGGTATCGACGCTTACCGTGTCGCCGTCCTTGATGGCGTCTACCGCTTCGGGGCATTCCAAGATGGCAAGGCCCGTGTTGATGGAGTTGCGGTAGAAGATGCGCGCGAAGCTCTTAGCGATTACGGCATCCACACCCGCCGCCTTGATGGCAATAGGCGCATGCTCACGCGAAGAGCCGCAGCCGAAGTTCTCTTCGGCGACGATGATATCACCCTGCTTCACCTTGTTCACGAAGTTCACGTCAAGGTCTTCCAGGCAGTGCTTGGCAAGCTCGGAAGGCTCGGAGGTGGTGAGGTAGCGGGCCGGGATGATGACGTCGGTGTCGATGTCGCGGCCGTAGCGATGTACAGTTCCCTGGTATTGCATTCGCTTCTCCTAATTAATCAAGATCTTCGGGCAAGCCGATGTGGCCCAAAACGGCACTGGCAGCGGCAACGGAAGGCGAGGAAAGGTACACCTCGCTGGTGGGGTCGCCCATGCGGCCGACGAAGTTGCGGTTGGTGGTGGCGATGGAACGCTCGCCTGCAGCGAGGATGCCCATGTAGCCGCCCAGGCACGGGCCGCAGGTAGGCGTGGAAACGGCGCAGTTGGCGTCGAGGAATATGTCCATCAGGCCCTCGTGGATGCATTGGCGGTACACCTGCTGGGTTGCCGGGATGATGATGCAGCGCACGTCCTTATGAACCTTGTGGCCCTTCAGCACGGCGGCAGCCTGACGCATGTCCTCGATGCGGCCGTTGGTGCAGGAACCGATAACGGACTGTTGGATAACGATGTCGCGTGCCTCGGATGCGGGGCGGGTGTTGGAGGGCAGGTGCGGGAAGGCAACCGTGGGAACGATGTCCTGCGCGTCGATGTTGTACACCTTGGCGTAGACGGCATCGGGGTCGGAATGGTACTCGGTGTAGGGGCGCTCGGTGCGGCCGTTCATGTACTCGCGCGTCACGTCGTCGACCGGGATAAGGCCGGCCTTGCCGCCCGCCTCGATGGCCATGTTGGAAATGGAAAGGCGCTCGTCCATGCACAGGCTTTCGATGGCGCTGCCGCGGAACTCCATGGCCTGGTACAGGGCGCCGTCCACGCCGATCATGCCGATGATATGCAGGATGATGTCCTTGCCGGTAACGCCGGGGCGAAGCTCACCTTCGATATTGAACAGCAGGCTTTCGGGAACCTTGAACCATGCCTTGCCGGTGGCGTAGCCAACGGCGGCATCGGTGGAGCCCACGCCGGTAGAGAACGCGCCCAGCGCACCGTAGGTGCAGGTGTGGCTGTCGGCGCCGATGATAAGGTCGCCAGCGCCCACAACGCCCTGCTCGGGAAGAAGCGCATGCTCAACGCCCATGCAGCCAACCTCGTAGTAATGCGTGATGCCCTGCTCGCGAGCGAAATCGCGCGTCATCTTGGCCTGCTCGGCGCTCTTGATGTCCTTGTTGGGAACGTAGTGGTCGGGAACCAGGGCGATCTTCGTGGGGTCGAACACCTTTTCAACCCCGATCTTCTTGAACTCCTTGATGGCCACCGGTGCGGTAACGTCATTGGAAAGCACCAGGTCGAGGTTGCACTCGATCAGCTGGCCGGGAACCACTTCCTCGAGCCCCGCGTGGGCCGCGAGGATCTTCTCAGCCATGGTCATGGGACGTGGCATGTTCTCTCCTTCACTGCTTGCTTTGTGCGATGCCCTTCAGTATAGCATCGAGCGCAAGAGCGGCCATAAGCCGAAGAGCTAGCTTCGGAAGCGCTCGAGCATGGGGTCCGAAGCGTTGTGTGGCCCAGCCGCGATAACTGTACAAAAGAGGAAACCCCGTCTCAGGACTTTGCCGAAACGGGGTTTCGCGTGTTGCTTTGCGAAGGCGAATGCCCTTGCGCATACGCGACACTGTGATGGCGTTAATGCTGCTTCGCGGTCTTCCGAAGATCAATGATCCTGCGCACATGGCGCACCACGTTCGAGATGTCGAACCCGACCGCGCACACGAACACCAGCAGCGCGATGATGCCGATGGCCGCATCGCCGCTGGGCGTGAAGATGATGGCGAGCATGGCAAACGGCACCAGGAAGATAAGCGACAGAAAGCTCAGGCGCTTCCAGATGCCCTGGCCGATGGAGATGAGCGTGTACAGGTACAAGCCCGTTGCCGGCGCGCTGAGCAGGAACGAAAGCACCAGGATAACCACTTTCGCTGCAATGAGCCCCAGGTCGAGCTTAAGGTCGGCCTTCGCCTCTTCAAGCAGCTCTTCGGCAGTGGGCGGCTCGGGGAAAAACGAGTTGTACACGGCCTGGGCGAACGACGAAGCGCCGAAGGGCGATGCCGCGCCCGAACGCGGCGAGCCCGCGGAGGATCCGCCTCCGTTGCCGGCACCGCGCTGCCCGGTCGCACTGAACGGGTCGGTCCAGGCGAATGGGTTCGAGCCGAAGGGGCTTCCCGCGAACGGGTTGCCGCCGGTGGAGGTATAGGTGGTCTTGTTGCCGTTTTCGTCCCAGCTGGTCCACACGAACGTTTCGGATGCGAACGGCCACCCTTCGAACGGGTTGCCCTGCTGAGCCTGGCCCGCACCCGAATGCGTTGCCGTGTACGGGTTGTACGAGAACGGCGCACCGTAGGGCGTGCCCTGCGTGCTGTATTCCGGGTCCCACGAGCGGTTCAGCAGCACATCGCGCGCCTCGTTGATGAGCTTCGTCTTCTCTTCCGCCTGGGCGCGCGCTTCGGCGTCTTGGCCGAACTTGTCTGGGTGGTTCTCGATGACCAGCTTGCGGTGGGCCTTCTTCACCTCTTCGTCAGAGGCGCCCTCGGTAAGCCCCAGCGTTTTCAGGGCCTCGGATTTCTTCATGGCTAGAACAGGATCTCTTCGAGCGAGCGCTTGGGCACGTAATGCACCTTGTTCTCGTCACGGTAGTACTTAACATCGCCGTCTTTCATGTCCACGATGCGAATGTCCTCGATAGGACGGCCTAGGGCCAGAACAAGAACGGGATCCAGGTTTTCCGGCATGTCCAGAACCTGCTTCAGTTGCGCCTTCTTGAACGACATGATCATGCAGCCGCCGAAGCCTTCCTCGGTTGCAGCGAGCATAATGGTCTGCGCGCAGATGCCCACGTCGATCTGGCAGGCCTGAGGGCTGCACAGGTCGGTGTCCACCGCCATGACGATATAACCGGTGGGGCGCTCGCCGGGCTGCGGCCCGTCCCAATCGGCAAGATAGCCAGCCCATGCAAGCGTGTCGAACACCTGAGCGTTCAGATCGCGGTCGGAAACCACGCGGTACTTCAGAGGCTGCAGGTTCTTGGTGCTGGCGGTGTAGCGCGTGTTGTCCACCCATTGCTCCATGAGCTTGGGGGTTACCGGGAAGTTCTCGCGGAAGCGGCGGTTGCTTCGCGTGGTGTGGGCAAGATGCTGGATGAAGCTGGGCATGTGCGGTCCTTTCGGGATGCGGTGCGCAGGATGATTGCTTGTTGTTAGACAGGATAAGAAAGCGCGGTGCGCAAGGCTAGCGCGATTGGGCAGCCGTTTCCGTTTCGGTACCCGCCTTCGATTCGCCGTCGTTGGAGAGCTGGCGGGGCACTGAAGCCTGCTCGGGTGCAGCGCTTTCCGTGGACGCAACCGGCTCGGCGTCGGCAGGAACCTCGTTCGGGTTGTCCACCAACCTGTTCATGGCGGCCTTCGCACGACGGGCGTCTTCGAGTTCCTTCTTGTTCTTGGCGGCCGCGATGCCGAGCTCTTCCCTTCTTCGTTGGCGGTTGAAGTTGGTATCGGGCACCTTTTCCTTCTTCTCCTTTTTGGGGCGGAAGGTCTTGGTGGTCTGGATGAGGATGGCGCCAATAAGGAACGGCATCCAGAAAACGATGCCACGATATACCAGGCCGATGGCCATGCCGGCGGTGGCAGAAGCTCCGAAAGCAGTGAACGCAACGGTTACCGCAGCCTCGACCACGCCAACGCCCTGAGGCGTGAACGACACCATGGCGAAAAGGGTTGCCACAACGTAACCGCACACCAGCGATTCCGGCACCGAGACGCCGAACGCATAGCCCACCAGGCAGAACGCCGAAAGCTCACAGCAGCTGGCAATCAGCGAGCAGCCCCAGGCCTTCAACACCGTTTTAGGGTTCTTCGCCAGCAGCTTGGCGGCCTTACTGAAGGAATGAACCGTTTTTTCCACCCACGGGTCGAGCGGGTTCTTGTGGAAGCGCACCAACACCTTGTTCACGAACCAGGAAACAGGGTTGAGGATGCGGATAACCAGCTCGGGGTTCTTGTTACCGAGCACCATGATGCTGATCATCGCACCTACCAGCAGGATGACGATAAGGCCGAACACAAGCCAGATAGGAGAAAGACCCACCGTGATGGCCAAGATGGCGAAGCCGATAACCATGATGGTGGCGAAGGCGGAATCCACCGTGATCTGCATGAGCAATGCTGCCGATGTGGCCTTACCTGCAGAAATGCCGCGACGGCGTGCATCGTCGACCACCAGAGTGGTGCCGGCGAGGTTCAGCGAGGGAATAACCGTGTTCAGGAAGAACGTACCGAACACCAAAGGAAGGGTGTTCTTCGGCCGCATGGTTTCCCCGACGGCTTTGAACGAGAAGGTGTAGGCGAAACTCTGGGAAACGTACTTGCAGAGCTGAGTGAAGATAGCGATGACCAACGGGATCATGGCACCTTGCGCCATGGTCTGCGCAAGCTCGTTGATCTGGTCGCCGCGCAGGAACACGAAGGCCAGGACGATGATGATGACCAAACCGGCCATGAGATTTCGAATATTGAGCTTCACCGGTTAAGGTACCTGTTTCTCGAATTTGAAAAGACGCATTCGAGTATATCAAAGCGCCTTTGACGGCGTTGCCCGCCCCCTTCGAAAACCCAACTTGCAGCATCGAATGTCGAATTTCCGAAGAAGATTTGCGCGCATTGGGCGATGACGTCGATCGATGCCGAGTCGCCGCGCAGACGACGAGGCCCCGATTCCCACCAGGGGCAGGGATCGGGGCCTCTTGAAGCGGGAAGCCGAACGGGTCGGCTATGCGTCGACACGCGAAGGGCCAGAGCGTCGCAGCAAAAACGCTACCCCACCCTTCGTTCACGCCGGAAAACCAGCCCACTATGCAGCAGCACGCTTCGCCCATCTAGGCCGAGCGGAGCGCCCGTGCTGCTTGTTTAGTGACGGAAGTGGCGATGGCCGGTGAACACCATGGCGATGCCATGCTCGTCGCATGCCTGGATAACCTCTTCGTCGCGAATGGAGCCGCCGGGCTGGATGATGGCCTTGATGCCGTACTCGGCCAGCGTGTCCACGTTGTCGCGGAACGGGAAGAACGCGTCGGAGGCGCACACCAGGCCCTCGGCCGGAACGCCCATGCGCTCGCAGGCCTCGTGAGCGCGCTCGCAGGCAAGCTTCGCGGAATCTACGCGGTTCGGCTGGCCGGGGCCCATGCCGATACCCGCATGATCCTTGGAAACCAGGATGGCGTTGGACTTAACGCCCTTGCACACCTTCCAGGCGAACAGCATCTCGTGCAGCTGATCGTCGGTGGGCTTCGTCTTGGTGGGAACCGTGAAGTCGTCGGGGGTTTCGGTAACGCGATCGACCTGCTGGGCAAGCATGCCGCCGTCCACGGAACGGAATTCCATAGCAGCCGGAGCGTCTACACCGCCGGTGGCAAGAACACGCAGGTTCTTCTTCTGCTGCAGCAGCTCAAGCGCATCAGCCGCGAACGAAGGTGCGATAAGCACCTCTACGAACAGGTGGTTCTCGTTGATGTGCTCGACGAATTCCCTGGTTACCTCGACATTTGCGGCGATGATCCCGCCGTATGCGCTCTTCGGGTCGCAGGCGAAGGCCTTGTCGAAGGCTTCCACCACATTCGATGCGGTTGCGGAACCGCAGGGGTTCTGGTGCTTCAGCACCACAACGGCGGGCTCGTCGAACTCGCGCGCGAGCGTCCAACAGGCATCGGTGTCGAGGATGTTGTTGTAGGAAAGCTCCTTGCCGTTGAGCTGCTTGGCGTTCACTAGGGAATGCTCGGTGGCAAGCTCGGGCACGCGGTAGAACGCCGCATCCTGATGCGGGTTCTCGCCGTAGCGCAGGCCCTGCTGCTTCACCAGATCGATGGAAAGCTGCTCGGGGAACAGCTCTTCAGCTTCGCCCAGTTGGCCGCCCAGCCATTTGGCGATGGCGCCGTCGTAGGCGTTGGTGGTCTGGAACACGCGCAGCGCAAGCTTGGTACGGGTTGCCAGCGTGGTGGCGCCGTCGTTGGCGCGCATTTCCGCCAGGATGGTGCCGTAGCTTGCCGGGTCGGTTACCACGGCAACGCTGGCGAAGTTCTTAGCGGCGGAGCGCAGCATGGACGGGCCGCCGATATCGATGTTCTCGATGCACGTGCCGAAATCGGCTCCGGATTCCACCGTCTTCTCGAACGCATAGAGGTTCACTACCACCATGTCGATCATCTCGATGCCATGCTCTGCAGCCTGAGCCATGTGCTCGGGGTTGTCGCGCTTGGCAAGAAGGCCGCCATGCACTGCAGGATGCAGGGTCTTAACACGGCCGTCCATCATTTCAGGGAACTGGGTAACCTCGTCGATGGGGGTTACGGGAACGCCGGCTTCCGCGATAACGCGAGCCGTACCGCCCGTAGAGATAATCTGCGCGCCGAATTCCTCGGACAACGCGCGGGCGAATTCAACCACACCGGTCTTATCCGTTACCGACATAAGAACACGCTTTACCTTAGGGTCTGCCACCTGGTACCGCCTTTCCTCTTTGCCTGGTTTATCTGTCCCTCAAATATAACAGCGCACGAACAAGCGACCGCGTTCAAAAAAGAAAAAAGCCAAGGGCGCGAAACCCTTGGCTTTGAGCAATCGATAGAACAACGGGGATACTATTCCGCTATGCGCACCGTGCGTGTTTCCGGATCCACCGAAACGCGGCCTTCGGCAAGAAGCTGAACCACATGCGGGTACAGCTCGTGTTCCACCGCATGGATGCGCGCCTCGAGCGCATCCACCGTTTCGCCTTCGCGCACTTCCACCGCGCGCTGCGCGATGATGGGCCCCTTGTCGTAGTCGGCGTTGGCGAAGTGCACGGTAACGCCGGTCACCTTCACGCCGAAGTCGAACGCGTCCTGGATGGCATGCGCGCCCTTGAACGAGGGCAGCAGCGCCGGATGCAGGTTCACCACCCTATCGGGGAACGCATCCAGCACTTCAGCGGTAACCATGCGCATGTAGCCGGCCATCACCACGTACTGGGCGCCCGCTTCCTTCAGGGCATCGGCAATGCGCTTGTTGGCGACAGCTGCATCCGCATAGGCCTCGCGGTTCATAACCAACACCGGGATGCCGGCCTTCTTGGCGCGCTCGATGCCGTAGGCATCGGGGCGGGAGGAAACCACCAGGCTGATATGCGCGTCAAGCGTGCCCTCTTGGATGTGGTCGATAAGCGACTGCAGGTTGGAGCCGCTGCCGCTGATAAGGACGCCGATATTCAACAGGTTCGCCATCTGCCGTTACTCCTCTGCAGCCTCGGCGGTTTCAGGCGAAGCGAAGAGCTTTTCCTGGTCAACATAGGCAACCTCGCCGGAGCCGGAGACGATACGGCCAACCACGGAAGGCACCTCGCCTTCGGCTTCAAGGATGTCCATTACCTCGTCGACCTTGTTCGGGGCAACGACCAAAACCATGCCAAGGCCCATGTTGAAGGTCTTCAGCGCCTCGTGCTCGTCCAGATGGGCAGCGTGGCACACGAACGGGATGATGGGAGGCATGTCCCAGGTGCCTACGTGCACCTCGGCGTCCACGGTTTCGGGAAGAGCGCGATTCAGGTTCTCGGTGATACCGCCGCCGGTGATGTGGGCCAGCGAGCGCACAGCGCCGGGAAGCTGACGCAGCACCTTGCGAACAGGCTTCACGTAGATGCGGGTAGGCTCAAGCAGAGCATCGAGCACGCTCTTGCCGCCCAGCGATTCCTGCGGCATGCGCAGCTCGTAGAGCGTCTTGCCGTCGGTAACCACCTTGCGCACTAGCGAATAGCCGTTGGAGTGGATGCCGGAAGAGGCCAGGCCGATAAGCACGTCGCCTTCCTGCACCTTGTTCGGGTTGAGCATCTCGGGGCGATCGACCACGCCCACGCAGAAACCGGAAAGGTCGTACTCGTGCGGATCCATGACGCCGGGGTGCTCGGCCATCTCGCCGCCGATAAGGGCAGCACCTGCCATCTGGCAGCCATCGGCGATGCCGGAGACGATTTCAGCCACGGCTTCGCTCTTCAGCTTGCCGATGGCGATGTAGTCCAGGAAGAACAGGGGCTCGGCACCCGTAGCCAGAATGTCGTTCACACACATGGCAACCAGGTCGATGCCCACGGTGTCGTGCTTGCCAGCGAGCTTGGCCAGCTGGATCTTGGTGCCCACGCCGTCGGTGCCGGAAACCAGGATGGGGTCGGCCATGTTCTTGGCAACGCCGATGCTGAACAGGCCGCCGAAACCGCCGATGTCACCGCGAACCTCGTCGCGGTAGGTGCGATGCACCGCATCCTTGATGGCGTCTACCGCACGGGCACCTTCGGCCGTGTCCACGCCCGCCTGGGCGTACGTGGTTGCCGCACCCTGAGTGGTCCAGCTGGGCCATTTGGTGTTGTCGTTGTCCAAAGCGTTGACCTTAACGCGATCAGTCATAACATCTCCTGGAATCGGTGCCCGCGGGGGCGTTTGCATTCAATGGCGCGAGCTGCAGCCCGCGTGTTGGCTAGTCTAGAACCGCCTTGCCTTCCGGCAGGAAGCTCTTCGCCTTCATGGTATCAGGAATCTCCACCGGGTACTTGCCCGTGAAGCAGGCGTCGCAGAAACCGGGGTGGTCGCACTTCACGGCTTCATGCAGGCCCTCGACGGAAATGAAGGCCAGCGAATCGCAGCCGATGAACTCGCACATCTGGGCGTTCGTCATATTCGCGGCGATGAGCTGGTCTTGCGTATCGGTGTCGATGCCGTAGAAGCAGGGCCAACGCGTTTCGGGCGAAACGATGCGCAAGTGCACTTCCGATGCGCCGGCATCGCGCAGCATGTCCACCAGTTTCTTCGAGGTGTTGCCGCGCACGATGGAGTCGTCGATTACCACTAGGCGCTGCCCCTTGATAACGGAAGGCAACGGGTTCAGCTTCAGGCGGATGCCCAGCTGGCGCATCTCGTCGGTGGGCTGGATGAACGTGCGGCCCACGTAGCGGTTCTTCACGATGCCGTTGGCGTACGGGATGCCGCTTTCCAGCGCGTAGCCCATGGCCGAAGGCAGGCCGGAGTCGGGAACGCCCACTACCAGGTCGGCTTCCACCGGAGCCTCGCGCGCAAGCACGCGGCCCATCTGTCGGCGGGAAACGTACACGCTCTGGCCGTCCATCACGGAGTCGGGGCGGGCGAAGTACACCCACTCGAAGATGCAGCTGGCACGATCGCGCGGCTCAACGCCCATCTCGGACACCATGCCCTCTTCGGAGAAGCGTACGATCTCGCCCGGCGCAACCTCGCGCAGGAACGTGGCGCCCACGATGTCGAGACCGCAGGTTTCAGACGAAACAACCCAGCCACGGCCGTTCGGCAGCTCGCCGATTACCAGCGGGCGGATGCCGTTCGGGTCGCGGAAGGCGTAGAGCGAGTTCGGGCTGGCCAAAAGCATGGCATAAGCGCCCTCGATCATCTTCATGGCCTTGCGGATGCCGCTACGCAGCGAATGCGTGGCCTTGGTAACCTCGCCGATGATCTTGGCGGCAGCCTCGGAATCGGTGCCCGCGCGCAGGTGCACACCGTAGTCGATGATCTTCGCCTTCAGATAGTTCGTGTTCACCAGCGTGCCGTTGTGAGCCAGCGCGATAAGCACATCATCGATGGCCGAGATGTGGGGCTGCGCGGCCTCCCATGCGTCAACGCTGCCGCTGGTGGAATAGCGCACATGGCCGATGGCCAAGTTGCCCTTCAGCGCAGAAAGCGCGCTTTCGTTGAACGCCTGGGTAACCAGGCCCAGGTCCTTGTAGGCCATGATGGTTGCACCATCGCCCACGGCAATGCCCGCAGACTCCTGTCCGCGATGCTGCAAGGCCTGAAGGCCGAAGCAGGTCATGCGCGCAACATCTTCACCAGGAGCGTAGATGCCGAAAACACCGCACTCCTCTTCCATCCTGTCGGGGCGCTCTCCGGGAAACACCGACGTGCTCATGTGTATGCCTCCTAGTAATCGCGGTCCATGACCGTATTCGTATCGGAAGAAAGGTTCGTAGTGCCCGATTGCGTACCGGTAAGGTACGGATCGTTCGCTGCGGTGGTTTCCACCACTGCGGCGAACAGCACCGAACGTCCATCGTTTTGCGTGTACTCGCAGGTGGAGAACAGCATGGACTGCTTGATGTCCGATGCCGAAAGCACCGTGCCGTTCTGTCTTACCGAACTGCGGTCCAGCTTGTCCTGCACGTAAGCGCGATAGCTGGAATCGTCGGCGAACGACGTCTGAACGATGGCGTCGCTGCCAACGGTTTTCACCACGGCGAACGTGGTAAGGCGGTAATTGCCGTTCGGCGTTAGAACGTATATGTCGCGATGGCTGTCGAACGTGGACTGATCGATGAAATCCGCAAGCGAGGCGAACATCGAGCCATCGTTCATATGATGGCCGTACAACGCGTTGTTGCGATCGGAAAGGTCGGACTTGTTGGCGGAGTCGAGGAAGATGGTGCCCGCGCTGGCAAGCCAGCCGGTGGATCCATCGAAGGCCTTATGCAGGTACTCTTCGTTGTCCGCTCCCTGCACCACCGGGTAGTTGATGGGCGTATCGGGAACGTAGATCCACGCCACTATGTCGGGGTTGATGGCTCGCAGCGAATCCCAATCCACCGTAAGGCTGGAAAGAGAGACGGTGCCGGAACCCTGCACATCGGAAACCTCTGCGTACTGTTCCAAGTCGTTGTAGGCGCGCTGCTGCGCGAAGTACTGGTAGGCAATGGCGCCGAGCGCGCAAAGCGAGGCAACAAGCACGATGATGGCGACGATGAACACCACACGCCAGGGGCCGCCGTTGCCGCCCTTTCCGCCGTTGCCGCCTTTGCGACGGCCTGCGGAACCATAGGAATCGCGAGAATACTGGCTGGCATCACCTGCGCCAGCGTACTGGCCCCTGCTGTTAGGGGGCGCAACACGTCCAGCAGCAGCGCCATTGGAAGCCCGGTACCCGGAAACCGTTGGAACATGGTAATTACCGGGAACATAACGCCCCGAAGAGCTTGAGCCCGGATAGGCGGCATTGCCGTTGTAGCGAGGTGCGCTTGCGTGCCCCTGAGGCCGATGGCTTGCTTGCTGCGCACCGGCAGAATGCCCAGCCGTGCCATGCTGCGAACCGCCGCTTCGGTACGATGCCGGCCGCACCCCCTGCCCAGAGGCATGGCGGCCTTGAGCGTGCGAACCTTTAAGGTTACCTATTGGCATGTTCCACCTTCGCCGTTGGCTTGTTCTGGTTTGCGTGCATGACGGTATAAAGCACCGGATGCATTTTTTAAATAGTAGCAAAAAAGAGAGCGCCCTAAACGAAAAGAGCCCGCTGTAGCTTCCATCCCCTGAAAACTACAACGGGCTGATTTCACGCCGAGTTTTGTGCTCTTAGCGAATTACCCCTCCCGCTAATTTGCGGAACTCGCTCGCATACAGATCATGCTCAAGTCCCTGAAGCTCCTGAACTCCCCCAAGACGAAGCCCGGTAACTTGAACATGTTCCATTCCGAACGTGTTCAATTTAACCATGTGTTCACAAGTGGGGCAATACTTTCTTTCAATTCTTTTAGATCGCGTTTGATTACCGCAAACAATGAATCGCAATTCCCTTAAGCAATTCCAATAAGTCCAGGTAGCGGGACTCCCCCACGGCAGACACCTCTTCGGCGGTGGCGAATGAGCCTGCCGCGCCGGAGACCAACGAAACGCCCAGCACCTCTATGCCCACATGACGCGCGGCGATAACCTCCTCGATGGAGCTAACGCCCACGGTGCTGGCGCCCATAAGGGAAAACGCGCGCATTTCCGCCGGAGTTTCTAAGCTGGGGCCGGGAACGGCCAGGTAGATGCCCTCTTCCAAGAGGAAGCCGTTCTGCGCTGCCACCTGCTGGGCCACCTGGCGCAGACGCGGGCTGTACGCTTCATCCAACGACACGAAGCGGCGGGCAAAGCGGTTCGGGTCGTGGCCCACAAGGGGGTTTCGCCCGGTAAGGTTTATGTGGTCGGCAGTAAGGCACAGATCGCCCACGGAAAGCTTTTGCGACAAAGGGCGAACCGAATAGGTGGTTACCAGAGCACGCACGCCCAAGCGGCCCATCAGCCAAACCGGGTAGGCAACCTCGGGCGCCGTATAGCCCTCGTAGCCATGCAGGCGGCCTTGCATGGCAAGCACGCACACGCCTTCCAAGTAGCCGCACACGAACTGCCCCGCGTGCCCGATTACCTGGCAGCGCTTCATATGAGGAATGTCGGAAAACGGGATCCTTACAGCGTTTTCCAAGCTTTTCGCCACCGAGCCAAGGCCCATGCCCAGCACCACGCCGAGCGCAGGCGTACGACCCTCCAAATATTCCTCGATAGTTTCCAGGGATTCGGAAAGGCATGAATCCAGCTCACCGGCGGAAGAGCCCACGAAGCCCGAAGCATAATCCACGAATTCAGTTGCGTTGCGCTGAGCAGCCATGGCCGTCCCTTTCCTTTGCTATCACCAAAATCCATTATACGGGCGAAGGGAATGGGGGCGGTTCGGAAAGCGAACGCGAAGGCAGAGCTGCTGGCGAAGGTGATGCCTGGGGCGGCCGTTGAGCCGAAAACGATAGTTCGCCTGGGCGGCCAGGGTGCACAGGCAAAGGCCGGTGCCGCTACAGGCGGTAGCGCTCCTTAGGCAGGCTTGCGCGCCACCAGCACGCGGGGGCGGCCGGCAAGGTCGTTCACGATGCGAGTGCGATCAAAGCCCGCTGCGGTTGCAAGCTGGGCAGCCTGGTCCAGGTGGCCTTCGTAGAGCTCCACCGCAAGCACGCCGTTGGGCTTCAGGCAGGCAAGCGCTTGGGGCAGGAAGCGGCGGAACAGGGAAAGGCCGTCTTCCCCGCCATCGAGCGCCAAGCGCGGATCCCACTCGGCAACCTCGGCGGGAAGCGTGTCGCACACGGCGCTGGGAACGTAGGGCGGATTGGAGATGACCAGATCGAACGTGCCATATTCAGCTTCAGGGATAGCAGCCAGCAAGTCGCTTTCGCGAACGTCCACGCGTTCGGAAAGCCCCAGATGGTCCGCGTTCTTCTGCGCCAAAGCCAGCGCCTCGGGTGCGATGTCGAGCGCCACCACGTGCGCCGCAGGGTACTCGGAGGCCAGTGCACAGGCGATGCAGCCCGAGCCGGTGCAGAGGTCGATGGCTTCCAGGGGCGGCAGGCTGGCATCCACAATCTGCTCGCCTTCCTCGCCCTGCTCAACGTGGCTGGCGGGGCGCGGCAGGTCCAGCTCGGCAAAGGCCTCGCTCACCAGCACCTCGGTTTCGGGGCGCGGGATAAGCACGCCGGGGGCAACGAACAGCGTTAGGTAGCGGAACGGCGCCTTGCCGCTGATAAGCTGCAGCGGCTCGCCCTTGCCGCGGCGGGCAACGAAATCGCGCAGCACGGCGCGCTCCTCGGTGGAAAGGGGCTTCTCGAAGTTCACGTACAGCTCAATGCGGGAAAGCCCCGTGGCCTCGGACATCAGCCATTCGGCAGAAAGGCGCGGGTTGGCATCGCCCTTGCGCTCAAGGTAGCCCACCGTCCAATCCAGGGCGGCCTTTATGGTCCAGATGTCGTTGGTCATGGTGTTCCGTTTCACGAGATGGTTTCAAAAAAGAAGGCCGGAGCACGCCCGGCTTCGCATTCGCGGCATAAAAAACGAGCGGCAACCGAACCCTTCGAGGTCCGGATTGCCGCTCGGCAAAGGCAGGGGCTATACCGCTTCTTCGAGCTTCTGGGCTCGGTCGGCGGCCTGGAGTGCAGTGATAACATCGCCCAGCAAGTCACCCATCAGCACGCCGTTGTAGGTGGAGTTGAAGCCGATGCGGTGATCGGTTACGCGGTCCTGCGGCGCGTTGTAGGTGCGGATCTTCTCGGCGCGGTCGCCGGAGCCGATCTGCGCCAGGCGCTTGGCGCCTTCAGCGGCCTGCTGTTCGGCCAGCATCTTCTCGTACAGGCGGGCACGCAGAACGGCCATAGCGGCGATCTTGTTCTGCAGCTGGCTCTTCTGGTCCTGCGACTGAACCACCAAACCGGAAGGCAGGTGCGTGATGCGCACGGCGGAGTCGGTGGTGTTAACGCACTGGCCGCCCGGGCCGCCGGCGCGGAACACGTCGATGCGCAGGTCGCTGTCTTTGATATCGATTTCCACTTCGTCGGCCTCAGGCAGCACGGCCACCGTTGCCGTGGAGGTGTGGATGCGGCCCTGGCTTTCCGTTTTGGGGATGCGCTGCACGCGATGAACGCCGCTTTCGAACTTCATAACGGAGAACACCTTGTTGCCCTTTACCTTGAACTGGATTTCCTTGTAGCCGCCGGCCTCGGAAGGCGAAACGTCCATGGTTTCAACCTTCCAGCCCTGGTGGTCACAGAAGCGCTGGTACATCTTGTACAGGTCGCCCGCGAAGATGGCAGCCTCGTCGCCACCGGCGGCGGCACGGATCTCCACGATGATGTCCTTTTCGTCGGCCGGGTCGGAGGGAATGAGCATGAACTTGATGTCTTCCTCCAGCTGGGGAAGCTCGCCTTCGATACGGGAGATCTCTTCCTGGCCGAACTCCTTCATGTCGGGGTCGCCCAGAAGCTCCTTAGCTTCCGCCAGGTCGTCCAAGTCGCGGATGTACTCGCGGGCCTTGGTTACCAGCGGGCCCTGGTCGGCGTAGCTTTTCGCCAGCTTGTTGTACTCGCCCTGGTTGGCAAGCACCGACGGGTCGCCGAGCTTCTGCTCCAGCTCTTCGTAGGCCTTGATGATCTTCTCAAGCTTTTCGCGCATGTTCTTCCTTCTTAAGCCTCACGCGCCCGCCATGCGCAGGCGCACCAAACGGGACAGCTGCCCCGGAAAATTCATAGCATCATATCTTAGCATGTTGCCAGGAAGTTGGGAGTGGGAGTGGCGAGCCCATGAGGTGCGACGAGACGGTAGGGCCAAAGGGCTACCCTGCTTCACCAATGATGGGTTCGAGGGTGACTAGCCAAACCGACCAGCTAAACCACGACATAACCCTGGCGTCTCCCTGCGCCGCCAAACTACGACTCGAAGTAGCAGCATTGACGACACGGGTCTCTGCCCTACTGCGCGGCCAGGAATGCGGCGGCGGATTCGGCGGCTAGGGCGCCGTCGGCAACAGCGGTTACCACTTGGCGCAGGGGCGTGGTGCGAACATCGCCCGCGGCGAAGATGCCCGGCTGCGAGGTTGCGCCACCCTGCTGGGCCACAATGTAGCCGTTAGCATCCAAGGCAACGGTACCTTCAAGCCAGCCCGTTTCAGGGCGCGTGCCGATGGCCACGAACAAGCCTTCCACCGCGAGGTTCGAGGCTTCGTGTGACTTCACGTTTTCCAGCTCAAGGCCGGAAACGCGGCCTTCTGTTTGGTCGATGCCAGTTACCACCGTGTCCCAATGGATGGTGAGGTTGGGCAGTTGCTCCAACTGCTGGGCGTACCAGGGGTTCGCGCGCAGGACATCGCGCCGGTGGATAAGATGAACCTCGCTGGCCACACGCGAAAGGTACACGGCATCGGCGCAGGCACTGTCGCCACCGCCCACCACGGCTACAGCTTTGCCGCGGAAAAAGTTGCCGTCACAGGTGGCACAGTATGAAACACCCTTGCCTACCAGGGCTTCCGCTCCATCAACGGGCAAAGGAACGGGCTTGGCGCCCGTGGCAACGATGATACTGCGGGCTTCGTAGGTTCCTTGGGCGCCCTTCACCGCGAAGGGGGCGGCGGCATCTGCGGGATTGCTAACACCAGCAAGAACATCGCCGCCGATACCAGCACCACCAACTCCGCCGCCTTCGCAGGCGGTAGAGCCTGCGCCAACGGCACCGTCAGCCCCGGCGCCAGCGTTAGGGCCGCCAACCGCGTTGACGACTTTAAGGACACTGCCGACCAAGTCATCCGCGCCAGCACCAACCTGAATACCAACCGCCTTGTCGGAAACGATGCGGGCGCCGAAGCGTTCGGCTTGGGAGCGCAGGGCTAGCGCGGCATCGAAGCCGTTGATGCCGTCGGCGAATCCTGGGTAGTTCTCCAGCTTGTCGATGGAAGCAAGCTGGCCGCCCGGCACAAGCTCTTCCAGAAGCACAACGGAAAGCCCAGCACGCGCAGTGTAAATGCCCGCCGAAAGGCCGGCAGGGCCCGCGCCGATAATGAGCACGTCGATCATAGGAGGTACCTCCTTTTATCTTGGAATGTACGTTCGTGAAAAATTGCCTATTCCGCCAGAATGCGGCTTCGGCGCACATACACGAACCCCCTCGCGCAGTGCCAAGGGCACCGCACAAGGGGGATACGGGGATACGCAGTTGAAGCGAACCGGCGGTTAAGCCAGCGCTGCTAGGAAAGGGCTTCCTCCAGCGCCTGCTTCGGCTGAACGCCCACGAACTGCTGGGCGGGCTTGCCGCCCTTGAACACGATGAGGGTGGGCACGCTCATAACGCCGAAGCGCTGCGCCAGCTGGGGCTCCTGGTCTACGTCCACCTTGTACACCGCGGCCTTGCCCTGCTTGGCAACGGCAACCTCTTCCAGCACCGGCGCCATCATCTTGCAGGGGCCGCACCAGGTGGCGAAGAAATCCACCAGCACGGGATACGGAACGTTCTCTACCTTTTCTGCGAACTCGCTTTGCGTGATGTGGGGAACCATAATGGCCTCCTTTTCCTAGATGTTTTTCACGGCCATTGTAGCAACGGGCACAATCCCGACATAAAGCGGTTGCCCAACCGTGAAGAAGGGGCGGGCGCGGAAGCCACGCCACTAAGCAGAGGAACCGATCCGCAAACTGCCCGCGCCGGAAGACGCGAGGCATCAGCGTCTTGGGCAGAAGCAGACGCCTGCGTTGGCCCGCCCAAGAAGCCGCTACACCACGAAGCGGCGAAGGTCCACGCCCAGCTCTTCGGCAATCTCGCACAGCTCTTCGTCCGAGGCGGAACTGATGCGCCCCACATCGATAACCGCCGCGGGAAAGCCCGAGAACATGGCGCTGCCGCAGTAGTCCAGCAAGTAATCGCGCAGCGCGTCTACATCTATGTCTACCAGCATGTTTGCCTCCTAACAGCCGCAGGGGGGCTGGCCAAAGCTCGGCACCACAACCCAAAGCGCCGCCCCGAACGCCCAAAAAACCTAGGCACACGAAGTAGCCCGAAGCAGCCCGATGCCGCCCAGCTATTTGATATTCCGGCACGCAATAAGCGCGATGATTTTCGAGGCGTTTTCTTCCACCATATACGCTTCAGCGAGGGATTCCTTCTTGTAGGCAAACGGCGTACCCTTGGTTTGCTGCTTGAGGTAGTCCGTGAAGAACTGCTCCCAGCTCATGCACTCGGCGCTTTCCACGTACTGGCTAGGATCCTGAAGCACTTTGTCTATCTCAGAAGAGCTCACTACTCCCGAGCTGATCAGCAGCCATTCGAACGATTCCGGTAAGCACACCGCAACGCTGTCGCGATGCAGACTCTGAAGCTTCAAGACCCTATCGGCATAAGCCCCGAACGCCGCGCCATCGGCAACAATAAACACCTTGGCTTGGGGATGCTCATCGAGCCAGCGCAGCACGCCCGCGTTGGAACCTGTGCTTTCGCAGACAACATCGGTGCCGTTGAACCTTCGCGAATAGAACTGGAACCCCGAATTCGAATCCTCAGTTAGGAGCACGTCGAAGTCATGTTTCGGAACGGCCTTCGAAGCCGAATACCTATGCCCATCGCGCTCGGCGTAAAGCGGGGCAAGCGAATGGAACTTTCCGCTGGTCTTCACGCGGTAGACCTCGTTTACGCTGTACGGCAAGGCCGGCAAGTCGGCACGGGTGATTAGGACGAAGTAGTTCGACGAGCCTTTCACCGCTGCTGCGAAATCGTGCGAGAGGAGGCTCTTCAAGCCCTCGTCCACGAACACAATCGAGTCGGTGAACCCGGCAAGCTGGGTTTTCCAATTGCTATCGGTAAGGGCAACGCAGGGGCGCTCGCATTGCACGGTTACGCCGGATTGATCACCGTAGCGCATGCGGTCGGCGATCATCTCGTACAACGTAGTTTTGCCCGTACCGCTGTCGCCACGGATTACCGTGATGTTGCGCTTGATGGTGAACCGGTAATCGGTGCCGCGCTTGCGCGAAACGCGGATGTCGAATGAGCCTTTCATCAGCAGCCCCTACAGATACGGGATGGACTCATGGATGAGCTCCGCCATGTTGTGCGCGATGTTCCCGCTGTTCAACACGCGGATTTTGAATTCGCCCGGTCCGAAATCCATGACGTGGTACAGGTTGATTACCACCTTACGGTCTTTCGCCATATCAAGAATCCACTTGGCGCAATTATCACCGCAGGTAGATGCATTGAAAACCTGCTTACGGTCGAACCTGATGAGCATCAACGTTTTCACGCCGCCGGAAAGCTGAAGCGGTGTGATGCCGCCCAGAACGGGACTTTGGATCATGCTCTCGCTGACAACGTCCGACCGGTCAACGTCTTTGATCATGCGCCGGGAGTAGTCGTCGGTTATCCACTTGTCCTGGTACGTGTTCTTGAA
>CAVBGJ010000002.1:111521-171754 GCA_963595065.1 Christensenellaceae bacterium Phil1 | reverse complement strand
CGTTCCCGGGCCTTGTACACACCGCCCGTCACACCACCCGAGTCGTCTGCACCCGAAGTCGCCGGCCCAACCGCAAGGGGGGAGGCGCCGAAGGTGTGGAGGGTAAGGGGGGTGAAGTCGTAACAAGGTAGCCGTACCGGAAGGTGCGGCTGGATCACCTCCTTTCTAGGGAGACACGTAAAGTGCCATTCCACGGTCGAGCTGAGCTCCCGTGGCCTGGAAGCAAATCAACGGGGCATCCCGCCCCGGTCTGGCACACGCCTCACAGTACCCAGCTTCGAGGGCTCCCGTCACTGCGCGGATCGACGCGCACGGGGCACCTTGAGAGTTGCATAGCGTTTGAAAGTGAATCAACGAATCACTCATCTAATCTCAATCGATTCAGATTGTGCACACAGACATCAATCAAGAGTCTGCAGAAGTGTGATTCGCATCCATATCACGATCGTGAATGTATGATCGATACCCAAATTACTTTATCAGGAATGATCTAAGATAACTTGCTAGATGAAGATACTAAGGGCACACGGTGGATGCCTTGGCATAGGAAGCCGATGAAGGACGCGACAAGCTGCGATAAGCCGCGGTTAGGGGCAAGTACCCTTCGACCCGCGGATCTCCGAATGGGGGAACCCTGGCGGGGCAACGCCCGCCAGTCTCCGCCTGAATCTATAGGGCGGAAGACGGCAACCCGGGGAACTGAAACATCTAAGTACCCGGAGGAAAGGAAATCAACCGAGACTGCGCGAGTAGCGGCGAGCGAAAGCGCAACAGCCTAAACCCTTGCACGTGTAAGCCTCCAGGCGTTGCTGCAAGTGGTGTCGTGGGACTTCCATCGCGTAGCTGGAGCTGCGCGGCATGGTCAGAAACCGTCGCTTTAGGGGAACGGCCTGGGAAGGCCGGCCAGAGGGGGTAAGAGCCCCGTACCCGAAATCGCGACGGCCATGGGAAGGATCCCGAGTACCGCCGGACACGTGAAACCCGGTGGGAATCTGGGGGGACCACCCTCCAAGGCTAAGCACTCTCCTATGACCGATAGCGAACCAGTACCGTGAGGGAAAGGTGAAAAGCACCCCGAGAGGGGAGTGAAACAGTACCTGAAACCGTGTGCCTACAAGCAGTCGGAGCACCCTTTGCGGTGTGACGGCGTGCCTTTTGTAGAATGAGCCAGCGAGTCGCGCAGCGCGGCGAGGTTAAGCTAGTCAAGCGAGCCGCAGCGAAAGCGAGTCTTTAAACGGGCGACTATTCGAGTCGCGCTGCGCGGACGCGAAGCCGGGTGAGCTACCCATGGGCAGGCTGAAGCGGGGGTAAGACCCCGTGGAGGGCCGAACCCACTTCGGTTGAAAACGGAGGGGATGACCCGTGGGTAGGGGTGAAAGGCCAATCAAACCCGGAGATATCTCGTTCTCCCCGAAATAGCTTTAGGGCTAGCCTCGGGCGTTCTCCCGCGGTGGTAGAGCACTGGATTCGTGCGGGGGCCTCACCGCCTACCAACCGATACCAAACTCCGAATGCCGCGGGACCAGAGCCCGGGAGTCAGAACATGTGGGCTAAGCCGTGTGTTCGAGAGGGAAACAGCCCAGACCGCCTGCTAAGGTCCCCAAATCAACGCTGAGTGGCAAAGGATGTGCGTTTGCCTAGACAACCAGGATGTTGGCTTAGAAGCAGCCATGCATTTAAAGAGTGCGTAACAGCTCACTGGTCAAGTGGACATGCGCCGACAATACACGGGGCTAAGCGTTGTACCGAAGCAGCGGACTGTTTTATCAGTGGTAGGGGAGCTTTCCACGGGGGGCGAAGCCGTAGGGCGACCTGCGGTGGACCGCGTGGAAGTGAGAATGCTGGCATGAGTAACGAGAGAGGGGCGGGAAACCCCTCCGCCGTAAGCCTAAGGGTTCCTGGGCAAGGCTAATCCTCCCAGGGTCAGTCGGGAGCTAAGGCGAGGCCGACAGGCGTAGCCGATGCACAACAGGCGGATATTCCTGTACCACCATGCCGCGTTTGACGACGGGGTGACGGAGAAGGGTAGCCGGGCGGGGTTCTGGACGTCCCCGTGAAAGCGCGTAGGGCGGTTCCGTTGGCAAATCCGCGGAGCCTTCAGCCTGAGACGTTAGACGAAGCTTCGTGTGAAGCCGGTGAGCCCATGCTTCCAAGAAAAACCCCTAAGGAGCGAGCATGGTGCCCGTACCAAAACCGACACAGGTAGGCGGGTAGAGCATACCAAGGCGATCGGGAGAACCATGGTTAAGGAACTCGGCATACTGACCCCGTAACTTCGGGAGAAGGGGTGCCCCCTGCGGTGACGGGACTTGCTCCCCGAGCGGCGGGGGGTCGCAGCGAAACGGCCCAAGCGACTGTTTACCAAAAACACAGGACTCTGCAAAGCCGCAAGGCGACGTATAGGGTCTGACGCCTGCCCGGTGCTGGAAGGTTACGCGGATGCGTTAGCGCAAGCGAGGCGCTGAAGCCAAGCCCCAGTAAACGGCGGCCGTAACTATAACGGTCCTAAGGTAGCGAAATTCCTTGTCGGGTAAGTTCCGACCTGCACGAATGGCGTAACGACTTGGGCGCTGTCTCAACCATGGACCCGGTGAAATTGTATTATTCGTGAAGATGCGAATTACCTGCGGAAGGACGGAAAGACCCCGTGAACCTTTACTGCAGCTTGGCATTGGCTGTTGGTGCGGTGCGTAGAGGATAGGCAGGAGCCTGGGAACCGCGAGCGCCAGCTCGCGGGGAGGCGCCCTTGGAATACTGCCCTCACCGCATCGGCAGCCTAACGCGCCGCCCTCATCGGGGGCGCGGACCGTGCCAGGTGGGTAGTTTGACTGGGGCGGTCGCCTCCTAAAGAGTAACGGAGGCGTGCGTAAGGTTCGCTCAGGGCGGTCGGCAATCGCCCGTAGAGCACAAGAGTACAAGCGAGCCTGACTGCGAGGCCCACAAGCCGAGCAGAGACGAAAGTCGGTTCTAGTGATCCGGCGGCCCAGCGTGGAATGGCCGTCGCTCAACGGATAAAAGGTACTCCGGGGATAACAGGCTGATCTTGCCCAAGAGTCCACATCGACGGCAAGGTTTGGCACCTCGATGTCGGCTCATCGCATCCTGGGGCTGTAGCAGGTCCCAAGGGTACGGCTGTTCGCCGTTTAAAGCGGTACGCGAGCTGGGTTCAGAACGTCGTGAGACAGTTCGGTCCCTATCCTCCGTGGGCGCAAGAGAATTGAGAGGATCTGTCCCTAGTACGAGAGGACCGGGATGGACGCACCTCTGGTGCCGCAGTCGTCGACCAACGGCGTCGCTGCCTAGCTACGTGCGGAACGGATAACCGCTGAAAGCATCTAAGCGGGAAGCCGGCCTCGAGATGAGTTCTCTCTTCGGTAAGGCCACTTCTAGACCAGGAGTTTGATAGGCCGCAGCTGCAAGCCCTGCGAGGGGCTCAGGCGAGCGGTACTAATCGGCCGAGCTCTTCATCTCGATTTCATCTTCTCGATTCGTGGTAAGGAAAAGTTCATCAAGAACGCTATGCAACCCCCAGGGTAGCCCCCTTTTGAAAAGGGAATACGACTTCTCTGCAAGGCCAATGCCCTGCATGAGCGGAACCATGGAGGGGAGGATCACCCGATCCCATGCCGAACTCGGCAGTTAAGCTCCCCATCGCCGAAAGTACTGCGGTGCAGTCCGTGGGAGGATAGGAAGTTCCGCTCATGCAGGGCATTCCTGCGTTTAGGGCCCCTTCGGGGGCTTTTGCTGATTTATGGGGGCTGGAGCCCGTGCTGTTGCGGCCGGCGCGGCCTTTTCGCTCGGAGGGGCGCAGCCCGCTGCAGGGCGGCCGCAGGCGATGCGCGTGCTGGGGAGGCTGGCGCATCCTCTGCGACGATTGGCCCGTGGTGTTTGGCGATGTCGGGGCCTAGGTCCTTGACGGTGGGGCCGGTGGGAGTGCGGTATGTTCAGCTTTCAGAGGATCGCTTGGCAGTCTTTGACGGCCTTGATGGATCCACGCATTCGTTATACTTACATCCGTGATAAAGAGGGGGATGTATGGCGAAGAACAAGCAAGGCGCTGCAGCTAAACAAGAGGCGAAGATCGCCGAAGAGAAGGCCCAGTTGTATACGGGTGCACCCGAGGTGGCAATCAGCGTTCTGGTGCCTATCTTCAATATGGAGAAGTATCTTCGCCAGGCATTGGATTCCCTTACTACCCAATCGTTTGACGATTTCGAGGTCCTTTGCATAAACGATGGGTCTACCGATGGCTCTCGCGCGATTATCCAGGAGTATTTGGACAAAGATAGCCGTTTCCGCGTTATCGATAAGGACAATTCGGGTTACGGTGCGTCAATGAACCGCGGTATGCGCGAAGCGCGAGGCGAGTACATCGCCATTTTGGAGCCTGACGATTTCTTCGAGCCCAACGCACTGGAGCTTCTGTACGGCTTGGCCTCCAGCAACGATGCGGATGTGGCCAAGGCTAACTACTGGTTCTACTGGAGCAAAGGCGAAAAGAACCAGCTTATCGAAGCGTGCAAGGCTCCCGAGTTCGGCAAGTCCTTTAACCCTCGTGATTTCCAGGAAGTATTCTTCACTATTCCCTCTATCTGGTCGGCGATATATCGTCGGTCGATGCTGCTTGAGAACAGGGTCTCTTTCTTGGAGACGCGTGGGGCTAGCTACCAGGATATGGGTTTCCAGTTCAAGGTTTGGTGCTCTGCCAAGAAGGTGGTTATGTCGCAGACGGCCATCCTGCATTATCGACAGGACAACGAGGCTTCTTCCGTGAACGATCCGGCAAAGGCTCTCTGCGTTGTGAAAGAGCTGAATTCCTGCGAGCAGTTCATTCAGGACGATCCCGATAGGGATGATCTTGCGAAGGTGCTGTTCCGTCTTCGCTACGACAGCTATATGTGGAACTTCGCGCGTTTGGGATCTGAGGGCAGGGAAGAGTTCTTCCCGAAGATGCACAAGGACTTGCAGCGCGGAATGAGAGAACGGGCTTTCGATAAGCGCCTTTTTGGGAAGTGGCAAGAGGACAATCTGCGTTTCCTTTTGGGGCACCCGAAGAAGTTCCGGCAGCTGTTCCCCGATAAGCCGAACAAGGTGAACAAGACCGCCTATTATCTGGCCATTAGCGGCCCGAAGGGCGTTCTGCAGGCTTTTAAGCATTGATATGCATCGAGCCTGGATGAGCTGTTGGACGCCCTGCTAAGGAAACGGGTGCTATGCTGTTCGGCTCACGATTGAGGTTCATCGTTGGCTTAATGCTGCTGTATCTGCCCTACTCGCTGCCCTGGCAAGCTCGATGGGTTTTGTTGGCAAGGGATTCTGTGAGCGGTGTTATCCCTCTCTCTAGATGCTTCCTTTTGGTGTACCGACTTGTTGCTTCCTGTTGCTTGGGTGTGAGGCAGCTTCATTCTGGCGAATGTCACGATTTCGCTAAAGGTCTGGGTTGCGGCAAGCCGCGCAGAAGTGGCTGGTATCCTAGTTCATTGTTGTTGACATGAACTGCAAGGAGCTGCGCATGAAGCCGTTGAGCATTCGCGATATTGTTGGCCCGATTATGGTTGGGCCTTCTTCCTCTCATACGGCTGGCGCGCTGCGCATCGCGAGCATGGTGCGCAATCTTCTCGAAGCAGAACCCGTGGAGGCCACGTTCGCCCTGTATGGATCGTTCGCCCATACCTACCACGGCCACGGTACCGACAGAGCGCTTGTTGCGGGTCTCCTTGGCCTGCATACCGACGATCTGCGTATCCGCAACTCGTTCGAACTGGCTCGTAACAACGGCCTGGAGTTCAACTTCGAACCGGACCCTGTTACCAAGGTGAGTCATCCCAATACCGTTGAAGTGCGGGTGCTGGATGCCGACGGTAACGAAGTGGTGGCGCGCGGCGTCTCGATCGGCGGCGGAGCTGCGGAGTTGGTGCGCATCGACGGTATCGATGTTCATATCACCGGCGAGTTCAATAGCATGATCGTTCGCCAGCAAGACCTGCCGGGAACGCTGGCTCATATCGCCAGCACACTGGGTGATGCGGGCATCAACATCGGCACTTCTGCCATGCATCGCACACGTCAGGGTGGGGATGCCTTTACGGTTATGGACGTTGACGATCCGGTGCCTGCTGCGGTTATCGCGAAGATCCTGGAATTCCCCTCGGTGAAGTCGGTCCGCTTCATACCTGCTGACGGCCTGCATCGCAGCTTGAGCGACGAGCCTTCCACTGTGGACCCAGAGGTGGCGTTGGCTGAGTTCCGCAGGCTCGATTTCGCCAATGCCGCAGAGCTGCTGGCGTTTTGCGAAGAGAATAACGTTTCACTGAGCTACGCGGCCGATGTGCGCGAGCGTGCTTTACTTGCCAGCCGTGGGTCTTCCGCCGACACCATCCGCGAGTACCTTGATAGGGTCATCGAGGTGATGCGCGCTTCAGCTCAGGCGCCGGTAGAATCTCCGCGGCGTTCCATGGGTGGGCTTATCGGCGGCGAGGCTGCCAAGCTGCATGAGCTGGAGGACTTGGGCGCGGGCGTTCGCGGTTCGATGATCGCTTCGGCGACGCGCAATGCAGTTGCCGTGCTGGAAACCAATGCGGCAATGGGCTTGATCGTGGCGGCACCGACGGCGGGTTCTGCCGGGGTGATCCCGGCGGTGCTGCTTACCTTGCAGGAACAGCACGGTTTCACCGACGGTGACTTGGTGAAGGCGTTGAAGAATGCTTCGATCGTTGGGTCCATCATCGCTCGAAATGCAACGGTGGCGGGCGCCGAGGGCGGCTGCCAGGCCGAAATAGGCTCTGCGGCTGCGATGGCTGCCAGTGCTGCGGTGGAGCTGCTGGGCGGAACGCCGCGCATGTGCCTTACCGCCGCGAGTTACGCCTTGGCTAACATGCTGGGGCTGGTATGCGATCCCATCGGCGGATTGGTGGAAGCGCCGTGCCAGAAACGAAACGCATCCGCAGCGGTGAACGCGCTTTCCTCAGCGCAGCTGGCTCTTGCGGGGATCGAGGGGAAGATCCCGTTCGATGAGGTAGTGGACGCAATGTACAAGGTGGGCAGAAGCCTTCCGTACGAATTGCGCGAAACGGCCTTGGGCGGCATGGCCGCATGTCCTTCGTGCGCTAAGTACTGTCATTAATGCGCTTTTGGCGTTCCAACGAGGGTGGTTTCCGTTGACCGACTTAACGGGGTTCCGCAAGCTGTACTTGACTGGGATCCCGCATCCCGGTGCTCGGCGTGTGGGGGAGAAATGAAACGAACCGTAATTTATCAGTGGCCTGAAGTCATGGCAGTGTCCGTGTTCTCTTATTGATGTTGAGTTGCGTGTCCGCGCGATTAGGTCTGTAAATCTGGAAACCGTTCATAGGGTGCGAACGGACAATCAGTTATCCAAAAATTAATAGAATCGCCACTCGCCGATAGCTCTATGCCGCTAAAGGCCGGTAATCATCGAATGGGAGCGGACAATTCCTAGCATTGTGTTGCACAGACCACCTGTTGCAACGAAAGGGGACCGATATGGGACTTCTTGAAGGAAATGTTTCGATCGTTACGGGCGGCGGCAAGGGCATCGGCTTCGCCATCGCCAGTGCGTTCGCCGAGGAAGGCTCCAACCTGTGCATCACTGGGCGCAACGAGCAGCGTCTTATCGATGCGGAGGAACGGCTGAAGGAGCAGTACGGCGTCGACGTTATGCATGTGGTGGCAGAGGGTTCCGACGAGGAAGCCGTTAAGCGAGTGATCGCGGCTACCGTAGAGCACTTCGGAAAGCTAGATACCGTGGTGAACAACGCCCAGGCGTCCAAGTCGGGCGTGAACTTGGTGGACCACTCGAAGGAAGATTTCGACTTGGCCATCAATTCCGGCTTGTATGCGGCGTTCTTCTACATGAAGCATGCGTTCCCCGAGTTGAAGAAGACCAAGGGTTCCGTGGTGAACCTTTCCTCCGGCGCCGGCCTGTTCGGCAAGCCCGGTCAGTCCAGCTACGCTGCCGCCAAGGAAGGTATCCGTGGCATGACCCGCGTTGCGGCAACCGAATGGGGCCCCGACGGCGTTCGCGCCAACGTTATCTGCCCGCTCGCAATGACCGAGCAGCTGGCTGCGTGGAAGGAAGAGTACCCCGAAACCTTCGCTGCAACCATCAAAGGTATTCCGCTGGGACGTTTCGGTGATCCTAAGACCGACATTGCCCCAGTTGCCGTGTTCTTGGCAAGCGATATGGCCTCGTACGTATCCGGCGAGACCATCACGATCCAAGGCGGCTCTGGTCTGCGTCCGTAAACCAGACGCAGACGCACAGGCTTCAAGCCCGGTTGGCAACCCAGGGAGGCGGGTTGCTGGCCGGGCTTGGTGTTATTTTGGGCGGGTTGCGGTTTACTGAAGGGGCCCCGCTTGATTGCGGTGAGTTGCGATGGGCTAGAGGTCCCGTGAGGGGATGCGCTCCCGGTGCCCAACCTGGTGTGCGTGCCTTGGTGTGTCGCTTGGCGCTGCAGACAACCGAAAAGGGATCCCGAAGGATCCCTTTTCTGCTTTGGCTGGCTTTTGCCGGCCGTAGTAGGGGGCTTAAGCCCCAGGTGTGACTTGGCCCTATGAAAACCTGGGGAGGCGTTTTGTTGGAAGGGGCGCGAGTCCTACGGGTCTTTCAACCCAGGCACCCGCACCCCTTCTGGCGTGTTAGTTCTGGCCGGGCTCGACGACGAGGGTGTTCTCGTATTCAGCGCCGTAGGTGCTCAGCAGGGTCTTCTCGTAGTCGGCGTGGAAGAAGTTCTCTGCGCCGAGGGACTTCAGATCCTCGTTGATCCAGTTCAGCAGGGATTCGTTGCCCTTGGTGACGGCAGGCGCGATGGTGTCGGAGTCGCCCAGCTTCTCGATGCCCACAACGTACTCGGAGCCGCCCTGGTTGGCGAAGGCGATAACCTCGGTGTTGTCGTTTGCCCAGACGGCGTTAGCGTTGTTCTCGAACGCGGTCTTGGCAGCAGCGTAGGTATCGTACTTTTCCAGGGTGAGGTCCTTGTTGTGCTCGGTGAGGTAGGTCTCGGCGGTGGTGCCGGAGATCACGATTACCGGGCGGTCGCCGATCTGGCTGAGGTCGGTAACCACGTTGTCCTTATGGGACACAACGCCCAGGGCAACGTTCATGTAGGGGTCGGCGAAGTCTACTGCTTCGGCGCGCTCAGCGGTAACGGTGAAGTTGGCCAGGATAACGTCCACCTTGCCGGTCTGCAGGTACTCGACGCGGTTTGCGGCCTCGGTGGAAACCAGCTCAACCTCTACGCCAAGGTCCTGACCAAGGCGGTTGGCCAGCTCGATGTCGTAGCCCTGATAGGTGCCGTTCTCATCGACATAGCCGAAGGGGCTCTTGTCGCTGAACACGCCGATGGTGATCTTGCCGCTGTCCTTGATCTGGTCCAGGGTGCGGTAGCCGCCGTTGGAGCTGGACGAGCTGCTGGAGCAGCCGGCAAGCAGAACTCCGGCAATGGCAAGGGCTGCGGCGAGCACAGCCACAAGCTTCCAGGTGCGTTTGGTTTGGGTCATGTTTCTGTCCTTCCTTTCGCGCCTCTGTTTGGGGGAGGTGCTTTTTCGATTGATGGAAGTAAACCGCTTAAATCCCATGAAGTCAATAGGAATAAGGGAATAAGCCTGTTCGCATCTTTAATAACTGGTTATATGGCAGTTTGGCCCCGCAGGCGGATGCTTGCGGGGCCAAAAGGTAAGGCGTTCTATGGATCGGGCGAATGGCGCTAGCATGCTGGTCGGGGCGAGGCAATACCGCACGATGCGCTCCGAGGTGCGGTAGGGCGTGGGGCCGTGGGCGACGTGCTGCAGCATGCAGCCATGGCGCGATTGCGCGGTTTGGCCGACGTCCCGACGCCCCGACACCCCGGCCCGGTGGGCTCCAGAGCCCCGGTGCAGCCTAGGCCTCGTGCTGGCGCACGGCGTCGAATTCGAAGGTGTGGAGGAACTTCTTCGCGCGGTTGCTCTGCGGGCACTCGAAGAAGCGCTCGGGGATGTCCTGTTCCACGATCTCGCCGCCGTCGAAGAACAGCACGCGGTCGGCCACTGCGCGGGCGAACTGCATTTCGTGGGTGACGATGATCATGGTCTTTCCCTCTTTCGCCAGGCCCAGGATAACGTCGAGCACTTCGCGCACCATTTCAGGGTCGAGCGCTGCGGTAACCTCGTCCAGCAGCAACACCTCGGGTTCCATGGCAAGGGCGCGGGCAATGGCCACGCGCTGCTTCTGGCCACCGGAAAGCTCGCGCGGATAGCTTTTCTCCTTTTCGGACAGACCAACGCGCTTCAACAGGGCACGGGCTGCCTCTTCGGCTTCGGCCTTCGGCATCTTCTTCACCTTGATGGGCGCAAGCGTGATGTTGTCGATCACCGTCATATGCGGGAACAGGTCGTAGCTCTGGAACACCATGCCCACCTTCTGGCGAAGCTCGGTGAGTTCCTTCTCGGAACCGTTGACGTTCGTCCCGCCGATTTCGATGCTGCCGCCTTGGATGGGCTCAAGCGCGTTGATGCAGCGCAGGAAGGTGGACTTGCCGCAGCCGGAAGGACCGATGACCACGATTACCTCGCCGCGTTTCACGGTAAGGCTGATATCTTTCAGCACCACGTTTTCGCCGTAGGCCTTCTTAAGGTGCTCGATGGAGAGCAGGGCGGTTTCGCTCATTGCCTAATTCCATTTCTTCTCGAGGTGGCTTGCCAGCATGCTGATGGGCCAGCAGATGATGAAGTACAGCAACATAATGGTGCCGTAGATGCCGAAAACGGCGTTTGGCGAGGTCATGCGGTTAGCCTCGATGATCTGCTGGCCAACCTTCATCATCTCGATAACGCCGATCATCAGCAGCAGGCTGGTGGTTTTGATCATGCGGGTGATGAGGTTGATCGAGGACGGCACCAGGCGGCGGATGGCCTGCGGGATGATGACGTGGCGGTAGATCTGCGCCTTCGAAAGGCCAAGGGCCTCGGCGCTTTCGTACTGCTGTTTGGGAATGCTGGTAAGGGCGCCGCGCACCAGGTCGCCCATTTCGCCGGTTCCCCAGAACACGAACACGATGACCGAGGAAAGCTCGGCCGAGATGTTGATGCCCATCACGCGCGTTGCGCCGAAGAACACGATGTAGAGCAGCACCAGCTGCGGCATGATGCGCACGATTTCCAGGTACAGGCGCGAGATAACGCGGGCAACAGGGCTCTTCCACGTCATGAAGATGCCGAAAAGCATGCCAAGGATAATGCTGAGCACTACCGATATGGCGCTGATCTGCACCGCGACCCAAAGGCCCTGCAGAAGGCGTGCGGCGTTAGAGCCCATGAAGAGGACATCAAGCCCCAAAGCTTCCATGGCGCAACCTCCTTTCAAGGTAGGTTCCGATAACGGAGACCGGTACCAGGATGACAAGGTAGAACGCCACCAGCATCACCAGGCATTCGGTGGTTTTGTAGTACAGGCCCATGAGGTCTTTCGTGACGAACATCAGGTCCATAAGGCTGATGGCGGAAAACACGCTGGTTTCCTTCAGTAGGAAGATGACGTTTGCCACAAACGAAGGGAAGCTGAGCGAAACGGCCTGCGGCAGCACCACGTAGCGCATGGCCTGCAGCTTGGAAAGGCCCAGGCTGATGGCGCTTTCGCGCTGGATGGGCTCCACGTTTTCCAGGCCCGCGCGGAACGATTCCGCCATGTAGGCGCCGCCGTGAAGGGCAAGGCCCAGCATGCCGCAGACCTCGGGCGTGATGGAAATGCCCATGCGCGGAAGGCCGAAGTAGAAGAAGAACAGCTGGATGAGCAACGGCGTGTTGCGGAACAGCTCGATGTACACGCGGCAAAGTTGGCGAAGCACCGGTATGCGGAAGTGCACGATCATGGCCACGACAAGGCCGATGATGATGGAGCCGGCGATGCCGATCCACCCGATGCTCAACGTCAGCAGCGCCGCGTCCTCGTACAGAGGAAGGTATTGCGCCATGGCGTCGAAGTTCAACGCAAAGTCCTTTCTATAAAACCTATCTGTTTAGTAGGATTAAGGCGGATTATAAAACGATTGCAGGGTTGGTCAAGCGTTTCACAAATCTTGTCCATTCTATAGGTTTACTGGGTATATGGTGCCGGCATTTGCCATCGCGCCGGAGGGAGGCACGGTGGGGTTGCGGCTGGCGCGTTTTGGTGACAGGAGCGCGCTGGTGCCGGAGGGCCGGGTGCTGGGGCGCGTCGGTGCTGGCTGCGGGTTCGGGCGGCAAGAGCGCCGGTGCCGACCGTGGGAACGTGCGGTTGTGCCGGACAACGCGGCGGGGTTCGTCTGCCTGGGGTTTGGCCTCGGCCGCGGGCCTGTGCGGCCGAGGCGAACGGCGTGGCGAAGACGGGCGGCATGCCGGGCCGTTCGATGGTTCTGGGCTTTTCGTGCCTGGTGCGGCGCAGAGTGCAACATTTCCGCAATCGGCGGGTGCTACGATGGCGGCAATCGGCAAAATCGATAGCAGCGAAAACGAACACGATAAGCGGGGCGGCAAGCCCGTTCCCGCAAGGAGGCTTTGCATTGGGTAAGGCGAAGGAAACCGAGAAGCAGGAAGTGCCCTTCAAGGACGTGGCGCGGAAGTTCGTGAGCTATTACAAGCCCTTCACGTTCCTGTTCGTGGCCGACCTGGTGGCGGCAACCATCTTGGCGGCGGTGGACCTGGCGTTCCCGCAGATACTGAACTTCTTCGTGCGCGATTTCTTCGTGAATGCGCAAGATGCCATCATGGGTGTGCTGCCCTGGGTGGCGGCGGGCCTGGTGCTGATGTACGTGGTGCGCAGCGCATGCCAGTACTTCATTTCCTGCTGGGGGCACATCATGGGCGCGCGTATGGAGGCGCGCATGCGCATGGATCTGTTCAAGCAGTACCAGCGCTTGAGCTTCTCGTACTACGACCGCAACAACACCGGCGAGATGATGTCGAAGCTGGTAACCGACCTGTTCGACATCTCCGAGGTGGCCCATCACGGCCCCGAGAACCTTTTCATCGCCACGCTGAAGATCGTGGGATCGTTCGTGCTGCTGATGTTCATCAACGTGCCGCTTACGTTGGTGATGCTGGCGGTGACGCTGGTTATGGCCACCTATTCGTTCGTGCAGAACTACCGCAAGCGCATCATCTTCCGGCAGAACCGCGTGAAGATGGCGGGCATCAATTCGCGCTTGCAGGATTCGCTGGGCGGCATTCGCGTGGTGAAGGGCTTCGGCAACGAGGACATCGAGATAGACAAGTTCGGCCACGCCAACGACGAGTTCATCGAGACGAAGGAGCTTTCGTACCGCTTCATGGGGCAGTTCCAGATGGCATCGAGCTTCTTCACGGGCGCGCTGTACACGGCCACCATCGTGGGCGGCGGGCTGTTCGTGGCGCAGGGCATCTTGGATCCGGCCGACATGGTTATGTATGCGCTGTACATCGGCATCTTCATCGCGCCGGTGGAGCTGCTTATCAACTTCACCGAAACGTTCCAGAAGGGCTATGCGGGATTCCGGCGCTTCGTGGAAACGCTGGCCGAGCAGCCCGGGGTTGAAGACAAACCGAACGCGGTGGACCTGGCGTCCATCGTGGGCGAGCAGGGCGCGCCGGCCATCAGCTACAAGGACGTGCGTTTTTCCTACGTCGAGGGCAAGGAAGTGCTGCGCGGGCTGAACCTGGAAGTGCCGGCGGGCAGCACGGTGGCGCTGGTGGGGCCTTCGGGCGGCGGCAAGACCACCACGTGCTCGCTGCTGCCACGCTTCTACGATGTTAGTGCGGGCAGCATCTGCATCGATGGGGTGGATGTGCGCGATGCCAGCATCGAGTCGCTGCGAGCGCAGGTGGGCATTGTGCAGCAGGACGTGTACCTGTTCGAGGGCACCATTCGCGAGAACATCCTGTACGGCGACCCGAGCGCTAGCCAAGAACGCATCGAGTGGGCGGCGAAGCAGGCGAACATCCACGAGTTCGTGCAAGGGCTGGAGGATGGCTACGACACGTTCGTGGGCGAGCGCGGCACGCGCCTTTCGGGCGGGCAGAAGCAGCGCATCGCCATTGCGCGCGTGTTCCTGCGCGACCCGCACGTGCTGATTCTGGACGAGGCCACCAGCGCCTTGGACAACGAGAGCGAAGAGCGCGTGCAGGAATCGCTTGAGCAGCTGAGCCAGAACCGCACCACGCTGGTGATCGCGCATAGGCTTTCCACCATCCGCAACGCCGACTTCATTGCAGTGGTGGACGACGGCCGGGTGGTAGAGGTTGGCACTCACGAAGAGCTGCGCGCGAAGCGCGGCATCTATGACCGCTACTATCGCATGCAGTTCGCCGGAAGGCGGGAAGCATAGAGGGCGTAGGCAGCCCCGAGGGCGCCGGGTGGCGCAGGCTGGTCTGCCTGCCGGGATGCGGGTCGTGGTGGGCGAGCGCGGTTGCTGTGTTACGGCGCATGTTGCGAGCTGTGAGTCGTTTTGGCTGTTGCAGGTAGCGATCGCTTTCGAGCTGGTAACGTTGGTCTTAGGCGAGATTGCTGTGCATCGCTGCACCATGCGCGTTCGCTGCGTCCGGCAAGTTCCTTTCGCCCTACAGATTCCATACCCCCATGGGGTATATGCTTCCAGAGTGCTACTATGGGCGTGAACACGGCAGCGGCGGGCAATGCCGCAACAAGCGAAAGGAACGCAGGTGTACAGGACGGTTGTTGATATCGATGGCATGATGTGCGGCCACTGCGAGGCACACGTGAACGATGCGGTGCATAACAACTTCAAGGTGAAGAAGGTTACCAGCTCGCACGCAAAGGGGCGCACGGTTATCGAATCGGAGGCCCCGTTGGACGAGGCGAAGCTCCGCGAAGTGATTTCCGCCCAGGGCTATGACGTGCTGGACATCACTTCCGAAGAAGCCGAGAAGAAGGGCTTCTTCGGCCGATTCGGAAAATAGGCGAGCCCCTAGCGCACGCGGTAGGGCTTGCCGCCGATGTAGATCTTGAACAGGTGGCTCTTCGGCAGCTGCACGTGGCCAACCAGATCCAATGTGGCAACGGCGGCATCGTGTGCGGCGTGGGGGCGGCGCAGGGTTTCACCGGAATCCAGCATGGACTTAAGGATGTCGGGGTTTTGATGGATCTGCGTTAGCCTGTCCACCAGCTCTTGAGAGGTTTTCGCCTCTACGGCAGCGCCGGTGGCGGTAACGGTGAGCGTATTCGCACGCTCCTGGCCGTAGGGCGTGCCCACCAGGATAAGCGGCAGGCGCGCGCATAGGCATTCGGTGGTTGCCAGCCCGCCCGATTTGGCCACGATCATGTCGCTGGCTTCCATGAGCTGCGGGATGTCCTCGATGTAGTTGAACACGCTGACGTTCTCTATGCGCCGGTCGGCGAAGTAGCCCTTCAGGCCGTTGGCGTATTCTTCATCGGCGCCGGCAAGGAACGCGAAGTGCATGTTGGGGAAATCGCCCAGCAGCGGCACGATCTGGTTCACGATCTTGCGGAACGGGATGTAGGGCTGCGAAAGGCGCGCCCCGGCCATCACCAGGCAGATTATCTTGTTCTCCGGCAGGCCGAAGCGTTGCAGGACCTGTGCGCGGTCGATGGGCTCGGAAAAGCCCTTGCGCACGGGAATGCCGGTTACTTTTATGTGGTTGCGCGGCACGCGGCGCGGAAGCAGTTCCTTCACCATGGTTTCGTCCGCGGCGCAGAACAGGTCGCACCCCAAGTTTGGCCACAGGCCCTCGGCGCCGTAGTCGGTGGGGATGCACACCATGGGGAACGGCTGCTTGGTTACCATGCGCGCGGCAACCGAGGCGTTGGCGGCCACGATGTGCGTGGCGATGACCGCGATGGGCTTGCGCTTGCGGATGAGCTTGGTGTAGCGGCCGAACATGAAGGTTGACCAGGCCGAACCGCCACCCCACAGCAGGCGCCCCGTGAAGGTGCGGTGCCACGTGAAGTCGTAGAGCGAATCGAACGCCACGGTTACGTTGGCGGTTTTGTCGCCATCGAACTTCAGGTAGCCGAAATCCAGGATATCCAGCACGGCGATTTCCGTGTTGGCAGGAAGGGCCGGGTGCTTGCCGCAGAGGTCTTCCAGGGCCTGCGCGGTTGCCTGGGCGGCGCTGCGGTGGCCCGAGCCTACCGAGGCATGCGCAACGATGACCAGAGGGCGCTCTGAGTTTTCATCGCACGTGGTGGTTATCATGGCGCCCTCCTTTCGTTGTTGTTCGGCGTTTGCGGCTTTGCGTGCAGCGCTCAGTGCGCGGTGTGCGGTCTGCTTTGGCTTGTTACAGGCGGTTCGCATCGCGAACGTTTGCCGCGCTTTAGGTGCGTTGATTAGTTTATCTAACCAGAAACTCGCATCGTGCGTGAACAGCAAAGGGAAGAAAACCGTTACAGCACCACAGCTAAGAGTGAGGGGTTGGTTGAGGCCGCGACAACCATGCGACAATGTCGCCGAATTGTCGCGACACTGTCGCATTGTTGGCGTTTGCGGTGGCCATGGTTGCCGGGGTGATGTCCCTGGGTGGCGCCCCGGTAACATCAAACAGGTCATCGCCGTGTCCCGCGAGGTGGGTATCGACCTGTTCGCCAGGCCGAGGGGATAGAAGCGGAAATTTTCGTTTACCGCGATTGGGGTAGTGCGAAGCGATCTGATTTCACGCTTGCCTCGTGCTCCAATAGACGCAAATTCACCAAAGGGTTTTGGCCTATCGCCCGATTTCGGCTCAATAGACCAAAAAATCAGTCAGATTTTTGGTCTATTGGCTGGACGCAGCAAGTGGTTATTTCGCCGAACTGGGCGATTGCTGCCCAGGAGGCAGATGCTGGCCTAAGGTGCGAGACATTGATTCTTGCGCAGGCCGCTCTGTTTTCGGAAAACGGTGCGACCACCGAAGAGCTATGCATGGCAGTTGGAATGCCCGAGCCCACCATGGCCAAACATCGAAAGCGCATCAAAGTGCTGGGCTTCCTGTGCGAGACGTACAAGGGAAGGCGGCGGTTCTACTCGCTGGATTTGGGAGTAAGTCCCCATAAAGCAGGGAGCGTAATGAGATGGGCTGATCTGTTAGGGGTCTAGGCGGCTCGAGTACCTGCTCCTCCTATAGGTTTTCAAGCTTTATCATCGCAGAAAAGTAGCTGGAGGCCTGAATGACCGGGTTCTCAGAGAGCATCACGAGGTCGTTCTCCTTCAGCTTGTTCTGCTCCTCAGCGCTGACGGAGAACCGGAAAGTTGCCGAGATTCTTTCTCCTGCATCGTAAATAACCGAGACCTTTATAGAATAGCTCCCACTTCTCCAAAAGAGTTCATCTGCGACTTCGGCGGGAGGGGCAGACGGCGAGATGCGGGGCGCATCGATGTGATCTTTGAGATTGCTAGGGTAGGCCTCTGTGGGCAGTGCCGCATCCCATGGGTGGTCTTCCCTTTCAAAGTGGACATTGAGAGGGGTCAAAGAATCCTTTTTAAGCAGAAGCGGATGAACTAGCTCTGCTGAAGCTAATTGAATTTGCTGCATTCCCGCATTCGCCCAGTTGAGGTTAATCGGTTTCAGCACGCCCCAGCTAAAGCAGGCTGTTGCTCCTTGGTCGCTTCTGACACTTGCTCGAATAGTGCGAACAATGCAGTCTTTCTTCAAGCATGACAGAGAAATCTTTATATCGAGGGACGATCCGCTCTTGTCGAAGTGGAGGGTTATCGGATATCCGTCAAACGGTATGATCGCCAGCTTCGGGCGTTGGAGCTTTGCGAATAGAAACTGAAAAACAGGGACAAGAATTGAAAGCGCCAATGCGGCAACAGCGACGATTATGCTCGAGAACTCATACGTTGTCATTTATGGGTCCTCCTTCCCATTTTGCCTATCGTAGGCTTTCGTCGCAGGTTTGGCATTTGGGCGGGTATCGACGTTTTGGGTTTCTTGCGAGGCTGCCTGCAACTAGCATCTTTCTATCCCAGCGCCAGGTCGAGTGAATATTTGCGTTGCAGCGAAGATATTGCTCTCGGATGATTTGCTCTAATGCTGCGTTTGGGCAGAGGCTTTGCAACGCGTACGGTTACTTGCTTCTGAAGGGCTTTGTTTGCGAGCAGGTAGTAAGTGGTGCGATAGACAGTTCCATCGGCAGCGGAGAACTGAACGTAAAGGCGGTAGCAGTCGTCACCGTATCCGGATAGCTTGCTGGAGGGGATATGAAGCTGCATTCTTTCGCCGCAGCCATCGTTTGACCAGTTGCCCTCATAGCTAATTGGCGCATCGATATGGTTGACGATCAAAGAGCTCTTTTCGAAATTATTGTAAGCAATGAAGAACTGGATATCGGCAACGGGCATCGACCCTGTGTTTTCTACGGTAACAAGATAATATTCTTGATTGTTGTAGCAAACGAGGTTTTCGCTTTCTACGAGAATGCGAGGGATCATTTCTTTCGGATAGAGACGTTTCCCCAGGAAGGCTTTTCGGATGCTGTTGCGAAAAAGGAAGCCAAGAACCGCTGTGACTCCAGCGGCTAAAACGGTCGATAATGTGTTCAATGCAAATGACATTAAGTCCCCTTTTGTAACACCATGAAGCCATTACCGTAAGCCTTGTGTCGTTTGATTTCCGGCTTGGATCCCTATGATACTGGGTTGCTGAGCCGATAGGTTCTATCCTCGCGATTGCAACCATGCTTCCGGTGACGGTATGGCGAACTCTGTTTGGCCTGAGTCAAAGAAAAGAAATCGGAGTCTTCGCATTCGATTTATTCGCGTGGACGACAATGGGACCCTTACTGTGACTGGGAGCCCGGCGAATGGAAAACTGAACGCTGGGCGACTGATCCGTTTCGCGATAAATGCGATTGACATTCAGTTGTAACGATTGCCGATATTCGGCATGCGACCATCGGTCCTCTAAGTTATTTCCATAGCCCTGGCATACAATAGGATTTCAAAGATAAGGAGGTGAGCCGATCGTGGCCACAAATGATCAGGTAAAACAACTCGCAAAGGCCTATCTGGATGCGGATGACAATGCGTTCAGGACCGGCTTGCTCCAGATAGGCGCAGCTGAGGCTAAGAAGGGTCACGCTTCAGCAGCTCGCGAAATGAAAGATCTTGCAGATCGCGTAAAGGTACGCTCGAACGGAAAGATGCTCAACTTGAGCGTTGTTGACGGGCTCTTTCAGATTTATCGTCCCAACATTAGGTTTAATGAGCTAATCGTATCTGATACGGTGAAAGATAAGCTGCGCCGAATTGTTGACGAGTACCGTAACCGCGGGAAGCTCGCTGCCTATGGTTATGCTAACCGCAGGCGAATTTTGCTTGAGGGCGCTCCTGGTACCGGCAAGACCATGACGGCGTCGGTAATCGCGTCCGAGCTCGGAATGACGCTCTACATCGTGCAGATGGACAAGCTCATAACCAAGTATATGGGCGAGACGAGCGTCAAACTTCGTCAGATCTTCGAATCTATTCAACGTAATGTTGGCGTGTATCTGTTCGATGAGTTCGACGCCATTGGTGCGGACAGGGGTCTGGACAACGAGGTTGGCGAGATGAGGCGTATCCTCAATTCCTTCCTGCAGTTTATCGAGGCGGATAGCTCCGAGAGCATCATCATTGCTGCTACCAACAACAAGCAAATGCTTGATCGTGCCTTATTTCGCAGGTTCGACGATGTGCTCCACTATAGCCTGCCTACGGCAGATGAGGCGGGTATGATCGCCGAGTCCGTCATTGGTGGGTACGATACTGCCTTTTACGCTTCTAATGAGCTTTCGGAAAGACTTGCTCGACTCTGCCAGGCCGAGATCGTTGGGGTGTGCCGCGACGCTATCAAAGATGCCCTGCTCTCTGACGGTTCCGTTACCAACGAGTCCGTGCTTGCTCTGTGCGATGAGCGCTTGAGTATCTATGGTTCGACTTGCGCCGAGAAGCTGGTCGGCTAAATGGGGAAGCCGAACATCGTCCTTCCGATAAACCCTAAATCGCATCCCTTTACGCCTGTCGGTGGCGGACAGAGGCAGAAGCGCCTCAAGCGTGATGTTACCGAGCATGCCGCAAAACTGAGCGCCGATCTTGCGCGTGCTGTCGAGGAAGACGATGCCGTAGAAGGGAGGGGCGGATCGTATCTCACCTTCTCTAGCGCTGAGGGCTACGATCTTGAAGTGGGGAGCCTGGAGAACAGAACTTCCAAAGTTGTTATGCTGAATTCCTCTCGCAATGAAGATACCGGTGTTGCTACGGCGACAGTATTTGTGCCTGAGCGAAAGGCGGATTTTTTTAACGAGAAGATTTCGCAGTACGGTGATCCCTCTCAAAAAACGAAGAAAGGGAATCCCAAAAACCAAAAGCTCGTTGACAGTATCGAGGCCATCAGGAAGACCAGCGTTAGAGATTTGTGGGATGGGCCTGATGGCGAGTTTCCCGGAAACCTGCCGAGGTGGTGCGAGCTTTGGCTGGACAAGTCTACGATACCGTACGATGCGCTTAAAGAGTCCTTGGAGAACGCGTGCAAAAGGGCAGGTATCCGCCTGTCAGATGAGGAGCTTTTGTTTCCCGAGGCTGCCGTGCGTCTGGTAATGGCAAATGGCGAAGAACTGGAGATGCTCTTCGCCAGAATGGGTTACATCGAGGCTATACGACCTTGCGGCATCCCCGTGTCCGAGGTGGTCGGGCTCGACGCTAGGAGTCAAAGGGAGTTTGCGGACGAGATGGTCGGCAGGCTCTCTATCGACTTAGGGGACGTATCCGTTTGCGTCCTCGATTCAGGGGTTAATCGAGAGCACCCGTTGCTTGCTCCAGTGGTTGATACTGGGTTCGTCTTGGCTGCAGATCCGGAATGGGACGGGCTGGATGCCCTTGGACACGGGACGATGATGGCAGGGCTTGCTGCTTATGGTGACTTGGGACGCGCATTTGAGTCGAAGGATGAAATAACGGTTCGGCACGCTGTTGAGTCTGTCGAGATATTGCCGCCTCGTGGCGAGAACGAAGAGCGCTTATATGGGGCTATTACGCGCAATGCAGTTTACAATGTGGAAATTGCTCATCCGACGGGGAGTCGGGCATTTTGCATGGCGGTTACCCAAAGCGAGGGAACAGAAGACGGCAAGCCTTCCGCCTGGGCGGCCGAAATCGATGGTCTCGCCTCTGCAGTCGGGAAAGATGCTGATGACAAGCGGCTATTCCTTATCAGCGCGGGAAACATCCAGGGATTGACATTTGAGGATCTTGATTACCCCGATTGCAATAAAATGCATTCGGTTCAGAGTCCCGCCGAGGCGTGGAATGCATTGACCGTGGGTGCTTATGCGGGGAATTTCCGCCTTGCGGAGCAAGGTTCTAGGGGGTATCGTGCTGCCGTTGAGCCCGGGTCGCTCTCTCCGCGCAGCAGAACTTCGCTCTTGTGGGATAAGTCGTGGCCTGTCAAACCTGAGATTTGCCTCAACGGCGGTAATGTTGCGGTCGATGATTATGGTATCCATATGGACGCCAGCGATTTTGGCCTACTTACTACGAGCAAGGATATCCCGCGTCGCTATTTTGACGCTATCCATGCGACGAGTGCTGCGACTGGCCTCGCTTCCTGGATGGCTTCTGAGATTATGCGCTCCAACCCTGACCTCTGGCCGGAGACCGTAAGGGCGCTGCTCGTACACTCGGCACGTTGGACCGATCAGATGAGGGCCGAGTTCATGCCGGACGGCGATGCATACAAAGTTGATCGTTCCAATCTCTTAAGAGCGTGTGGATGGGGTGTGCCGAGCCTCGATAGAGCCTTGGAGTCCTTGACTAATCGCGTCAATCTGATTGCGCAAAGGGAGATCACTCCGTTTACTGAGGACTGTAAGCTCAACGAGATGCACCTTTACGAGCTTCCTTGGCCGCAGGAAGAGTTGCTCAAGTTGGGAAACAGACAGGCCGTATTGCGCGTGACGCTTTCGTATTTCGTGGAGCCTAACCCAAGTGCTCGTGGACGCTCGGCAAAGTTCCGATACCAGTCACTCGGACTCAGATTTCAAGTTAACAGCAAAACCCAGACGGCCGAAGATCTTTTGAGATCCGTTAATCGGAAGGCCCGAGACGCTGCTGATGGCGACAATGGCGGCAACAACGGTTCTGGCGACTGGTATTTGGGGCAGGCTCGAGATGCTGGTTCTATCCATAGCGATTTCAAGATAATGAGCGCAGCCGACCTTGCGAATGCTCGCTATGTCGCCGTTTATCCTGTTGGCGGGTGGTGGTCTCGCCGACAAGCCTTGAAGATGGGCGGGCGTGCGGTACGTTATTCTCTCGTTGTCTCAATCGAGACGCCTGGCGTTGAGGCTGATCTTTACTCGGAGATAGTTAGCAAAATTTCTGTTCCTGCAACAATTTCCAGTCTTGCGTAATCGATGAGTAGCAGAAAGAACAATGCCCTTCGTGGTTCCCCAAGATTGGAAGCGATCGCCCCCCGAATCCTCCCTTGGCCCCATTCCCATGTGGGCATATCTGGCATAAAGGCGGCGGTCGTTAACACGCGCTATAATGATTCCTTACGAACTGTACCCAACCCTAAGGGAGACACGCATAGGCTATGGGCTCCGGCAAAGAGCAATTTAAACGCGATTGGTTTATCCTTCGCTCCTTGGTTTCCAAGGACTTTAAGCTTAAATATCGCCGCAGCGTTTTGGGCGTGCTTTGGTCGGTGCTCAACCCGCTGCTTATGATGGTTGTCCTCACGGTTGTGTTTTCCACCATCTTTCGCTTCAACATCGAGAATTTCCCGCTGTACCTGATTTTGGGGCAGACGCTGTTTGCGTTCATGTCGGAAGCAACCTCAAGTGCAATGGGCTCGATCATCGAATCGGCGCCGCTGATTAAGAAGATCCGTATTAACAAGATGATCTTCCCTGTTGAAAAGGTCGTTTTTGCGCTGGTCAACTTCGTAATCTCGCTTATCGCAGTTATTGCGGTAATGGTTTTCTTCAGCATCGTGCCCACAGTCAACATCCTGCTGCTGCCTGTTCTGCTGCTGTACCTGTTTGCGTTCAGTTTGGGTATCGGCCTTTTGCTGGCAGCGCTTTCGGTTTTCTTCCGCGATGTAATGCATCTATGGAGTGTGTTCATCTCTGCCTGGACGTACGCAACGCCGCTGTTTTACCCGGTGGAGATTCTTCCCGAATGGGCGGTGCCCATCATGAACGCCAACCCTATGTACTACTACGTGGACTACTTCCGCGATATTGCCCTGTATGGCGTAACGCCCAGTGTTGAACAAAACCTTATCTGCTTTGCGTGCGGCGCCGTTGCGCTGGCTATTGGCATGTTGGTGTTCCGTAGCCAGCAGAAGAAATTCATCCTCTACGTGTAAAGGCGGCCTAAATGCCTGAAAACGTCAATACATCCGAGCTTGTACTGAACCAAGAGGCTGAGCCGGAAGACAATCGCCCGGTAATGATCAAGGTTGATCATGTTTCCATGTCTTTCAACATGGCGTCCGAGCAGATGAACAGCCTGAAAGAATATGCCGTTGCGATCGCGAAGCGCAAGCTTTTCTTCGAGGAGTTCAAGGCGCTCGACGATGTTTCGTTTGAGGTGCGCAAGGGCGATGTGTTCGGCATTATGGGCACCAATGGCTCTGGCAAAAGTACCATGCTGAAGATCATTGCTGGCGTGTTAGAGCCCACCAAGGGCACGTGCCAGGTAAATGGCAACATTGCCCCGCTTATTGAGCTCGGCGCTGGCTTCGACATGGATCTTTCCGCGCGCGAGAACATTTATCTTAACGGTGCGCTGCTGGGCTACTCCAAGCAGTTCATCGACGAGAACTTTGATGCCATCGTTGAATTTGCCGAGGTTGAGAAGTTCTTGGATATGCCCCTGAAGAACTATTCTTCGGGCATGGTGGCACGCATCGCTTTTGCTATTGCAACGGTGATAGTTCCTGAAATCCTGGTAGTAGATGAAGTCCTTTCTGTTGGCGACTTCATGTTCCAGAAGAAGTGCGAGGATCGCATCACCGAGCTTATCGAGCACCATGGCGTAACGGTGCTTATTGTCTCGCACAGCAATGAGCAGATCTCTCGTCTCTGCAATCGGGCTATTTGGATCGAAAAGGGGCATGAACGTCTATCTGGAAATGCGCAAGAGGTCTGTCGCGTTTATGCCGGCTTAGGGGGGCGAACAGGAAGCACCGAATCGGAGGAGATTGTCTTCAACCATATGAAAAGCGCTTCGGCGTGCGGAGACGATCTTATGAAAGTGATTTCCGGGGACGATGCCAGCTCCGTGAGTGCTCACGCCATGGAGTCCATATGGAAGAACGGGGCAGTCTCCTCTGCTGTTATAGTTGCGGACAGTACGCATGCCAATGCGATTGTGGCCAATGCCCTTGCGGGTGCGCTGGACGCCCCAATCCTCCCCACGAAGGGTGACAGGCTTTCAGAGTCGGTGCTTTTGTTTCTTACGAATAAAAGGCCGACTAAGATCTTCTACTTGGATTGCGGCGGCCATAGCGTTTCCGTTCTCGAGCAAATCAAGGCTTTGCCATGGGCGCCTACTATTGAATCGTTTGGTGATGGTCAGTCGCTGTTCGACTTCTGTGTGTCTGTCTATCTTTATGGGAAAAACGAGCACTTTTGGTGCGATGACGTAGCGCTTGTCGGATTCGAGGATAACGCTCAATCTTTAGCGGCTGCCGCAAAACTATATTCTAGGAAAATGCCTATCTTTATGTTCTTCGGCGAGTGTGACGCGGCTAGCTATCTGGATTACGCAAAGAAGCATAACGTTGGTCGTTTCGTCGCATTTGGCCCGTGTGCCTCGCGGTTTTTGAGAGGGTCCGAACGGGGGTACTCGTTTGACGAAATAGGCTCAGACCCCGTTGTTGGTGATTCATGTATGGCAATCGCTGATGACTTAATGAAAGAGCTGGACTCACGGGGCATAGCGGTGGCTTCTTCGTCTCTTGCCCAATGGCCCGATTTGGTCTCTGCGGGTTGCTATGCTGCCAAAACCTCCTCTTCGCTCGTCTTAGTCGACCCCACGAGTCTTGATTCGATAGCCGGAGCGCTTATGTTGATGGATCGCTACTCGGTGAGAGAGCTGTCGTTTTTCCGGGGGCAGACCGGGCTGACAGATACCGAAATTAACATCCTCTCGTCGAATCTGATCTCTCGATGAGGGTTTTGCTCGTCTGCAGCTGTTTAGACATTGGTGCGGCATGTGATTAAAGAAGGAAGGTTTCTTTTGAAAACTACGACCGGGATCAGGGGTTGGTCACAAGATAAGGACTTGCGCATTTCCAAGGCGCTTAATGACCACTGGCTGGTCTTCCTTGGCATATATTTTGCTGTTTGCTTGCTGGTTGCTTTAGGCTCCTTTAACGCAGTATTGCTCTATTCGTCACATCTATGCGGAAAGAGCCCTTTAGCGCTTTCCGCCCTATGCGCTTTTCTGGTTGGCCTGCTGTTTTTACTGCTTCTTAAGTCCTGGAGAGATTCCGCTGAGAGGGTATTTCTTCTAATCGCTTTTCCGGCTGGCTTAATGTTTGCGTTCTTCCTGCTTCCAAATCAGGTACCGGATGAGTGCTGGCATATCTATCGTGCATTCGACCTTAAGCTTATAGGGGCTGGCACTCAGGTCCCCGCCATATTAGAAAGTATGCCTACGACTTATGCTGGGTTGCAGGAGCTTATCAGCACTCAGGCTGATTGGGGGGAATCGGTATTTATCGAGCGTGACCTTACGAACTATTTTGTTCATCTCTATTTTCTCCCAAGCTGTGCAATTCATCTAGGCGCAATGCTGGGTCTTAACCCTTATTGCGCAATTATTGTTGGACGCCTAGTCAACGGGTTTGTTTTTATTCTTGTTGGATATTGGATCGTAAAAAAAATTCCACTGGGGAAGGTTCTGGTGTGTGCCTATCTTTTGAACCCCATGCTTATCCAGCAGGAGTTCTCGCTTAGTGCGGACGCGATGGTCAACGTCATAGCTTTGGCTTACGTTGTGTACCTTATGTACTTAAAATTTGCAGGTTCCATTGATAAGCTGAATTTTTTGACATTGATAGCGCTTCTTTGCCTGACCTGCATTTCTAAATTTGCATATGCACCTCTTATCTTGCTCCTGCTTCTTCTAGTGCCGCGCATCGAATCGGCGAAGACGAGAAGGGTCATATACTTCGGCTCTGTTGCTATGGTAGTGGTTGCGGTTGTTTTGGCTGTTGCGTTCTATAACGGCACAACATATGCATCCGCCCTTGAATTGGCAAGGAGTCCCAAAGAGTTCCTTGTCGTGATGTTCAACTCTACGATCGAGCTGGGGCCCCTTTGGGTAAAGGAGTTTGCCGGAATGATCCTCGGGGCATTGAATATCACTGTCTGGGAGCCATGTTTTTGGGCGTATTGCCTGATTCTTCTGTTCTCCGCTGTTTTTAATCACGGAGAGTCGAAGTCGTTTGCGCGCTGGGAAAAGGTGTTTGTCGTTCTTCTGACTGTATTTATGTCGGTGGCGATCCTTCTCGTTTTCAGGGAATGGACATTAACGGTGGATATGCGGTCCGATGTAATTATGGGCATGCAGGGAAGGTATCTATTGCCTTTCTACATTCTTCCTTTGTTGGCTCTTGTTACACCACGTGCAGCACAAAGGAGGGAGAACTGTCTGGTTCTTTATGGCTGCGGTTTTGCTGGGATCTTCCTGATTGACGCGTGCTACATCGTAATGAGGTTTTTGTTTTAGGTGGTTGCTGTGCTCGATTGCGGGAAAATTAAGAGTGATCTCTCCTACACGTTTGAAGAGGAGGGTTTTTATTGGGCGTGCAAAAAGGCAAAAAGGCTTTTTGCTGAAAGAGTAACAGGTCGGATTAAGGCATCTGTTGCCCAGAGAACCGAGGCGTGGAAGAACGAAGAACGTGATGGATTCTATGATGTAATCGTCATTAATGGCTGCGATTACTCGGTTCCTCACCCCATTCGTTATCGCGTTGGGCATCAGCTGGAGCAGCTTGCGGCAGCGGGCTATGCGGCGAAAATGGTCAATGCCTGCGACCTTAACGACAACTACCTTAGGCGTGCTCGCTTGTTCATTATTTTCCGATGCCCCTGGACCGAATATATCGGAGAATTCATTGCCAAAGCGAAGCGGCTCAACAAAAAAGTTCTTTACGATATAGATGATCTTGTCATCTCGACTGAGTATACGGATACGATCCCGTATGTTCGCTCGATGGGCGCGCAAGACAAGGCTTTGTATGATGACGGCGTGGTTCGAATGGGGAAGACGCTTTCCCTGTGCGATGCAGCCATAACAACAACCGAAGTGCTTGCTGGTGAACTAAAGAGGTTTGTTCCAAAGGTTTATGTGAATAGAAACGTTGCCTCTGACAGCATGCTAGCCTTGTCAGAGGAGGCGCTATACCGCCGGGATGTCCTTCCAGAGCTCGAAGATACAGCGCTTAGAAAGCATTATGCAGGCATAAAGAAATATTGGAAGGCGAGAAAAGAGTCGGACGACGTCGTTATTGGCTACTTTAGCGGCAGTATCACGCATAATGCGGATTTCGAAATAGTGCTCCCCGCGCTTGTGTCGGTTATGGAGAAATGCAAAAACGTAAAGCTGCTGATAGGTGGAGAGCTTACGTTGCCCGAAGAGCTGGCCAGGTTCAGTGATCGCGTTGATACCTTTTCATTTTGCGGATGGCAAAGGCTGACTTTCCATATCGCCAAATGCGACATCAATATCGCGCCGCTTGCCGATTCTCTTTTCAATCGCGCTAAGTCAGAGAACAAATGGGTTGAGGCTGCCCTCCTCAAGATTCCGACAGTTGCCAGTAATGTTGGGGCATTCGCCGATTCTATCGTTAACGGAAAAACCGGAATCTTGTGCGAAAACGAAACCGCCTCATGGGAAAGCGCCCTGCTTGATATGGTCACGTCTATCGAAAAAAGGCGAATGATCGGTGATGCGGCTTACGAGCACTGCAAAAAGAATTGCGTATCAGTGCATAGCGCTTCTGCGATAAAGGCAATTGTAGAAGAGAATATCGCTCCCAATATCGTATTTGTTATGCCCAGCATGAACATAAGCGGTGGCGTTCTCGTGGCTTTAAAGCATGGCTGTATCATGCAGGATCGCGGCTACGATGTGACGTTCTTGGGGTCAGACAATAAAGACCTATGGGTCGATTATGAGGGCTGTTCATTTCCTGTTTTAAATAGACATGTGTCGAATGGGGAAATGGACGAGTGCCCGATCTATGCCCGTCTCGATATTGCCGTTGCCACACTGTGGGATACCCTGGACTTCATCGAGCGTTACCCTCGAGTGGTGAAAAAGCGCTATCTAGTTCAGAACTATGAAACGAATTTCCTTCCAGCAGGTAATCCTCTTAGATTTAAAGCTGAATCTACGTATCAAGATGCTGATGATATCGAATTTCTAACCATTTCGAAATGGTGTGAATCGTGGCTTGCTGGTGATTATGGCCATAGTTGTAAATATGCGAGGAATGGGCTTGACACCAAGCGATTCCATCCCGTTGATAGAGATTGGACCGGCAAGATTCGTATTTTAATCGAAGGAGACTGTGGCTCTGAGTACAAGAACGTAGATGAGGCATTCCGCATAACCAACAGTCTTGATCCTTCTTTGTATGAAATTTGGTATATGTGTTACACCGGCAAAACAAAAGATTGGTACAGGATTGACAAGAACCTGGGACGTGTGCCGCAGGAAAAAACAGGAGACGTGTATAGGCAGTGCCACATCCTGCTGAAAACTAGCGTCCTTGAGAGTTTTTCTTACCCGCCGCTTGAAATGATGTCGACGGGAGGGTGCGTTGTTGTGTGCCCCAACGAGGGGAATGTTGAGTATTTGGTTGACGGGGAAAATTGTCTCATGTATAAGCAGGGGAATTTTGAAGAGGCCCAGGTCTTGATTGACCGATTAAGGTGCGAACCTAATTTGAGGGCTGATTTGGCAAAAGGCGGCATAGAGACTGCTCGAAATAGAGATTGGTCTGCATTGGAGGGCGAGATAGCGGCTTTGTATAGCTGAGCTCAGGGCATGTTGTGTTTTTGAGAGTACGCGTACAATCCGACCGAGGGTCTAGTTTCAGATCGCGAGCCGTGTTTTCAGAAGATGATCCGATCCTTGTGCGCGAGGTCAGGCGAAGGACCCGCGTCGTCGGCACCTTCCCGGACGGGCACTCCGCCCTGATGCTGGTAACCGCCAGGCTGAAGTGCATCGCGGAATGCGAGTGGGGCAAGCGGCGCTATCTGGATGTATCGCTGCTGGAGGAGGCCGAGGCCTAACGGAAGACGATAGAAGATCACGCCGACGGCAATATGGGAATCAGCTTAAATTTGCGAAAGATTCGTGACGGTACCAGTTAAATTCCTGTTCAATTTAAGCCAGCCACATTGCTTCGTTCTAAATTGATTCGAATGCCGGGTTAGGACTGCCCGATTTGAAGGAGATTCGTTTGAATACCTGCGCCATAAAGTTAAGGATGAAAATTAATGCTTCCACTATTACCATGGTGTTGGGAGCCCTTCTCCTATCGGCGCTCGTGCTCGTGAGCCCCCGTATCTCGCTTGCAGAGGAAGGCGTGACGAAAATTCACGTCATGGCGTTCTCCGGCACCGACGCTATCATCATCGAGAGCAACGGCCACTTCGGTATGGTGGATTCTGGCGAGAGCGAGGACTACCCGGATGGTTCTGATCCCCGTTATCCCTACAGGGACGGAACCACGATTGGATGCGGGGTTGAGGACGAGCTTCTTTCCTATCTTGATTCTCTTGGCATAACCGAGGATAACTTCGATTTCTACATCGGCACTCATCCTCACAGCGACCACATTGGTACCGCGGGCATGATTATTGGTAAGTACAAACCGAGCAAGGTCTACACCCCTCGCTATGATGATAGCTATATGACTGCTTCTTGGGGTCTGTGGGACAACCAGTATGTGTATGACAAGCTGGTGAGCGCGGCGAACGAAGTTGGTGCGGAGCTCTATCTCGACTTTAAAAAAGGTGCGGCTGAAGATCCCGATTCCCATGTTTGCGGTACTGAGTTTGAGTTGGGTGGCGCCCGCATTGAACTCGTGAACACCGATTCGTCCTACGAGACCGTGGGCACATCCGACGCTAATTGCATTTCTCTCGGGGTGAAAGTAACGGCCAACGGCAAGGTTGCCTATCTTGCCGGTGACATCTGCAATTCGGACGGCGACGAGGACCGGCTTGCCAGGACGTTGGGCCACGTTGACTTCATGAAACTGGGGCATCATGGCAATGTTGGGTCAAACACGTACAACTACGTAATGACGCTCTCTCCAAAAGTTGTCTATCAGACGAACGGCTTTGAGTGGTTATGGGACAAGCCGCTCAAAGCCGTTCAAGACCTTGGCAGCCGATTCTATAATTCAGAAGAACTGAGCGAGGCTGGAACTGCAGCCTTTGTCGTGGAGCTCTGCTCTGATGGCGTTAAGACGAACATGGGGCCTTCCAGCTCCTTCGTTGTGCATAACCATTATACGGGATGCTACGAGGCGTTTGACGGCAATGGTGTTGCCGAAAAGCTTAAGGGGTGGCGCGAGGTTTCTGATGGCTTTGCCTATTTTGACAATGGCCCTCAGTCAGTGAGAAACGCCTGGATTGCCCAAGGCGCTGCCTATTCGTATGTTGCCGACGACGCTCTGAGAGCGATTGGCTGGAAGCAGATTGATGGTTCCTGGTATCACTTCGATACCAATGGCCTTATGCAGACGGGTTGGCTGAAGCTTGGGGATACATGGTACTGGTTTGACGATACCGGGAAAATGGCAGTCGGCTGGAAGCTGATAGGCAGTACCTGGTACTACTTTGACGGATCAGGAGCTATGACCACGGGCTGGTGCTACGTTAGCAGCAGCTGGTACTACTTTGACGCCTCCGGCGCTATGGCAACCGGATGGAGGCGCATCGGGTCTAGCTGGTATTTTCTTTCCGATTCTGGCTCTATGAAGACGGGATGGGTCCTCGTTGACGGCTCTTGGTATTGGCTTGACGGTTCTGGAGCCATGAGGACCGGTTGGCTTAACGTGGGAGGGGCTTGGTACTGGCTTGCTTCTTCGGGCTGCATGGAAACGGGTTGGCAGTATATCGGTGGCGAGTGGTATTACCTGGAGCCCTCTAGTGGCGCCATGAGGACTGGCTGGCTGTTTGATGGCGACGGCTGGTATTACTTATCCGGTAGCGGCAGCATGCAGTACTCCCGCTGGATTGGGAGCTACTATGTGCTCGCCAACGGGAAGATGGCCAGAAATCAATGGGTAGGCCCGTACTACGTCGGCAACGACGGCTTGTGGGTTGCGTAGCCGACGTAGTAAGTATCGACAACAAGGCTGTTTTGTGTTGGGGATGGTGGCGGCAGGGCTGTCGTGGTAGTGGCGTCGGGCCTGGCAGGAACGGCGCGCGGCCCTGCCAGCGGCCTCTTTTGCTTAGACAAGATACCTCTGGATCGTCTTTCCCCCAAAATCGGTCATCCGGTAGAAGATGCGCAGTCGTCCATTCCCGTCGATGTCCGCTTTAGCTTCCTCTAGCAGCCCGTTTTCCTTTGCGGTAGCAAGAGCCTCCTCGATATCCTTGCCGTTGAAAAGCTTATAGCTGGAGTAGTCTTGCCCAAGTACACTCATGATATCTTCCGTGCAAAGGGCGTCTCCGTTGCTGAAGCACTTGATAATTGCGTAATGCAAAGGCAGTAAGTTGTTCTTCATTCGGAATCTCCTTGCGTATTCTTGAAGCAGCAAATTGGATTAATCGCTATGCAGAAGATGCCGGCAATCATGATAAGTGCACCAATCCACTGCGCCATAGTTAGAGGCGGATAGTCGGCTCCCATCCCGCCGATATTCAAAACGCCCATCACGATCCAAATGAATAATGGACCCCAGAAGGCATACATGCCGTTGCACGCCATGCCTAAAGCGGTTCCGCACATGGAGTTCCCCTTGTACCAGAATGAAAAGGCCGGCATTGCGAATAAGCCTGATACGGCAAAGACCAGAATGGAGGGATCGGTCGCCGCAGCAGCTATCATGGCGGGCACGGTGAAAATATCCCCTCCTATCATCGTGAGTGCTGGGAAAACGATAACGAGCTCCAGCACCCCTGCCGTTACCTGCCTTATTGCAATGCCAATGCGGTAATCGATTAAGCAGGTGCCAAAGCCAGCGACGCAGCCCTCAAAGCCCCATCCGAATGCCGCAAGAAAGGCGAAAAGGCATCCGAAAAGGGTTTCGGAGCCCATGCTGGCAAAGCTTGTACCGCCGATGATGCCCGCTGCGGTAAGGCAGACCAAAATACCGATCACCTTATGTGCTTCAAGGCGCTGTTTGAAAAGAATGCGGCCAAGTATGGCGCCTAAGGCACAGTTAAGCGCCGCAATTGGCACGATAACTCCCGGGTTGCCTGCTGCTGTTGCTGAGTTGAGCGCAATTACGTAGGCAATCGTTGCAAACGGGCCGCCTATCGCTGCGCAAAGCATCATAATCCAGCCGGGTTTTGTTCTGGTCGTCTTCAGCAGGTCACCAAGCTGGCCGTTCTTGGCGCATGCAATGAGCGACCAGATACCGCTAAACGAGTCGTTTATGCCGGCTGCTAGGGCGGCTAAAGCAAAAGTTACCAGAAAGGGATTTAGCGCATCGTGTTCACCCCAGCTTTCGCCGTTGAACCAAGCGCCCCATACGCCCTGCGTCTCTCCCAGCGTTAAGAAGGCGGTATATAAGCCGTAGCAAATACCGGATGCTATGGCAAAAGAAACACCTTTTGCCATGTATCTACGATGTCTCTGCCTCTGAAGATCGGAAATAATCTGCTGCATGCTTTCTCCCGTAAAAAGTTGAGGGGCCAAGTATTTATTCAGCGCCTGTTTCGTAAAGGTCAAGCGCTTTCTTCAAGTATCTCTTTGCATATCGGTAATAGACATAGAGCCACTCGCCAACCGATTCCCCTTGAGATTCCTTGTAGAGCGACCATACGTACCAACACCAGCCAGCAAACGCTACGGAGGCATAAAAATGCCTGAGCTTCGCTATACCGGGAGTCTCGCCGCAATAGTAAGAGATCATTTCGTCCGCCGTGCTGTCATCAAGCTCAGCGCAGACGATAAAGGTTCCGATGTCTTGGGAGTAATCTGCCATTCCCGCATATTCCCAGTCGATCAACGATATCCTTCCGTTTTTGTCTTTTAGTAGGTTCAGGGGAAAGAAATCATTGTGGCAAAGACAAGTGAAGCCCATACCGTCAGACTCGAAAAGCTCATGCAGCTCGGCAACCCTTGCCTCAATGCTTCTGAAGGAAGGGATGGCGTCGAGCTCTTCCGGGATCATAAGGCTTACGTATTCTTCTGATTTCTTGAAAAAATCGAACTCAAGCGTAAGTTCGGCTTTGGAACAGTGTAGTTGCTGAATAAGGCTGGCCGCTGCTTTAAGATCGTCTTTGCTTTCGGCGTCAAGTTGACTACAACCGGGGATAAAACGCGATATCTTCCAGCCCTTTTCTGGGTCTTCGTAGATAAAGGTGTCATCTATCTCGAGCTCTTTCGCCCAGTACTGCGCTTTGCTCTCCTCGGTACGATCAATGAGTTTGTCAGTTCCTGTTCCTGGATGGCGGTATACGTATTCGCCGCCATCGGTTGCAAAATGGCACGACAGATTGGTAAGGCCTTGCTTCAGCGGGTAGACGTTATGGATTTCTTCCCTGGTGCAGCCAAGGGTTTTAACGATGTTGTCGAACACCTCGGAGTCTACGTTGACCATAAAATCGGGATCAAATGCCCTGAGCTCGTCTAAGGAGTCGAATTCGTTGATCATGCCGTCGGGATATTGTCTGACTGCCATGTCAAGCTCTTTGATGTGGTCGATATAGAGTTGCTCCCAAAGCTTATCGGTGGTTTCGGGATGGTTGTATTCGTCTTGGAGGATTTCTGCAAACCGCGAAGAAAACTTTTGATCGAAATAAACGTGACCAAGCATAATCAGCGAATCTTTACCACCGATGGTCACGCCCGTGATCCGCTTGTTTGGGCCTTCCTTAATGCACCACTCGGGCGTTTCCCCTTTGCAATACTGGGCGGCATAGTAGGCTTGGTATACGTAAGGCTCGAAGGGGTTTTCTACAAAGTAGTCGTCTGAAGAGCATACATAAGTATTGCTCAATTTATTGCGAACAACCATTAGCGTAGAATGGTTGTTCCTCGTGGCATATTCGGGGTTGATGACGATCTCAACATCGTATTTGTCTTCAAGATAGAAGAAGAACTCTTTTTTGTAGCCCACGACAACCGTAATGTCGTAGACCCCGGCCTCGTGGAGTTGCTCGATTTGTCGCTCGATGAGGATTTCTCCACGCACCCTCAACAGGCCTTTTGGTTTTTCGTAGGAAATAGGGGCAAAGCGAGAAGAGAGCCCAGCCGCCATAATGATTGCGTTTTTCACCTTGTAAGGAGCCAGCGCGGCTATTCCGGCCTTGGTGACGATACCCTCATGCAGGAGCCCCTTTGATTGCAATGTTCTAACGGATTGGTTGACGCTGCCAAGGGAGATATCGATATGGTTTGCGATTGTGCGCTGGCTTTCACGTGGATACGTTAATGATGCGCAGAGTACAAGAAATTCATTTTTTGCCAGCAACGGGAGCCCCTTTGTTGAATTGTTCATTGCTAAACGATCATACCCCAATCTTGAACATCTGTTCAAGATTGGGGTATGCAAGAGATTAAATGAACAATTCAGCGAAAGCTACTTAATTAACGCTGCCATTTTCCATCGGCGCCAACATAGTAGGGTCCAATCCATTGATTGGTAGCCATACGCCCGTCATCGAGCAGGTAGTAGTCGCCGATCCAGGCTGAATAGCGCATGGCGCCATTGCTGCTTGAGTAATACCAGTTATTGCCAGCCGTGTACCATCCGGTCTGCATGCCCCCATTGTCATTCAAGTAGTACCAAGACCCCCCGAGCTTGACCCAGCCTGTCTGCATGGCTCCAGAGGAATTTAGGTAGTACCAGGTGGCTTTGTCTTTGATCCATCCAATCTGCATCGCGCCCGATTCGGTAGAGTGATACCAACTGTTTCCTACCACGTACCACCCGGTCTGCATGGCTCCGCTGCTATTCATGTAGTACCAGGTCTCGTCGAGCTTCGCCCAGCCCGTTGCCATCACGCCCGAGTCGTTCAGGTAGTACCAGGTGTCTTTGTCTTTAATCCACCCGGTCTGCATCCATCCTTCCGGATCGAAGTGGTACCAGACGCCGTTGATGTATTCCCAGTTATTGGACGTGTAAGAACCGTCTGCATGGCGATACCACCAGCGGTCTCCGCTTTGCAGCCATCTGTCGCTTGATGTGGACATGTAGGTATAGTCGAGGTCGCAACGGCCGTTGACTCCTGGGACGAGCCCGTAGTCGGAAAATTGCCACATTCCATCAGTGTTTTTAAAATCAGAGAAGTCGGAATAAGTTAACCCGACTGATGCATTGTATGCCGCTACCCATTTCGCGCGTTGATTGAAACATGGGTCAGTCAGATATTCGTTCCACCAGCTTAGACTGGCGTACGTTCCCGTTTTATAGCCAGCATTTTCTAAAGGCGCAAAGAAAGCTTTTGCAAATGCTGCTTGGTCCTTGTCCTTCAAGGAGTTTTCCTCTAAATCGTAATAAATGGGAAGTGCGACATCGCTAGGCGAAAGCCCTGCTTGTTTGAGGCAGGTTAGCGCATGTTCTCCTTCGCCAGCAGCGCGGCTTGTGCTAGTGGCATATGAGTACAAGTAAGCGCCGAACGGAATGCCGCTTGCCTGGCAGCCCTTAACGTTGTTGATCCATTGCGTATCATCTTGATCGCGTTGGTCCTGTCCATATCCGCAGCGAATGATTGCGTAGTCTACGCCGGCTGCTTTAACCTTCGCCCAGTCGATAGCACCGTTGTGCTCGGAAACGTCGATTACCTTTTTGGCTCCATCGCCAGAGCAGTATCCGCGGCTAAAAAGATCGAACCAATTGAATACGGTGTACCCTTCGGTATTCTTTTCCGCGCTTGTCACCGATATGCTATCGCTTTCGGGAATGGCGCCCTGGTCGCTACTGATCAATTCGCCATTATCGTATCTCCAGCTGTTTGCGAAATCGCCGATTTCTCCGTTTCCTTCTTCTGCGTATGCAAAAGTGGGGCTCAGCATTAGCGTTAGAGCGCAGGCGAAGATAAGCAGGGGTGCAGCTATGCTTCTGTTTTTCAACGGTTCCTCCTTGATTGGTTAATGGTCTGTCGAACATGGCAGAGTCCATCTAAAAATCAGGTGAAAGACCTCAAATGGAAACGGGGGAGAGTTACCTCCCCCGTTTTTCTAGTCGTAAATAACAACGGTGGTTCCAACATATATGTTGTCGTAAATCCATTTTGCATCAGGGATGGCCATTCGGATGCACCCGTGTGAAAGGCTTTTTCCGAGCTCATCGTTTGATGCAAGAATTGTATGGAAGAAATAGCCTCCGCTGATTTGTGTGCACCATCGAGCTCGGCTGTCGGTGGATAGGCATGTCCTTGTGTAGCCTGAGGTGCGGAAGGTGCCAGTAATGGTGGGGGTGCTGGGTGCGCCCGTTACGCAATCGAGGTAATACCAAAGAGACCAGTGATTTGCCCAACCGTTGAATATGCCAACCTTGTGGGTAGAACGGTTTACGGCAATAAGCCACTCTGTGCCACTGCTGTATCCGCCAATACGATCTGCCATTTGGCTACGTTCGGGGTTGGGGATCCAAGAGCCACTGTCGTTGAAGTAGTACCAGGTTCCATCGATCTGCCTCCAGCCAGTGGCCATGGCGCCTGATCCATCCAGCCAGTACCAAGTGTCGCCAAGTTTGATCCATCCGGTTTGCATAGCGCCAGAAGAATCTAGGTAGTACCAGGCGCCGTCAACCATGCACCAGCCGGTCTGCATGGCGCCGCTGTTGCCCAGGTAGTACCAGGTGCCATCAACTTTTTGCCAGCCTGTAGCCACTATTTCCGTGGATGGGTTCACATAGTAGTAAGTTTCACCGCTCTTGATCCAGCCATACTTTATCGTATGAGTGGATGGGTCGACGTATGTTTGGTATCCGTCTCCGAGAGAGGTGAAGCCAGAGCAAAATTCGCCAGCTTCGTTCAATAGGGTTCCATCCGACTTCTTGATGATTTTCCCAAGTGCTCCCGACCTAGCTGCAAAGCGAGAGTTTCCTTCGGTATCGACCGTTGCCCAGCAGGATGACAACATTGCGCCGGAGGCGGACAGGAAGTAATCCAGTTCATTTATGGTTTGGAGCCCGGTGAGCATTGGGTGTTTGGGGCTAGATGGGTCGAGCCAATACCAGTATCCGCCAGTCTTGATCCAGCCAGAAGCCATGGCTCCCGAGTCGGATGCCCAATGCCATGAGTCATCTTTACACCAAGAGTTGCGAATCATAGCGCCGGACTCGTTGCACCAGTAGTAGACGTCATCGTTGTTGACGAATTTGTTTGCTGCCATCTTCCCGTCCTGAGAAGCATCCAGCCAGTACCAAATGCCGGAAACGTTGCGCCAGCCGGTTGCCATCGCGCCGCTCTCATCAACGCGGTACCAGGAATCATCGACTCCCTTGACCCAACATGCGGAGGTAACCAGGGAGCCTGATCCGTCGGTGTACCACCATTTTCCAGCGTCGTCTTTAGCCCAGCCGGTTGCCATTGCGCCGGAATCCCTGTCAAGCCAGTACCAGGAACCCCCGGTATTGAGCCAGCCGGTTGCCATCGCACCGGAGCTGTCCAGCCAGTACCAGCAGCCGCGCTTTTGCCATCCCGTTAGCATTGCGCCCGAATCGCCTAGAAGATACCACTTGTTGTCGCTGGCTTTCACCCACCCAGTGGCCATAGCTCCAGAGGTTAGGTCCAGCCAGTACCATTGCCCGGACGATTCTATCCATCCAGTGCGAAGCTCGCCCGAGCTTGTGGCATACCACCACTTGTTGTCGGCATTAACCCAGCCGTTGCCCGTTACTATCGCACCAGAAGCCGTAGCGTAGTAAAGATCTCCGTCGAGCTTAAAGGATCCGGTAAGCATTTTGCCGTCCTGGCCCATGCGGTATTGGCAGCCGCCAGTTTTGATCCATGCTGATTCGCTGGCTGCTGCGGAATTAGCGAACCAGTACCAGGCGCCCTCGAAGCTTTGCCAGCCAGAGATGGCTTGTTCGGCACCATTGCAGTAGTTGACAAGATGACCATCTTCTAGAACAAGACCATCTTTGATTTCTTCCGGAGAGGTGGGATCCGGTTGGTCTGCAGCCGTCTCGCTGCTGACCTTATTTGCATTTTTGGGCTGCGTGTCCGTTTTAACGATCGCGGCATCTTGTTTCACGGCGTTGTCCGCAATAGATTGGCTGTTTTGTTCGGTCGCCTGTTCTTCATTTGCCATTGCAGTGGCGGGGAAGATTGCGAGCGCTACGATGGTTGCTACGACCCAAGGCGTGAAACGTTTGGCTATTGTACTCATAAGAAACCCTAACTAACTGGCCAGTGCTATGGCTTGATGGCACTAGTCTATCGTTTTTACGATGCTTGACTTTGATGACTTCTAGAGTAGGGGCTGGATTCTGACACTTTTGGCGAAGCCGACCAAGCGAATTGTTGGCATGGTAAAGGCCATTTTGCCGGATAGGCCGGTCAATGGCGGCCGTTGGCGGGTCGGGGTGATGGCGTTTGCCGAGCATGCGTGTACGTTAGGACAGGCGAAGATGATAGTATCAAGTGCGCGATGCCCCTCCCATGAGTGCGGCGTCCTCGTCGTGGCTGATGGGCATTCGCTATTGGCGGTCAATCCACGGCATGCAAAATTGGTCCAGGAGTTGAAAGGGAGAGGGGCGAATCTTGTAGTGTTGTCGCAAAAGACCGCCTTAGAAAAACTTCAGAATACCGAGCTGGAAATGCTGCGGGTCTTCAAGGAATGGTGCTCCGAGAAAGGAATAACTTGGTTTGTTGACTCGGGAACATGCTTGGGCGCGATGAGGCACCGAGGGTTTATTCCGTGGGACGACGATGTCGATGTGGGGGTTCCTCGGGAGGATTACGACCGATTGCTCGTTTTGGCAAAAGAGGATTTCCCTGAGGGCTATTCGCTTCATACGTCCGCGGACTCGGGATATACATCGCTGTTTGCGAAGATGTACAAGGACGAAACTATTTTTTCAAACGATCTGACGATGGCTGCGGGGGGTTCTCAGGGGATATATATCGATATATTTCCTTATGACTACCTGTCTTCCGAGGCCAAATTGCGCGCCAGGCAAGAGCGCAAATGCGCAAACCTCCAAAGACTGATGTATCTGCACTATCTAGCCGATGTCCAAGTTCCCCATAGTGGTCTGCTTGGTTCGCTTGAAAAGCTGCTGTGTTCCGTAGGGCATTTTTTCATAAGGCCATTCTCTGATCCCGCTCGAATCCAAGAGAGCTTTGATCGTGAGGCGAAAAGTGGGAATAAAGAGTCTGCAGTTATGGAATGCCTTCCCTTTGCCGGGTACGTGCCTGCTATTGAAGAAGAGATTTTGCTTCCCGTTAGCTATCTGGAATTCGAGGGGTTGAAGGTGCCCGCCCCCCGTGATCCGGAAAGATATCTTAGAGTAATGTATGGGGATTGGACGGTGCTTCCCCCTGATGGAGAAAGGCACACCCATCTACCGAAGAGAATTGTTTTTTCCGACGGAGTTGAGTGGAACTCGATTTTGTAGCGTCTGACGGAGGAAAATGAACATCTTATATACTGTAAATAATAATTTTGTCCCCCAACTTGCTACATGTATTTGCTCTGTGTGTGAGAACAACAGGGATTCTGAAAATATTCAATTTTATGTGCTTAGCGATGGGGTCTCGTCCGCTAATAAAGACGCTCTTTCCCGTTTTGTCGATGGATATGGAAGGGCTATTCAGTTTATCGACATTGACGGCTTTATGAGCGCTGTTGGCCTTGAGCTTGATACCGGGGGATGGAACGAGGTCATCATGGCCCGTTTGCTGATGGCTCGGCTTTTGCCGGATGGCGTTAATAAGGTCCTATACCTCGATGCCGATACCGTGGTCAGGAGGTCCTTGCTTGACCTTTGGGATGAAAACCCTGTTCGTGGCGTTCTCTCTATGGTGATGGAACCAACCGCGTCAAAGCCGAGGAGGGAGAATCTTGGTATTGGGCATCGCCCCTATTTCAACTCTGGTGTCCTCCTTGTTGATTTGAAGAGATGGCGCAAAGAAGGGGTAGAGACAAAGATTCTCGATTATTGCTCGAAAAACGGTGATGTCTTGGTTGCGAGCGACCAAGACGCTATCAATGTTGTTTTAGCTGAAGAGATTGATGCAATTCCTCCCAAATACAATGCATCCAATATTTTTTCCTATTACCCCTATAATTTCTTAAATCGTTTGATGCCGGCTTTCTCAAGTGAAGAAGATTATATTGAGGCGAGAGACAATCCGGTAATTGTGCATTATCTTGGCGAAGAGCGCCCATGGCGAAACAGCAATACGCATGCCTATAGATCGGAGTATGAAGAGTATCTCTCGAAGACTCCTTTTTCGAACACCCCGCCCGAAAAAGGATGGGAATTATACTTCATCCTATGGCGAATATTTAATGCTTTGGTGAGGTTTTTCCCTTCTTTGAGGTATCGGATCATTGATGGGTTGATTCCTTTTTTCCTGGATTTCAGATCCCGTAAAAAATGATCAAGGTAGGCAAGCTTCACCAAAATAGCCCTGGACCTTTTGAGAAAGTTTGTTAAGCGGAATTGTGGGTTTATGAATGAAAGATCCAGAGCTGTCACTGGGTGGTGGTGCCGCATGGAACGCCGCGGGCTCACTTGTCTACTCAACTGCCAATTGGCTCACAACGGTTTTGGTTGTGGTTTTGGGAGACGGCCTAGAGTTGTCTGGCAATTTAGCAATAGCGATGGCGATTGGGAATCTGACAGCAACAATAGCGTTGTATAACTTGCGGCCAATTCAGGTTTCGGATGTCGAAGGCTCCTTTTCGTCTTCTCAATTCGTGTCTTTTAGGGTAGTAACTTCCGTTGCCGCCGGTTTAATTTCTGTTGCATATGCTTTGTTTACGGTTGCGCCGTATTGCCTAGAGGTTGTCATTGCATACATTGCATTTAAAGTTGCTGATTCTTTTGTCGACGTGTTTCACGGTATAGATCAGTGCCACAACAGGCTTGACATCGTCGGAAAATCGCAGATGATACGTGGTGTGCTGGTGGTTGCGATTTTCTCTATAGCCATTGAGTTGACAAACAGCCTTGCGCTAGCGATATGGCTGATGTGCTTTGCGACAATTGCTGTAGTACTGATTTTTGATTATCGAAAATCACTGTCTTTCGAGAGTTTTGGTCTTGATTTTGGGATTGGATCATTTAGGTCGTTGCTAGCCGTTTGCTCTCCTGGTCTTGTTAGCATGCTTCTTTGCACGTATGTCGTTACTTATGCGCGGCAGTACTATGGAGCACTCTGCGGTAGCTACTATTTAGGAATCTACGCAGCGATAGCCACCCCGTCCGTTGTCATTCAGCTTCTCGCGGGTTATTTGTATTACCCGCTACTGGGACCGATTGCTGAGTTCTGGAAACAAAACCAATACGAGAAGTTGCTTCGGATCGCCTCTCGTTTCTTTCTGTGTCTTACGGCCCTTGTTGTTCTGTGCATTGCCTTTTTTGCATTGTTTGGCGAGTTGGTCTTTAGCTTAATTTTTGGGACCGAAGTCGGTCAGTATTACGAAATATCGTTCCTTGTGGTTGTGTGCGTCGGGATGACGGCTGCTGCGATTTTCATGATCGACATATTGGTCGTATTTCGAATGCAAAAGGGTGCCGTTATCTCGTCTTTGGCATCGGTTGTTTCGTGCATTGCGGTGTCTTCGCCATTTATGGGATCGTTTGGGATGAACGGAATTAGTGTTTCGGTAGCGTTTTCTTATCTTGTTTGTTGCATTTGCTCTCTTGTTATCATTTTCTGTAGAGCGAGAAAAAGGAAAGGACGGTCATGAGTCACACTTTTGTCGTTTGCGCATATGGCGAAAGCCCCTACTTAGAGGAGTGTGTCGAATCTCTGCTCTTGCAGGATGGCTCGCCTGAGATCCTGATTGCTACTTCAACTCCTAACGACGTCATTAAGGCTGTCGCTAAAAGGCATAATTTGCCGCTGTTCGTTCGCGATGGTGGATCGGGAATCGCTGATGATTGGAACTTTGCAATATCTTGCGCCAATACCGATTTGGTGACTGTTGCACATCAGGATGATGTGTATGAGCGAGGATATTCGCAACGACTTCTGGCGGCCTATGAAAGTAACTCGGACTTACTCCTGTATTTTACGAATTATGGCGAGCTCCGAGATTGTGGTGCTGTTGATTCGAACAGGCTGCTGTCGGTAAAAAGAGCGATGCTTTTCCCCCTCAAGGATGGGAGGTTTAATCGATCTCGCTTTGTAAGGAGGCGAATTTTGTCGATTGGCTCGGCGATCTGTTGCCCTTCGGTTTCGTTTAATTTGAGATGCCTCCAGCAGCCGATTTTCGAGTCGACGATGAAATGCGACCTTGATTGGCAGGCGTGGGAGAAAATATCGAAACAAAGGGGCTCTTTTTATTACGACTCGAAGATACTTATGTACCATAGAATTCACGAGCAATCGGAAACAACCCATCTTATAGGCGATAATACGCGTAGTCGTGAAGACCTAGAGATGTTGGGCAAGTTTTGGCCTTCTGCCATTGCTCGCTTGATAAACAAGGCATATTCAAAGAGCCAGAAAAGCAATGGCTAGTGTGTGAACTCGATAGAGAAGGTAATGAAACCAAGCGATTTGAGAGCTTTAGTAATCGTTCCGGCGTACAACGAGTCCGAGAATATAAGAAGCGTGGTAACGGATCTAATTCAGGCTGGGTACGACTATGTTGTTGTGAATGATGGATCGGCCGACGATACCGCTGCTATCTGCCGTTCTGAGGGTTTTAATTTTCTCGACCTGAAGGAAAACCTCGGCATCGGCGGTGCTATCCAGGCTGGTCATAGGTATGCCCTGGCAAATGGCTACGATGTTGATGTTCAATTCGACGGAGACGGTCAGCATGATGTTGGATGCATTCCTGATTTGCTAAGGCTGATCGAGCAAGGTGCCGATTTGGCCATTGGTTCGCGTTTCCTTGAACCCAGCGAGGGTTTTAAATCTACGTTGATGCGAAGGGCGGGTATCAAGTGGCTTAGTGGCGTTATCCGTCTTGTATCCGGGCTGAGGGTTACCGATCCTACTTCAGGGTTTAGGGCGACAGGAGGCAGGGCTTTAGCTGCCTTTTGCGGAGATTATCCAGCGGATTATCCTGAGCCGGAGTCTATAGTTGCTGCCAAAAAAAGCGGGATGTGCGTGGCGGAAACCCAAGTAACAATGCACGAGCGGCAAGGAGGCCGATCGTCTATCGGGGCGGTTTCGAGCATTTACTATATGGTTAAAGTGACTTTTGCGATTGTTCTTGTAGGTCTTGGTCGAAGAAAGAGGCTGTGATCGTTTTGTCGTTTATTCGCTTGGGCCTAATAGTTGTCAGCCTAGTATTCATAGCGGTGATTCTCCGCTTGATTCAGCGAAAGCACCTCTCTATGAGGTATTCGTTTTTGTGGCTTATCTTGCTTCTGGTGATTCTCCTGTGCGCTCTTTTGCCCGTTATCCCCTACAGGTTGTCGGGATTAATTGGATTTGAGACTCCTGCGAATTTTATATTCTTGGTAGCCATCTTTTTCCTGCTGGCAATAGCCCTTTCACTCAGCATAATAGTCAGCAAACAGCAAAGAAGGATAACGACGCTTATTCAGGAGCTGGCGATACTCGAAAATAAAGTCAATAAGAACGTTGCCGGTAAATTTGATAAGTGATTTTGGAGGCACCATGAAGGGAATCATCCTCGCGGGAGGCAGCGGTACGCGCCTGTACCCGCTCACATCCGTTACCAGCAAGCAGTTGCTGCCGGTGTACGACAAGCCGATGATCTACTACCCGCTGAGCACGCTGATGCTGGCGGGCATCCGCGACATCTTGATCATCTCCACGCCGACCGACCTGCCGAACTTCGAGCGCCTGCTGGGCGACGGCAGCCAGTTCGGCGTGTCGCTGAGCTACGCCGAGCAGCCTTCTCCCGATGGGCTTGCGCAGGCGTTCATCATCGGCGAGGAGTTCATCGGCGGCGAGCCCTGCGCGCTGGTGCTGGGCGACAACATCTTCTACGGCAACGGGCTTAGCCGCCACCTGCGCCGTGCGGTGGAAAATGCCGAGGCCGACGGCGGCGCCACCGTGTTCGGCTACCACGTGGACGACCCGGAGCGTTTCGGCGTGGTAGAGTTCGACAAGAACTTCAACGCCGTCTCCATCGAGGAGAAGCCCGAGCACCCGAAGAGCAGCTACGCCGTGACCGGCCTGTACTTCTACGACTCCCGCGTGTGCGAGCTTGCCAAGCAGGTCAAGCCCAGCGCCCGCGGCGAGCTGGAGATAACGACGCTCAACCAGATGTACCTGGAGGACGGCACGCTTTCCGTGGTGACCCTGGGCCGCGGCTACGCCTGGCTGGACACCGGCACCATGGAGTCCCTGTACGAGGCGGGCGAGTTCGTGCGCTCGGTCGAGCGCGCGCAGGACCTGCCCGTGTCCGTTCCCGAGGAGATCGCCTTCGAGAACGGCTGGATCGACCGCGAGACGCTGGCCGACGCCGCCGCGCGCTACGGCAAGAGCGTCTACGGCGCGCACCTGAAGGCCGTGGCCGCCGGCGAGATCTCTGCGAGGGAGGACTAGCATGGCCGAGAACTTCGAGCCCGAGAACATCATCGTCACGGGCGGCTGCGGATTCATCGGCAGCAACTTCGTGCACTACGTGGTGAGAAACCACCCCAACGTGCACGTGACCGTGCTGGACAAGCTGACCTACGCCGGCAACCCGGAGAACATCGCCGGGCTGCCTGCCGACCGCGTGGAGCTGGTCGTCGGCGATATCTGCGATGCGGAGCTTCTGGACGAGATCGTCCCCGGGCACGACGCCATCGTTCACTACGCGGCCGAGTCCCACAACGACAACTCCATCGCCGATCCCGAGCCCTTCCTGCGCACCAACGTGGAGGGCACCTACCGCCTGCTCGAGGCCACCCGCAAGCACGGCGTCCGCTACCACCACGTGAGCACCGACGAGGTGTACGGCGACCTGGCGCTCGACGACCCGGCGAAGTTCACCGAGGAGACGCCGTACCGCCCGAGCAGCCCGTACAGCTCCACCAAGGCGAGCTCCGACATGCTCGTGCGCGCCTGGACCCGCACCTACGGCCTGCGCACCACGATCAGCAACTGCTCGAACAACTACGGCCCCTACCAGCACGTGGAGAAGTTCATCCCGCGCCAGATCACCAACATCATCGACGGCGAGCGCCCCAAGCTCTACGGCAAGGGCGAGAACGTGCGCGACTGGATCCACACCGAGGACCACAGCTCGGCCGTGTGGACCATCCTCACGAAGGGCGAGATGGGGGAGACCTACCTCATCGGCGCCGACGGCGAGAAGGACAACATCACGGTGCTGCGCATGATCCTCGAGGCCATGGGCAAGGAGGCCGACGACTTCGACTGGGTGCGCGACCGCCCCGGCCACGACCGCCGCTACGCCATCGACTCCACCAAGCTCCAGCGCGAGCTGGGCTGGCGCCCGCAGCACACCGACTTCGCGGAGGGCCTGAAGGCCACCATCGACTGGTACGTGGCCAACGAGCAGTGGTGGCGCCCGGCCAAGGCCGCTACCGAGGCCAAGTACAAGGCCCAGGGCCAGTAGGGGAGGCGCGAACATGGCAGACATCGAGTTCGAGAAAGAGCTTAAGGTCGAGGAGACCGGCATCGAGGGCCTCAAGGTCCTGGACCTGGCCGTGCACGGCGACTCCCGCGGCTGGTTCAAGGAGAACTTCCAGCGCGCCAAGATGGTTGAGCTGGGCATCCCCGACCTGAAGGTCGTCCAGAACAACGTGAGCTTCAACGCCGAGCGCGGCGTCACCCGCGGCGTCCACGCCGAGCCCTGGAACAAGTTCGTCTCCGTGGCGGCGGGCTCCGTCTTCGGCGCCTGGGTGGACCTGCGCGAGGGCAGCCCCACCTACGGCAAGGTCTACACGACCACCCTCGACGCCTCCAAGGCCATCTACGTGCCGCGCGGCGTGGGCAACAGCTTCCAGGCCCTGGAGGACGGCACCGCCTACACCTACCTGGTGGACGCCCACTGGTCGGCCGAGCTGAAGAAGACCTACACCTTCGTGAACCTGGCCGACCCCGAGCTCTCCATCGAGTGGCCGATCCCCTTGGATCGGGCTATCGTCAGCGAGGCCGACAAGAACCACCCTCTGCTCAAAGATGTGGTTCCCATGGCGCCCAAGCGCACGCTCGTCACCGGCTGCAACGGCCAGCTCGGCCGCGCGGCGAGGAAGCTCGTCGAGGAGACGGGGCGCGTGGCCACGTTCGACTTCTGCGACATCGACGCCTTCGATATGTCCGACCCGGAGCAGTACTCCAAGTACGATTGGGACCTCTACGGCACCGTTATCAACTGCGGCGCCTACACGGCGGTCGACAAGGCCGAGACCCCCGAGGGCCGCATAGCCTGCTGGGCCGCCAATGCCACCGGCCCCGCCCTTCTGGCTCGTACCTGCGCCGAGCATGACATCACGCTGGTGCACATCAGCTCCGACTACGTTTTTGACGGCAGCCGCGAGCTGCACGACGAGGAGGAGGCCTTGAGCCCCATCAGCGTCTACGGCCAGTCCAAGGCCGCGGGCGACCTGGCGGTGGGTGGTTGTCCCAAGCATTACATCCTGCGCTCTAGCTGGGTGATCGGCGATGGCAACAACTTCGCCAAGACCATGTGCATGCTCTCCGACAAGGTTGCGTCGGGCGACCTGCCTCAGGTGACGGTTGTCGATGATCAGCTGGGTCGCCTGACCTTTACCGACCAGATGGCCAAGGCCATCTTCCACGTGCTGGACGCCGAGGTTCCCTACGGCACCTACGACATGACCGGCTCCGGCGCCGTGAAGAGTTGGGCGGACATCGCCAAGGCCTGCTTCGATGCCAAGAACGGCAACGGCGACAAAGTGGTGCCCGTCTCTACCGCCGACTACTACGCAGCCGCCGAAGGCCCTATCGCCCCGAGGCCGCACTATTCCGCGCTCGATCTTTCCAAGCTCGCGGCCATTGGCTTCGAGCCGCGCGACTGGGAGGAAGAACTCGAAGAGTATCTGAAGACCATCTAGAGGTGTTTGTAGGGTTAAACGCCGATTTACCGGAAAAGGCATTTCGCATAGCGAAAAGCTGCGCGAAATGCCTTTTCTTGTCTGCTTGGTAATTCTGTGGTTTCTTCGGCTCGCTTCGCCTGCGTTTGACAGGGCTGTGTGCGGGTTAGACACTCGTAGCATTGCATCTTTCAGATAAAGAGAAAGACTGGTTAATCCCCATGAGCCAACCACCCATTGCCGGCTTGATAAACGCTCTATACCCCTCAGCGAAGCGCATCGGTAACGCGAGGCATATAGCTTTATGGGCAGCTGTTGGCGTTGCTTCATGCGCTTCAATGCTGTTGCGTGTGTGCGTTGGTTCGGAAGACGCACCGTATTGGGGTCATTGTGGTGCGCTGGCGGCAGTGACGTTTGTCTTGGTTTCCGCGGTTTGCTTTTCCCGCTTTGCCCTTTGCGGAGCAGAACGTTCGAAGGGCTGGTTTGTCGCCCTTTCTATCGTCGTTTCGATGCTCAATGTTGTGGGTCAGTCGCTTGACGCGTCGAATTCGCTTGCATTGTTCTATTCCAGTGCGTCTAATGCGGCGGTATTTGCGTTTCGGGTACTAGGTGGGGCGGTGTTCTTCTATGCAGTGTTCTGCTTGTTGGCAGACGTGGCTCTTTGTGTAACGACCCGCCAAAAGACAGTCCAGGCGAATGTCTCAATTTTGGGGCACGAGATTGCCCTGCCGTTGCAAATTGGCTTCATCGCGCTGTGCTGGCTGCCGTACCTTATCGTATTCTTTCCTGGCTCAATGCCTACCGATACTGCACGCCAGTTGGGGCAATGGTTCGGTACGGGTGGGGTGCCGCTGGACAACCATTTTCCGTACCTGACAACCGTGCTGTATGGCACGGTGTATTCAGCCGGTAATGCGATCGAGGGCTCTGGCATTGGGGGAATGTTCGCTCTGACCGTGCTGCAGTACGTTCTTGGCCTTGTTGCTTTCGGGGCCGTGCTGCTGGTGCTGCGCAAAGTTCTTGCGCCTAAATGGCTGCAGATTGCCGGTACGTTGTTCGTTGCGCTGTTCCCCATCATCCCCACCTACGTAGTGTCTATCAGCAAAGATTATCTGCACGCGCTGTGCGTTGCGGTGTTCTGTGCGCAGCTGTTGTTTTTAGTGCTCTCTACCAGGAATGGATCGAGGCCGGGCAAGCTTTCTTCGTGGTGGGCTATTGGCTTGGTTGCGCTGTTGGTGTGTCTAACTAGAAACAACGGTGTGGTGGTTGCGGGAGTGGGGCTGCTTGCTGCGGCGATTGCCTTGCGTTCGCTTAAGGGCGCGGGCTGTTTGGTTGCGGTTATGGTGGCGTTCCTCTGCTGGAACTCGGTGGTGCTGCAGGCCTGCAACGTGCAGCCGACCGAGCCACGCGAGGCGCTTTCTATTCCAGCGCAGGTGGTTGCTCGTTCGTATGCCGTGGGGTACGAACCTGCCGCTTCGGATGCGGCAGTTCTGGCAGAGTGCACTAGCTGCAATCTGCAGGATCTGGCAGCCTTGTACAACCCTCGCATCTCCGATCCTGCAAAGAGCGTTGTTGCTGCCGACAAAACCCAGGTGCTTCAGTACGTTGGCGCTTCGCTAGGCGTGGCGGTCGCTCATCCGGGCAATGCCTTGGCCGCAGCCCTCAATACCACCTATGGCTTTTGGTACCCGGGTTGCTTGGGTACGTATTGGGCTGAAGACATCCCCTACTATTCGGACGATCCATGGTCGCTTATCGACTCGGGGTGGTTTGCTGGCGCCGATTGGGCAGATGAGTGGAATAACGCTCATAAACTGCAGTGCAAGGTGCTCCATGCTATCCATCTGCTTATTCCCGGCGTTTCCCATTTGTACCGGCCGGGAACGTATTGCTGGTTTATTTTGTTCGTGCTGGCGTTTGCTCTGCAGTTTAAGGCGAACAGAAAGGCTGCTGCAGTGGTGCTGCTACCGTTGTTGGGGTTGTTTGCCACGCTGGTTGCTGGTCCTTGTGCATCGCTTCGATACACGTTGCCATTTATCTTCAGCTTGCCCGTGATGTTGGCGGTTTTGTTCTGCCACCCATATGGGGTGCCTCAATGTAGTTTGGCTAAGACCCGGGATCGATGAACAAGCTGGCTCGTCCTGATGTCCGGGCGTCGGTGGCTTCAATCGGGTAATGTGACGAAGGGGAGGGATAGCAATGGCCCCTTCCCATAGGCACATAGGAAGGGGCCCGAAACAGACAGCGGCGCATGCACAGCTGGCAATGCCGCTGTCTGTATTATAGACTCTGCAGCTTCTTTAACTGCGATGGGTCATTTTGTATCGGATGAATCCGATTTTTTCGCGACGTGAAGTTCCCTCAGGGAACAGCTTTTCGTAAGCAGGCCGGATAGCCTCTTTTGCTTTATGGGCGGTCGATTCGCCCTGCTTGAGCTTGCCCATCATGGAGCGCTCGAAGATAGTGGGGGCGAAGGGGGTGCGCTGGGCGTAACCCCAGAAGTAATCGGCGTAGTCCGACTCGAAGTTATCCCATGGTTTGTCGGGGCCAGCGTAATGCACGATGTACGGATCTTTGCGGGAGTCCATATAGCCTTGGTAAAGCTTTCTGGGGGCTAGCCCGATTATTTCTTTGATGCGGATGCCCTTCCAGTTCATAACAACATTCCAGCGCATGTCCAAATACTTCACATGCCCTTCGGCGAAATGGTTCAGCACATCCTGGTCCAGCAGCTCCCATTCGTAAGAGGTGGCGTACTCGAACATCTCGTCGACGGTGTAGCGCTTTCGGAATTCTGCAAGGTTGAACAGGATGGTGCCCGCCTGGAAGTAGCTGTACGGGTCCTTCATCTTCATGATGTTGTCCATGTAGTTCTTTTTCTGTGGCTCAAAGCCGTTGTACAGGCCTGCGGTATCTGCATCCTGCACTGCGGCTAGCAAGTAGCCGTCCACATCAACATCGAACAGCTCCGCGATATCTTTGTTCACAACCATGTCGCAGTCTAGGTAGAGCGCTTTGTTGTAGCTTGGCAAGATATCCTGCATAAGAAGACGGAAGTAGGTTTCTATGCGGAAGTGCCCGCGCAGGAACAGCTTGCTTTCGTATTCGCGCATAAGTCGCGTGGTATTGAAAAAGCGAAGGCTGAAGTTGGAGGGGGCCATAAGGCGCTGCAATACTGCTTGGCTGTTCTCGCTGATGTCCCTATGCAGCACCACGATGTCGTAAGTACGTTCGGCGGAGGCGTGCTCTTTGATGGATTCCAGCAGGGTACCCATGTAGGGAACGTAGTACTCGTTGGCGGAAAGAACCAGGGAAACCGGAGCTTTGCCATCGCGCGATTCAATGGGTTTAAGGAGTTTTGGCTGGGTTACGTCCTCGAAGAAGGGGCGCTGCAGTTCTTTGTAGCGGTACTGCCCTTGATCTTTCAACCAGGTGAAATAAACGCCAAGAAGTCGCTCCGCCAAGTAGCCGCTAACGCGGTATTCGGTTGGGCTGTATTGGGAAAAATCGCGCCGGTTCTCGTGCTCCTCCAAGATGCTGAACAGCCACTCGCAGTAGTCGAAGAAGATCTGCTTCTTCATGATGAACATATTGCAGAAGTAGCCATGTCTGCCGTCTAGGTATTTGTTGGCGGCATCCATCATATGCGGGTACTTTTCCTGGAGGATCTCCAAGACGCAGGTAAGGTCTTCCGCGCGGTGTTGCGGCGATTCGTTGTACTGCTCGCGAATGGTCGATTTGTCTACAAATTGGCCTTGCTCGGGGAGGATGAAGTCGTACTGATCGATTACCTCCCGCATACGCTTTTCGCTCAGCCCTATTTCCTGCAGGGTCTTCTCGTCATTAGCTTCGAAGACAACATCGGCGAAGTGGTTCGTCGGGAACTTCTTTTCGGCAAAGGAGAAGTAACGACGGTAATGGAACAAGCCGTAGTAGTCGGCTTCCAAGTTCTTCCAAGCCCAGTACTGCGCAGTAAGCTCGCAGTAGCAGGGGTTTTTCTGTGAGATGTTGTCGCCTTCATCGTCGTGGAGCATTCCCTCGAAACGAGTAGGGGCCAGCGCGGTGCCTACCTGTATGGGGCAAATGAGGTCGTTTTTAGGTAATGCGATGTCGTCCCTGTGACATGCCATAACGATTTTGATGTTGCTCAACGTTTCTCCTTTGTCAGGGAGCACAGATCCTGCGCTTGGCTATCGTCTTAGTTTACCTAATAGGGTTTTGAGCGAGGGAAAATCCATTGGGTATAGTGTTGTGAGTAGATTTGGCCAGCGAAAGGGGCAAACGCGTTGCGCATAAAACGATACGAATCTTGTCGTGCTGACGGGCGCGTGTTCACCAAGGTCGCTTTAGAACTGGACTGTGAGTCTGGTGTTTCGGCGGGCACCCTTGCAGAAAGGGGACTTCTTCGTGCGCGCTTTCTATGCGGTAATGCCGAATTGCCCTGCAGGGTTCATCCCTATGGTCCCGGGAAGCAGCTTCGCAACGAGTGCGTTTTGGATTACCCCGTCGCCGATTTTCGTTCTGCGGTAATTGAGGTATGGGATTCGCGAAATCCCCGCGAAAAGAGCCAACTGAAGCTGAACGGTTCTTCGGTGAAGTGGGGATCGCGATTGAATAGGCGCCTGCGGAAAGCTCGCGTGGACAAGCTTCTTGCATGCGGGGATTCGCGTGTGCCGGGTTGTTTTTTCGTAGAGCCTTGGCATTACTACCAAGGGGACGGCGGTAGTGCCGTTTGGCGCGTTTCCGTTGAATGGGACAGCGAGTTGACCGGCGTTGAGGCCGGCCGGCCGATCTCGCCGAGTTTGGTGTGCCTCGATGCCCGGGGCAATGTTCTTGACGCGAGCGTTTTGCGCCTGGAGGAGCAGCACGGGGTGAACCTGGGCGATATGCACGTTGATCGAGTTGTTTTCTCTGTGCGTATGCCTGAGCCGCGCGATGCCTTCATTCTTTTGGCTGAAGACGAATCTGGCGCCGTCGCCCCTGATTGCTCTTGCGTTGCCGTTAACCGTGCCGACGCGATGCGCGCGCTTTATTGGGAAGAAACAAAAGACGCATGCGCCAACGACGAAGCCTATCGTGCGTGGTTACACAATCAGCGTCCCAGTGAAGCAGAGCTGGCGGCTCAGAGTCAATCTGGGTTAGCTGACAGCGTGATGTTCAGCCTGATTGTTCCTTGCTTCAACTCCGACAAAGCCTATTTGCGGGAAATGGTTGCCTCTGCTGTTTCCCAGAGCTACAGAAATTGGGAACTGCTGTTGTTGGATGCCTCTGCCGAGCAGTCCACGGTGCGCGAGGTTGCAGCTGAATTCGGTGACGACAGGATTCGCTATTGTCAGTTGCCAGGAAATGCCGGAATCGTTGGCAATACCAATGCAGGCGTAGAGCTTGCCAGGGGCAACTACATTGGATTCTTAGATCACGACGACACGCTGGAGCCCGATGCCCTGTATCGCTATGCGATGGCTATCGCGGATTCGGGTGCGAAGGTTCTGTATTGCGATGAAGACTCTTTCCACGCGAATGGCGATTACGGGCAGCCGTCCTTCAAGTCGGATTTCAACAGAGATCTGCTTTACTGCCATAACTGCGTTACCCACTTCCTGGTTGTGGCAAAGGATGTTGTCGGTCGGATCGGCGTGTGCAATGAAGACGTTGCGGGTGCTCAGGATTATGATCTGGTGCTCCGTGCACTTGCGGCTGGATTCGAGCCGCACCACGTACCCCGTATCTTGTATCACTGGCGTATCCATGAAGGATCTAGCAACAATGGCAATGTTGACAACAAGCCCTATGCAGTGGAAGCGGGCAGGATTTCGCTGCAGCGCCATTTTGATTCACTGGGGATCGCCGGCAGCGTAGAAGCTTTGGACGAGCCCTTCACCTATCGCATGCATTACTCCCTACCAAGCCCGAAACCGTTGGTAAGCGTGGTTATCCCCACGCGCGATCAGTCAGAAATGCTCGAGGCCTGCGTTGAATCGTTGTTTGGCTGTACGTATCGGGAGATGGAAGTCATCCTGGTCGAAAACGGGAGCAAGGAACCCCAGACAGAAGCGACGTACTCTCGACTTCAGCAGAAACACTCGGGAAAGGTTAAGGTCGTTCGCTGGGAAAAAGGCTTCAATTACTCGGCCCTCATCAACTTTGGCGCCAGCTTTGCCCAAGGGGAATACCTTCTTTTGCTGAACAACGATACCAAGGTTATCTCTCCCGATTGCATTGAGGAGATGCTTGGGTATTTGCAGCGACCTGAGGTTGGCGTTGTTGGGCCGAAGCTCTACTTCAAGGATGGTTTGGTTCAGCATGCCGGCATGCTTGTTGGCCCCTATGATGCTTTGGTTCATGTGCATCAGTTCTTCCCATCCGGCAGGGCAGGATATTTGGCGCGTGCGGTTCGCCCAGGGAATTTTTCCGCTGTTACCGGTGCGTGCCAAATGGTGAAGAAGTCGGTGTTCGCCCAGGTGGGCGGCTATGACGAGGCATTTGTTGTCGGGTTCAACGATGCTGATTTCTGCCTTCGCGTGCGGGAAGCTGGCTATTCGGTGGTGTTCACCCCATACGCCGAGCTGTATCACTACGAGTTTGTTTCCCGAGGCCGAGAAGCGGTCGATGAAAAGAAGCAGCTTCGATGGAAAAAAGAGCAATCTTTGTTTATGAAGAAGTGGCCTCGCTATTTTGATGAAAGGGATCCGTTTTCGAACCCGAACTTGAAGAGGGATAATCTTTATTTCGCCTTGGGCGATTAAAAGCAGCTCGAAGCGCGTCTGTTGGTAGCTTGCTGCGCGATGCGGGGTGGTTGCGTGTTGCCTGGGTGTTGCGCCTAGAGGGGTCGTAATTTTCTGAAGAGGGAGCATGGGAAGGAATTGCAGATTGCATAGTGAACAAAAACGCGGTGAAGTGGCTCGGTCGCTCGCCTTCTACGCATTATGCGCTCTGTTGCCGGCCGCTATCCTGGCTTTTTGCCTTGCCTTGGCCGGCGAGTATCCTTTCGGCGATACCCGCCTTTTGGGCGAGGATTATGACGTTGCCTACCAGTACGCCAACCTGTTAGCTTGGCTCCAAAACGTGCTTCTGGGCAATGCGGATCTCCTGTATTCACAGGGCAAATCGCTAGGTGGCAATATGTTTGCCACCTACAGCTACTACGTGGCTTCACCGCTGAACCTGCTGCTGGTGTTCTTCCCTCAGGGGGATATCGAGGACTTCTACTTCTTTGTGCGCTTGCTGCGAACGGCATTGTGCGGAATCACCATTGCAGTATTTGTTCGACGTAGACTGCCGAACGTTAGCCGGCCGTTGGTTTTGGCGCTTGCTGTTTGCTATGCATTGAGTCAGTACAACATCGTTCAAGCCACCAATATCATGTGGCTCGACGCTCCCATCCTCATGCCGTTGGTTGCTTTGGGCGTGTACCGCTTCGTGACCGAAGGGCGCATGAAGCTCATTATCGTCGCCTTGGCCGTTTCTATTTGGAGCTGCTGGTATACGGGCTACATGATGGTTGTTGCCTCGCTGTTCGTGTTTGTCCTGGAGTATTGGCTGCAGGCGAATAACGTCGGCGGAAAATTTCCCTGGCGCGCCTTCGTGCGTAAATTGGTGAAGTTCGGGCTGGTGCTGCTGCTTGTTGCAGCCGCGACCATGGTTGTCCTTGCGCCTTCGGTATATGGTCTGCTTTCTGGTAAGGGCAGTTCGTTGGAAGCGACTTCCAAGCTCTTGCGCTGCTATCCTTGGGACTTCTTCACTGCCGTTCTGCCCCTTAATTTCCGCTTTAACTGGCAGCGCCCGCAGTTGTTCTGCGGAACGATTACCTTGGCGGCGGTCATTCTGCTTTTGTTTGCTCGCAAGGTTACCAAGCGTGACAAGGTTGCGTTTGTGGCTATCCTGCTCATGCTTATGCTGTGCATGTTCGTTTCTGCGTTCGATAGGGTGTGGACGGGTTTTACTGATGGCAACAATTATTATTGTCGTTGGGGCTTCGCACCCGAGTTCTTCCTCGTATTTGCGGCTGCTTATGCTTTGAATAGCGGTTTGCCCACGCGCAAGGAAGCGCTGAAAGTGCTGCTTTGCCTTATTGCGGTGGGCGTTATCGGCTTGGCATTGGGCGGCTTCAACTCCTTTGGCCTTGAAAATGCCCAAAATGCTATTGATGCAGGCAGGGTTCAGGACGAGTTCGTCCTTGCGTGTTTTTCGTTCTTCGGCAAACCTGTTTGCTTTGCTTTCTTCGTGGCTACCTGTTTGGCATTGTTCGCTGTTTTGGTGCTGGCCAGGCGCGCCAATGGGCAATTCGGCAAAGCCGACGCTGCGGCAGGGGGGTTGCCTCCGTTTAAGCAGGAGCCTAAACGGAGATTTGTCAGCCGGATTATGGCCGTGGCCTTGGTGCTCCTTGTTTCGGTGGACATGGGCGTTAACGCACTTTCGGTTGTTTTGATCGATGAGGTGGTTTGCCACGATCTTTACGGCGGAAATTACACCCAGTACAACAAGGTCGCTTCCAAAAGCATGTCAGAACTAAAGGAGCTTGACTCGGGCCTCTGGCGCGCTGATAAAACGTATTCACATTTGCAAGACCACTCGCGCCTGCGCGTGCCAACTTGTGATGGCTTGGCATTGGGCTATATGCCGTTGAGCTGCTATCTATCTACGAGCGATACTTCTGTATTGCAGTTTATGGGCAATATGGGTTATACACCGCGCCAGTCCGATGCAGGCGGCATGATTGAGGGAACGTATCCCACGGCCATCTTGCCTTCCGATTCTCTGTTGGGTCTGCGTTACGTTGCCACGGGCGATACTGTTTATGGCTATCAGAATACGGGGTTGGAGTCTGGCGACCGTACGGGTAACGCGGATGCCGGCACGCACTACTGGTACAAGAACGACAATGCCTTCCCGCTTGCCTTCGGCGTGGGGGCTGGTGCGACTGCATCCATCGGCGAGCAATCCGATGCGTTTACTTACCAAAACAAGCTGTTCCAGGCGCTGTTCGGCACGAGCGAGCAGATGTACACCACCCTGGACTCCACTAAGGTATCTTCCGATGACTCGGGCATATGCTGGACGGTAGACCAGTCTTCATCGAACGACCTGTGCTACGTGGAAATCCGCTCAACGCAGAACTATCAGAAGTGCTTCTGGAGTGGCTTTTCACTGAGTTTGGACGGCAAGGTGGTTGCGGGAGGCTACTATCGTGCGTTCTCGTATGGCATCGTGCCTGCCGGCAGTATTGCCGCTGGCGAGGAGATAGCTCTTGGCGGCTCCGATGGAATCGGCTCGGACGAGAGCATGACCCTCTATGTTGTGCAGGCGAACAAGGACCTGCTGGATTCCTTTACCGCGCAGGCCAATGCCAAGGCTGCCACCTTCAACGAGTTCCGCGATGGCTATATCTCCGCCAGCTATACCGCTTCGGCTGAAGATGCTTATTTGTTCATGAGCGTCCCTTACGATGCTGGGTGGACGGTGAAGGTGAACGGCCAGGTTGTGCAGCCTGAGTTGGTGGGCGACTGCCTTATGGCCATCCCGGTAACCGAAGGCGAAAACAGTATCGAGCTTGCCTACTGCTCGCCGATGTTGGTGCAGGGCGCGGCGGTCTCCGGCCTGGCTTGGGCGGGCATCATCGTCTTCATCGCAGTGCGAGCGGTCCGTCGCAAGCGAGTGGGCAAGTAGCCTGGAGGCCCGATAGCGTTACGACGGGCGTGTATCATGAAGTCCATGGTTGAGCCTAGGGAAGGGGCGTGCGTTGAATCGCAATGCAGGGGGAAAGATGGTTGGCGCGGTAGCATCGGCATCTGCCGGCAAGGCTTCTGCGCAAGGCCGCGCGGCTGGTTTATCCGTCGGCGGGCCGGCTTGTTCGGCTGGCAGCGCGGCCGTTCGCGATTCGGCTTGTTCGGCCGGTAGCGCATCTGCTGGCAACTCGGCCGCCTCTGGCCACAGCGCAGCCGCACCCTTCTTTTCCGTCGTTATGCCCATGTACGGTTCAGAGGCGTACATCGCCGATGCCATCTTCGATGTGCAGAACCAGGTTTGCACTGATTGGGAGCTTATCGTCGTGGACGACGCCTCGCCCGACGGCAGCCGCGCCATCGTCCAGCGCCTTGCCGTTGCCGATGCGCGCATTCGTCTGGAAACGCACACGCAGAACCGTGGGCTTTCCGCTGCGCGCAATACGGGCTTGGCCGCCGCACGGGGCCAGTACGTCTGGTTCCCCGACCCGGACGACCGTTACGATTTCACCTTGCTGCAAAGCGTGCGCAATTCGCTGGAACAGCAGGAGGCCCCGGTGGTCCTGTTCGGCCACGTGGACGAATTCTACGGCCCCGCCGGCAACCTGCAGAACACCATCGACTACTCCTTGGAAACTCACCATTACGGCCGCGCCAAGCTGCGCTCCCATGTGCTGGGCTTCGAGAAGGACACGCACTACGGCTATGCTTGGAACAAGGTGTATCAGCGCGCCTACCTGCAGGAAGGCAGCTTCCAGTTCGCCGACGACCTGCCGCTTATCGAAGACATCGAGTTCAACATCCGCGTGTTCCAAAACCTGCCTGCGCTCAACGTGGTGGGCGAAACGCTGTACCGCTACGCCAAGCGCGAAAAGGCCAACCTTACCAACAAGTTCGTGCCGCGCTATTACGAGGTGCACCGCATGCGCATACAGTTGCTGCGCAACCAACTGGAATCGTGGGGGTTGATCAGCGACGAGGCCAAGGCAACGTTGGGCTCCCTGTATGCGCGCTATATCCTTTCCGCGCTGGAGCGCAACCGCCAGAAGGAAAGCGGCATGTCGGCCGGCCAGCAACGGGAATGGCTGCAGGGGGTGTTCGCCGACCCGCTGTTCGAAGAGCTGGTCCCCCTTGCGCAGGCCGATAGCCGCGCCCTAAGCGTGTGCCTGAAGCCGCTGCAGCAGCGCAATGCTGCGAAGTGCCTGGCCTTGGGCGGCGTTATCCACACCGCCAAGAACGGCGCCTTGCACAACGTTTTTCAGAAGCTGAAGGCCGGCAGGTAGAGAGGCTCATTCAGCGCAGTGCTCCCTGTAATGCGGCAACGCAAAGGGCGGAAGCGCTAAACTCCCAGATTAACCAGCCCGTATTCATCGATATTCTGCCGCTGGTGCAAGATGCGGTATATAACAATCGTGCCGCCGTCGATTCGGTAGAAAACCGTATAGGGGCTGGCCTGCACCATGCGATATTCGTTGGCTAGGCGTTCGTGCCTGAATCGTTTTCCGATTTGAGGGAACAGGTGGATCTGCTCTATCGCCTCATCGATAGACGCAATTGCCTTTACGGCGGCATCGGGGCTGCCGCATTCAATGCCCAAGTAGATTGCGATAGACTGCCTGTCCAGGTTGGCGCGGGGGCGCCATTCCAGCTTGAGCGGCTTGCGGTCGTTTTCCTGTTCGGCCATTATCTGCCGCCCTCAGCGCCGGGGTACGTTATTCCCATGGCCTTGAATATCGCAGCCATCTGCTCGTTCGATTCCTTGGCGGAAATGCTTTCCGGGTTGTACTTTTCCTCCAGCTCGGCCTCTTTAAGGGCGAGGTAAATTCGCTCGCGCTGTTCTATGCTCTCGTAGGTTTGGCTGTCCATCAGCACGTAGGCGGCGGAGCCGTTTTTAGTGAGCACGATGGGCTCTTGCAGCTCGGTTGCCTGGTTGCAGACCTCGTTCATCTTGGTTCGTAGATCGGTTATCGGCCGGATTATGGGCAACGCGGTTGAAAGGGTAGTCATGAGCCACTCCGTTCCTTACGTAATAAGTAGTTCTATTCTACTGCTAATTCAGTAAGGAATAACGAACATACGATAGAATCAAGCTGGTTCAACAGCATAAGCCCTATGCGTTGGTAACGCCGAACTGCCCATTTCGTTCGAAATGGAGGGAGGTGATTGCCATGGAGTGCATCATTGAGTTGGTGAAGCTGGCAACGGCTTTGCTCGGTCTGATGACCGCAGTGGTAGGACTCCTTGCCAAGGCGCAGGACGGCTGCCGTTCTGATAAAAAGAAGTGTAAGCGCTAGCCCCGCTTACACTTCCCAATAACGGCGCTGCCTAAACACAGGATAGACAGCTGTTGGGCGTATTATAGCAGGAGGAAACTGAAAGGGGTGTCGCCGAAGTGGACTTGTCCATCATCGTGCCGTGCTACAACGAAGAAGACAATCTGCCGCTGTTGTTCGGCGCGCTGGATTCGGCGTTTGCCCAGGCTGGCGTAACGTACGAGCTCGTGCTGGTGAACGACGGCAGCTCCGATGGCACCTCTCATGCCCTCCACACCCTGCCGGTCCCCACCACCTGCCAACGCTCGGTGGTAGTGGATTTCTCCCGCAACTTCGGCAAGGAATCCGCCCTGCTGGCGGGGCTTCAGCACGCCGAAGGCGATTGCGTGGCCATCATGGACGCCGATCTGCAGCAGCCGCCCGCAACGCTGCTGGAAATGTACCGCATGCTGCAGGCGAACCCCCAGGCCGATTGCGTTGCCGCCTATCAGGAGCACCGCAGGGAAAGCGCCGTGCTGCGCTTCTTCAAGAGCTCGTTCTACAAGGTGTTCGATGCCACTTCCAAGCTGGGCATTCCCGCCGATGCCTCCGATTTCCGCGTGTTCCGCCGTGGCGTTGCCCAGGCGTTGGTGTCCATGCCCGAGAGCTTCCGTTTCTCGAAGGGCATGTTCGCATGGGTGGGCTTCGAAACGCTGCCCTTCCCCTACACGCCGGCCAAGCGTGCGCAGGGCGAAAGCAAGTGGTCGTTCCGTAAGCTGCTTGGCTACGGCTTGGGCGGGGTGCTTTCCTTCACCACGTTTCCGCTGAAGATAGCCACCCTGGTGGGCGCGCTTGCCACCATCGCGGGCTTGGCGCTGCTTATCGAGGTCATCGTGGAAGCGGTAGTAAACCCCGCCATGCCCTCGGGCTACCCCACGCTTATGTGCGTCATGCTTATCATGGGCGGGCTTATCTTGGGAACGCT
>CAVBGJ010000002.1:0-111241 GCA_963595065.1 Christensenellaceae bacterium Phil1 | reverse complement strand
GGCTAGTTCCCCTTGTAGGGGTATTTCTCGATCAGCTCCTGCACGGTGATGAAGCTGTAGCCTTCGGCCTTCAGCTTGGGCAGCGCCTCGCGCAGGCCCTCGATGGTTTGGCTGCGGTCGCCGCCGCCGTCGTGCATCAGGATAACGTTGCCGGGCTTCGCGCTTTCGATGCGCTGGGCAATAACGCTGGCGCCGGGCTTCTTCCAGTCGGTGGTGTCGATGTTCCAGCCGATTTCCGCGGTGACGATGCCGTCGAGGTCGGAGGCCACGCTGGAATCGAAGTTGCCGCCGGGGCAGCGGAAGATGGTGCTGGCCTTTTCGCCGGTGGCGTTCTCGATGGCCTGAAGGCCCTTCGTTACCTCGTCCTTACGCTCCTGCGAAGACATCTTGATAAGGCTTACTCCCTGGCCCGAGCCCTCGGCATGGTCCCAGGTGTGGGTGCCGATCTCGCAGCCCATGCTGGCCGCGCGCTTCACTTGGCTTTCGTGGCCGGAAATGCACTGGCCAACGGTGAAGAACGTGGCCTTGGCGCCGTTCTGCTCAAGGATGTCCAGGATCTCGTCGGTCTGCTTGTCCCACGGGCCGTCGTCGAACGTGAGCGCGATCACCTTGTCGTTGCCGGCATCGATGTTGTAGTACTGCACGATGTTGTCCACCGGTTCCTTGGTGGTTACCTGCGTGGTGATGCCCGATTCCTTGCCCGTGCGCGTTACCTGCTCGCCATCGGCGGCGTCTTCGTTGTACAGGTGAATGGCGCCGGTGCCCTTGATCTCGGTCTTATGCGGAAGGGTTTGCGGGTCGCTGTCGGTGTAGCCCTCGGTGATGTCGGTGCCGTTGGAGATCTCGATCTTGTCGCCGCCGTTCAGGTGCGTGCCCATGTTGTCGGTTTCGTTGCCGTTCACCTTCGCGGTGCAGCGCGTTCCTTCGCCTTGGCGCATCACGGAGCCATCGACCGCTACGTAGTTGCCGGGCGTTACGGAAACAAGGTTGCTGTCCAGAATGCCCGAGAGAGAGCGCTGGTTGCCGGAAATGGTTACCTGGTCGCCGTTGAGCGTTACCTGCACGGCCTTCGTGTTCATCCAGTTGGTGAAGCCGAATATGCCGCCAACCGCCACAACGGCTACGATGCCAAGGGCGATAAGGCTCTTACGGGTGAAGAAGTTGGCCTTCTGCTTTTTGGAGCGGCTGGCACCCACGTAGCGCGCGGCGCTGTAGGCGGATGCGTCGGGCGCGCCGTTGCGGTTGCCGTTGCCGGCAGCCGAGCGATGGTAGTTGGCGCGCGAGTAAGCAGAGGCATCCTTCTGGATGTTCTCTACCGTGGGCATCTGCTGGGGAACCTGCGTGCCAACGCGTGCGGCGCCCTGCCGTTGGGCCGAAGGGCGCTGCTGGCCGGCGGCCGAGCCGGCGCGCTGGGTGGCCGAGGGGCGCTGGGCTGGCATCTGCTGGCTTGCGCGTGAGGAGCGGCGCTGACCGGTGGTGCTGCGGCGGGGCTGCACATTCGCATCCATCGCTTGCGGCATCTGCCCGCTGCGCTGCGCGTTCCCATTGCGCGTGGCGCGGGGGCGCGAAGCCTGGCTGTTGCGGGAAGGGGCATCGGCGTTGCTGCGCGAAGGCCGCCCCGTCTGCGCTCCCTGCCTGCTGCGGCCGCTGATGGGATTGCTCTGCCTTCCGGCAGGCGCCTGCCCTGCGGCGCTGCCGCTGCCTTGCTGGCGGCGTGCGGCTTCGCGCTCGGGCAGCAGGGAAGTGTTGGGGTCGTGCTTGCTGTACAGTTCGCGTTCGCGTTCCAGTTCGTCGCGGGCGCTGGGCACTTCTGCGCGCGCAGCGTTCCTGCGTTGCGGTGCCGGCCTGCGCGAGGTTCGGTTCGGATCGTTTGGTTGGTTCATGTTGTCCCCTACGTGAAAATCTACGCAGACCATTGTACTCGCTACGGGCGCTGCCTATTCGCTTTACATATTTGTTGGAAAACGCAGCCTGCAAAGCTCGGTATTTTCCTCAGGAATACCCCTAGGGGGTATATAATCGGGGCGAAATCTACTGAGAGGAAGGCCTATGTCCGAGGAAAAGCACGAGTGCTGTTCTGCCGAAGAGCCGGGAAAGCGCACCTGCGGCTGCCGCTACAAGGCAACCGAGCGCAGCAGCGAGTTCCAGGCCGACCTGCAGAAACGCCTGAACCGCGCCATCGGCCAGCTGAACGGCGTGAAGGCTATGATCGATGACAATCGCTATTGCGGCGATGTGCTTACCCAGCTTGCTGCCGCCGAAAGCGCGGTACGCGGCGTTTCCGAGGTGCTTCTGCGCGACCATCTGGAAACATGCGTTAAGGAGCGCATCCAGCAGGGCGACGACGAGGTAATCGACGAGGCCATGAAACTGATAAAGAGGTTCATGCGATGAGTGGGAAATTACGTTTTGCGGTAACGGGTATGACCTGCGCCGCATGCTCTGCGCGGGTGGAAAAGGCAACGGCGGGCGTTGAAGGCGTTTCGGGCGTTGCGGTGAACCTGCTGAAGAACTCGATGGAAGTGCAGCTGGCAGCCGATGCCGACCCTGCTGCCACCGGCAACGCAATCGTGTCGGCGGTGGAAAAGGCGGGCTACGGCGCGTTCCCCGCTGGCCAGGGCGCGGCCGCTCCCGGCGCCCCTGTCGTTACCGCGCCCGGCGCAGACCCCGCTGCCGCTGCCGAGGCCGAGCGCAAGAGTGTGCTGCGGCGTCTTATCATCTCGCTCGTGTTCACGGTGCCGCTGTTCTACATCTCCATGGGCGACATGTTCGGCTGGCCCTTGCCCGGCGTGCTCACGGGCATGGAGAACATGATGGTGCACGGGTTGGTGCTGTTCATGCTGCTTGTCCCCGTGATCTTCGTTAACTTCAAGTTCTTCCGCGTGGGCACGAAATCGCTGCTGCACGGCTCGCCCAACATGGATTCGCTTATCGCGCTGGGTTCGGGCGCTGCCACGCTGTACGGCATGTACGCGCTGCTGTGCATGGCGTTCTACGTTGGCCACGGCGACCTGGAAGCCACCCACCATTACGCTATGAACCTGTACTTCGAGAGTGCGGGCATGATCTTAACGCTCATCACGCTGGGGAAGTTCCTGGAAGCGCGCGCGAAAGGCAAGACCACCGATTCGCTGTCGAAGCTGATGGACCTGGCCCCCAAGATGGCAACGCGCGTGGAGGGCAGCGAAGAGCGCAAGGTTCCTGCGAAGGATGTGCGCGTGGGCGATGTGCTGGTGGTGCGCACGGGCGAATCGGTGCCGGTAGACGGCGTGGTGCTGGAAGGCGAAGGCTCGGTCGACGAATCGGTGATCACCGGCGAGCCCATTCCTGCTACCAAGCGCCCCGGCAGCGCGGTTACGGGCGCCACGGTGAACATCGCCGGTTGGTTCACCATGCGCGCCGAGCGCGTGGGCGCCGATACGGTGCTGGCGGGCATTGTGCAGCTGGTGGACGAGGCCACCAGCTCGAAGGCCCCTATCGAAAAGATGGCCGACAAGATCAGCGGCGTGTTCGTGCCGGTGGTCATGGGCATCGCGCTGGTGGCGTTCGTGGTGTGGATGCTGGTGGGTGCGGAGTTCGCCACGGCGCTTTCGTATGCCATTTCCGTTCTGGTTATCTCGTGCCCGTGCGCGCTGGGGTTGGCAACGCCCACGGCCATCATGGTGGGTACGGGCCGCGGTGCTGCCGGCGGAATCCTGGTGAAGTCGGCCGATGCGCTGGAGGCGGCGCAGGCGGTGCGCACCGTGGTTCTGGATAAGACGGGCACCATCACCAAGGGTGCCCCGCAGGTTACCGATGTGCTGCCTGAGCAGGGCGTTTCCGAAAATGAACTATTGTCGCTGGTGTACGCACTGGAAAAGCCCAGCGAGCATCCGCTTGCGCGCGCCATGGTGGCCTATGCGCAGGCCCGGTTTGCGGGTAGCGAAGGGGGCGGTGAAACCTGCACCCTCCCTGTTGCGGCTGATTTCGCCCAGGTTCCCGGCCAGGGCGTTTCCGGCCACATCGATGGGCGCGCCTGTGTGGCTGGCAATGCGCGCATGATGGAGGCCAACGGCATTGCCGTGGATGTAGCCCAGGCGCAGCAGCTGGCCGACGAGGGAAAGACGGTTGTGTACTTCGCAGTGGAGGGCAAGTTGGCGGGCGTGGTGGCCTTGGCCGATGTGCCCAAGCCCACCAGCGCCGCTGCCATCGCGAAGCTTCGCGCCATGGGCATCCGCACCGTTATGCTCACGGGCGATGCCGAGCGCACTGCGAAGGCAATCCAGGAGCAGGTGGGCACCGACGAGGTGATCGCCGGTGTGCTTCCCGCCGAAAAGGAGCGCATCGTGCGCAAGCTTTCCGCGAAGGCCCCGGTTGCCATGGTGGGCGACGGCATCAACGACGCGCCGGCGTTGGCCCGCGCGGATGTGGGCATCGCCATCGGGGCGGGTACCGACATCGCGCTTTCCAGCGCGGACATCGTGCTTATGCACAGCGACTTGGCCGATGTGCCCGCTGCGCTCTCGCTTTCGCGTGCCACCATGCGCAACATCAAGCAGAACCTGTTCTGGGCGCTGTTCTACAACGCCATCTGCATCCCGGTTGCGGCGGGCGTGTTCGCGTGGGCGGGCTTCAGCCTGAACCCGATGATCGCCGCCGCGGCCATGAGCTTCAGCTCCGTGTGCGTGGTAACGAACGCCCTGCGCCTGCGCCGCTGGAAGGCATAGGGTCGCGAGCGCATAAAAAAGTACCCTGCGTCGCTGATGACGCAGGGTACTTCTGTTCGCCGGCTGCATGCGGCGCCCGTAAACCGGGTCGGCCGCCACTGTGGCACCAGCCCTCGGCCTCCTAACGCCGGCACCAAAAAGCGCTCCGCATCGTGTGTGATGCGGAGCGCTTTTGTTTGTGCGGTATGTTTCGCGAGTTGCGGTAGCCTTTCCGGGCTTCGGCTACTTCTGCGCTTTCGCCTCGCGGGCCTTGCGCATGATCTCGCTGGGGGAATCGAAGTCGTCGGTGCTGGCGCTGCCGGGGGCAACCCACTGGTCCAGCTTCTTCACCACCATGCCCAGGTTTTCCACCCAGGCGTAGATCTCGAACTCGCGCTTGCAGCGGAACGTGCACTGGATGCAGGGGTCCTTCGAGCAGTAGGCGAAGGCGTCTTCATCGGCCAATGCGAAGGTGACGGGCGGCCACTTCTTCGGCTGTACATACTTATGCATGATGCCGGTGAAGGTTTTCAGGCCGAACCAGCGCGGCTTGCAGGTAGAGTCCACCGAGCGCCAGTTCACCTGGACGCAGTTGCTGTTCAGGCCGCCGGCAATCTCGTACGTGAGCTTGAAGCGGTCTTCCGCCTCGGCGGCGGGGATGGGCTGCAAGGCCTCCATTTCCTTGCCGCAGCAGGAGATGTGGAACTCCAGGTCGGCGTAAGGCGGCTTGAAAAGAAGCGAGCGCTCGCCATCGTTGATGTTCTCTATTTCCACGGGCCCATCGATGCCGCCGACGATGCGGCCGCACTCGGGGCAGCGGTAGTACACGAACGGCTTTTCCGTGACGCGCGGCTTCCACGTTGCGTGGGTATGGGTAGCACTGTACTCTGCCATGTAAAACCTCTTCTTTCGGCAGTGCTGGAATGAACGTGTGAAGAAGCGTAAAACCCCTGCTGTCCTTGACAAGGAACGCTTCGAAAAACTACGATTCACTTATCTTAAACCAGTTTTCCAGTTTGGAAGGGGAATGCGCATGAGCGTGTATCAGGATGCATACAAATTGCCCGAATTCAAGTACGAGTACGAGCGCCTGAAGGTAGAGGTTCGTGGCCCGATCCACGTTGTTTCCTTCGACGACGCTGCCAACCTGAACGCAATGTCTTACCAGCAGATGGCCGACTTCAACGACTATCTGAAGAAGGTCCGCATGGACCCCGAGTGCCGCGTAATCGTCCTCACCGGCGAGGGCAAGTCCTTCTGCGCTGGCTTCAACCTGAACGAGCTCAACTACGAGCCCCCCGCAGACATGGGCCGTGCTCAGCGTGACCACTGCATCATGCAGACCGTTTGCTCCGACCAGGCTGTGAACATGCACGACGCCATGCAGCCCATCATCGGTGCTCTGAAGGGCTACGCAATCGGCGGCGGCCTTTCCCTGGCTTGCGCTTGCGACCTTCGCGTTTGCGGCGAGTCCTTCAAGATGCAGGCTGGCTACCTGAACATCGGCCTTACCGGTACCGACATGTCCGGTTCTTACTACCTGCCCCGCATCGTGGGTTACGCTCGCGCTGCCGAGGCTCTTATGACCGCTCGCCGCATCGGCGCTGAAGAGCTTCTTCAGTGGGGCTTCGCCAACAAGGTTGTTGCCGACGAGGACGTTCTGGACGAGGCCATCAAGATGGCAGAGGCCATCTGCAAGAACTCCGCACCTCTGGGCATGCGCCTGACCAAGGAGTCCCTGCTTGCTTCTCTGGACAACTCCTTCCGTGGTCAGATCAGCATGGAGAACCGCAACCAGGTTCTGGCTTCTCAGACCGAGGACAACCGTCGCGGCGTTCGCAAGATGAACCCGAAACTGCGCGAAGAGGTAAAGGCTCATCCCGAGAACTTCACCTTCAACAACCTGTAAGCCGTAAGAACATACGCTTTCAGAACCAAGGGTCGCCGAAAGGCGGCCCTTTTTTAATGTCTGGGAAGGGGAGGCCTTCTGCTGACGCCGCGTAATGTATCGGAAACGCATGAATCTGTTTCCCTAAGCTATCGGTTCAGCCTATAAGAGATAGATCCAGCTGCAGGAAACGATAGAGGCGTCTCGAATACCTCCCGTGGCACGAGCTTAGATCCGCTCAACAAAATGCTCTTAATGGGTAAACAGTCCTTTGAATCGATAGCTTTCAGATGACGTTTGATTGCCTTGCTGAATACATTCGTGCGTCGAAATGACCAAAGAATCGTTATTTCACCTGCACTTATAAGCGTTTCAGCGAAAACAGGCACGCTTATTAACGTGTTCACTAAGTGACTAAATCCAACAAACTGGCAGGTCAAGTGCGGAATAGATTTTTGTTGTTCGAAAAAACAAAAAGCTGTTAGCAAAACTGACATCTTGGAAACAGAATAGGTACCCGGAAGTTGCGCTGCTGCTTGTTTTGTTGGGTGGAACGGCAGAGTGCGCAACGGTTGCCTTCGATCGGGCACATCGCATCAAAGGGGAGGGGCCTTTGGCCCCATGATGCTTCCACAATCGGAGTTCAAACGAGGGTTAAGAAGGGAATCCTTTCGCATGGGGGCGAAGGGACTAAGTTGTTTTGTGCCTGGGAGGGGGCAAAACAAAAACAAGAAAGGAAGGTGCATACATGTCCGACGTAAAGCAAAGCTCGTATCACGGTATCGCAGCACGTCTTGACCGCATGCCCATCTCCGGCTTCCACAAGAAGATCCTGTGGCTGCTTGCCGGCATCACGTTCTGCGACTCCGTCGATATGGCTGTTGGTGGCCCCATCGGCAACATTTTGCAGAACACCTACGACGCAGCTGGCAACCAGTGGATGACGCTGGAGCAGTTCGCGCTGTTCAACTCCATCACCATGATCGGCTACCTTATCGGTGGCCTTATGGCAGGCGCTCTTTCCGACGGCATCGGCCGTAAGAAGGCAGTGCTCATCTGCGGTTCTATCTTCACCGCATTCTGCTTCGTGGCAGCCGGTTCCCCCGATGCCACGTTCCTTACCGCATGCCGCTTCTTCATGGGCCTCGGTCTGGGCGCTGCGTTCCCCGCAGGTTACTCGGCACTTACCGAGTTCACGCCTCCTACGAAGCGCGGTAAGTACCAGTCCTACGTTGGTCTGATCGCCAACTGCGGTACGCTCGTTGCCTCCGCAATGAACATGGTTGTTCTGCCGATGCTCGGCTGGCGCCCCGTGTTCATCATCTGCGGCTGCATCGGCCTGATCGTCGTAGTGCTGTGCTTCGTGTTCCTGGAAGAGTCTCCCCGTTGGCTGGCCATGAAGGGCCACAACGCCGAGGCAGAGGCTATCGTTTCCAAGCTCGAGCAGAAGACCGTCGCCAAGGGCATGGAGCTCGCTCCTGTCCATGAGACCGAGATCGACGCTCGCGCTGCCGAGGAAAAGGTCGAAGAGCTTCCCTGGGCATTCCTGTTCAAGAAGAAGGTTGTGCTGCGCACCCTGACCGCTATGTTCCTGTGCTTCACCATGAACGTGCTGGTTTACACGGTTATCACCTGGACGCCCACCATCCTTACCAAGAACGGCTTCGACCCGCACATGTCCACCACCCTTACCGTGGTTATGCAGCTGGGTATCCCGGTTGGCGTTGGCCTGCTCACCTTCTACGTAGAGAAGGTGAACCGCAAGGTTATCCTGTGCACCACCTACGTACTCATCGCCATCATCGGACCTGTTTGGGCATCCCTGCCTACCGACAACACCGCGCTGATCATGTTCGTCGGCTTCCTGCTGTGCGTGTGCACGTTCACCAACTCCGTTACCACCGCAGCCATCTACCTGTCCGAGCCTTTCCCCACCGCCTGCCGCATCCGTGGCGCTGGTGTTGCGAACGCCTTCGGTCGCCTGGGCTCCATCTTCAGCCCCATGTGGATCTCGTTCCTCATCACCACTTCTCTGGGCACCATGGGCGTGTTCCTGATTAACGGCGCGATCGCCATCTTCATGGCAATCTGGCTGGCGATCTTCGGTGTTGAGACCCGCGGCCGCACGCTGGAGGACATCACCAAGGGTCTGCTCGACGATTAGTCATCGATCGGACTTAGGCTCACAAGACCGGTCCACCCATCGGATCTGTACATAGCCTGTAATGAGCGGGACCCTACGGGGTCCCGCTTTGCTATAGTGAAATGGTTCATTTGCGATGATGACTGATAGCTGCTCGCTATGGGTTAGGGAGCCCGGCGGCGGCTGTTCGCTTGTGAACGAAAGGGAGGGAAACGCATCGCGCTGCTGTGCGCGAGCGCTGCGACTATCAGCCGCAAGGCGGGAAGATGGTTCATGAAGCTTGACCATTTGCGTTATTTCGATCGCTTGGCAGAGATGCTCAGCTACACCAAGGCAGCCCAAGACCTCTACATTGCGCAGCCAACTCTTTCGGCCGCCATCAAGCGCATGGAGCAGGAGATAGGCCTTACGCTGTTCCGCCGTGCCGAAGGGGTAGCTTCGGGCGTTGAGCTTACCGAGCAGGGCGCGGTGTTCCACGAGTACGTGAAGCAGGCGCTCGAGCGCTACGACGAAGGCCTTCGCCGCGCCACGGGCATCCAGGAAATAGATGCCAACATACTGCGCCTGGGAACGGTGTACTCCATGAAGGGGAGCTTCTGGTCTGCTGCCATCGACGAGTTCGTGGGCAACTGGGGCAGCCTGCCGCAGTTCCATATGGAGCAGGCGTATTCCGCCGACTTGGCGAAGCACTTGAAGAACGGCGGCATCGATGTGGCCTTCGCCGCCATGACCGAAGAAGCCAAGGGCCTGGAGCTTGTGCCGGTGTGGTCGCAGTGCCTGGTGGCGTGCGTGAACCGCAAGAACCCGCTTGCCCTGCGCGCCGAGCTTACCCTGAACGACCTGAAAAGCCAGCGCCTGCTTACGTACAGCAGCAAGTCTTCTGTTGCGAACAGCCTTGATGCGGTGCTTGCCGGGCGCGAAGAGGAGTTCAACCTGCTGCGGATGTTCGACGACGAGCTTTCGCTGGCCTCGTTCGTGTCCGCGCACACCGATAACGTTGCCCTTATGGTGTACTCCATCCTGGTTAACGCCTACGAAGATGTGGTGTGCATTCCCATCGTGGATGCCCCGGCCGACTTCCACAAGATCTATCTCATGAGCCGTAAAGAACGCCACTCGAAGATAGTGGGGGAGTTTATCGAGTTCATGAAGCAGCGCGAATTCCCCGACGTGTTCGCCGAGAGCAGGGCTTCCTAGCCAGCCCGGTAATGGTTCAGCGGGCATGAAATGGCGCAGTCTGCCTGGCGTGCCTCGGCGGGCCGACCGCCGCGAAAAGCTGCATAAGCTCGTTTCTATTTGATCGGCCGAACCTCATGGCCCGGTTCGGGCTTCGTGAGGCCGAAAGCCGGCCTATTCCAGTTCAGATGCCTGGTTTCTCCTCGTAAAACAAGGGGTGAGCAGCGCTTTTCGCCGCTCCTGCGAATTCCTGCTATTAGCTGAACGTGTTCACAACCAGCAACGATAGTTTTTCGCAATAGTCGTACTTCGGTGCGGCTATTTCGCTATTGGCTACAGCTATTCCCTATGCGGAACAATTGTCTTGCAGCGAAACGGGCTGCCAGCCAATGCGGGAAAGCCGCAAAGGGGAATTGGCGGGCAATCTGCTTCACTGCCCGGAGCCGTAGGGGACGGCTCCAAACCCGTTCCGAAAACGGAAGGGGAGGGGAAGCTCCGCGAAGGCGGGGCATGAAAAGAGGGAGGTAGGACAATGAATGCAGAAATGCAGAGTTCCTATCATGGCATAGCTGCCCGTCTGGACAGGATGCCCATCACCGGCATGCATCGCAAGGTTCTTTGGCTTCTTGCCGGTATCACGTTCTGCGACTCGGTTGACATGGCGGTAGGCGGCCCGATCGGCGCCGTTCTGCAGTCCACGTACGATGCCGCGGGAAACCAGTGGATGACGCTGGAGCAGTTCGCGCTGTTCAACTCCATCACCATGATCGGCTACCTTATCGGTGGCCTTATGGCAGGCGCTCTTTCCGACGGCATCGGCCGCAAGAAGGCAGTGCTTATCTGCGGCTCCATCTTCACGGTGTTCTGCTTTATCGCAGCGGGTTCGCCCGATGCGAACTTCCTTACCGGATGCCGCTTCTTCATGGGCTTGGGCCTGGGCGCTGCGTTCCCCGCAGGCTATTCCGCCCTTACCGAGTTCACGCCGCCCCAACGCCGCGGCAACTACCAGTCGTACGTTGGCCTGATCGCAAACTGCGGCACGCTGGTGGCATCCGCGATGAACATGGTTGTTCTGCCCATGGTTGGTTGGCGCCCCGTGTTCATTATCTGCGGCTGCATCGGCACCCTGGTAGTGGTTCTGTGCTTCGTCTTCCTGGAGGAATCGCCGCGTTGGCTGGCCATGAAGGGCCGTACCGAAGAAGCGAATCATACCGTAGTGCGCTTCGAGGAGGCTGCAGCGAAGGCAACCGGCAAGAAGCTTGAGCCGGTAACGGCAGAAGAAATCCAGCGCCGTGTTGACGAAGGTGAGGTGAAGGAGCTTCCGTGGGCGTTCCTGTTCAAGAAGAAGATGATCCTTCGTACCCTTACCGCCATGTTCCTGTGCTTCACCATGAACGTGTTGGTGTACACCATCATCTCGTGGACGCCTTCCATCCTGAAGGCAAACGGCTTCGACGTGCATCTTTCCACCACCATGACCGTGGTCATGCAGCTGGGCATCCCGGTTGGCGTTGGCGCACTCACCTTCTACGTAGAGAAGGTGAACCGCAAGACCATCCTTATCGTGACCTTCATCTTGGTTGCCATCCTGGGCCCCATCTGGTCGATGGTTCCCACCGACAACCCGGGTCTGGTTATGTTCCTCGGCTTCCTGATCTGCGTCTGCACCTTCACGAACTCGGTTACCATTTCGGCCATCTACCTGTCCGAGCCTTTCCCCACCGCATGCCGCATCCGTGGCGCCGGTGTTGCGAACGCCTTCGGCCGTCTGGGTGGCATCCTGAGCCCGATGTGGATCGCGTTCTTCATGACCACTTCGCTGGGCACGATGGGTTGCTACATCATCAACTCCTGCCTGGCAGTGTTCATGGCCATCTGGCTTGCCATCTTCGGCATCGAGACGCGCGGCCGCACGCTGGAGGACATCACCAAGGGCCTGCTGGACGACTAACCGTCGCGAATCCAACCACTGCGCATATGGGGCTCGCCAGAGCCCCATTTTGCCGATAAGGCGCAGGTTGAGGCGGAAAGAGAATCGGCCTGCGTGAAGGCGATTGGCCGTGTGCTTCAGGTGCGATATGGGATCATGATAGACGGCTGCCGGGATGGCAGCAGGAGATAGGAGGGGCTATGAACGCAAAGGCAAACGAGATGATGGACCTGCTGGGCGATATCGTTCAAGTGGGCATCGTGATCGAGGACATGGAAAAGGCCAAGACCGGCATGGAAAAGGTCTTCGGGCTGGTTCCCGATTCCGAGAGCGACAACATCTACAAGAAAACGTGGTATCGCGGGCAGATCATCGATGCGCCGGTGAAGGCGGCATTCTACAACGCCTTCAACGTGCAGCTGGAGTTTCTGCAGCCCATCGGCGATACGGATACCGCATGGCACGACTATTTGGACGAGGGCTTCCGCCAGCATGGCCACGCCCTGCATCACCTGCGCTTCGACGTGGAGAACAACGACGAGGCCACGGCTGCGCTTGCGAAACGCGGCATTACCAAGTACATGGAGGGTAAGTCGCTGGTAGACCCAAGCGCCACCTTCACGTACTACGACTCCACTGAAGCGGTGGGTTTCATCATCGAGTGCGTTACCAAGTCGAAGCAGTAGGGCCCGAAGCTCCTGCGCACTGCCCTTTGCGCCTGGTGCGCGAATGCGGGGAATTGCCGCTGTTGGCGGCCTTCCCAGAGTGCGAAAGCGTTGGCGGCAGCGGGGTGCCCTGCAGGTTTTCATTAGCTGATTGAGCGGCTGGTTCCATTGGGACCAGCCGCTTTGTATTGCGTATGCAAATAAGAAACACGGGCAGACGGGCGGCAATATGCACTATTGCGTTTTGCAATGGCATGCCCAGGGCGGGGCTTTAACGCTATTGGATTCCCACGATTCCGGCCCACATAATCAGAGATGTCAAAGGGGATGACAAAACAAGGAGGGGATCCTAATGGATACGATCAAAATGGCAGTACTCGGCTTGAACCAAGGTTCCAAGATTGCGCGCGACGCGAAGGCCAACCCGGAAATCGACCTGGTTGCCGTTGCCGGCTTCGGCGATCATGATGTGGCAGTTGCCGAGGAGCTGGGTGTTCGCCTGTACAACGACTACACGTTGCTCCTTAAGCAGGAAGACCTGGACGCGATAGCCATCGCGCTTCCCAACAACCTGCATGTTCCGTCCGTGGAGCTTTCTTTGGCCGCGGGCATCAAGAACATCCTGCTTGAGAAGCCCATCGCGAACACCGTGGAAGATGCCCAGCACATCATCAAGATCTGCAAGGACGCGGGTGCAACGCTTCTGGTGGGGCATCATCGCCGCTCTTCCAGCCGCTACCAGTTCCTTCGCCAGATCATCGACTCGGGCAAGCTGGGGCAGATCGTGGGCATTCAGTCCAACTACGCAATCGCCAAGCCGCATGAGTACTTCGATGTGGAATGGCACACGAAGAAGGGCTCGGGCCCGCTGCTGATCAACGCCATCCACGACTTCGACGACCTGAACTTCGTCACCGGCATGAAGCCCACGAAAGTGTACGCGGCAGCTCGTAACACCATCCGCGGCAACGAGGTGGAGGATTCCGTTTCGGCAGTGGTGGAATACGAGGGCGGCGTAACGGCCAGCTACTTCGTTTCCGATGGCACGCCTGGCCCTTGGAACTACGACCTCGCTGCAGAGGAGAACACCTTCTTCACCATGTGCCCCGGCGAGAACAGCATGCGCATCTTCGGCACCAAGGGTTCGTTCGGCTTCCCGAACATGGATCTGTACTACCAGGACGAAGACGCATACGGCTGGCTGAACCCCATCAAGCACGAGCACTTCGAGGTGGAAAAGAACGATCCGATGACGGCCGAGCTCGACCACTTTGTCGATCTGTGCAAGGGTCGCGAAACCGTTCCGCGCTGCACGGGCGAAAACGCGCTGGATACCCTGAAGGTGATCAACGCCATCCAGGAATCCGCTGAAAAGGAAGCGGCAGTTACCCTGAACAGCGATGAGTCGAAGGCGCCCACCGTACCTACGGGCACTTCCGATAAGGCGGCATAGCCGCAACGTATCGCTCGCTGGCTTGGCCGCAGACTGGCCGGGCCGGGCGGTTGCCTTCAGCGCCTGCTCCCTCGTGATGCAGCAGGGATGGCATCCACCGAATGAATCTACTTGCTCCGGGTGGCGGGCAAGCTTGCTCGCCACCCTCTCTCTCCAGGAAGAAGGAACCATCATGGGAATCGAAATCAACATCTCCGGCAAAACCAAGCTCGTCGGCCTTCTGGGCTCGCCGGTGGCCCAGTCCATGTCGCCGGTTATGCACACCGACTCGTTCAAGCAGCTGGGCATCGACGCGGTATACGTCGCCTTCGATGTAACGCCCGACAACCTGGGCGAAGTGGTGAAGGGTATGACCGACATGGGCGTGGTGGGCTACAACGTAACCATGCCGTGCAAAACCGCGGTTGGCCAGTACCTTGACGAGCTCACCCCGGCGGCAGAGCTGATGGGCGCGGTGAACACCGTGCAGATCAAGGACGGCAAGGCAATCGGCCACAACACCGATGGTGCTGGATTCGTGGAAAACCTCCGTCACCACGGCTTCGAGCCCGAGGGCAAGGTGGTTACCATCGTCGGTGCCGGCGGTGCGGGTTCGGCTATCTTCACTCAGTTGGCGCTCGATGGCGTGGCCTGCGTGAACATCTTCAACCTGCGCGACAAGTTCTGGGATTCCACCCGTGCGCGTGTGGTTGAGCTTTCCCAGAAAACCGGCGTGCCCATGGTGCTGAACGATCTGGAGAACAAAGACCAGCTAGCACGTGCAGTGAAGAACTCGGCATTGTTCGTGAACGCCACCCGCGTGGGCATGGCGCCCATGGACGACCAGTGCACCATCGAGGAGGATATGCTGCACGATGGCCTGTTCGTGGCCGATACCGTGTATGAGCCTCGCGAGACGAAGCTCATCCAGATGGCCAAGAAGCACGGGCTGCAAACCGCTCCTGGCATCGAGATGCTGCTTTCCCAGGCCGCATTGGGCGAAAAGATTTGGTTCGACTGCGATATGCCGGTGGACTACATCGAGGAGAAGTACTTCTAAGCGCTGGGACAAAACCGAGCTTCAACAAGATTGAAAACCTAGAGTACCGCCAACGCTCTGGGGAAGGGCGGCCGCCCGGAAGGCAATGCTTCCGGGCGGCTTTGCGTCCAAGGGGTAGTGCGGTGCCGTGGGCTGGGCCCGGATCGTTTGTTGCGGGGCCCGGCATTGGGGCGGGGTCCCTGCGCAAAAAAACGGCCAGGCAGCTGGTTTTTGGACAGTCCTGCGCGCAGTGTCGGCAACATGCCTGATCAATAGCGCAAAACCCATTCATTCTGAATAGGCTGAACCTGCTGATTAGCCAGTCTCGGTTTTGATCAATCTATAATCTACATTGGGGATCTTAATAAGACGGATGAGGGACGTTTTAAATGAGGCTAGACTATTTGCGCTATTTCGACCATTTGGCGAATGTCTTGAATTACACACGGGCTGCGGAAGACCTCTACATTGCCCAACCCACGCTTTCGGTTGCGATGAAACGCATGGAAAACGAATTGGGAATCAAGCTGTTCCGCCGTGGGGAAAAGGGCTCGCACGTTGAGCTCACCGAAATGGGCAAGGCCTTCCATGAGTACGTGGCCCTTGCGCTGAAGAACTACGACAAGGGCTTGCGCGTGGCGCGCGAGATCCAGGGAGAGCTGAACTCGTCGGTGAAAGTGGGAACCATTTACGCCATGCAAGGGCGCATATGGTCGCAGGCCATCCAGGCGTTCATTGCCACCCAAAGCGTGAAACCGCAGATAGCCATCGAGCAGGCGTATTCGCCCGAGCTGTTGGCACGCGTAGAGCGCGGCGATTTGGATGTGGCGTTCTGCTCGCGCGTTCAGGGCGTTGGGGAAGATTTGGCCTATACGCTGGTGTGGTCGCAGCCGATGGTCTTGGGCGTGCAGAAGGGCAGCAAGCTTGCCAAGAAGAAGTCGATCAGCCTGTCCGAGCTTGGCGGCCGCGAGATCCTTACCTACTCGAAAAGCTCGCCTGTGGCGCCGTCCATCGACGGGATGCTCCCGGTCGATTCCCTGGACCTGCGCCGGGAATTCGACGACGAGATCACGCTCTGCTCGCTGGTCTCGTCGAACCCCGATGCCATGGCGCTGTTCTGCTATTCGTTCCTGGTTGCGGCGTTCGACGACGTTACCTGCCTTACCGTGAACGACCTTCCCACCGACTTCCATAAGGTGTACCTGGTAAGCCGCCGCGAAACCCACCCAAGGGTGGTGTCCGACCTCATCGACTTCATGGGAGCCTACCGCTTCCCCAACGTGATGGATTCGTAGCTGGTTCGTCTTCGCGGTAGCGGCGTATTCGGGCGAAGTGCGCCGCAGTGCTCGGGGGGGCAGCGGTGCTCTTCTGAGGTATATTGCAAATCTCAATAAATTAAGGCTAATGGCTATTATGCCAATTGGATCTGGGCCAATAGCCGCCGCATAATCAGTACCGCAATAGAGAACGGCCTGGAAGGGGATCCTGGCCGCTTGGCAAGTGGGGCAGCCGGTACGTTTCGTTCGGGCCCCGCATTGAAAGGGGATTCAGATGGAAACGGTGCGGATTGCGGTTTTGGGGATGAACCAGGGTTCCAAGAATGCACGCGATGCGGTTGCGAACCCCGAGGTTGATCTGGTGGCGGTTGCCGGTTTCGATGATTCGGATGTGCAGATTGCCCGTGAATTGCGCGTTCCCATCTACAGCGATTACACGCTTCTGCTGAAGCAGGAGCAGCTCGACGGCGTTATCATTGCGCTTCCCAATGCCCTGCACGTGGAGGCGACGGAAAAGGCCCTTGCCGCTGGAATCAAAACCATCTGGCTGGAAAAGCCCATCGCCAACACCGTGGAAGAAGCCGAGCACATCATCAAGATCTGCAAGGACGCGGGCGCAACGCTCCTTATCGGCCACCACCGCCGTTCATCTGCGCGTTTTCAGCTGCTGCGCAAGGTAATCGACTCGGGGCGTCTAGGCAAGATCGTGGGCATTCAATCCACCTATGCCATCGCGAAGGCGCGCGAGTACTTCGATTTGGAATGGCGCACCAAGAAGGGCGCCGGCCCCTTGCTCATCAACGCGGTGCATGACTTCGACGACCTGAACTTCGTTACCGGGCTGCGTCCGGTGAAGGTGTACGCATCGGCGCACAACACCATCCGCGGCAACGAGGTGGAAGATTCCGCTTCCGCTGTCGTGGAGTACGAGGGCGGCGTTACCTGCACGTACTTCGTTTCCGACGGAACGCCCAGCCCCTGGAACTACGACCTGCAGGCAGAGGAAAATCCCTTCCTTACCATGTGCGTGGGTGAGAACAGCATGCATGTGTTCGGCACCAAGGGCTCGTTCGGCTTCCCCAACATGGACCTGTACTATTACGATGACAGCCATTTTGGCTGGTGGGAGCCTATGAAGCACGAGCACTTCACCTTCCAGCATGAAGACCCGTATGTGCTGGAGCTGGCTCACTTCGTAGACCTTATAAAGGGCCGCGAAACCGTGCCGCGCTGCTCTGGCGAAGACGGCCTGCAAACCCTGAAGGTAGTGAATGCCATCGCCGAATCGGCGGAAACGGGCTTGCCGGTGATACTCGATTAGCCGCTTCAGGCATCCTGCTCCCACTCGACAGGCTTGCTCTGCCTGATCCGATCCAGCGGGCATTTGGTGGTCCGCAAGCGTCCGTTTGCCCCTTATTCCTGCCGTTCGGAACGGCACCGTTGGGGCGGGCGGGCCTCAGCTGCGGCAAGCGGCAAGAGAATAGGACACCCAGGAAGTTCTGACGGGCGATTCTGGACAAAACACGTTCATATGACCAGCATGGCCTGGTAACAAACTGCTCTTTTTGTGTAAAAGGGCTTCATTTGGCGAAAAAATACCCAATCCCGAATTCTTGACCGTCCAAACAAAACGCGCCTATGCCGATACTTATTAGGTAATGCTATTTGCCTTGCTCGGGCGCGCTCCGTGCCTGTTCCGCGGGCGAATTCCATGGTTAGTCATATTGGAAGGAGAATAGTCTGTATGTCCACTACAGATAAACTCAACGGCTTCGGCCCTCTCGCAGGCGTCAAGATCGTAGAGCTCTGCGAATGGGTTGCCGCTCCTGCTGCAGTACGCTGCCTGTCCGAGATGGGCGCTACCGTCATCAAGACCGAGCCCCTGCACGGCGATGCTCAGCGTACCCAGGGCCCCGGCTTCGGTTGCGAGAAGAACGACTACGAGGATCCCACGTTCGACCTGAACAACACCAACAAGGACCTCGTTGCCATCAACCTCAAGGACGAGGACGGCATGAAGTTCATGAAGAAGCTTCTCGCCGACGCCGACGTCTTTGTCGTTAACCTGCGCGACAAGGCTCTGAAGAAGCTCGGCCTCGACTGGGAAACCATCCATGCTGAGTTCCCTCACCTCATCTGGGCTCAGATGCGTGGTTACGGCGAGTTCGGCCCCGAGAAGGATTCTCCTGGTTACGACGCAGTTTGCTGGGCTGCCCGCGGCGGCGTTGCAAACGTCTTCCGTGAGAAGGATCAGTCTCCTGCCATCGCTCCCCAGGCATTCGGCGACAACAACGCTGCATGCATGCTGGCCGGCGGCATCTGCGCTGCTCTGTTCAACCGCACCCGCACCGGCGTGGGCGATAAGGTTGTAACCAACCTCTACGCAGCTGCAATCTTCGCATCTGACATCGGCATCTGCGCTCAGCAGTTCGGCGCCGACTACCCCAAGTCCCGCACCGACGTGCCGAACCCCTTCAACAACACCTACCGCACCTCCGACGACAAGTGGATCTACATCTGCATGCCTCAGTACGACAAGTACTACGCAATGATGATGGAGCTCTTCGGCCGCGAGGATCAGATCGACAACGTGGATACCCGCGACCTGTCCCACCTGAAGGCTTCCGGCAAGAACAAGGAAGTTATCGGTTGGCTGGAAGAGGCATTCGCAAAGCAGCCGTTCGAGTACTGGATGGAGCAGTTCCGCGAGCATCAGGTTCCGGCTCAGAAGCTCTTCCGCTTCCCCGACATCCTGCGCGACGAAGAGGCCTACATCAACGACTCCCTGCGTACGGTTGAGTATGACGAGTGGGGCAAGCATGCTCTGCCCATGACCCCGCTCCGTTTCGAGTCCGCTGGCGATCCTCCGGTTATCCTGGCAAAGCCCATCGGCTACCACACCAAGGAAATCATGGAGAAGTACGGCTACTCCGAAGACGAGATCAAGGCTATCGAGGACAAGGGCGGCGTTGGCATCTACCACGGCGAGCCCATCCCCGACACCATCTTCAAGTCGAAGCGCCAGGAGGCTGGCGAAGCGGCTTGCACCTGGGAATAAACGGTGAAAAAGAAAACCGCCTTCGGGCGGTTTTCTTTTTCTTCGCGTGAGGCGCGATGACGCTGCAAAGGCCTGTGGTGGCACAGCTGGGGTTGCGGGTGGGCTTGACGTACAAAGTACGCCTGGCGCCCACCCTCGCCCCATCTGCACTCACCACAGGCCTTTTCGCTGTTTCGTCCGTGCTCAGGGTAGGATGCGATTTCTCCTTTGTTGTGAGCGGGGTGGTTCCCGGGGACGGGCGAATTGCTACGCTCTCGCCCTATCCGCGATCGGGTCAACCTGTGGGACGGGCGGGACGCTGCGCTGCCGCCCTGGCCTTGGTCGAGTCGACCTGGGGGACGGGCAAGGCGCTTCGCTGTTGCCCTGGTTCCGGTTGGGTCAACCTGTGGGACGGGCGGGACGCTGCGCTGCCGCCCTTGCTCGGGCTGGGTTCGACCTAGGGGACGGGCGAATTGCTTCGCTCTCGCCCTAGTGCCGGGTCGTTCAACCTGTGGGACGGGCAAGGCGCTTCGCTGTTGCCCTGCTTGGGGGCTGTGGCTATCGGTTTCGCTGTTCCCATGCTTTTGGCGGTTCGTTGTTCCTTTGGCCGGTGTGTTGGAGCTGTCGATGTTCTGAACACGTTATTATGTCTTTGGGGAATAGTCTCCGCCGGCTATGTGGCTAGGCGGAGTTTTGATTAAGGAGTGGGTATGGACATCGAACTGAATTATCGCGAAGCGGGCGAAGGGTATCCGCTGATCCTCTTGCATGGCAACGGGGAAGACAGCGCTCATTTCCGCCATCAGCTGGACTTCTTCTCCACCAAGGGCTACCGCGTTATCGCCATCGATACGCGCGGCCAGGGCGAATCGCCTCGCGGCACGGCGCCGTTCACGTACGACCAGTTCGCCAAGGACTTGGAAGGCTTCATGGACGAGCACGGCATTTTCCGTGCCGACATCCTGGGCTTTTCCGATGGCGCGATCACTGCGCTTCTCTTCGCGATGACGCATCCAGAGCGCATCACCAAGCTCATCTTGAATGGCGCCAACCTCGACCCGCAGGGCATCGTTGAACCCATTCGCAAGAAGATCGTCAGCAAGGCCGAGGAATTCGAGAAAACGAAGGACGAAAGCCCCGAGGCCATGGCTCAGTACGAGAACTTCGAGCTTATGGCCAAGCATCCTTCCATCGACCCGAAGGAGCTTTCCAAGGTCGAATGCCCCACGCTGGTTATCGTGGGCACCAACGACCTTATCGACGCGGCCCATACCGAGCTCATCTATCGCAGCCTTCCCAATGCCGAGCTCGTATTCGTGCAGGGCGACCATTTTGTTGCCTACGACAACCCGTCCGCCTTTAACGATGCGGTCCTGAAGTTCCTGAAGGAGTTCTAAAAGCGCAGGTTGTGGCTGTGCGGCCTTGCTAGCTGTGATAAGGCTTATATTCAAGATCGATCCCTTAGCGACACCGTTGTGCTGCTAAGGGATTTTTCGTTCTGGGATAAATATGGCTTGAGCGCTTATTTGGTTTATAGGCATTTCTTTTTGTTTTCGAGTTTCATTTATAAGAAGGCAAGTGGGCGCGATTCCTACAATGACGGTGAAGTTTCGTATCTGCTTCAGGGGAGGGGAGAGCTATGAGGGTAGTTCTTTGCGGCGACTTGTTGTTTTCAAGCCGAAATTTGGGGAATCGCCTCGATAAAAGGGTGGTAGATCTGCTTCTCGGTGCTGACGCTGTGTTCGCCAATGCCGAGTTCAGCACGCCAAAGAGGGACGCTCCGCCGGGGCTCTGCATGTATTTGACCTCAGTTCGTCCGGAAACGCTTGATGAGCTGGTGGATCTGAACATAAAGCTTGTCTCTTTTGCCAACAACCACACTACCGATTACGGTTCGCAGGGGTGCCTGGACACTATTGAAGCTGCAGAGGCGCGTGGCTTGATACCTTGTGGCGTGGGGAGGAATCTGATGGAGGCGCGCAAGGCGCGCTTTCTGGACACCGATAAAGGAAGGGTTTCGGTTGTTGCCTGCTCTTCAACCTGGGCTGAACGTGCGTTGGCGAGCAATGCCAATGCCGATGTTGCGGCGCGCCCCGGTCTTTGCCCCCTGCGGTGGGGTAGGGCGTACGTGCTGCCAGATGAGCAATTCGAGCAGCTTCGCGCCATAGATGCGATGCTCGGCACCGACAAGAGCCTTCGAGAGGTAAGCAAAATAGAAACATGGGATCCTCCAACGGACGATGCCTTCAGGTTTGGCTCTCCGATGAACGGGAACCTTCAGATAGAGCGTGGCGAGTGTGCCTATGTGCGCGACTACGTGAATGAGGCGGACCAGGAGGCAATCCTCGAGAGTATCCGCGATGCTGCCCGGCGTTCGGATGCGGTGATCGCTACCCTCCATACCCATGAAGGCGAAAACGAGAATTGGTATGCAATATATGTGCCAGGGTTTGTTGAGGAGTTTGCTCGAAAGACCATAGACAATGGGGCGACCTGCTTTGTGGGCCAAGGCGCCCATTTCCCCCGTGGCGTGGAGGTGTATAAAGGCTGTCCTATTTTCTACAATCTGGGCAGCCTGCTGATGGAGTTCGAAGCTGGCGAGTCGATGATCTCTCCTGAGATGTACGAAACCTATCACCATGGTTCCGATGCCCATCCTTCTGACTTGCATTCCAATCGCGCCCAGAAGCCCGATGGTTCATGGAACGGATTTTATTCGGAGCGGCGATTTTCAACGAACTTCCTGGTGGTGCTCGACATTGAAGGAGAGAGCTGTTCTTACAAGATCGTTCCGCTCGACCTTGATATGCGCCGCCCGAATAACCTTGAGCGTGGTTTGCCTGTTATCTCGTCGCCCGAAGAGGGGCGAAAGTTTGTTGAATACTTGGCTGCTGCCAGCGAACGCTATGGGGTTGCTTTTGATTATGAGGAAGAATCGGGGTCGATCTCCTTTAGCGCAAAGCGTGGCTGCTAAGAACAATGCCCATTGGTTCATGGCAACGGGATAACTTATGGGCTCTGGTCATGGATCGCGCGAGGATCCATGTGGAGTATGCGTCTTTCAGTGCAGCGAAATACGCTAGCCTGGAAAACAGGGGGTAATTGGTTATTGCAGGTTTGGAGGGGCTATGCAGTACGAAACCATCAAGACCGAAGAGCGTGACGGCATCTTCATTATCACGCTGAACAGGCCGGAAGCGAAGAACGCGCTGAACAGCCTTATGTGGCAGGAGCTTTGCTGGGCATTCGACTACCTCGAGCAAGCCGATGCCCTGCGCTGCTGCATCATAACGAACACAGGCGACTGCTTCTGCGCCGGCAGCGATCTGAAAGAGATTGCGGCGGGCACCTACCATGCCCCGAAGGGTTACGAGAAATCCGGGTTTGCCGGCATGACCAAGCGCTTCATCAAGAAGCCCCTTATCGCTGCGGCGGAAGGCCGGGTCCTGGGCGGCGGCCTTGAGGTTGTGGTGGCCTGCGACCTGGCGGTTGCCTCTACGACTTCCACGTTCTCGCTACCGGAGCCGCGTCGTGGGCTTACGGCGGCGGGCGGCGGGTTGCTTATGCGCATCATGCAGATGGTTCCGCAGAAGGCTGCCATGGAGCTTATGCTCACCTGCGAGCCGTTCGATGCCCAGAAAGCGCTGGAGTGTTTCCTTATCAACTACGCCGTTGAACCGGGAAAGGTGCTGGACAAGGCCATTGAGCTGGCGAAACTCATTTGCAAGGGCGCGCCGCTTGCTGTGGAGTGCACCAAGCGTACCGCCTACGAAACCATGGGCGAGCGCGTGATGTACCCCTCGAAGGGTTGGGACATCTTGGAGGAAATCGAGCAGATAACCCAGAACAGCGAAGACAAGATCGAGGGCGCAACGGCCTTCGCCGAGAAGCGCGAGCCCGTCTGGAAAGGACGCTAGCGCGTTCTTGATCGCCCGGCATCCAGCGCTCTCATATGCAGGCCTGCCTTTGCGAAGGGCATCTTGGCCTTGCTGTGTCGCCAAAGCCCATCAAAGACATGCGTTTGTGGGGCAGCTCGACAACATTGAATCCGCCGATGACGGCGCCCGTAGCGGAACTGGCAACCCAAGGTGACATTTCGTGGAACTTGGGAATATGCCAGTATGCTGCGGTGCCGTATGCTTTTCAATAGAAAGCTGCATATGAAGGAACGCACAAAGAGGGGTGCACGGTGGATTTCGCATTGTCTGAGGGACAGAAGAGCATGATCGCGACGTTTCGCGAGTTCGGGGAGTCGGTGTTCACTCCCGAGCATGTGTTCCAGTGGCGAAAGGACCAGGGCCTTCCCGACGAGGTGGCGAAGGGCTTCGTAGACCGTTACTTCAGCTTGGCCAACCAGGGCGAAATGGGCATCATGTCGCAGACCCTTATCCTCGAAGAGCTGTGCCGTTGCGCCGGGGCTTCGCTCCCGTTCCAGAACGACCTGTTCAACCTGCAGATCATGGCAGATTTCGCCGACGAGGCAGTGTTCGCGAAGGTGCTGGACGAGTACCGCGAAACCGGCCGCCTGGTGTTCTCCCTCGCTGTTTCCGAGCCGAATGCCGGCTCCGACACCATGAGCATGACCACCTCGGTGCAGACGGTCGACGGCAAGCTTATCTTGAACGGCAAGAAGACCTACGTGAACAATGGCGAGTACTCGCCCAGCATCCTGTGTGCCGCCATCGACAAGGACGCCGACACCGACGACAAGTACCCGCCGCTTTCGTTCTGGCTGGTGCCGCACAACCTTCCCGGTATTCGCGCAGTGCCCATCAACAAGATCGGTCAGTCGATGGTGCCGTTCGCTTCGGTTTCATTCGACAACGTGGAGATAAAGCCCGAGTACCGCCTGCGCGGCCACGAAGGCGGCTTCCGCCACCTGTTCAAGCTGCTGGAACTGGGTCGTGTGTTCACCTGTGCGGCATCGCTCGGCATGGCGCAGGCCGCCATGGAAGACGCGGTGGCGAATGCCCGCGTGCGCAAGGCGTTCGGCGTTGCCATTGGCGAGTTCCAGCAGGTAGAGCAGATGCTCACCGACATGGAGGTAAGCCTGCGCACCATGCGCTCCATGCTGTATCAAGCCGCTTGGGCTATCGAAACCGATCAGCCCGACAAGCGCCTGGCCGTCTCGCTGATGAAGCGTTACATCCCCAAAACCGCCACCCAGGTGGCAAGCGATGCCATGCAGATCCTGGGCGGCCAAGGGTACACCGAGAACGCACGGGTGAGCACCATCTGGCAAGATTGCCGCGGCAACCAGATCGCCGAAGGCACTGACCAGATCATGGTGTACATCTCCGCGCCGCTCATAATGAAAGCCTACGAGTAGGGGGCGTTGCCGGCGGGAGGCGTGCGTGCGCCACGCCTCGCTTGTCTCAGCGCGCTTTGGCGCTAGGGAAGCAGCGGAAAATGGTTCGACGCATGGTTCACCTTGTCCCTGCATCAACGATCGAATACCTGGGGCTGCTTCTTTAAGGCGCCAAAGTCTGCGCTGCGCTCAGAGTGGCTCACGCACGCCTCCCGCCGGCAACGACACAGGTCGTTGTGCTTCATGATGAGCGTCCGCTTCGAAAAGGGGCGCTTTAGGTTGGCGTAGTAAGTCAGCGAGCGGCCGTGAGAGCCCCAAGATTCCGCGAAAGCATGAGGAAGCGTGCTTTCGCACGTGACGAATGCTTGGAGCGAGAAGATTGAGACTCTCACGGCCGCACAGCGTCGGCTTGAAGCCCGTTTGGAAAAACGGGCTTACAGGTTGTGGCGCACGCACGTCTTCCGTCCCAAGCGTCTATTCGGGATGGATTTCTACAGGTTCCTTCGCAACTGCGCTTCTTTGATCTCGCTTTCCAGCGAGCTGTGGATGATGTTGGCGAAGGGGCCTGCGTTGGTGATGAGGTGCTTTGTGCCGGGCTGCTCGCATTTGCGCGTGAAGTAGGAAAGGAACGCGCAGGTGTAGAACTCGCTGAGGAATTCGATGTTCTCTTCCGGCAGGTAGCGGTTCGCCAGGATGATGGTGATGTCGTTTCGCAGGGCGGGCAGGTACAGGTCGTACAGGTAGTTCCGCAGGGCGGAAGGGCCCATCTCGGAAAGGGCCTGGCGGTAGAACGAGCGGTTGCGCTCGAGCACTAGTGCGAACGAATCGAAGAACTTCGAATGGTCAAGCGAGCGCACGCCCGATTTCTGCGTGATGTAGTAGGGGAAGCCTACAAGCGAGTCCTCGTCGTTCTTCTTGTAAACCAGGATGTTCTCGGGGAAGCGATTCTGCAGCTCTACGCCAAGATCGTAGCGGAACTTCCAGATGATCAGCGCGTCCTTGTCCTCGAAATGGTAGTAGAACGTCTTGCGGTTCTTGCCCGTGCGCTCAACGATGTCGCTGATAGAAACCTTCTTCAGAGGCTGCTCGTTGCAGAGCTCCACCAGTGCATCGGCAATCAACAGTTTTGTGTCGAGTGTTCCCATCGAGTGGTCCTTCCCCTGTCTATTCAGGCAGTAGTTTACCGCTGTTGACAAAATTAGGGGTCAAAACCTGAAAAATGTGTAGTCATCGCCACAGGCAGGCGCAAAACGGCTTCGATAGGCGCGGCGGCATAGGTCCAGCGACCGTAAATTATGCAAAATGCCGCCAACACGCCCGATCATCTGTTTTAAAATATCGTGAGCGAAGGAGTGCTATCGATTGGTCATCACTGGTATAGATCGTTGCATGCAGTAAGTAAGGCGGCTTCCGAAGAGGGGTCGTCATTTTCGTATGTTCAAACGGTTTGTGCCAGGTATGTCTGATCCGCTCCGATAATTGAAGGAAGTTCACATCACTTGTTCTTACGAAAGGGGCCGCGACGTGAAGTACGAACTACTGAACAAGCCGTTTAAGATCGGCAATGTGGAGCTGCGAAACCGCTTCGTCATGCTGCCGATGACCATCGAGAAGACCGACAACTACCATGTTGGCGATGACCTCGTAGATTTCTACGAGCAGCGCGCAAAGGGCGGTGCCGCTCTGATCGAGCTCGGCTCCTGCTACGTCTGCGACGTTTTCGACACCACCCCGAAGTACCACACCACCACCGGTGCTGTGGGCGTTTGGGACGACTGCTTCATCCCCGGCCTTACCCGCACCGCTGAGGTTTGCCACAAGCATGGCGCAAAGCTCGCAGCTCAGCTGCAGCTCTGCTACGAGTGGCGTGCAACCGGTGAAGACGAGCTTCATTCCTACGCTCCTTCTATCGATGTTGCTTCCGGTCCCTTCGTCGGCATGCCCGAGAAGGAGTTCACCAAGGAAGAGATCGCTATCGTCGTTAAGCAGTACGGCGACGCTGCAAAGCGCTGCCAGAAGGCCGGCATCGACATCATCGAGATCCATGCAGGCATCGGCTATATGGTCATGCGCTTCATCTCCAAGTACTCCAACCACCGCACCGACGAGTTCGGCGGTGACACCAAGGGCCGCTGCAAGCTCCTCACCGACATCATCGATGAGATCCACAAGCAGTGCGGCGAAGATTACCCGATCCTCGTCCGTTACTCCGCAGACGACCTTATGCCTGGCGGCCAGCGCGTAGAGGACCTCAAGGAGGTCATCGAGTGCGTAGAGGCTCACGGCATCGACGCTTGGTCCATCCAGGCTGGCTTCCATGAGGCTCCTCGCCCCGTTGCCAACCAGCTCGTTCCCGAAGGTGAGTTCATCTACCTGTCCAAGGAGGCAAAGAAGTACACCTCTCTGCCTTGCTTCCCTGGCACTCGTATCAACCACCTCGACGTATGCGAGAAGATCCTGGCCGACGGCTCCGGCGACGCAGCTGGCATGGCTCGTCACTGGATCGCTGAGCCCGAGATCGGCATCAAAGTTGCCGAGGGTCGCTCCGAGGAAGTTCGTCCCTGCATCGTTTGCTCTCGCTGCCTGGACAACATCTTCATCGGCAAGCCCTGCAAGTGCTCCGTTAACCCCAACGTGTACTTCTCCCAGTACGGCATGCCCGAGGATCACAAGGTTTCCGGCGCAGACGCCGAGAAGAAGATCCTCATCGTCGGTGCTGGCCCTGCTGGCCTCGAAACCGCTCGCAACCTCAAGATGCGTGGCTTCAAGAACGTCACCGTCGTTGATCAGAAGAAGAAGCCCTGCGGCCTTCTGAACCTCGCTCAGGTTCTGAACACCGAGCTTCCTCCGATGGTTGATTGGTACAACAACGAGATCAAGCGTCTTGGTCTCGACGTTCGCTGCAACACCAAGGCTGATGCCAAGTACATCAAGGACTTCGGCGCTGACGAGGTTATCCTCGCTGTCGGCCCCGAGACCCAGTCTCCCGATGTTCCCGGCAAGGATCGCAAGAACGTCATCGACTCCCACGCACTGAAGGAGCTCGTTGAGGGCAAGAACACCCCGGGCATGGGCGCTATGTGGGGCCTCTCCTGCTTCGGCATGGGCATCCTGGGTGCACCCCTCGGCCTTATGAAGTGGGGCCTTGGCACCCACCTGCTGGTTAAGAAGCGCATGGCCGTTATCGGCGGCGGCTTCGCTGGCATCGAGGTTGCTTCTGCAATGAACGAGGGCCGCGAGGTTACCGTTATCGAGTCCGCCAAGAAGGCTGGCGCCGAGATCGGCATCATCGACAAGAACCCCGAGCTTCGCAAGCTGAAGAAGGAAGGCGTGAAGATCCTCACCCTTACCAAGGTTAAGGCTTACACCGACGAAGGCGTTCTGTGCGAAGACGCAGAGGGCAAGGAGTTCACCGTTCCCGCCGACACCATCATCGCTGGCACGGTTTGCGTTTCCAACACCGCTCTGTACGACGAGGTTAAGGGTGTAGTCGATCCTGAGCACCTGCACCTCATCGGCAACGCTTCCCCGCACGAGGACTTCCCCGGCGTTGCAAAGAACGACCCCTACGGCACGCCTGAGTTCAAGCGTCTGCTCGAGGCTGTTCGCGACGGTTACATCACCGCAATGAGCCTGTAGTTCGAAGAACTAGATGCTTTCAAAATGCCCGGTCGGTTTCGGCCGGGCATTTTTTTTGTCGTGGAGTACCATTGAGGGGAACGGTTCTGAGGGGAGCGGGGATGCTGCTGAGGGTGGCAGATTTCCCGGGTTCGAGTGAGCGGAGGTAGGGTTATGCGTGTTGATTTGAATGGCAGCTCGGTTGAGTTTGTTCCTGGGAAGAAGACTCAGGAGCGTATCGAAGAGGCCTGGGCGAACCCCGATTTCAAGCCGGTGGAGCCGCGGTATGCGGCAACCGTCATGTTGGTGCGCGACTCTGTGCCTGGACAAACCGAGTACCGTATCGAGAGCAACCACTTCCCGCCCGATTTCCCTACCGGGCAGGAGCTTGAGGTGTTCATGCTGCGACGGGTTCGATCGATGGCGTTCGCACCCGATGCAGTGGTGTTCCCTGGCGGGCGTGTGGATGAGCGCGATTCCAACCCTAACCTTCCCTGGTGCGGCCCATCGCCTTCCGAATGGGCTAGCCTTATGGGCGTTTCGGAGGAAACAGCGCGCATGATAGTGGTTGCCGCAGCGCGCGAGGTGTTCGAGGAATGCGGCGTTCTGCTGGCGGGGCCCGACGAAGCTTCGGTAGTGCAGGACATGTCCGATCCCAAATGGGCCGATGCGCGTGCGGCCTTGGAAAACCATGAGCTTGCCTTTGCGGATTTCCTTCTTGAAAACGGGCTGGTGCTGCGCTCCGACCTCCTAGGGCTTATCTCGAACTTCTGCACGCCCGAGCCTGAGCCGCGTCGCTACGACACGTTCTTCTTCAGCGCCTTGATGCCGGAAGGCCAACAGGCTGATGGCGATACAGGTGAGGCTCAGATAACCGACTGGGTAACGCCTGCCTATGCCATGCGCGCGGGAGACGCAGGCAATTGGTTGGTGCTTGCGCCCACGGTGTACAACCTTACCTGCGTTGCCTCGGCGAAAAGCGCTCAGGAGTTCGTGGAAACGCGCCGCAAGCTGGTGCGCTTCATGTCGGCCCCGAAGCGAAGGGAAGACGGCACTGTCGTGCTGCATTGCGATTTCCCCACGCGCGAATAGCTTTAAGAGTTTGTGGTAAATCGGGGTTGTTGTCTGGTTTCAGGCAAACGCTGCTGACGTGTTGGGTCCCGCCCCGCATCTGCAGGGATATCGGCGCATTCAAAGGAGACTTTCCATGGGCTTCATAAAGGATGAACAACCTTGGCCGGGCGGCAAAGTGAGCGAGCGGGTGTTCTGCCTTCGCGCTAACAACCCCAGCCCCATGACGTATACCGGTACCAACACCTATATTGTTGCCGAGCCGGGCTCGCTGAGTTGCGTGGTTATCGACCCCGCTCCCGAAGGGGAGCACATCGATCGCGTTTTGAAGGTTTGCAAGGAACGTGGTTGGAGCGTTGGCGCTATCGTGGCAACGCATGATCATCCCGACCATATCAACGGTATTCCCCAACTCGTGGCAGCAGCGGGCGCACCGGTGTTTGCCCCAAGGCTTGATCGAATCAAGGAGCTGTTCGCGGGCGTTGGTTTGGTCGATGCCGGCTTCCTCAGCACCGACTCGGGTGTGGCAGATAGCGATGCTGCTAGCGCGGATTCGAACATGGCTGTCGTTGGCTGTTCCGAGGTGGCAGGTGCGGCAAGCGATGGCGCTAACGATGTCGAATTAACAGAGCTGCGTCCCGGCGAATTCCATCCCTTCGAAGGCGCCCCTCGGTTCGGGGTAGTTCCGCTGCCTGGCCATTCGGCAGATTCGATGGGGCTTCTGCTGGCGGAAGAGCAGCTTATATTCACGGGCGACGTGCTGTTCCGCCACGGGCCCACGGTGGTGCTTTATCCGGATGGAAGCCTTAGCTGCTACCTGGATAGCCTCAACAGATTGGAGCAGCTGGCAGCGCGGGGCAGCGTGCGAACCATCTGCCCCGCGCACGGTTGGCCCATCCACGAGCCGTTGCAGATTATCGAGGCCACGCGTCAGCATCGCAGGGAGCGGCTGCAGCAGGTCGAAGATGCCCTTGCAAGCGGCACCCCGCCAACGCCCGATGCGCTGTTCGATGCGGTGTACGCCGGGGTGGACCCCAGGCTGAAGCCGGCCTCGGTGAGAAGCATCCAAGCTCAGCTGGAATACCTGGGCTATCCGGTCAAACCTGAATAACGGCATAAAAAAGAGGAGATCGTTCGATCTCCTCTTTTAGTCGGTAGGCTTGCCGCCCCAACAAGGGCGGCAAGCCTACCGGAATGAGCAGGTTGCCCTGGTCGCGGAACCTATTCCGCTGCAGGGGCCTTCTTCTTGCCGAAGATGGTCTTCGCACCCTTGACGGCAAGGATGATTGCCAGGATGAAGAGCACGGCAGCGAGAAGAGCCTGAACGCCAGCGGCGAACAGGTCGCCCGAGCCGGCCATCAGCACGGTGGTCTTCGCCATAAGGGTCTGAACCAGCGAGGTAAGGGTTACGGCAAGCATGAACAGCATGGGGATGTAGAACATCTTGTTGTTGCGACCTGCATTGCCCAGCCATGCGCACACAGCCAGAAGAGCCAGTGCGGCGAGCAGCTGGTTGGCGGCGCCGAACAGCGGCCAGATGATGGTGTAGCCGGTCATGCCAAGGCCGATGCCCAGCACGACGGTAACGAGCGTTGCCACGTAGGGGTTGGTCAGGATGCTGCGGATGCCGGTGGTCTCCTCCATGGTCTTACCGGCGGGCACGAACAGCTCCTGGAACATGTAGCGGCCCAGGCGGGTTGCCGTGTCGAGTGAGGTAAGGCAGAAGGCGGAAACGGCCAGGATCAGCAGCGTGTAGGCAATGCCCTCGATGTCGGCAAGGCCGGGGATACAGGCGAGCATCTGGGAAAGGCCGCCAGCGAATACGGCGGTAGGCGAAGCGTAGCCGCCAGCGCAGTACTGCGTCCACACGAAGCCGACGGCGCACAGCGAGATGATGGCCAGCAGGCACTCGATGAGCATGCCGCCGTAGGCGATGGGGCGAGCGTTCTTCTCGTTGTCCAGCTGCTTGGAGGTGGTGCCGGAAGCTACCAGGCTATGGAAGCCCGAGATGGCGCCGCAAGCGATGGTGATGAACAGGGCGGGGAACAGGAAGCCGGAAGCGGCAGCCTTGTTGGTTACGGCCTTGCCGGTGGCAGGGTCGATGATGGCGTTGCCGGAAGCGTCCACTGCGGCGTTCGACGCGAAGAAGTCGGTGAAGGCCGGGATCTGCAGGTTCGCGGCGTCGCCGGTGATGGTGGCGCCCACGATGCCGATGATGGAAAGGGCGATCATGCCGTACAGCAAGAAGGAGCTGAGGTAGTCGCGCGGCTGGAGCAGGATCCACACCGGGGCAACGGCGGCGATCATGATGTACACGCCCAGAAGGATCATCCAGGTGGTGTAATCAAGGCTGATCAGCGGGAAGTTGTAGCCGATGGCAACCAGTACCACGATGATGGCGATGGCAGAGATGATGTTCGCAGCAGCGGGGATCTCGCGGCCGCGGGTGGCAAGGCCGTAGATGACGGCAACCACGATGAACAGCATGGAGATCATGGCCGTGCGCTGGTTGGCAAGGTTGGATGCGTCGGTGGAGTTCGCCAGGCCAACCGCGAAGGTGTTGGCAACGATGGAGGCGAATGCGGCAACAACCAGTACCAGTGTCAGGTACGCGAAGATGCAGAACAGCCTCTTCGCGGTGTCGTCGATGTTCTCGGCGATAACGGTGGCGATGGTCTGACCCTTGTGGCGCAGCGAGGCGAACAGCGCGCCGAAGTCATGCACAGCGCCGAAGAAGATGCCGCCGATGAGCACCCACAGCATAACGGGAACCCAGCCGAACACGGCCGCCTGGATGGGGCCGTTGATGGGGCCGGCGCCTGCGATGGACGAGAAGTGGTGGCCAAGCAGGATGTAGGGCTTGGTAGGGACGTAGTCTATGCCGTCGTGCATTTCCTGCGCGGGGGTGGGATGGTTCGGATCGACGCCCCATTTCTTGGCAAGCCATCCGCCGTAGAAGACATAGCCAAGAACCAGGACGACCAGTCCGCCCAGAAGGGCGAGCATTGCGTTCATCTAGGAACCTTTCTTTGGGGGGTTGTTATTCCATCAGGGCCAGGTTGCCCGCGATGGCATCCTTGAGCTTCTTGCCCGCAGCGTTGGTTACGATGCCTTTTTCCCCGCGGGAAAGGTCGACAACGGCCAAGCGCAGGTCGGACCAGCCATGGATGCCGAAGCGGTAGTTCTTGCGGAAGCGCGTGCTGCGCACGGCTTTCAACGCTTCATCGGTGCAACTGTTGGCGATGATGACCAGCGAAAGGGCAGAGGACATGTGGTTCGGGCCGGCGTTCACCTTGCGAATGGCCTTTTGGGTCATGAAGGCAACCTCGTCGTGGATGTTCGGCGTATCCAGCCTATCCGCTAGCTCGAAGAACATGAAGTCGTGCGTGTTGACCTCCCAGAGTTTTGCCCGTTTCACCAAGACGTATTGCTCGCCGTAGGTGTGGAACTCTGCGAAGGCGGGGAACGTGCGACCTTCAAAAAGATAGTCTCGCCTGATGTCGTAGAAGGATTGGTGAGCCGCCAGAATGCGCGCAAGCAGATCTTCGCGTTTGTCTTCGGGCACTGAACCTATCCTTTCGCCAGCAAGAGGGACCATCCATTCTCCAAGAAAGCGGCATTCAACTGCTCTTTCTCAAGCTTGTAAAGTGTATAGCTTTGCGTTACCGAATTGTAATAAATGCGAAACAGCGGACGTTTTGCAGGAGTGAGCGGAACATTATCCGGCATAAGAGGACTGAGCTGGGTTGCTTTCACGCCTTGGAGGGCTTCGCGTAGGGCTTTTCTGCTAGATTGAACCGAAAGATTGAATTGACAAGTCATTGCAGATAGAAGGGGTTCCATGGGGGTATTGCAAGGCGGCGAAGGTTTTCGCCGGGGCCGCACATTCGCTTATAAATTCATCACCGTCATCGTTTCTGTGGTGATGGCAATCTCGCTTTGCCCGATCTCTGGGGCATATGCCGATCCTGTTCAGGATCAGGTGGAAGAGTCGTGCTGGTACGACAACATCGACCAGATGCTCGACGGCAAGGATTATGTCGATGGCGAAGCTATCGCCGTTGTGGCGCCGGGCGGCGCTGCGGCAGTGGCTTCCCTGAGCGAAGACGATTCTGAAGCGTCCTACTCGTCCGACCTGCTTGCCGGGGCCGAAGAGCTTTTCGAGGCTTCCGCCTCCTCGGCGTCCCTGGTGCTGGATGCCGACTTGGGCGGCGAGGCCCAGGCGCTTGCCCTGGACGGCGACGAGGACGGCGCGAACGAGGCGGAAGAGCCCGGGGTGCAGATCGTCCTGGTGAAGAAGGACGGCGTGAGCACGCGCGACCTGCTCCAGCAGCTTGCGGAAGACCCGCAGGTCGTTAGCGCCGAGCCCAACTACATCGTCCAGCTGGCAGATGTCGATTCGGCCGATGGCACGACGGGCGCTTCGGGTGCGTCCGGTACATCGGGCGTCGCCGGCGATGGCAACGGCGACACCACCGGCAATGACGGCACCGCCGGCAGTAACGACATCACCACCAACCCCAACGGCGCTTCGGGCGAAAAGGGAGCGGGCAACGGCGGCTTTGCCGACGAAGGTTCGACGGGCAACGGCACGGGCTCTTCCGGCTCTGCTTCCGGGAGCGGCGAATCCGCTGATGACGGCTCCGATCAGGGTAGCGATGGAGCTTACCATTTCACACCAGCGACGGTTACCCAGATCAGCTCCGATAAGATGCCCGACATTTCCGGCTACCAGTGGGGCAACGATGGCGGGAACGCCAAGGTTCTTGCCGGCCCGAAGGTATCCGGTGGCGGTGCCAAGGTCCCTGGCTGGAACGCCGATGAGCAGAATTCCGCTGGCGTCGTTTGCGTAGTGGATACCGGCATCGATTACAACCACCCCGACCTCGAAGACAACATGGTCGATCTTTCCGCCTATGTGGACACCCTTGGCGGCGGCAAGTACGGCATCAATTGCGATGATTCCGCGGACGATCCCGCTAGTCCGATGGACGAGGATGGCCATGGAACCCATGTTGCGGGCATCATCGCCGCCCAGTGGAACGGCACGGGAACAAGCGGCGCTGCAAACGGCGTAAAACTCATGGCGGTAAGGAGCGGTTCGGCAACCGGGATGAGCCTGGAAAGCGGCCTGAAGGGCTATGCGTATATCTCCCGTGCGTTGGATGCTGGGATCGATATCCGTGTCATCAACAACTCCTGGGGAACCGAAGGGAGCTCCGTCGCCCTCAACCTGGCGATGACGGAGGTCGGGCGGAAAGGCGCGATCTCGGTTTGCGCTTCCGGCAACGATGGCAAGGACATCGATTCGTACACGCTTACTCCGAGCGGTACGGCCTCCAGCCCCTATACCGTGATTGTCGATTCCTCCAGCGCCAATGGCGAAGCGTCCATTTTCAGCAACTGGGGAAAGGAGAGCACCAACCTCTACGCCCCAGGCGCCATGATCATGAGCACGATATGCCAGAGCAAGTCAACCTATATGCCCTGGTTGAGCGCTGATATAGACAATGTGACCTACGACACCTTCGACGGCACTGGCAACGTCGAGGCGTATCTGGGCTATGGCTCCGATGCCGTGCAGGAGCAGAACAAGATAACCTCCATCGGGGACAACGGCTACCATCTCGATGAGTCGGGCTCGCTCGCGATCACCGGCGCCCAGCTGAAATCGGCCGACCAGGGCAAGTCGGAGGGTGCCGCGCATCGATACGCCGTCACGCTGAAGATCCCCGTTGCGAAATCGGATTTGGGGAAGGTGGCGTGCCTGGGCTATTCCACTTCCACGGACGGCTCTACGTTCTTCACCACATCCATGTACTATGAGGCCGTCGATGCGTCGGGCGAAGTGGCTTTGGTTCGGGATCCGACCAGCAGGGCCCGCGCGGTGAACAGCCTTGGATGGGAAAGCGCCAGCGTCAACTTCAAGGATTCCCTGGGTTGGGCAAATTACGAGGAACTGGTGTGGCATCCTGACGGCGATCAGTCTGCCAGCGAAGATAGCGGATACCTGCTTGTGCCGCTGATGTTCCAGACGCAAGGCGATGAGCCTTCCGACGATGAGAAGGTGTACCTGGATTGCGTGGGCCTGGGCAACACCCTCGCGCCGTACAGCCTGATGAACGGCACCTCCATGGCATCCCCTTTGGCGGCCGCCGGCGCGGCGATCTGCTCGACTGAGGTAGACCGGAGCAAGCCCGCCAGCGAGCGCTCTCTCGAGCTCGTTTCCCTGCTGCAAAGCTGCACAACGGAGCGCTCCCAGTTCGAGGGGAAGTGCACCTCGAACGGAACGCTGGATCTGTCCAAGCTCGATAACCGCAGCGAAGCGCAGCCCGTTATAAGCAGCGCTACGCTCGAAGAGGGCGAAGACGCCAACTACGTCGTTGTAGAGGGGAGCTACTTTGGCGAAACCAAGGGCGAAGTTACCATCGGCGGCTATGCTGCGCAGGTGGTTGGCTGGAGCAGCTTCTCGGTGAAGGTGAAGGTGCCCGACGAGGTGACCTCCGGCAAGCGCGAGGTGGTGCTCACCACCGCTTCGGGCAAGTCGTGCCGCCTTACCACGGTTCTGCGCTTCACCGAGAACCCGCCGGAAGGCGACGTTCCCCTGTTCGAGGAATCCATCTCCTTGCAGGGAGCCGATTTCGCCAACAGGGTTGAAAGCACCCAGATCATCGGCCTCGATGGCTATATCTACGCATTCCCCCAGTTCAAGCCCACGGATAAGATGATCCAAAAGGATCTTTCCTTTCAATCTTTCTACCGCTATTGCATAGATACCGGGACCTGGGAGGACATGGGCTCCCTGCCAAAGGCTGTAGTTGGCGGAGGCATGGAAATGAATACGTACGGAACCGTCAGCCTTGCGCTGTGGGATGGCAAGCTGCTGATGCTTGCGCGAACCGGCGATGGCAACCTGCAGGATCAGTTCCTGTTCTCATACGATCCTAGCAGCAATGAGTGGGCCGAGCTCAAACAGGCAGGTGCGAACATTCCCTTTGGCGCCTCTATCGTGAACGTCGAGGGAACCCTCATGGCCATCGGCGGTAGCTTCGATGTCCGTTCGGCCGAGGACCAGAACGGGGAAACCACCTTGCAGAAAGACAACATCGCCTCGGTGGACATGGAAACCGGTGAGGTGAAGGTTTTGGGTTCGCTCTGTTCCCCGCGCACCAACTTCGCCCAGTCCAAGGGTCAGTTGATGCAGGTGGCGGCAAGCGGCAGCACGATCTACGTTGCCAGCGGCGTATCCATTGAGAAGGGCACCGCTACCAGCAACAACCTTCCCTCCGAGCGCCTGGTGAGGCAGGCCGACGGCACCTACAAGGCCGAGGACTTGACCGAGGTGCTGCCCAAGACCCAGTTCTACTACGACTACTCGGCGGGCCTCGCCGCCGGCACCGACGGCGCGGCGTTCTCCGCGCTGAAGGTGACCGAGGGCGACGAGGACACCTACCTGGTGGGCAACTCCTCGGCTGAGGCCACCCCGTTCGGCAAGAAGGCGAGCGACGTGCCCCTGGCCTACGCCACCTCGCTCGCCTACCACGGCAAGCTCTACACCGTCGGTTTGGACGAGTTCCACGGCGGCTCGGCCGTGATGCGCGCCACTGTGTTCAGCACGCCGGAGCATCCCGCTGGCGAGGCCTCCCAGCCCGACCCGGCCCCTGCGCCTGCCCCGGATCCCGATCCGGCCCCTGCGCCCGAGCCTGCTCCGACCCCCGAGGTCGAGCCTGCGTCCGGCACCGCGCCCGATTCGGGCAGCAACGGCGACGGCAAGTCCGCATCGGCGAAGACCGCCGACGAGTCCCGCTCGGCTGCGACGGCTGTCTTTGCCGCGGCGATGGGCGCCCTGGCAACGGCGGCCTTCGCCGCCAGAAGGCGCCGCGCAGGGGAGTAGAGCCCGTCGCTGCCACATTGATCCGTGGTGCAGGAGGTTCTGCGCTGCAGCATGCTCTGCAAAGGGCCGATATCTTCGCGATATCGGCCCTTGTTTATGCTGGATGCTGTTTGGTTTCGATTCGGAACGCTGGCCCCGGGGTTTTGCGTTCCGGAAACCTGTGTGCTTGGCTTTTTGCTACATTGAATTGAAGGACACAGCTAAAAGACAATGCTGATAGAAGGGGTTCCTATGGGGAGATATCAAGGAAGCGCGGGTGTTTGCTCGGGCCGCACATTCGCTTATAAATTCATCGCCGTCATCGTTTCTGCGGTGATGGCGGTATCTCTTTGCCCGATCTCTGGGGCTTATGCTGAGCCTGCGCAGGATCAGGAAGAAGAGTCGTACTGGTACGACAACATCGACCAGATGCTGGAAGGCAAGGATTATGTCGATGGCGAAGCTATCGCCGTCGTTGCGGCAAACGGCGGGGCGGCAGTTGCCTCTTTGAGCGAAGACGATTCCGAGGCGTCCGGCTCGTCCGACCTGCTCGCCGGGGCCGAAGAGCTTTTCGAGGCTTCCGCCTCCTCGGCGTCCCTGGTGCTGGATGCCGACTTGGGCGGCGAGGCCCAGGCGCTTGCCCTGGACGGCGACGAGGACGGCGCGAACGAGGCGGAAGAGCCCGGGGTGCAGATCGTCCTGGTGAAGAAGGACGGCGTGAGCACGCGCGACCTGCTCCAGCAGCTTGCGGAAGACCCGCAGGTCGTAAGCGCAGAGCCCAACTACATCGTCCAGCTGGCCGATGTCGATTCGGCCGATGGCGCGACGGGCAACGAGGATGGCGACGGTAACAGCAGCGATAACGCCGCCAACGCCAATGAGGCTTCGGGCGAAAAGGGAACGGCTAACGGCGGCTCCGCCGACGAAGGTTCGACGGGCAACGGCACGGGCTCTTCCGGCTCTGCTTCCGGGAGCGGTGAATCCGCTGATGGCGGCTCCGATCAGGGCAGCGATGGGTCTAGCGGGTTCGTGCCGTCGAAGGCTACCCAGATCGACCCCGACAAGATACCCGACCTCACCGGCTATCAGTGGGGCAACAACGGTGGGGACTCCAACGTCCTTACCGGATCGAAGGCCTCTGGCAACGATGTTCAGGTTCCCGATTGGAACACCAATAAAGAGAATTCTGCTGGCATCGTTTGCCTTATGGATACCGGCGTCGACTACAACCACCCCGACCTCAAGAACAGCATGGTTGAGCTTCCCGATTCGGTGGTGAGCACCATCGGCGGTGGCAAGCATGGTATTAATTGCTATGCACCCGATAAGGATCCTGCCAGCCCGATGGATAAAGACGGCCATGGAACCCATGTTGCGGGTATCGTTGCCGCCCAGTGGAACGGCACGGGTACAAGTGGTGCCGCCAACGGCGCAAAGCTCATGGCGGTGAAGATCGGCAGCGAGAGCGGGATAACCCTGGAAGGCGCACTGCGGGGCTACGCATATGTTTCCCGTGCGCTGGATGCCGGTGTTGATATTCGCGTTGTCAACAATTCCTGGGGAGCCGATGGGAGCGTCGTCGCGCTGAATCTGGCGATGACGGAGGTCGGCCAGAAAGGCGCGATCTCGGTATGCGCTTCCGGCAACGATGCCAAGGACATCGACTCCAACACGTATACCCCAACTGGAACATCTACCAGCCCCTATACCGTGATCGTCAACTCCTCGAGCGCCAACGGCGAACCGTCTCTCTTCAGCGACTGGGGCAAAGAGACCACCAACCTCTATACCCCGGGCGCCATGATCATGAGCACCATATGCCAGAGCAAATCGGTCTATATGCCCTGGTTGGCCACTGATATCGGCAATGCGGCCTATGACACCTTCGACGGCAGCGGCAGCATCGAGGCATATGTCGGCTACGGCTCTGCTGCCGTGGAAGAGCAGAACAGGATAGCCCTTGGGAGCAACGATTGTCACTTCGATAGCGCTGGCTCGCTTGCGATCACCGGTGCCCAGTTGAAGTCGGCCGATCAGGGTGAGATGGGAGCCTTCAAGCATCGTTACGCGGTTACTTTGAAGATCCCCGTTGCGAAATCCGATTTAGACAAGGTGGCTTATCTTGGCTATTCCTGCTCTGCGGAAAAAACCGATTTCTCCACGGGCCTGTACTACGAGGCCATCGATGGCTCGGGCAAGAAAGATATGGTTCGAAACCAAAGGGGCCGCGCCCGCGCCTACAGCAATATTGGATGGGAAAGCGCCAGCATCGATCTTGCGGATTCTCTGGGTTGGGCTAACTGCAAGGAGCTGGTGTGGCATCCCGATAACGACCAGGCTGCCGGCGAAGACAGCGGGTACCTGCTTATGTCGGTGACGTTCGAAACTCAGGGCGACGAGCCTTCCGATGACGAGAAGGTGTACCTGGATTGCGTTGGATTGGGCAGCACCCTTACACCGTACAGCCTGATGAACGGTACTTCCATGGCGTCCCCTTTGGCGGCCGCCGGCGCGGCGATCTGCTCGACCGAGGTAGACCAGACCAAGCCTGCCAGTGAGCGCGCGCTCGAGCTCGTTTCCCTGCTGCAAAGCTGCACGACGGAGCGCTCCCAGTTCGAGGGGAAGTGCACCTCGAACGGCATGCTGGATCTGTCCAAGCTCGGCAATACAAGCGAATACCAGCCCGTTATGAGCAGTGCGACCCTGGAAGAGGGCGAAGACGCCAACTACGTTGTTGTCGAGGGGAGCTACCTCGGCGAAGCCGAGGGCAAAGTCACCATCGGCGGCTATGCTGCTCAGGTGGTTAGCTGGGGCAGCTCTTCGGTGAAGGTGAAGTCGCCCGACGAGGTGACCTCCGGCAAGCGTGAGGTGGTGCTCACCACCGCTTCGGGCAAGTCGTGCCGCCTTACCACGGTTCTGCGCTTCACCGAGAACCCGCCGGAAGGCGACGTTCCCCTGTTCGAGGAATCCATTTCTTTGGATGGCCTTGATTTTGCCAGCCAGGTTAAAAGCGTCCAGATGATTGGCTTGGATGGCTATATCTATGCCTTCCCCCAGATCAAGCCAATGAATAAGGATTTCGGGTGCGATCTTCCCTTCAAATCCTTCTACCGCTATTGCGTAGAGACCGGAACCTGGGAGGATATGGGCAATCTGCCGGCATCTGCGTCCAACGCCAAGTTGACCGCGTATGGAACCCTCAGCCTTGCGCTGTGGGAGGGGAAGATCCTGATGCTTACGCGAGGTTGCGATGACAGCCTGAAGGAGCAGTACCTTTTCTCGTACGATCCTGGCACCAACGAATGGGATGAGCTCGACCAGATAGCTGCGAAGATCCCCATTGGCGCCTCTATCGTGAACGCAGGGGGAACGATCGTGGCCATAGGCGGCAGCTTCGATGCTCCCGATGAGGAAACCAACATTCAGAGCAACAACATCGCCTCGGTGGACATGGAAACCGGCGAAACGAAGGTTTTGGGGTCGCTTTGCGCTCCCCGCTCGAACGTTAGTCACCTATATGGCGAGTTGATGCAGGTGGTAGCAAGCGGCAGCACGATCTACGTTGCTGGCGGCGTGTCCATGAATAAAGCCCTTGTCGCTAGCAACAACCTTCCCTCGGAACGCCTGGTTAAGCAGGCCGATGGCACTTACAAGGCCGAGGACTTGACCAAGGTGCTGCCCGAGACCCAGTTCTACTACGACTACTCGGCAGGCCTCGCCGCCGGCACCGACGGCGCGGCGTTCTCCGCGCTGAAGGTGACCGAGGGCGACGAGGACACCTACCTGGTGGGCAACTCCTCGGCTGAGGCCACCCCGTTCGGCAAGAAGGCGAGCGACGTGCCCCTGGCCTACGCCACCTCGCTCGCCTACCACGGCAAGCTCTACACCGTCGGTTTGGACGAGTTCCACGGCGGCTCGGCCGTGATGCGCGCCACTGTGTTCAGCACGCCGGAGCATCCTGCCGGCGAGAACTCCCAGCCCGACCCGGGCCCTGCGCCCGAACCTGCCCCGGATCCCGATCCGACCCCCGAGGTCGAGCCTGCGTCCGGCGCCGCGGCCGATTCGGGCACCGACGGCGACGGCAAGTCCGCATCGGCGAAGACCGCCGACGAGTCCCGCTCGGCTGCGACGGCTGTCTTTGCCGCGGCGATGGGCGCCCTGGCAACGGCGGCCTTCGCCGCCAGAAGGCGCCGCGCAGGGGAGTAGAGCCTGTCGGCGCCCTGCGTTGACCCGCAGGGCAGCAGGGCGTACTGCGCCATGCCTGAATCAAGGGGCTGACATCTTCACGATGTCGGCCCCTTTTCGTGTCCGTGTTGCGGGGCTTTGGTTCGGAAGGCGGCTCGGGGAAGACGCCAGGCCAGCGCCGTGTAGTCACTACGAAGTTCGCAGCGCCAAGCTATCCTGCATAAAAAGAAAGAGCGCTTGCGGCCGTTGGGCTGCAAGCGCTCTTGGCGTTTTGGGGGTGCGGAACCGCGGCTTATGCGCGCTCCTTAAGACGGCGAGCAAGCTCATCGGCCAGCTGGTGGCGCTTCACCTTGCCCGATTCCGTCATGGGGATCTCGTCGATGAACTCGATGAACTCGGGGCGCAGGCGCTTGGCCACGCCCTTGGAATCCAGGTAGGCGGCGATGGAGTCCAGCGTGGGAACAACCTCGCCCTCCTGCACCATGAACGTGCAGATACGCTCGCCCAAACGATCGTCGGGCATGCCGATGGTGGCGTGCGAGCCGATGCCGGGGCAGCCGGTAAGGTTGTTGTCCACCTCGTTGGCCGAGATGTTGATGCCGCCGCGGATGAGGATCTCCTTCTTGCGGCCGTTGATCTTCACGCGGCCCTGGTCGTCTTGGATGCACAGGTCGCCGGAGTAGAACCAGCCATCGTCGTCCAAATCCTTGGCGGTTGCCTCGGGGTTCTTCAGATAGCCGCTGAACATGTGCGGTCCGCGGGAAACCTCTTCGCCCTGCACGCCGTGCGGCACCTCGTTGCCGTGGTCGTCCACGACCTTCACCTCGATGCCCTCGAAGGCAACGCCCGACCAGTCGCCGTTCCACTCCAGGCAGTGCTCAGGCGGAACAGCCAGGTGCGGGCAGCTTTCGGTGGAGCCGTAGCATTCGCAGAGCTTCAAGCCGTGCTTGTCGGCGCGATGCACCATGGTTCCGGGAACCGGTGCGCCGCCGCAGATGTAGAGCTTCAGGGTGTCGAACGAAAGGCCTTCCGCATCGCAGCAGTTCAGCAGGTCGAAGATGAACGGGGTGGCGCCCATCGACCAGGTAACGCCTTCCTTGTTCATGATGTCGATGGCCTCGCGCGGGCGGAACTCCTGCTGCAGGACCACACGGCCACCCAGCAGCAGCGGGGTGATAAGGCCATGGTTGAAGCCGGTGGCGTGGTTCAGCGGCGCCGGCATGAACATGACGTCGTCTTGCGAGAGCTTCAACCCCTTCGAGAAGGTGGTCTCGGAGAAGATGAGCGCGTTGTGCGAGATGAGCACGGCCTTCGGGCGGCCGGTGGTGCCCGAAGTGGAAAGGATCAGCGCCACTTCATCGGATTTGCTGCCGGGAGCTTCCGTGTACGGCTCGTACTGCTCGAAGATCTGGTTCAGCGTGATGGTGCCGTGCGATTCCACCGTCTTGTCGTGCACGCAGATGGCATCCTTGGAAAGGGTGGGGATGCGGTCCACAACGGAAAGGATCTGGTCCTCGAAGTTGGTTTTGTGGTGGAACGTGGGGGCGATGAACGCCTTGGATTCCACCAGGTTCATGGAGTACACCAGGTCTTCGCCGTTGAAGGTGACGGGAAGGGGATGGCTTACCGCGCCCACCTTCAGGCAGGCAACGTAGATGATGCAGAACTCGGACCACGGCGGGCACTGGTAGGAAATCACATCGCCGTTCTTCACGCCCTGCTCGTGCAGCCAGGACGCCAGGCGGCTGGCCTTGTCATCGATCTCGCCGTAGGTAAGGCGAACGCCCAGGTTGTCGCTGACGTACTCGCGGTCGGCGAACTTGGCGGCGCGGTCGGACCAGATATCGTTCAAGGTTCGCTCGGTCCAGTAGCCCTTTGCGTAGTACTCCTGCTTGTTCTTCTCGTTTACTTTGAGATCGGTAATCATGAATCCTCGTTTCATGGGCGCGCCGGGCGTGCCTGTTCCTTGGAACGAATCCCCTCTATAAGTATGTATGCGAGCGCATTTCCGAGACGCCTCTTCGCTTGCGCCTGGAAGTGAACATGCTCAAGTGGAAGTATACCGCTTATGCCTTTTTTCGAGCCGTTAAGTTGGGGTTTCTGCCAGTGGGGAAGCCGTGCCGCCCTCCCGCCAACGCCCAGGGCAAGTTGAGCTGCTTTTTCCTTAAACTGGGAAGGAGGGCTTTTTGGGGAAATGCCCGCAGGGGAACCTGCGGCTGCACCCTGTTGTTAGGAGCCCGTTATGAAGCAACAGCCCGTACCGCTTCAAGCGTTCATCGATGACAAGAGTTTTCGCGACCTGCTGCGCACCACGCAGCGGAGGGCCATTACCTGGGACGAGTTCCTGGGCCATTCCCTCCCTTCCGGCGTGAGCGCCCTTGAGTGTTGGGCGGCCCTGGAAAGCCTGGGGCGCTGTTTGGGCGTGCACCTGTTCGTGGGGTTCGAGGACGAACTGCTGTGGTATCGCCGCACCTACGAGCTAGAATCGCTTTCCCGCTCGCTCGAAGAGCGTGGAACGAAGGCGAGCCCGCTTGGCCGTGCTCTGGCCGATCCTTCCTCCGATCTTTCCCAAGGCCTATGGTTTCGGGAAATCCATTCCACGTTCGCGCGCGCGGGCGTTTCCTTGCGCGGCGACGACTTGGCCCTTGCCCGCGGTTTGGGCGTAGATCCTGCGCGCCCCGTGGAGCGTATCGCCCTCAACGCCCTGGAAATGGGCGAAGACCTTTCCCGCTACCAGGACTGCCCGTTGGACCAGGCTCTGCTGGAAGAGCTGTGCCAACGGCTGGTTTCCGGCCTTTCCGGAACGGAGGTGGAGCACGCGGGCGTGCTCATGTCCGTTTCGCCGGTGGGCGAGGCCGAAGGGGTGGGGCAGCTGCAGGCGGTTTCCCGCGCGCTTGCCTATGCCGATTCCGGCGAGCAGCATGGCGAAGACCTTCCTGCACTAAGGGCGCTCATCGTCAGCGAAACGCTGCGGTCGGCAAGGCTCTATGGCCCGGCATATGCGCCCCTGGCGTCTTTGCTCAGGCGGTTGATCTTCTCGAGAAGCGGGTTTCCCGCATTGGGGCTTCTGCCCTTTTCCGAAACATATGCTGCCTGGAAGCGGGGGCTGCTTTTATCGGAGTCGCGCTATCGGTTCGATGAGTGCGTCCGAAGCATGCGCCACACGCGCGCCGAGCGCACGCTGCTTTGCACGGTTGGCCTGCTGTGCCTTAACCGTTTGGCGGACGAAACCGAAGCCCAGGTCGAACAGCAGACGGGCATGAGCAGTGCCTTGGAAGCGGCAGCCTTTGCCGACGAGCGGTTCAACTGGCGTCAGCGCAAGGTGCTTGCCTGCGCTTTGCAGGAACCGGGATACGAGGTCTCCATCGCTGCGCACGGTCAGGCCCATCGGGTTTCCTACGCAACGGCAAGAAGGGACCTTGTTGCCCTATGTGAAGCGGGCTATCTTTCCTGCGAGCAGCAGGGGAAGGCGAGTGTTTTCGTTCCCGCTGTTGGGATCGCCAGCCTTCGGGAGCGCTACCTGGGCTGATCTCGACCGGGGCGAAGGGGGGCTTTACTTGCCCGAACGGGTTCACTACCTGCGAAAACGCCCTTTATCCATTGGTTTTAGGTTACGGGTTCTGCGCCTGTTTTGTGTTGAACGCGTCCATGCCGCACCCGCATGTCTTCATTCCCGTCTGTTTGTTATTCATTGGAATTCGTTCAGCGCCGCAATGCACCCTTTGATTATTGGGCAATGCGTTTTGCTGTTCATTTTGAACAGCAAAACGCTTGTGCGAGTCTTCCGAAGCCCCTGCTTCTCTTCACGGCAAACAGGTTAACAGCGGCCATTCACGCGCGGTACCTTCGAAGCGCCCAAATGAAGAGGAGGCGCTCTATGTTCAATACCATTCTGTTCAATGAAGGCGCGTGGGTCATATTCCTTATGCCCTTCATCGGCTTGCTGGTGGCGGGGCTCACCCATCGGCAAGACCCCGAGATACGCGGCGACAAGATCCTTCGTCACGATGTTCCTGCGCGCGTTGCCCATTGGAGCCACGCCATCGGCACGGTGCTGCTCCTTGTTTCCGGCATTGTGCTGGGCTCGCGCCTTACGCCTGCCCTGGTGGGCGGCGGGTCCGGATCCGTTCCGTGGTTCAACGTCCATTTCGTTTTTGCGTGCCTGTTCCTGTTCGGGACGTTCTACTGGGTAGGCAACACCATCGTTTCCACCCATCGCCTGCGCGAGCATCTGCCCACCCGCCGCGCATTCGTGTACACCATCAACCACTACGGCTCGCTCATGGGCTTCAAGCGCTTCACCTATCCGCGTGAAGAGAAATACTTCGAGTCGGAGCGCATGGCGTTCGTCGGCGCGGTAGGCATCGCCCTGGTCATGGCCGTGACGGGCTTGCTGAAGGTGCTCACCCGCTACGCCGACATCCCCGGTCAGGTGATGCTGGTAGCCAACTGGGCACACGACATCGCCGCCGTGCTGATGCTGCTGTTCCTTCTGGCCCACGTGTTCTTCGCGGTGGTGATCCCTTCCTCCTGGCCGACGTTCCCCAGCATGCTGCACGGAACCGTTTCCCTGGAGCATGCCCGCAAAGAGCATGCCGCCTGGGTAGACGAGCTTGAGAAGAAGGCCGCAGCGAAAGCCGATGCGGCGAACAACGGGAAAGCGAGGTAGGCGCCATGGCAAACGAAGTGAAGCATCAGCAGGCAGAAAGCCCTGCCCAAGACTCCGGTGCGGGCCAGAACGCCGCAACGCAGACCGCAGAGGTGAACGCCAAGACCTCGGCCATCAGCCGCCGTCATTTCCTGGCCGCCCTGGGCGGCGTGGGCGTGGGTGCCCTTCTTGCCGGAACCGGCGTGGCCCACTTCTTGGGCGATGGCGTGTTTGCAGTGGAGGCCTCTGGCGGATACCTGCTGGTAGACACCAAGAAATGCGCGGGATGCGAAACCTGCATGATGGCATGCTCCCTGGCCCATCATGGGCACGTGAACCGCAGCCTTTCGCGCATGCAGATAAAGAAGAACCCCCTGGGGTGCTTCCCCAACGAGATCGGCCAGAACCAGTGCCGCCAGTGCGCTAACCCGGGATGCGTGAAGGCGTGCCCCACCGGCGCCATGCACGTGGACGCCGAAACCGGCGTTCGCATGGTGGATGAGCGCCTGTGCATCGGCTGCGAAAGCTGCGTCGAGGGCTGTCTGTTCACCCCTTCGCGCGTGGAGTGGAACTTCGAGGAAAAGCATGCGCAGAAATGCGACCTGTGCCTGAACACCCCGTACATGGAGGAAGACGGCGGCCCGGGCGGCTGCCAGGCCTGCGTGAAGGTGTGTCCGGTAAGCGCCATCAAGTTCACCACGGAACTGCCGCAGCAGGACGATTCCGGCTACCTGGTGAACCTGCGCAACGAGCACTGGGCGATCCTCGGCTTCCCCATCGACGACGAGGGCAAGGTCCTGCCCGTCGAATCGGTGCCGCCCGATCCTTCGATCATCGCCCCCGAAGGCGAAGCGGTGTGGAAATAGCGGCAGCTTTGGCGTGGGGCCGGCCAGCTATCGCGCCGGCAAGCAAGGCGAAACAGAAGCCGGCAAGCAAGGCGAAACAGAAAGAGGTGCACCATGGCTAAGGCCATTGGAGGATACATGGGTAAGATCCTTGTGCTGGATCTTACGAAGAGAAGTTACGACGTCATCGACTCCGAACCGTATCAGAAGTGGGGCGGTGGCCACGGAATGGGAACGGCCCTGTTCTGGGATTACTGCAAGGACAAGACCATCAGCCCCTTCGATCCGGGCAATGTGGTAACCATCTGCTCCAGCCCGCTTTCCGGCACGCCGGTGCCGGCCGGCGCGGCACGCGTGGAGATCCAGGGAATCGGCTCGTTCGCCGACCCCGAGTGGTTCACCCGTTCCAACATGGGCGGCCGTATCGCCGAGTCCATGAAGACGGCGGGCTTCGATGCCACAGTCATCACGGGCGCTGCCGATGGCCCGGTGTGGGTAGAGGTTCAGAACGAGAAGGTAACCTTCCACGATGCCGACGACCTGTGGGGCATGTGGACCGATGAAACCCAGGAAGCCATTTGGGACAAGGTGCTGGACGGCACGCCCGATGGCGAATGGTTCGAGCTGGAGGGCACGCGCGATGCTGGCCGCAGCACGCAGAAGCCCGCCGTTATCTGCATCGGCCCCGCATCCGAGAACCTTGCCCGCAGCGGCACCATCACCACCGACGGTGCGCATCAGGCGGGACAAAGCGGCCTGGGCGCGGTATGGGGCTCCAAGAAGCTGAAGGCCATCAGCTTCTTCGGCACGAAGAGCATCCCCGTCGCCGACCCGGCGGCCTTGCTGGACCTGCGCATGGAATACCAGCGCCGCTTCGTGTACAAGGTGGACAACCCCTCCTACGAGCAGCCCGACCCGGCCGGCACCACCTACGATGCCCGCATCTTCGGCACGATAACGCGTCAGCCCGGCTCGGGCGGCGCGCATTGGACCTCGCGCGATATGCTGGCCCGTCCCTACGGCTGCCCCGGCTGCACCCGCAACTGCCGCCACAACTTCGACGACGGTTTCGCCAACGGCACCATGTGCGCGGCTTCCATGTACTACCTTACGGCCGACAAGAAGGAGGACATGATCTATGCCGCCGGTCTGCTGAACAAGCTGGGCATCAACGGCTTCGACCGTGGCTTCCTGGACTACCTGCGCAGCCTGTACAAGATGGGCATCCTGGGGCCCGGCAAGCAGATAGACACCGACATCCCCTTCGACAAGTACGGATCGCGCGAGTTCATCGAGGAGTTCCTGTTCTCCATCGCCTACCGCAAGGGCTTGGGCGACGTGATGGCGGAAGGCCCGGCGCGCGCCGTGAAGGCATGGGGCCGCTGGGAGGAAGACACGAAGTCGGGCCTGTTCCCCTACCCGCAGTGGAACTACTACCAGCACTACGACCCGCGCCTGGAAGTGGAGTGGAGCTACGGTTCCATCTTCACCGACCGCGACATCAACGAGCACGGCATCAACTCCCATGTGCATTGGATGCCCTACATCTGCAACCTTTCCAAGATCGACTACCTTATCCCGGCCGATGAGCTGGTGGAACGCCTGGCAGCTTCGACCGGCCTGGACCCGATGGGCTTCAACTACAGCGCCGAGGGAATCTACTCCGACGAGAAGCTGAAGACCGTTTCGTGGCTGCGCCACTACGGGCGCTTCTGGCTTTCTTCCATGGGCCTGTGCGACTCGGTGTGGCCGACGCTGGTGAACTACAACGACCCGAACTGGGACACCACCGGTGCCACGCCCGACTTCGAGCCGCGCATGTACAAGGCGGTTACCGGCCTGGACATCACGTTCGAGGAGAGCCTGGAAATGGGCCGCAAGATTCTGATGATGGACCGTGCGGTGTGGTACCTGCAGGGCCGCACGCGCGAGATGGAGCAGTTCGCCGATTACGTGTACGAGGTGCCCACGAAGTCTTCCTATCCGCTTACGGTGTACGAGAACGGTGAATGGAAGTTCGACGGCTGCATCGGCCGCACGCTGGACCGCGAGAAGTTCGAGGATGTGAAGACCCGTTTCTACACGCTGGAAGGCTGGGATTCCCAGGGCGGCTGGCCCACGCGCGCTTCCCTCGAGGCGTTCGACTTGGGTTACGTCGCCGACGAGCTTGCGGCCAACGGGGTGGAAGTGGGGTAGTGCCATGGACTCGATAGAGAACTCGTACGGCCTGGCCACGCCCGAAGAGCTGGCGAACCTTGGCGGCTTCGACACGCCCAGTGCCCCCGAAGCCAAACATCTGCTTCGGGAAGTGGGCTGGGGCGAGCAGCTCGAGGTGTTGGACGTCAACGCCGCTGCCGGGGAAAGCCCCCTGCATCTGTACAGCTTGAAGGAGGCGGCCAAGTTCTTCCGCTTCGGAACGGCGGGCCTTGGCTTCACCACCGGCGGAAGCGGTTCGGTAAGCTGGGCGGAAGCCGACCAACTGCTGGACTGGATAGAGCGCATCATCGGCGACACGACCTTGGCGGCGGTGCTGCGCGAGCGGTTCGGCAACCAGGATTCGTATCACGGGGTGGTGAAATCGGCCTCGCGCTTGATAGACCTGCGTTACACCCAGCTTTCCCTCCTTGCCGAAGGGGCGTAGCCGCCATGGATGGTTATTGGCAACAGCGCCGAGACGAGTTCCCTGCCTTGCGAGGCGGGGAACTCGCGTATTTGGACAATGCGGCAACCACCCAGGTCCCGGAACGCGTGCTCGATGCCGTGTGCGGCTATTACCGTGCCGGCTCGGCCAATCCCGCGCGGGGGCTATACCGCCTGTCGGCCGCCGCAACGGATGCATTCGAGCGGGCACGTGCCGAGTTCGCCGTCTTCGTGGGCGCCCAAGCCGAGGAAGTCGCCTTCACGCGCAATGCCACCGAGGCGTTGAACCTGGTGGCTGCCGCCTGGGCTGCCAAGCGCGTGGGCCCGGGCGATGCGGTGGTGGTTACCGCGGCCGAGCATCATAGCAACCTGCTTCCCTGGCAGCGGGTGTGCAGCCAGACGGGGGCCGCGCTTCGGGTGGTTGGCCTGGATGCGCAAGGCCGCCTTGACGAGGACGCCCTTGCCCAAGCCCTGGATCGGTCGGCGAAAGTCCTGGCCATGCCCCAGGTATCGAATGTTCTTGGCACCGTGTTCCCCGTTGCGAAGGCAGTGGGGCTGGCGCATTCCTGCGGCGCTTCCGTGGTGCTGGATTGCGCGCAAAGCGCAGGGCATATCCCCATCAACCTGCACGAGTTGGGCGTGGATTTCGCGGCGTTTTCCGGCCATAAGATGTACGCGCCCGAGGGCATCGGTGCGCTGTACGTGCGTGAAGAACGGCTCGACGAAGTGGATCCGTTCTTGTTGGGCGGCGGCATGGTGGGCTCGGTGTGGCAGCAGCGGTCCAACTATCTGCGGGATATCCGCAAGCTGGAAGCGGGCACACAGAACGTGGGCGGGGCCGTAGGTCTGGCTGCCGCGGTTGCGTACCTGCAGGATATCGGCGCGCAAAAGGTTGCCGAGCGCGAAAGCCTGCTCACGGAGCATCTGCTGCGTGGGTTGGTGGAGTTGGGCTGCGTCGAGGTGTACGGCATCCCTTCAGTCCAAGCGGACCGCACGGGCATCGTGTCCTTCAACGTGCGGGGAGTGGACCCGCAAGATGTCGCCTTCTTCCTGGACGAGCGCAACGTCTGCCTGCGCGTGGGCTCGCATTGCGCCCAGCCTCTGCTTCGGCTCCTTGGGGTGGAAACGTGCTGTCGCGTAAGCCTGAGCTTCTACAACTCCTTCGAAGAGATAGATCTGCTGCGCCAGGCTCTATCCACGATGCAGCGGCATACAGGTCGCCGCATCATGGGCATGTTCCCTTAACGGTAAGCGTTGCGTTGTTGCAGATAATCGGTATTCGGAATAAACGAACAGCCGATAATCCAGTAGAACAAGCCGCACAGGAGAAGAAACGTGGAGAAACGGTGAAGCGCGGTAAAACCTGCTACACGTTCACGACCGCTTGCGGAATGAAAGGTGCCATTCGGCTTTGGCGGCACGGAACGGAAACCGCTTTCGGGGCATTTTTGCATTGCTGAAGCAACTCATAGGCGGGCAGCGGGCCTGCCGTAGCGAAAGGAATGATTGCCATGAACAACATCGCTCAAGAGTCCTACCAGCTATTCATCAACGGGGAGTGGGTCGATGCCTCCGATGGCGCAACGCTCGACGTTGTCTGCCCGGCAAACGGCCAGAAGATTTCCGTCATCGCCGATGCCACCGAAGCGGATGTGGACGCCGCGGCCGATGCCGCCCTTGCCGCCTTCGAGACCTGGGGCAAGACCACCAAGGCCGAGCGTGCTGCCGTGCTGAACAAGGTTGCCGACATCATCGAGGAAAACGCCGAGTTCCTGGCCCAGCTCGAAACGCTCGACAACGGCAAGCCCATCCGCGAGACCCGCGCCATCGACGTTGCCTACTCGGTAGACCATTTCCGCTACTTCGCCGGATGCCTGCTGGCAGAAACGGGCGAGGCCGACATGGTGGCCGAGAACATGATGTCGCTCGTGTTCCATGAGCCCATCGGCGTCGTGGGCCAGATCGTGCCGTGGAACTTCCCGTTCCTCATGGCGGCCTGGAAGCTTGCCCCGGTGCTTGCCGCCGGCGACTGCACGGTGCTGAAGCCCTCTTCTTCCACGTCCCTTACCGCCCTCGAGCTGGCACGCCTTACCCAAGACGTCATCCCCGCGGGCGTGTTCAACGTCATCACCGGCCGCGGATCGAAGTCCGGCCAGTTCATCCTGGATAACCCGAAGTTCGCGAAGCTCGCCTTCACCGGTTCCACTGAAGTGGGCCGCAACGTTGCCCGCGCCGCCGCCGAGCGCCTTATCCCCGCAACGCTCGAGCTGGGCGGTAAGTCGGCCAACATCATCTTCCCCGATGCGCAGCGCGACATGGCCATCGACGGCATCCAACTGGGTATCCTGTTCAACCAGGGCCAGGTCTGCTGTGCCGGCTCCCGCATCTTCGTGCACGAGGATATCTACGACGAGTTCGTCGCCGAAGCGGTAGAGGCCTTCAACCGCGTGAAGGTGGGTCTGCCTTGGGAAGAGGATACCCAGATGGGCACCCAGATCGACCAGCGCCAGGCCGAGAAGATCCTGGGCTACATCGAAGTGGCCAAGCAGGAAGGCGGCACGGTTCTGTGCGGCGGCGAGCGCGCAACCGAAGGCGAGCTGGCCAACGGCGCGTTCCTGAAGCCCACCCTTATCGCCATGCCGAACAATTCCTGCCGCGTTTGCCAGGAAGAGATCTTCGGCCCGGTTGCCGTGGTGATCAAGTTCTCCGACGAGCAGGAGGTTATTGACATGGCCAACGACTCCGTCTACGGCCTTGGCGGCGCCGTGTGGACGCGCGACATCAACCGCGCCTTCCGCGTTGCCCAGGGTATCCGCACCGGACGCATGTGGGTGAACACCTACAACCAGATTCCTTCCGGCGCACCGTTCGGCGGATACAAGCAGTCGGGTATCGGCCGCGAGACCCACAAGCAGATGCTGGAGCACTACAGCCAGACGAAGAACATCATGATCAACCTGGCGGAAACCCCCAGCGGTTTCTATCCGGCAAACTAGCCAATCGGCGGCGGCCCGTTGGGTCGTTGCCGGGTAATCCAGCCGGCTGCCGTTCGTTCGGGCGGGATGAAGCTGGGCATTGCAAGACTTCAACAGTTGCGCTGATTGTGCGGTGCGAGGGGTGGGGAACCGCCCCTCGCTTTATTATGTGCAGCTAAGGAAGCGCCGTTCGAGCCGCATCGGCTATACCGGCGTTCCTTCCCATAATGTTTATCCTGCCGCATCCAGGCGGGCACGAATCGGAGGGCCGGGCAATGGGCATTCGCAAAGCGGGCGCAAAGGCAGCAAGCGCGTTTTCAACCTGGGGGCTTCGCCATTTGGCGCACCGCCCGGCGGCGAACCTGCCCGGCAAGCTGGCTTTGAAGATCGACCCGCAGATCATCGCCGAGCAGATGGACAAGGTTACCGAAGGGTCCATCGTGGTGGTGGGTACCAACGGCAAGACCACCATCACCAACATGATCGCCGACGCGTTGGAGCGCCAGGGCAAGAGCATCGCCTGCAACCGCACCGGCGCCAACCTGGCCTACGGCGTGGCAAGCACGTTGCTGCAGACCAAGGGCACGGTTGAATGGGGCGTGCTCGAAAGCGACGAGCTGTGGTTGGCCCACACGCTGCCCCAGGTGCGGGCCAGCTACGTGTTGCTGCTGAACCTGTTCCGCGACCAGCTGGACCGCTGCGGCGAGATCGACCGCGTGCAGGACGCCATCGCCCAGGCGCTTACCGAAAGCCCCAACACGGTGCTCCTGTACAACGCCGACGACCCGCTGTGCACCATCATCGCTCAGAAGGTTCCCAACAAAACCATCGCCTTCGGCGTGGGGGAGGACATGCATCAGGCCCAGAACGTGGTGGCCGATGCGCAGATGTGCCAGCGCTGCAGCGCCATGTTCACCTACGGTTACCGCCAGTACGGCCAGCTGGGCACCTATTCCTGCCCCAACTGCGGCTTCCACCGCCCCGATTTGGACTTCGCGGCGAAGAACGTGGTGTTCGGCGACGAGATCACCTTCCAGGTGCAGGAAGCGGCCACGGGCAAGGCGGTATCGCTGCATGCCCAGCGCGCGGGCTCGTACATGGTGTACAACGTGATGGCCGCCTGGTTGGCATCGCACTGTGCCGGCGTGTCCGACGAGGTGTTCCAGCGCGCGGTCGACCTGTTCGACCCGCAGAACGGCCGCCTGCAGTCGCTTTCCATCGAGGGGCGCCCGGTGCTGCTGAACCTGGCGAAGAACCCCACCGGATTCAACCAGAACATGAAGCTCATCACGCAGGCGAAGGGCAAGAAGGTTGCCGCCTTCTTCATCAACGACAACGAGGCCGACGGCCACGACATCTCCTGGATCTGGGACTGCGACTTCGAAGAGCTGGCCAGCCAGGAAGATGTGCTGGTGTTCGCCGGCGGCATCCGCAAGAACGACTTGCAGCTGCGCCTGAAGTACGCCGGCATCGACGCGCAGACGGTCGATAGCGTCAACGAAGTGGTGGACGCCGCCCTGACGCTTCCTGCCGAGTGGAACATCTACGCCATCGCCAACTACACCTCGCTTCCCGCTGTGCGTTCGGCACTGATGGCGCGTGCCGACAAGGGTGCGGTATCCAAGCCCACGGAGGGCACGGCCGCTGCGAACTGCTCGAAGAAGTGGCTGGGCACCGGCCTGGCGCAGCAGCCCGGCGTGGAGGCCTTGGGCAACCGGCCGCTGCGCATCGTGCACCTGTTCCCCGACCTGCTGAACCTCTACGGCGATGGCGGCAACGTGCGTGTTTTGGCGCAGCGCTGCGCCTGGCGTGGCATTCCTGTGCAGGTGGAAACGGTCCATTACGGCCAGCAGGTAGATCTCTCGCAGGCCGATATCGTGTTCCTGGGCGGCGGCCCCGACAGGGAACAGCATTTGGCCTCCGAGGTTCTGTTGGGTATGAAGGGCCAGCTTACCGACTACATCGAGGGCAACGGAACGCTGCTGGCTATCTGCGGCGGCTACCAGATCTTGGGCCGGAATTGGCTGATGGGCGATGAATCGGTGGAAGGCCTGGGCATCCTTGGCTTGGAAACCGTTCGCGCCGGTGCGGGCTTCGACCGCCTTATCGACAACATCGGCCTGCGCAGCAGCCTTTCCCCGCAGCCGGTGGTTGGCTACGAGAACCATGCGGGCCGCACCAAGCTTGATGCCGGCGTGGAGCCGTTCGGCCGTGTGGTTTCCAACGTGGGTCACGGCAATGACGACGATTCCGGCTACGACGGCGCGGTGTACAAGAACTGCATCGGAACGTATTTGCACGGGCCCCTTCTTGGCAAGAATCCGGCCATTGCCGACTATCTTATTTCCTGCGCGCTGGAGCGGCGTATGGGTGCTCCCGTGCAGCTTGCGAAGCTCGATGACGCGGTCGAGCTTGCGGCAAACGGTTACATGGCTGGCCGTTTGTCGTGCGAATGAGTGCGCTTTCCATGAATTTGATTGCCCATCGCAAGCGCGTTATTCATTATTGAGTTCATGTTTGCTTCGAATAACAAACCAACGAGGCGCCAAACACGCAGCGAAAGAAGCCGGGCTTCCCATTCCAGCGTAGGGCGAACCTCGCGTACACCACGCCATGGGGCAGATGCCTACAACGCTGGCAATTACGGCGATTCCACGTATCGCTCCACTACCCATCGCAATGCGCGTAGGGGCTCTCATGCTTCCGATTATCGGACGGCGAAAGGCTCGCATGCTGGCGTTTCCGGGCGTTCGTATCGTGGCGGCGTTTCCGGCTCCCACGATCGTGAGCTTCTTGCCAGCAAGCGTGCGCAGAAAAGGCGGAAGCGCAAGCACATCCTTGTCGCCACGCTTTCCGTTGTGTTCGTCCTATTGCTTACCGGCGTCGGTGCGGCATGGGCGTACATGAGCAACATCAACAACGCCTTGAGCGACGGCGTGGACGAAGACCTGCTCAACTCCCTTTCCGTCACCGATTCTGCGTCCGACCCGTTCTACATGCTGCTTATCGGCATCGACAAGAGCGAAGAGCGCGAAACCACCAACGAATACGGCGGTGCTTACCGCACCGACTCCATGATCCTTGCGCGCGTCGATCCCAAAGATAAGGAAGTGACCCTTATCTCCATCCCCCGCGATACGCAGGTGACCATCGGATCGCATGGCACGCAGAAGATCAATGCCGCTTACGCATTCGGCGGCCCTTCGGGTGCGGTTAAGGCGGTAGAGAGCCTAGCCGGCGTTTCCATCAGCCATTATGCGGAAATCGACTTCGATGGTTTCGCTGCGGTAGTCGATTCCCTGGGCGGCATCGACATCGATGTCCAGTACGAGATCAACGACCCCGACTACACCGGCTACCTTGCCGCGGGCGAGCAAACCTTGAACGGCGAGCAGGCGCTTATCTACTGTCGCAGCCGCCATGCCTACGACAAGATCGGCGACGGCGACGCCATCCGTGCCGCCAACCAGCGCACGATGATCTCGGCCATCGTGAAGAAGCTCATGAGCTCCGACATCGCAACCCTTACCAACACGGTAAGCACCTTGTCCCAGTACATCACCACCGACTACTCGGTTTCGGACATCCTTGGACTTGCGCAGTCGATGATGGGCATCGACACCGAGAAGAACGTGTACTCGGCGGCGGTTCCCACCGAATCGGTGTACGAGAACAACATCTGGTACGAGAAGCTGAAGAAAACCGAGTGGGACAAGATGATGAGCCGTGTGAAGCAGGGCCTGTCTCCCACGGAGGAAGATGTGGTAGACAAGGCTTCGGGCACGGTGATGGCCTCTTCCGGTAGCGGCGGCTCCGGTTCGAGCGATTCCGGTTCGTCTAGCAGTTCTTCCTCTGATTCGCTTTCCGGAACCAAGGTTGCCGTGAAGAACGGCAGCGGCATCAGCGGCTGTGCCAGCCAGGCGGCAGCGAAGCTCACCCCGCAGGGCGCAATCTGCGAAACCGGCAATGCCGACGACTACAGCTACAAGACCACGCTGGTTATCTACGACGGCAGCAACCAGGAGAAGGCCCAGAAAGTGGCCGACCTGTTGGGCAAGGGCACCGTTAAGAAGAACGACGGCACCTATTCCTTCAGCGGCGACATTCTCGTGGTTGTGGGCAAGGACTGGCAGTAGCCTTCGCACGGCCGCGGCCAACAACGCCCACCATAGCGATTCACCCAGGGACGGCTTCATGGCCGTCCCTTTTGCATTCCCGGAAGCGTTCACGCCTACCGCGTGTAGGGCGAAGCCGAACCGAAACCTGGGAGTGCTATCCTTCTTGGCGATAAACAAACGCCTAGGGAAGGTGGTTCCGCGTGGAACACAAGGTTGCATGGGAAAAGTACAGCGAAACCCAGCTTGAAGAGCTGAACGCGCTTTCCTCCCGCTACATCGATTTCATCTCCAACAACAAAACCGAGCGCCGTTGCTTTGCCGCCGCGGTTGCGCAGGCCGAAGCTGCCGGCTACAAGCCGCTTAGCGAAGCGCTTGCGGCGGGCACGGCTCTTAAAGCCGGCGACAAGGTGTGGGCCGGCGTGCACGGTAAGTCGCTCATCCTGGTCTGCATCGGCACCGAGCCGGTGGACGCTGGCCTTAACATCCTGGGCGCGCACATCGACAGCCCCCGTTTGGACCTGAAGCAGAACCCCGTGTACGAAAGCAACGGCTTCGCCTTCCTGGACACCCATTACTACGGCGGCATCAAGCACTACCAGTGGGTAACTCTGCCGCTGGCACTCCATGGCGTTGTTGCCAAGACCGACGGCACCGTGGTGGATGTGAACGTGGGCGACGACGCCGGCGACCCGGTGTTCTGTGTAACCGATCTTCTGCCGCACCTGGGCAACCAGCAGATGGCCAAGAAAGGCAGCGAGGTTGTTGAAGGCGAGAGCCTTGATGTGCTCATCGGCAACCGCCCCCTCGTCATCGAGGACAAGGAGGATGCCTCCGACGAGGAAAAGGCCGCAGCCAAGGAGCCGGTGAAGGCCTTCGCGCTGAAGCTGCTGGAGGAAAAATACGGCATCAAGGAGGAAGACTTCCTTTCCGCCGAGATCGAGGTAGTGCCGGCCGGCCGCGCCCGCGAGCTGGGCTTCGACCGCAGCATGGTGCTTGGGTACGGCCAGGACGACCGCGTGTGCGCCTATACCTCGTTGGAGGCGCAGCTGGCGGTAGCCGCGCCTAAGAAAACGGCGGTATGCGTGTTGGTAGACAAGGAGGAGATCGGCAGCGTGGGCGCCACCGGCATGGCCTCGCAGTTCTTCGAGAACACCATCGCCGAGATCGTGGAGCTTACCGAAGGGGCCGGCGCCCTTTCGCTGCGTTATTGCCTCAGCGCTTCGCGCATGCTCTCCAGCGATGTTTCCGCGGGCTTCGACCCGGCCTACGCTTCGGTGTTCGAGCCGAAGAACGCGGCCTACCTTGGTCGTGGCCTGGTGTTCAACAAGTACACGGGCGCCCGTGGCAAGAGCGGTTCCAACGACGCCCGTGCGGAATACGTGGCCTATGTGCGCCGCGTTATGGACGATGCGAACGTATCGTTCCAGACTGCCGAGTTGGGCAAGGTGGATGCCGGCGGCGGCGGGACCATCGCCTACATCCCCGCGAAGTACGGCATGGACGTTATCGACTCCGGCGTGGCCGTGCTTTCCATGCACGCCCCCTGGGAGGCAACGAGCAAGGCTGATATATATGAGGCCTATCGCGGATATATTGCTTTCTTGGAAGCTTAGTCATTCCGATGGCCTGTCGGCCATCGGAGATCCGCCTGAGACGCAACGACGCTGCGCGGGATTCTGACGGCACAGCTGGCGGTTCAAACGGGCTTGACGTGCGAAGCACGCCTAGCGCCCGCTTTCCCGCCATCTGCACTCGTCAGAATCCCGCTCGCTGTCTTTGCCAACGATGCGAGCTGACAAAGACTTTCCAGGGCGACTCCTTGATTCTTCTCGCCCGCCATTTTTCTTGTATAGCTTTCCCCACGTTTCGCGCGGGTGTCTATAATGGATTAACCTCGCGGAAACCAACCGGGCAAGAAGGGGACCGGCTTTAGCGGGGAATCGGAAAATGAGACTCACTAAGGAGCGCTAAATGGCACATTATTTCGACGAACCCTCGCGTACTTTCAACGAGTACCTGCTGGTACCGGGCTACTCCTCTTCGGAGTGCATCCCCGAGAAAGTAGACCTTTCCACTCCCTTGGTTCGCTATAAGAAGGGCGAAGAGCCTGCGCTCAAGCTCTCCATCCCCATGGTTTCCGCAATCATGCAGGCCGTTTCCGACGACGGCATGGCCGTTGCGTTGGCTCAGCAGGGCGGCCTTTCCTTCATCTTCGGCTCTCAGAGCATCGAAAGCCAGGCAGCCATGGTCCGTCGCGTGAAGGACCACAAGGCAGGCTTCGTCCGCTCCGATTCCAATCTCACTCCCAACGCCACCCTGCGCGACGTTGTGGCGCTGAAGGAAAAGAGCGGCCACACCACCATGCCCGTCACCGAGGGCGGCAAGGGCCAGGGCAAGCTTCTGGGCATCGTCACCGGCCGCGACTATCGCCTTTCCCGCATGGATCTGGACACCCCGGTTTCCGAGTTCATGACCCCGCGCGAAAAGCTCATCGTGGGCACCGCGAACACCACGCTGAAGGAAGCCAACGACATCATCTGGGACAACAAGCTGAACTCCCTGCCCATCGTGGACGATAACGACAACCTCATGTACATGGTGTTCCGCAAGGACTACGAGCAGCACAAGTCCAATCCGCACGAGCTGCTTGATTCCCACAAGCGCTACCTGGTGGGCGCCGGCATCAACACGCGCGACTTCGCCGAGCGCGTTCCCGCGCTGGTAGAGGCTGGCGCCGATGCTCTGTGCATCGACTCCTCCGAGGGCTTCTCCGAATGGCAGAGCCGCACCATCGCCTGGATCCGCTCCCACTACGGCGACTCCGTGAAGGTGGGCGCCGGCAACGTGGTAGACGCCGAGGGCTTCCGTTTCCTGGCAGATGCAGGCGCCGACTTCATCAAGGTGGGCATCGGCGGCGGCTCCATCTGCATCACGCGTGAGACCAAGGGCATCGGCCGCGGCCAGGCAACCTCCCTTATCGAGGTGGCCAAGGCGCGCGACGAGTACTACCGCGAAACGGGCATCTACGTGCCGGTATGCTCCGACGGTGGCACCGTGTACGACCATCATGTAACCCTGGCTCTGGCCATGGGCGCCGACTTCATCATGCTGGGCCGCTACTTCGCCCGTTTCGACGAAGCCCCCAACAACAAGGTTGTGGTGAACGGCCAGCACATGAAGGAGTACTGGGGCGAAGGCTCCAGCCGTGCCCGCAACTGGCAGCGCTACGACCTGGGCGGCAAGAAGAAGGGCATGACCTTCGAAGAGGGCGTCGATTCCTACGTTCCCTATGCCGGCTCTTTGAAGGACAACGTGGACATCACGCTTTCCAAGGTGAAGAGCACCATGTGCAACTGCGGCGCGCTCACCATCCCCGAGCTGCAGGACAAGGCGAAGCTCACCGTTATCAGCTCCACCTCCATCGTGGAAGGCGGCGCGCATGACGTTCTGCTGAAGGACAAGACGCCCTACGTCAGCAACACCATCCGCTAACTGATTCGCTTGCCGTTCGGCAGCGAACGAACATGTTCGGCAATCTGCGGGAGCCTTCGGGCTCCCGTTTTCTTTTCCGGACAACCGTGCCAAGCTGTGGGGCTCTTCATAAAATCTCCCCGTCTGATACGGGACCAATTGTGAGTGAAATTTGCCTATTCACCTGCGCATATACGTTCAGTGGGGTCGGCCATGAACGGCTCGTGGATTCCCATCGATTAGATGCAATCTGCCCGGTACGCTACACTTTCAACCATGTCTAATACGCTACACAAAGCATTTTTCGCGGTGCCGCTTTGCATGGTCCTGGCCGCCTCGGTGGCCCTGCCCCTTCCCGGGTCGTTGCGCCAAGCGCACGCAGACGAGCTCTCCGATGCTCAGGCAACCCTTTCTGCCGCCTCGGCGGAGTTGGATTCCCTGAACAAGGAGTACGATGCCCTGCAGCAGCAGCTCTCGGGCCTCGATGCCCAGATCAGCGACACCACCGAAAAGGTCCTCGCCGCCCAACAGCTTATGCTCAAAGGCCGTGACACGCTCTCTGATGCCATCCTCTCCCAGTACAAAAGCGATGGCTCCCTTTCTCTGGTAAGCATCGTGCTTTCCTCCGAGAGCATCGCCGACTTCACCAAGAACCTTACCTACTACACCGCCATCCAGGAAGACGAGGCGGAAAAGGTGGCCGAGCAGAAGCAGCTGCGCGATACTTTCTCGTCCGCGCTTGAGGAGCTTGATTCCCAGCGCGATGCGCAGCAGAAGCTCCTGAACGAATCCGAGCAGAAGAAGGCCCAGGCCCAGCAGGTGGTAAGCGATGCCTCGGCGAAGGTTTCCTCTATCCAGGAAGCCCAGGCGCAGGCGGCGCTGGCTGCTCTCCAGGCCCAGGCCGAGCAGATGAAAGCGGCCGAAGAACAGAAGCAGGCCCAGGCACAGGAAAGCGCCAATTGGAACACCAACACCGACCGCACGCCAAGCGCCAACACCAACAGCGACAGCGGCTCTGGCAACTCGAACTCGGGTTCCAGCAGCAACTCCGATTCTTCGACCGGCTGGAAGACGGGCGTTGCCTCCGCCTACGGCGGCAGCTCCGATCCTGGCACCCCGAACCCCGGCACCACGGCAACGGGCGCAGTGTGCAACGACAGCTCGATGGGCGTTGCCATCCCCATGGCTTGGTCGAATTACCGCTCTTACTTCGGGCACGCGGTTGAGATCAAGTACGGCGGCAGAACGGTGGTTGCCACCATCAACGACTGCGGCGGCTTGGGCGGCGGCTCGCGCTCGCTCGACCTGCAGCCCGGTGTGTTCAAGGCGTTCGGCTTCAGCACCTGCCAGGACTGGGGTCTGCGCACGGTGAGCTACCGCATCCTGTAGGCGGCGTGCTGCTAAGCGGCTGGAAACATCGGCCTGCCGGCCGCCCCCCCGCTTGTTGTCGGCGAACCGCGCAGCTGCGAAAATCCGACCTTCTCGAAGAGCCCTTCCGGGGCTCTTCTTATTTGGGGCTCAATCGCGGCTTGCCTGCCAGCCCGCGGTGCGGCGCAGCTGCGCGGATTGCGCCTGTTTTACGCAATGAGCGATGCATGCCGGTCAAGGCAGTATAATGGCAAACCGTATATGGAGATTTGCGCTGGCGGCCTGCGTGCAAGCCAGCTTCGCAAGCAGGAATATGTTGGAAAAGGAATTGCCGCATGAAAGAATACAATCCGCACGAGATTGAGCCGCGTTGGCAGAAGGTGTGGGCCGATACCGGCGCGCATAAGGCAACTGAAGATGCCAGCAAGCCCAAGCGCTACGTGCTTGAGATGTTCCCATACCCTTCGGGCGACATCCACATGGGCCATGTGCGCAACTACACCATCGGCGACGTGACCGCGCGCTATTACAGCATGCGCGGTTACGATGTGCTGCATCCCATGGGTTGGGACGCATTCGGCCTTCCCGCTGAAAACGCCGCCATCAAGCACAATTCCCATCCGGCGAAGTGGACCTATGCCAACATCGAAACGCAGAAGGCCAGCTTCAAGCGCATGGGCTTTTCCTACGACTGGGACCGCACGGTTGTTGCGTGCGACCCGGAGTACTACCGCTGGGGTCAGTGGATCTTCCTGCAGATGTACAAGCGCGGCCTGGTGGAACGCCGCAACAGCCCGGTGAACTGGTGCCCCAACTGCAAAACCGTTCTTGCCAACGAGCAGGTAACCGAAGGCGAGTGCTGGCGTTGCCATGGCGCGGTGGAGAAGCGTGACCTTACCCAGTGGTACTTCAAGATCACCGACTACGCCCAGGAACTGCTGGACGACCTGGACCAGCTTGACGGCTGGCCTGAGCCGGTAAAGCAGATGCAGGCCAACTGGATCGGCCGCTCTGAAGGCGCCGAGGTCGACTTCGAGCTGGTTCCCGCCGAAGGCAAGGACGATGCTCAGACCATCACCGTGTTCACCACGCGACCCGATACCCTGTTCGGCTGCAGCTTCTTCCTGTTGGCCCCCGAAAGCCCGCTGGTGCACGAGCTGGTGTGCGGCACGGAATACGAGGCCGACGTCATGGCGCTGGTTGAGTCTGCCAAGAAAGTAAGCGCCGTCGAGCGCGCCCAGGGCGACCGCGAGAAGCACGGTGCCTTCACTGGCCGCTACGTGCTGAACCCCGTGAACGGCGAAAAGGTGCCCGTATGGGTTGCCGACTACATCGTTGCCGATTATGGCACCGGTGCCGTAATGGCCGTTCCCTGCGGCGACCAGCGCGACTTCGAGTTCGCCCGCAAGTACGATCTGCCCATCATCCCCATCATCCTGGGTGAAGACGACCCGCTGTATCCTCAGCTCAACGGTGTGCAGGAGCGCAGGGTAACGTCTGTGGATTGGGAGAAGTCCTACGAGGCCGAGGGCGTGCTGGTGCAGTCCGGCAAGTACACCGGCATGGTGGGCGGCAAGCACTCGCCCGCCGTGGACGCCATCATCGGCGACCTGGAAGCTCAGGGCAAGGGCAAGAAGTCCATCCAGTTCCGCCTGCGCGACTGGCTCATCTCGCGTCAGCGCTACTGGGGCAACCCCATTCCCGTGGTGTACTGCGACGAGTGTGGCATCGTTCCCGTTCCCGAAGACCAGCTGCCCGTGCGCCTTCCCGAAGACATCGATCTGGCGGCAGGCGAAACGCTGGCCACGCACGAGGGCTTCGCCCAGTGCACGTGCCCCAAGTGCGGCAAGCCCGCGCGCCGCGAAACCGACACCATGGACACCTTCACGTGCTCCAGCTGGTATTACATGCGCTATACCGACCCGCACAACACCGAGCTGCCCTTCGCGTCCGAGCGCGTGAACCGCTGGATGCCGGTAGACCAGTACATCGGCGGTATCGAGCACGCCATCCTGCACTTGCTGTACAGCCGCTTCTTCACGAAGGTGCTGCGCGACATGGGCATGCTCGACTTCAGCGAGCCCTTCACCAACCTGCTGTGCCAGGGCATGGTGCTCGACGAGAACGGCGAGGTTATGTCCAAGTCGAAGGGTAACGTCATCAGCCCCGAGGACATGATCGCCGGCTACGGCGCCGACGCGGTGCGTGCCTACATCCTGTTCATGGCTCCGCCCGACAAGGAGCTGCAGTGGAACGAAGACGGTTTGGCGGGCATGTACAAGTTCCTGAACCGCGCTTGGCGCATGGTGAACGACCTTGCCGGCAATGCAGGCGAGGAAACGTATTTTCAGGCGGGCGCCAAGGAGGCCGATGCGAAGAAGGCCCACGACGAGCTGCTCCGTGAGCGCCATCGCGTGGTGGGCAAGGTCATCGACGACTTCGCTCGCAACAACTTCAACACCGCCATCGCCGCCATCATGGAGTTGGTGAACGCTACCGGCGATTATCTGCGCAAGAATTCCGCGGAAAGCCGCGCCGCCGATGCCGAGCTTGCTGCGTTCGACAGGGAAGTGGCCGGCGTCATCGTGAAGCTGCTTGCTCCCATGGCCCCACATTGGGCCGAAGAGCTGTGGCAGGACGTGCTGGGCAACGAAGGCTCCGTGCATAAGGAGGCATGGCCTGAGTTCGACCCGAGCGCTGCCAAGTCGGCCGAGGTGGAGCTTGCGGTGCAGGTGAACGGCAAGGTGAAGGCGAAGATCACCGTAGCCGCCGACGCCGCCGAGGAAGCCGTGCGTGAGGCTGCACTGGAAGCCGTTGCCGGTGCCACCGACGGCAAGGACATCAAGAAGGTCATCGTGATCCCCGGCCGCCTGGTGAACGTGGTGGCCAAGTAGCCGAAGCCGTAAGGCTCGATGGCGAACGTGCTGCGCCCAAGGCCCTCAAGGTGTTTGGGCGCAGGGATCTTTCAACCAGTCCTATCCAAGGGCTCCGACGTATCGTCGGGGCCCTTGCTTTTTCTCGGCATTGCCGGTGCTCGCCGATCGAACAAAACGCGCGAACACCGTGAAGGTTTCGATGCCCGTGTTCCCGTTTGCTATGATCGGTTTCCATGGGAAAGAGGCATAGAAAACACGGGTGCTTGTTCAGGTTGGCTCGGGCAGTGCTGGGCCTGCTTCTTGCTGTGGTGCTCGTGGTAGTGGGCATCCCTCTGGCCATCAATGCCTGGGTATGCGGCACCACGCGCCCTTCCATCGAAACGCAGCAGCAGGCATCTACGGATGCAACCTCCTTCGATGCCGATGCCATCGTCGTGCTGGGTGCGGGCATCAACTGGGATGGAAGCCCCTCTGCGGTGCTGAAGGACCGCTTGGATGTCGCCGATGCGCTCTACCGCGCCGGCGTAGCCCCCAAGATCATCATGAGCGGCGACAACTCCGATTCCTCTTACAACGAGGTAATGGCCATGGCCAAGTACGCGCGTGCCAACGGGGTGCCTGCCGATGACATCTTCTGCGACCATGCCGGCCTCTCCACATACGATTCCATGTACCGTTTGAAGAATGTTTTCAGCGTGCAGCGGTGCATCGTGGTAACCCAGGAGTACCATCTGTACCGCGCTCTGTACGATGCGCGCGCCTTTGGGATCGATGCTCGCGGCGTGGGCAGCGACCTGAGCGATTACGCCGATATGCAGTCCTACGAACAGCGCGAGTTCCTGGCAAGGATCAAGGACTTCGCCGGCGTGTTGACGAAAATGGAGCCGGAAACGAAGAGCGCGCCTGTTTCGCTGGACCAATCGGGAACCGTTACCCAGTGGTGGTAGCGGGCAAGGGGTTGGAGCCAAGCCTGCGCCCGGCTTCTTCTTTGCGGCGGCGCCATTGCCGTGCGTCGGTTCGCTTGGCGCTGGTCGCAGCTGCATAGGGAAATGCGCAACCGCAGCCTTGATGCGCCGTGGAAACGGCGGCGCGGGCCATATACGAGTAAGGAGTAGCCGTGCCAAAGATCGTGGTGGTGGATACCGACTTCGACAGCAACGACATCGAGGTGGAGATGGCCGCCAAGGCCGGAATCGAGATCGCCCTGTTCCAAGACCGCAGCCCCGAGGCCATCATCGAGCATGCCGCCGATGCCGACGGTGTGGTTACCTCGTACGGCAATTTCCCTGCCAAGGTGTTCGAGGCCCTGCCCAACCTGCAGGTGGTAAGCCGCACCGGCATCGGCTACGACAGCATCGACGTGGAAGCAGCCACCAAGAACCGCACGGCAGTGTGCGTGGTGCCCGGCTACGGAACCGAGGTTGTTTCCGACCAAGCCATATCGTTGGCGCTGGCATGCCTGCGTCGCCTGAACGAAACCGATGCCGACATGCGTGCCGGGATATGGGACTATGCGCGCCATCGCCCCTACGGCCAGGTGTTCGGTCGCACGTTCGGCGTGGTGGGCATGGGCGAGATCGGCCGCTGCTGCGCCAAGAAGGCCGCTGGCCTTGGCTTCAAGGTAGTGTGCTATTCGCGCTCGCTCGTTCCGGGCCGTCGCACACCCGAAGGCTACGAAATCCTTTCTTACGAAGACCTTCTGCGCGTGTCCGATGTGGTGAGCTTCCATACGGCGCTTACCCCGCAGACGCACCATATGCTCGATGCCCAGCACTTGGCCCTGATGAAGGAAACCGCCGTGGTGGTGAACACTTCCCGCGGTGCCGTCATCGATACGCTCGCCCTTGCCGAAGCGCTTCAGGCGGGCAGGCTCTGGGGTGCCGGCATCGATGTGTTCGAAGGCGAGCCGGTGGATTTCAATCACCCGCTGCTGAAGGCACCGCATACGGTGCTCAGCCCGCACGTTGCCTATTGGTCGGAGGAATCGGGGCTGGAGCTGCACCATCGCAGCATGCAGGCGGCGATCGACGTGGTGCTTGGCGTGCGCCCGAAAGACTGCCTGAACCCCGAGGCTCTGCGCTTCTAGCAGGGCGCCGATCCTGCATTGCCCGAAAGGCTGAGCGCAGAAAGGAAGCACAGCATGCTGGTTGGCATCGTCTCCGACATACACGGCTACCTGAGCGATGAGGCCCAAAGAGCTCTGGAGCCCTGCGACCTGATCCTGTGCGCGGGCGATGTCGAGCGTCCCACCATACTTATGGAGCTCGATGCCATCGCGCCCACCGTTGCGGTGCTGGGAAACTGCGACACCAGCCTGCGCGGGATGGACATTCCCTTCACGGCAAGCCCGCGCATCGGGGGAGTGCGCTTCTTCATGACGCACCGCCCCGAAGATATCGGCACCCCCGCCGAAGACGTGCAGGTGGTGGTGCACGGGCATACGCACATCCCACGCGAAGAACGCATCGGCGATGTTCTGTACTTGAACCCGGGAAGCGCAAGCAAGCCCCGCGGCGGCAGCGCGAAAGGGATAGCGCGTATCTCCATCGAGGCCGGCAGGGTCGCGAGCGTGGAATTCGTTACCTGGGAATAGGAAGCCCGAGATCCAGAGTGCCCATAAGAGCGGAAGCTGCGTCACGATAGGCGCGATGCGGGTATTCGCCGTTGGGCGCTTCCGGGCCTGGTTACCCGGTGCCCATGATTGACCAAATGCCGGGCATGCCGTAAAATCAACGACTGCTTATGCAATGCGCCGTTAGCTCAGCTGGTAGAGCAGGGGACTTTTAATCCCAAGGCCGCGGGTTCGACTCCCTCACGGCGCACCATCCAAGCACTAGGCCGCAGCCCCTTCGGGCTGTGGCTTTTTTGATCTTGGCGGTGCTGCTCACATCCTGCCAATATGCCCGATCGGCGCAATCGGAGCACCCGATGCCGCCTTGTTCACAACATGTGGTGGCCTTGTGGGGTTCCCTTGCAAAAAAACCAACTGGTTGATAGACTTTCCATTTGCGTTTGACTACCTACCTGTATCAAAGGAGCTGTCTTGGCTAAACAAGATGCAATCGAGCTTGAGGGAACCGTTGTTGAAGCCCTCCCGAACGCCATGTTCAAGGTTGAGCTTGAAAACGGTCATGAGATCTTGGCCCACATTTCCGGCAAGATGCGCATGCACTACATCAAGATCCTTCCCGGCGACAAGGTTCAGGTCGAGCTTTCGGTGTACGACCTCGACCGTGGTCGCATCACCTATCGCTACAAGTAGGAAACGCCATTTCACCAAACCAACTATCGCCTGCGGCTGGGCGTGGTAGATAAAAAGAAACACATTACCGAAAGGAAAATGATATGAAGGTACGTCCTTCGGTCAAGAAAATGTGCGACAAGTGCAAGATCATTCGACGTCATGGCAAGGTGCTCGTAATCTGCGAGAACCCTCGTCATAAGCAGCGTCAGGGTTAAAGAGAAAGGGAACGTATTCATGGCACGTCTCGTTGGTGTCGACCTTCCTCGCGACAAGCGCATTGAAGTCGGCTTGACCTATATCTACGGCATCGGCCTTACCACCTCTAAGAAGATCCTCGCAGAGACCGGCGTAAACCCGGACACCCGTGTGAACGATCTTACGGAAGATGAGCTTTCCAAGCTTCGCGATTACATCCAGGCTAACCTCACCACTGAGGGCGACCTGCATCGCGAGGTATCCCAGAACATCAAGCGCCTCATGGAGATCGGCTGCTATCGTGGCCTGCGTCATCGCCGCGGTCTTCCCGTTCGCGGTCAGCGCACTCACACGAACGCTCGTACCCGCAAGGGCCCGAAGCGTCAAATCGGCGGCAAGAAGAAATAGGGGTGTAACTAGTGGCAGCTAAGAAAAACGTTCGCACGCGCATCAAGCGTTCTGACCGCAAGAACATCGCTGTTGGCGCTGCACACATCAAATCCACTTTCAACAACACGATCGTTTCCATCACGGATCCTCAGGGCAATGTGATCTCCTGGCAGTCCGCTGGTACCGTCGGCTTCAAGGGCTCCCGTAAGTCCACGCCGTTCGCAGCTCAGATGGCAGCTGAGGCAGCAGCAAAGACCGCTATGGAGCATGGCCTCAAGAAGGTTGCTGTGTACGTGAAGGGCCCCGGCTCCGGTCGCGAGACCGCTATCCGCTCCCTTCAGGCAGCAGGCCTCGAAGTAGCCAGCATCCAGGATTGCACCCCTATCCCGCACAACGGTTGCCGCCAGCGCAAGCGTCGTCGCGTCTAACTGAAAGGATCGATACACTATGGCAATTAACAGGACTCCGGTTCTCAAGCGTTGTCGCCAGCTCGGTCTGGATCCTGCTGTTCTCGGTTACAGCAGCAAGAAGGAATCCATCCGTCAGCCCAAGCGTCGTCGCAAGGAATCCGAATACGGTATGCAGCTGCGCGAAAAGCAGAAGGCCAAGTTCATCTACGGCGTTCTGGAAAAGCAGTTCCTGGGTTACTTCAAGCGCGCCAAGTCCATGCCCGGCGTTACCGGTGCAAACCTTATGCGCATCCTTGAGTCCCGTCTCGACAACGTTGTGTTCCGCCTTGGCTTTGCCAAGACCCGCAAGGAAGCTCGCCAGATCGTGACCCACGGTCACATCCAGGTGAACGGCCGCCGCGTGGACATCCCGTCCTTCCGCGTGCGCCCCGGCGACCTTGTCGCGGTTGCACCGAAGGCCAAGGAGCTTCTGGTGATCAAGTCCGCACTCGTTTCCAACGAAGGCGTTCAGGTTCCTGCATGGCTCGAGGTTGACATCGAGAAGCTTCAGGGCAGCGTACTTGCTCTTCCCGAGCGCGATCAGATCGATCTCGACATCAACGAGCAGCTTATCGTCGAACTTTACTCGAAGTAGCAAACGCACTGCGGTTTATTAAGGAGGCTTATTCAATATGACAGAGTTCATGAGGCCGACAGTAACGATCGAAGAGGTCAACGAAACCGTTGCCCGCTACATCGTAGAGCCGCTAGAGCGTGGCTACGGTTACACTCTTGGCAACTGCATGCGTCGTGTTCTGCTCTCGTCTTTGGACGGGGCGAAGGCGACTGCCATCCAGATCGATGGCGTTCAGCATGAGTTCACCACCGCCGAGGGCGTGATCGAGGACATCACCGATATCGTCTTGAACGTTAAGGGCCTGGTATTCAGCGCCCTTAACGGCGACATCAGCGAAGCAACTGCGCATGTGCATGCTGAAGGCCCCTGCACCGTCACGGGCGCTGATCTTGAGGTTCCCACCGAGTTCACCTTGATCAATCCTGAGCATGTCATCGCAACCGTCGCTGATGGCGGAACGCTTGATATGACCGTTCGCATCGGCGTTGGCCGTGGGTATGTTTCCGCCGAGCGCAATAAGCGCACGGAGGATCCCATCGGCATCATCCACGTTGATTCGCTGTTCTCGCCGGTTCGCCGCTGCACGATGGGCGTCACCGACACCCGTGTTGGCCAGCGTACCGACTACGACAAGCTTGTTCTTGAGGTTGAGACCGACGGTTCCATCAACCCCACCGAGGCTGTGTGCCGTGCTGCGAACATCATCAACCAGTACATGGGCGCATTCCTTATGCTCGATGAGGTCGAGGAAGACGAGGAGGGCGAAGTGGTATCCATCTTCGCTCCCGAGAACCAGGAGACGAACGCCGAGCTCGATAAGCAGATCGAGGACCTGGACCTTTCCGTCCGCTCCTACAACTGCCTTAAGCGCGCCGGTATCCACTCCGTGCGTCAGCTGGTCGAGTACTCCGAGAACGACCTGCTCAACATTAGGAACTTTGGTGCGAAGTCCATTGAGGAAGTGAAGGACAAGCTCATTTCCATGGACCTCAATTTGAAGCAATAGGAGATTTTAAGATGAGGCACAACTACAAGGGCCGTAAGCTTGGCACCGACTTCAGCCACACCAAGGCAATGAAGAAGAGCCTTGTTGCCGCTCTGTTCACCAACGACCGCATCAAGACGGTCGAGGCTCGCGCCAAGGAGATCCGTCCTGATGTGGACAAGATCATCACGTGGGCCAAGAAGGGTGACCTGCATTCCCGCCGTCTGGCAATCGCTAAGCTCGGCGATAAGGAACTGGTACGCGAGGTATTCGAGAAGGTTGCCCAGGGCCAGTTCGCTGACCGCCAGGGCGGCTACACCCGCATCATGAAGCTTGGCAACCGCAAGGGCGACAACGCTTCCATGGTTATCATGGAGCTCGTTACCGAGCCCTGCCAGCCCAAGGCCAAGGCAGAGAAGCCCGCTGCTAAGAAGGAAGCTCCCAAGAAGGAAGAGAAGCCTGCTGAGGAGCCTAAGGCAGAAGAGGCTGCAGCCGAGGAAGCACCTGCAGAGGAAAAGGCTGAATAACCTTTTCAGGCTGCTTTGCATCCGAATCACAAAGGGATCCGTTACACACGGATCCCTTTTCTTTTGCCTTGATGGGTGTTGCGTTGACGCTTGGCAACGTCTTGATGGCGTTATCATGCAGCGAGCTTGCTCGTTGCGGATCGGCGCGTACCATAGGGTTTCGTTAGCGAGGAAGGATGTGCTGCATTACATGAGCAACCGTGGAAGTGCCTGGAAATATCGTATGGCCCAATGGATGATGGGCCGCTATGGCATCGATGAGCTGATGCAGGCCCTGATGATCGTTGCCTGTGCGCTCATCGTGATCAACTTCTTCGTCCACTCCGGCATCCTTTCCACCGTTTCGCTTGTGCTCATGGTGTTCGCTATCTTCCGCTGCTACTCTCGGAACTTCCCTGCACGCCGCAAAGAGCTGGATTTGTATTTGCACTTGATGGAGAAGCCGAAGGCGTGGTGGCGTCTTGCGAACAAGCGCTACGAGAACCGTAAGACCACGCTGTACTTCAAGTGCAAAGGATGCGGTGCGATGCTCAACGTACCGAAGGGCAAGGGGAAGATGCGTGTTACCTGCCCCAAGTGCGGCACGGTGGTAGAGAAGAAATCGTAGGTTTCGAACGTTTTCTTTGCAGTTCGCGTGCGCTGCCCTGAGGGTGGCACTATTTCGATGGCCTATTCCTGCTCCTGCATTAAATATAAGCTGCGTTCTTGGACACGCGTGGAGCAATATTCGCACCTTCTTAATGGCATTGATTCGCCTTCTGTTCTTTGCGTCCCCTAAATGTCACGGAATCGACATACTGTGTTCGTATTTCTTCACGGATACAATATATAGCGTATATACAGGCTAAAGAAATTCTTGCCATTCGTAAAATCAAGGGGTTAATTCAAGAAATCTTCGGCGTAATATAGCCCTCGCTCCTGCGGAACATGAATGTTCCGCAAGCAACGATGCGTGGAACTCAACGAATCCCGCATCAAGCCTTCTCGGCAACAGGGCGGCAGAACCGCCTTCACTATAGAGAAACGAGGTACGCATGAAGATCATCAAACGCGACGGATCCGAGGCGGTATTCGATCTGATTAAGATCGCCAACGCCATCAAGGGTGCGAGCGACGAGTCGCCCGAGGAAGAGCGCCTTACTGCGCGTCAGATCGACTATGCTGCCCACAACGTTGCCGATACGTGCGAGGCGCTGGGCCACACTGTTTCAGTTGAAGAGGTCCAGGACATGGTCGAAAACGAGATCATGGCCCTGCACAAGTTCGAGGTGGCGCGTCGTTACATCATCTACCGCTATGTCCAGAACCTGAAGCGTCAGTCGAACACCACCGACGACAAGATCTTGGCCCTTATCGAGTGCAACAACGAAGAGGTCAAGCAAGAGAACTCCAACAAGAACCCCACGGTGAACTCCGTTCAGCGCGACTACATGGCCGGCGAGGTTTCCAAGGACCTGGCAACGCGTATCCTGCTTCCCGAAGACGTGGTGCGCGCCCATGAAGAGGGCATCATCCACTTCCATGATTCCGACTACTTCGCTCAGCATATGCACAACTGCGACCTGGTGAACCTGGAAGACATGCTGCAGAACGGCACCGTTATCTCGGGCACGCTTATCGAGAAGCCTCACAGCTTCAGCACCGCCTGCAACATCGCCACGCAGATCATCGCCCAGGTGGCTTCCAGCCAGTACGGCGGCCAGTCCATCTCGCTCACTCACTTGGCGCCCTTTGTCGAGGTCAGCCGCAAGAAGATCCGCGCCGACGTGATCCGCGAGCTGAACGAAGTAGGGGTAGAGCCCAACTCCGAGCAGCTTTCGCGCATCGTTGAGTCGCGTTTGCGCGACGAGGTGCGCCGCGGCGTGCAGACCATCCAATACCAGGTGGTAACCCTGATGACCACCAACGGCCAGGCTCCGTTCGTCACGGTGTTCATGTACTTGAACGAGGCACGCTCCGAGCAGGAGAAATCCGACCTTGCCATCATCATTGAAGAGGTGCTGCGCCAGCGCTACGAGGGCGTGAAGAACGAGGCGGGCGTTTGGATCACCCCGGCGTTCCCGAAGCTCATCTACGTGCTCGAGGAGGACAACGTTTCCGAAGGTTCTCCCTATTTCTACCTCACGCAGCTTGCCGCGAAGTGCACCGCAAAGCGCATGGTGCCCGACTACATCTCCGAGAAGAAGATGCGCGAGCTGAAGCTCTCCAAGGGCGAAACCGTGGGCAACGGCGATTGCTACACCTGCATGGGCTGCCGCAGCTTCCTTACCCCCGACCGCTCGGGCAACGGCTACAACAACGTTGCCAATGCCGGTAACTACGAGCCGGGCAAACCCAAGTACTACGGCCGTTTCAACCAGGGCGTTGTCACCATCAACCTGGTGGATGTCGCCTGCTCTTCCTACCGCGACATGGACAAGTTCTGGCAGATCTTCGAAGAGCGTCTGGAGCTGTGCAAGAAAGCCCTGATGTGCCGTCACAACCGTCTGAAGGGAACCTTGTCCGATGCGGCTCCCATCCTGTGGCAGTACGGTGCCTTGGCGCGCTTGAAGAAGGGCGAACCCATCGACAAGCTGCTTTATGGCGGGTACTCCACCATCAGCTTGGGGTATGCCGGTCTGTACGAGTGCGTGAAGTACATGACGGGCCTGAGCCACACCGATGATGCGGCAACGCCGTTTGCCATGGCGGTAATGCAGAAGATGAACGACAAGTGCACCGAATGGAAAGCGGAAACCGATATCGACTTCAGCCTGTACGGTACGCCGCTTGAGTCCACTACCTACAAGTTCGCCAAGGCTCTGCAGCGTCGCTTCGGCATGATCCCGGGCGTCACCGACAAGGGCTACATCACCAACAGCTACCACGTGCACGTGACCGAGGATATCGACGCGTTCGAGAAGCTGCGCTTCGAGAGCCAGTTCCAGCAGCTTTCCCCCGGTGGCGCCATCAGCTACGTGGAAGTCCCCGATATGCAGGACAACCTGAAGGCCGTCGTCCGCGTGATGCAGTTCATCTACGACCACATCATGTACGCCGAGCTGAACACCAAGAGCGACTACTGCCAGGAGTGCGGCTACGACGGCGAGATCCAGATCGTGGAAGACGACGGCAAGCTGGTGTGGGAGTGCCCGAAGTGCGGTAACCGCGACCAGGAAAAGCTGAACGTTGCCCGTCGTACCTGCGGATACATCGGCACGCAGTTCTGGAACCAGGGCCGTACCGAGGAAATCCGCGACCGCGTTCTGCACCTGTAACGGCATCGGCTCGCAAGAGGCGCTGCGTATCCGCTAGGCAGCGAGGGCTGGGCGGCGTTTGCAAGGGCGCTACGGCGCCAAGCTGTTCTGGCAGCATGGTAAGATCTCAACAGATTGGGGCGGCGCGAAGCCGCCCCTGTTTCTGTTCTTGGCAATCGATTAATCCCCGACAGATTCACCGGCACGAGCCTTCGGTGAATTTGGCGGGTTGTAGCTGCCGGCAGGCGGCATGGCAAAACGGCCCCACGAGTGAAAGGCCCTGAAATGAACTACGCCAATATCAAGTACTGCGACATCGCCGATGGGGAAGGCGTGCGCACCACGTTGTTCGTTTCGGGGTGCTCGCACCATTGCAAGAACTGCTTCCAGCCGGAAACCTGGAACTTTTCGTATGGCGAGGAGTTCACTGCGGAAACGGCAGGAAAAGTGCTGGCTACGCTGGGCGATCCGTTCATTGACGGTCTCACGTTTCTGGGCGGTGAGCCCATGGAGCCCGAGAACCAGCAGGGCTTGCTTCAGTTGGCACGGGCGGCCAAGGAGGCGCATCCGGAGAAGACCATCTGGTGCTACACGGGCGATGTGTACGAAGAGCTTATCGATCCCGAATCGCCCCGCCACACCGAGGCTACCGATGAACTGCTTGGGTTGATAGACGTGTTGGTGGATGGCCCCTACATCGAAGAGCAGCACGACATAACCTTGCGTTTCCGCGGCTCTGCCAACCAGCGGGTAATCGACTTGAAAGCCACCCGCGAAGCGGGCGAAGTGAAGCTTTGGGAAGATGAGGCGGTATACGCCGAGCGTGGCGTGATGTAGCGATCCGGGCGGGGCATCCTGGGGCTTGCCTGCTTCCTCTATACTCATGCCCATGAGCGACACGCTTCGCATATATATCCCGGGTAGCACACCCATCCATCGGGCCGATGGGTGGGTGAAGTTGCTTTTGCTGCTGGTGTTCTCCGTCTGCGTGTTCTTCGTGGACACCTGGAGGGGCCTTGGGATCTATGCCCTGGTCCTGGTGTGCGCGGTTGGGGCCGCGCGTTTGCCGTGGGGAAAGTTGGCGAAGCTCTCGCTTCCCCTGCTGGTTGTGCTCGCCTTCATATGGGTGTTCAACGCGTTTGCTTTGGACGTTGGCGATATCGCCTCTTCGGGAATGGGTGGCGTATCTGCCGGGTTTGCCCAAGGGTGGCAACCTGTTGCGCTGGTCGGGAGCTTCGGCTTCGTGCCTGAAGGGTGCATGTTCGCGTTGTTCTACGCCGTGCGTATCCTGCTTATCCTGCTCGCGAGCTTCGTGGTCTCCTTCACCACGACTGCCGAAGACCTTATGCGCGCCTTCGCGCAGCTCATCGCGCCGCTTCGCCGCCTGCGCGTTCCGGTTGACGATATCGCCACCATGCTCTCCATCGCGGTCCGGTTCATTCCGCTCACCGCCGTTGAACTGGCAGGCGTGCGCAATGCCCAGGCATCGAGGGGTGCCGCTTTCGAAGCCGGCAGCCTGTTGAAGCGCGTGTTGCAATGGCGCACCGTTTTCATCCCCTTGGTGGTGCGGCTGTTCCGTCGTGCGGATGCCCTGGGCGTTTCCATGGAGGCGCGGTGCTATGGGTTCGGGCGGCGCACCTGCCTGAGCCACGGTAAGGCTTCCCTGCGGCAAACGGTAGTTTTCCTGGCATGTTCGGCGCTGTTCGTGACGGTGGCGTGTCTTCTGTAGCGGCAACGGGCACGCTTGCCGTGGCGGGGCAAGGCGTTGGCGGGCTGCATGGTATCATCCGAGTGTTTGATACAAACCTTTCCAAGGAGGAAATTAGATGGCTACCATCATCGATGTGTTCGGTCGTGAGATCCTTGACTCCCGCGGCAATCCCACGGTAGAGGTTGAGGTTGTCCTCGACGATTACACAGCAGGTCGTGCTGCTGTTCCTTCCGGCGCATCCACGGGCGCGTTCGAAGCCGTTGAGCTTCGCGATGGCGATTCCGAGCGTTACCTGGGCAAGGGCACGCTGAAGGCCGTTTCCCATGTGAACGAGGAGATCGCCGATGCCCTTATCGGCATGGAGGCCGAAGATCAGCGCGGCATCGATGCGGTCATGATCGAGCTTGACGGCACCGAGAACAAGGGCAACTTCGGCGCGAACGCCATCCTGGGCGCTTCCCTGGCCGTTGCCAAGGCAGCTGCCGAGTCTGCCGAGCTTCCTCTGTACAAGTACGTTGGCGGCGCGAACGCGAACATGCTGCCCACGCCCATGATGAACATCCTGAACGGCGGCGAGCATGCCGACAACAACGTGGACTTCCAGGAGTTCATGATCATGCCCGTCGGCGCCGACTCCTTTGCCGAGGCACTGCGTTGGTGCGCAGAGATCTACCACACCTTGAAGAAGGTTCTCCATGACCATGGCCTTGGCGGCGGCGTGGGCGACGAAGGCGGCTTCGCCCCCAACTTCACCACCAACGAAGAGCCCCTGAAGTACATCGTGGAGGCATGCAAGACGGCCGGCTACGAGCCCGGTTCCGACATCATGTTCGCCATGGACCCGGCATCCACCGAGTTCTACAACGCTGAAACCGGCAAGTACGTTCTGGCCGGCGAGGGCCGCGAGCTCACCAGCGCCGAGATGGTTGATTACTGGGCCGAACTGGTAGAGAAGTATCCCATCATCTCCATCGAGGACGGCATGGCCGAGGAGGACTGGGACGGCTGGAAGGCCCTTACCGACCGCATCGGCAACAAGGTCCAGCTGGTGGGTGACGACCTGTTCGTTACCAACCCGAAGCGCCTTGCCAAGGGCATCGAGCTGGGCTGCGCAAACGCCATCCTGGTGAAGGTGAACCAGATCGGCTCCCTTACCGAGGCTCTTGAGGCCGTCCAGATGGCCAAGCAGGCCGGCTACGCCTGCATCATGTCCCACCGCTCCGGCGAAACCGAGGACACCACCATCGCCGACCTTTCCGTTGCCACCAACGCCGGCCAGATCAAGACCGGCGCACCGTGCCGCTCCGACCGCGTTGCCAAGTACAACCAGCTGCTCCGCATCGAGGAAGAGCTGGGCGATTCCGGCCAATACGCAGGCATGAAGGCCTTTTATAACATTACGCGTTAACGTTTCGACGCTGCGCGAGCCCCTGACGGCACAGCTGGCGGTCCAAGCAGGCTTTTCTACAACATCGAACGCTAAGGCGCTCTGAACGTTTGCGATCGCAGCGACCTGCGGGCGAAAATAGCCCGCAGGTCGTTTTTTGTCCGCGCTATACTCTTTTTATCCCAATCGATGAAAGAAGGGCACTTCGTGCAAGATCTACCCAACGGCTTCACCGGCTTCTCCGGCAAGCACAAGGACTCCACCTCCAACTACCAGTACTCGCGTTCCATCGCAGATCACGAGGCTTCGAAGGCTGCCTTCACGGAAGAGGAAGTGCAGGCCATCGACGAGCGCAACCGTCGTTGGTCGTGGATCGAGGTAGACCGAAGCGCCATCCAATACAACGTTATGCAGACCAAGAAGCAGCTCGAGGGCGGCTGCCGTCTGCTTGCCGTGGTGAAGGCCGATGCATACGGCCACGGCGCCTACGAGGTTGCCAAGGCCGCCACCAGTGCCGGGGCGAGCTATTTGGGCGTCGCCACGGTGAACGAGGGCATCGAGCTGCGCAAGGCCGGCATGCGCGAGCCCCTTATGATGCTGGGCGAGCCTCCGGCCGAAGCGGTGCCGCTGCTGCTGTTCTACAACATCATGCCTGCCATCTACACGCCCGAGTTCGCCATTGCCTATGCCGAGTGCGCCGATGCCCATGGCATGGAGGCCCCGTACCATCTGGCCATCAACTCCGGCATGAACCGCATCGGCGTTCGCCACGACCAGGTGGTGGAGTTCCTGCATCAGGTAAGCTTCCATCGCGCCTTGAAGCTGGAAGGTTGCTTCACGCATTTCGCCACGGCCGATTCACTGGAAACGCTGGATTTCCAGATCCAGATCAAGCGCTTTGTCGAGGCGATGCGCGCCATCGAGGCAGCGGGCTTCAACCCGGGCATCGTGCACTGCGACAACTCTGCGGCAACGTACCGCTTCCCGAAGACGCACTTCGACATGGTTCGCCTGGGCATCTCCATGTACGGTTACCAGGCTGCCCCCGACACGCATAAGCTGGTCGACCTTCGCCCGGCCATGAGCGTGCATGCGCGCATCACCAACGTCATCACCCCGCCCATGAGTGAAGGCGTGAGCTACGGCATGAACTACCGAAGCCCTGGCAGCGTTAAGATCTGCACGGTTCCGCTGGGGTACGCCGATGGCCTTATCCGCTTGTGCTCGGGTAAGATCGACTTCGCCTACAAGGATCGCGCAGTGCACCAGGTTGGCAACATCTGCATGGACCAGTGCATGTTCGAGGTGGACCTGCGCTCGCGCGTGAACGCCCCCATGCTCGACCCGCATATCGGCGACGAGGTGCTCATCGCGGGTGTGCATCCCACGGTGGATTGCTCCATCTCCACCATGGCCAAGCGCGCTGCCACCATCGAGCACGAGGTAACCATCGGTTTCTCGCACCGCATGCCGCGTTTCTACAAGTAGGCTGCCATGAAGGTTGAAGCGGTTCCCCTGGACAAGCTCGAGCTGCAGGTGCGCGCCTGCCAGTCGTGCTGCCTGTGCGAAGGCCGGCACAACACCGTGTTCGGCGAAGGGGACCCGCATGCCGGCATCATGCTGATAGGCGAAGCGCCCGGCAAGTACGAGGATATGCAGGGAAGGCCGTTCGTGGGGCCTGCCGGCAAGCTGCTCGACGAGCTTTTGTGGCATGCCCATCTGCGCCGCAACGAGGTGTACATCGCCAACGTGCTGAAGTGCCGTCCTCCGGCCAATCGCAACCCCGCCTTCTCCGAGATAGAGGCCTGCGCGCCCTTCCTGCGCACGCAGGTGCAGACGGTGAACCCCTGGCTGCTCATAACCATGGGGAACTTCGCCACCCAGTTCATCCTGAAAACCGACATGGGCGTAAGCCATCTGCGCGGCACCGTGCGGCAAACCGGGCGCTTCTTGGTGGCGCCGGTGTACCACCCGGCGGCGGCCTTGCACGACCCATCGCGCATGCAGACGCTCGTAGCCGATTTCGAGAGAATCGGCCGGTTCGTGCATGATAGAATGACCCAGGAATAAAGCAGATCGGGCCTTTTCCATGGCCCGAAGACGTTAGGAGAACCTGATGGTAGAAAAGTCCGATGTGGCTGCAGTGCTCGAGCTTATCCGTCCTTCGCTTCAGGCCGATGGCGGCGACGTGCAGCTGGTAGATGTCGATGAAGAAGGCGTGGTTACCGTAGAGCTTCAGGGTGCCTGCAAGGGCTGCCCCATGTCCCAGATGACGCTGGCCCACGGCGTCGAGCGCGTGCTGAAAGATCGCGTCCCCGGCGTTACTCGCGTGGTTCCTGCGTAAGGGAAGTGCCCAGAATGCACTGTTGGGAACAGCGCGGTTGCGACGAGGAAATGCAGTCGCGTTGCCCGCACAACACGCCGGGCGAGCCGTGTCCTGCCGATTGCCGTTTCGCGGAGTGCGACCGCCCCACGCATGTGGTTACCTCGAACCTCGATTTGCTGTTCCGCTGCGACATCGACCGCGAGCAGAGCGTGAAGGACGTGTGCCGCTTCTGCGAGTTCTTCCTTAGCAAGGCGCCCTCTACGGACGCCTCGGCGAAATAGGCCGCACAAGCAATTCCTTCGAATAGGGAAACTGGAAGGCTGCGCCCGAAAGGGTGCGGCCTTCTTTCGTATTCGAAGCATGTCGGTCTGCCCATTCCGCAGGCGGTGGTATCTTCTTCAAGGTAAAACGATAGGGAGGAAAGCGCATGCTCAACGACTTGTACCAGAGCCTCGATCCGGTGGCGTTCACCGTAGGGCCCTTTTCTGCGCGATGGTACGGGCTGGCCTACATCGCGGGCTTCCTGTGCGCCATCGGCATCATGTACGTGGTGGGCAAGCGCTGGAAGATCCGCTTCGATTTCGACACGCTGTGCATCGTGCTCATCTGCGCCATGGTGGGCGTTATCGTTGGCGGGCGCTTGGGCTACGTGCTGTTCTACAACTGGGACATGTACGCGGCCAACCCCATTTCCATCCTTGAGTTCAGCCGCGGCGGCATGAGCTTCCATGGTGGGTTCATCGGCGCGCTGGTGGCGGGCATCGTTGCGGCGCGCATCGTGAAGATGCCCTACCTTACCTTGGTCGACCTTGCCATCATCGGGGTGCCCATCGGCTTGTTCTTCGGCCGGTGCGCGAACTTCGTGAACGGCGAGCTATGGGGTGCGCCCACCGACTTGCCTTGGGGCGTGGTGTTCGGCGGCAGCGCGGGCACCGTGGCGCGTCACCCCAGTCAGCTGTACGAGGCGCTGCTGGAAGGCGCGCTGCTGTTCATCATCCTGTTCGCTCTGTCGCGCAAGTGCCCGCCGTTTCCGCGCGGCACGTACTTCGGCACGTTCATGGTGGGCTACGGCATCTGCCGCTTCGCCATCGAGTTCGTGCGTCAGCCCGATGCCCAGCTGGGCTACCTGTGGGGCGGCTGGCTCACCATGGGGCAGGTGCTCTCGGTGCCGCTTGTGGTGGCAGGCGTGTGCCTGCTGGTGTATGCGGCTAAAAGGAAACTGCCTCAAGAGGGGCCGCGAGTCGTTGCTGAGGCCGTCAAGGGCGAAGAGTAGTTACCGGCTTCTGCATGCGCTGCCGGCTGCCTCGGGTTCTCGCAGCGGGCTTCGCGTATCATGGATCGCATGAGCAAGAAGAAACAGGGAAAACGATCGAAGCGCACGACGCAGGAAATCAAGCCGTTCACGTTCGCGGATCGCTATGATTTGGCAGTGGTCGGCGGCGGGGCTGCCGGCTTGGCCTGCGCTCTTTCGTGTGCGCAGGAAACGCAGCGCCTGGGTGGGCGCATGCCGCGCGTCATCGTTCTGGAGAAGGGACGGCGCATCGGCGCATCCATCCTGCGCAGCGGCAACGGGCGCTGCAACTTCTCGAATTCGCAGCTGCAGGCAGACGGGTTCCATAACGCCGATTTCGTGGCGCGCTCCTTGGTGGCGCTGGCGAACCAGGAGGAACGCTTCTGCTCGCCTGGTTCAGACGGCTTCGGCTTCCAAGGCTCGGTCGACCCTGCCGATGTCCAGGGCATTCGCGGTTCCGTCGATCCCCTCGCTGCTCCCGTGGTGCGCTGGTTCGAGCAGTTGGGCCTGGTGTGGGAGGAAGCTCTCGGTTCGGGCGGCCTGCTGTACCCGTTTTCCAACAAGGCTTCCTCGGTTCTGGAAGTGCTGGTTTCCGCCTTGCGGAAACTGAATGTTGACCTGCGCGTTTGCGTTAACGTTGACGCGGTCGGCAGCGTGAGGGACGGCTTCGACCTTTCCCTTTCGCAGGTGCTCCCGCAGTCCGGTCAGGCCAGGTCTGGCTCTTTGGGTGGAGTTGCGGGCAGTGGTAAGGGTGGTGCGCAGGGCGATGCGGCCAATTCCCCTTGCCCGCAGTGCGCCCATATCCGGGCAACGCGGGTGGCGTTCGCGCCCGGCGGCGGGTTCGACGCCTCCTTGCTGGAAGGCGTTGGCCTGGGTGTTTTCGAGGCATGGCAGCCTGTCCTGGGGCCGCTTGCGGTCCGGTTCCCTGCAGGGGTCGACTCGGGGCAGCTCGACGGCATCCGTGCGCGCGCTTGCGTTTCCGTGCCCGAAGCGGGCTTTTCCGAGGTCGGGGAAGTGCTGTTCCGCGAGTACGGGGTTTCGGGAATCGTCGTGTTCAACGCCTCCCGCAAGGTTATGCCGGGTGCTAAGCTGTGCCTCGATTTCCTTCCGGAGCTATCCGCGCAAAACGCCGAAGCCATGCTCGTTCGAAGGGTACGGCAATTCTCCGGTAGCACGAACCTAGCTCTGTTCAGGGGGTTCTTGCTGCCAGAACTGGCAGAAGCGGTGTGCGCGGCGGCAGGGGTGAACCCTGCGGCAACGGCAAACGAGGCGGATGCCGGCCTTCTGGCAGCGGCATTGAAGCGCTTCCCGTGCACGGTGGAGGGCATGGCCGATGCGGGGCAGTGCCAGGTCCATCGTGGTGGGGTTGGCATCGATGAGGTTAGTCCCAGCACCATGGAATGTGTTGCGGCGCCTGGCCTTCACCTTCTTGGCGAAGCCCTGGATGTGGACGGCCCTTGTGGTGGCTATAACCTTCATTGGGCCTGGTCTTCGGGCATATTGGCGGGCTTGGACGCAGCCTGCTTCTTCGCGAAAGGAACGCAATGCTAGATATCTCGGGGGTTCCCCTTTCGCTCGATACTGCCTTGCCGGGTAACGACGCCCTGCTCAAGAAGGAGGCCGCTCGCGCGCTGGGAGTCGCACCCGGCAAAATCGACGAGGTGCGGGTAACGAAGAAGAGCGTTGATGCCCGCAAGAAGAGCAACGTCCATTTCACCACCACCTTGCAGGTGCAGCTTTCCGAAAGCGATGAGCAGCGTTTGTTGAAGAAGGCTCCGAAGGGGCTGAACGTCCGCCCATCGAAGCCGTACGAGCCCCTTGAGTGCCCGCACTGCACCCCGGGTGATGCGCGCGTTGTGGTGGTGGGTTTGGGCCCGGCGGGTTTGTTTGCGGCGCTCTATCTGGCACGATGCGGTTTGCGCCCCTTGGTTGTGGAGCGCGGGTTCGATGTAGACCGCCGCGCGCAGGACATCGCCCGTTTCCAGGAAACGGGCGAATTGAACCCCTGTTCCAACATTCAGTTCGGCGAGGGCGGCGCTGGCACCTTTTCCGACGGGAAGCTCACTACCAATATCAAGAACCCTATGGCCAGGCACGTGCTGCGTTGGTTCGTCGATGCCGGTGCACCTAAGAGCATCTTGGTGGAATCGCACCCGCATCTGGGCAGCGACAATCTGCCCGGCATCGTGAGCGCCATGCGCCGGGAAATCGTTCGGCTTGGCGGGGAAGTCCGCTTCGGTACGCGCCTGTGCGACTGGCGCTTCTGCGGTGGAAAGCTGGCCGAAGTGAGCCTGGAAAACGTTGAAACCGGCCAAGTGAGCCAGGTTGAGGCTGGCAGCCTGATACTTGCCTGCGGCCATTCGGCGCGTGATGTGTTCGAGCTGTGCCGCAATGAAGGTTTCGCCATGGAGCAGAAGCCCTTTTCCGTGGGTGTGCGCATCGAGCACCCGCAGGCGCTCATCAACGAATCGCAGTGGGGCAAGGCTGCCAGCCACCTCGCGCTCGGTGCCGCCGAGTACAAGCTTGCCGTGCATCTGCCCAACAAGCGCAGCGTGTACACCTTCTGCATGTGCCCAGGTGGGGAAGTGGTTGTGGCGGCCAGTGAAGAGGGCGGCATCGTTACCAACGGCATGAGCCGCTACGCGCGCGCCGGCAAGAACGCCAACTCGGCGGTGCTGGTGAACGTCGATCCTTCCGATTTCGGCAGCGGCGATGTGCTCGCCGGCGTAGAGCTGCAGCGCTCCATCGAGCGGGCGGCCTTCCGCCTTTCGCTCGAATGCGGGGGCAAGCCCTATCAGGCTCCTGCCCAGCGTGTGGGCGATTTCCTCCGGCAGCAGGGCGGTGCAGCCCCCAAGCCCGCTGCGTCGAACCAGAAGCCCCCTGCCCCCACGAAATCGCAGGTCAAGCCCACCTATGGCCGCGGCGTGGTGGAGGCGCCCCTTGCCGAGTGCTTCCCGGGGTTCGTCGGCGAATCCCTTGCTGCCGCCCTGCCCCTGCTAGGCCGCAAGCTGAAGGGCTTCGACAGCCCCGATGCGCTGATGACCGCCCCCGAAACCCGCAGCTCGTCGCCGGTGCGCATCTGCCGTGGGAAGGACCTGCAGGCTCGCTTCGCCTGCCTGCCTGTCGATTTGGAACAGATACCGGGCAATGGGGTGTTCCCTTGCGGGGAAGGCCCGGGCTTTGCTGGGGGCATCATGTCGGCCGCATGCGATGGGTTGCGTGTTGCCCAGAAGGTTGCGCAGCAGTACCACTGATTCCCTTGATTCCAAGGTAACGAATGGGTCGATCGCTATTCCAAATGGTGTTTCCGCCTTTTCGGTGTAGCAAGGCACGGTATGATAAAGGGACTGTGACTCTGCCTAGCACCGCGTGTGCCGCAAGGCCCGTGCGGTCAATACACCTCAAACACGAAAGCTGATGCATATGTCTCAGATCCCGCAAACCCTTCCAGAGGCGTTGGCTGCGCTCAAGCACGGCCAGCCTGTCGTTTTTCCGACCGACACCCTGTTCGGCTTGGGCGTTTCCGTCCTGCACGCGTCCAGCCCTGAAAGCCTTTTCACCATCAAGCACCGCGACCACAGCAAGCCCATCGCTTGGCTGGTGGGCAGCGTCGAGGACCTCTCCGAGTACGGCAAAGTCGTTCCCGACTTCGCCTTCGCCCTTGCGCGCACGTTCTGGCCTGGGCCGCTCACCATCATCGTGAAGGCGAGCGATCGGGTCCCCGAGGCATTCCGCTCTGAAGAGGGAACCATCGGCCTGCGCATGCCGGCGAACCCTACCGCCCATAAGCTCATCACGCAGTTGGGTTGCCCCATCGCCACCACCTCGGCCAATATCTCGGGGCAGAAGAACACCATCGCGTTCGACGAGATAGACCCCTCTATCTTCGCGGCGGTGGGTGCCGCCATCTCCGACGAGGAAGAGAAGAGCGGCATCGCCTCCACTATCGTCGACTGCGCTTCGGGCGACCATCCGGTGCTCATGAGGGAAGGCGCCATCACCATTTCCGACATCCGCGCGCTTTCCTAGGAGCGGGCAATGGAACGCAACGTTTACCCCCTTCGGCAGGAAAGCTCCACGCTTTCCGCCGATGGAAAATCCTGGTTGCGCGTCCTGCTGTGGCTACCCGATCCGGTGTACAGCAGGCGCGGTGTGGTGCAGCTGGTCCACGGCATGGCCGAGCATATCGAGCGCTACGACTCGTTCGCGCGCTTTCTGGCGGGACTTGGCTACGTGGTGTTCGGCCACGACCACATCGGCCACGGCAAAAGCGTCGGCGCGCCCGACGAGCTGGGGCATCTGCCCCTTCGCGGCGGTAAGGAAATCCTCCTGAAAGACGTGCTGCGCGTTCGCAAGGCAGCGCTTGCCTTCGTGCGCGAAGACGGAAGCCTGCCGCTGTTCCTGTTCGGTCATTCCATGGGAAGCTTCGTGGCGCGCGTCAGCATGGCGCGCAACCCCGAGGGGCTTGCCGGTGTCGTTCTGTGCGGCACGGGCAACCAGCCGCGTGCGGTTTCCTTGGCAGGGCGTACCCTTTCGCACCTTATCGGTGCGTTTCGCGGTGGGGAGTACCGTTCGAAAACGGTGGATTCCCTGGTGGTGGGCGCGTTTTCCTCGTCCATCAAGGATGCGCGCACTCCCAACGACTGGATATGCACCGACCCCGGCGTGGTAGACGCTTACGAGGCAGACCCCCTTTCCGGGCAGATGCTCTCTGTTGGCGGGTACGCCACCCTTACCGACCTTACGCAGGAAGCAGCCAGCAAGGCGAGTGCGGCTGCGGTGCCCGACTCGCTGCCCCTGTTGTTCATCGCCGGCGCTGAAGACCCGGTGGGCTCTTGCGGCAAGGGCGTGCAGGCGGCCGCCGACTTGTACCGAGGCCAGGGCGTGGAAGATGTGCAGGTTGTTCTCTATCCGCATATGCGCCACGAGATATTGAACGAGCCTCAGCGCTCGCTGGTGTACGCCGATGTGGAGGAATGGTTCACCGAGCGCATGGTGTTGGGCGAGGTTGCCCGGTCGAAGGCCCAGATGGAGCAGATCTACGGCGTGGGTGCCGAGCTCGGTGCCGAAGCCAATGCCGAGTCTGACGCCCAGTCTGGGGAAGGGGAGTAGGCATGGGCGAGTACGTCATCTCGCTCGACCAGGGAACCACTTCATCCCGCGCGGTGCTGGTAGACCGCAAGGGGCGTATCTGCGGCATGTCGCAGAGCGCCTTCCCTCAGTTGTTCCCCAAGCCCGGTTGGGTTGAGCATTCGCCCAAGGATATTCTTTCCAGCCAGCTGAAGGTGCTGGCCGAACTGCTGGTTTCTACGGGTGTTTCCGCCGATAGGGTCGAAGCAGTGGGGATAACCAACCAACGTGAGACCACGGTGGTGTGGGACCGCGCTACTGGCGAGCCCATCTACAACGCCATCGTATGGCAGTGCCGGCGCACCACTGAAATCGTGGAAGCGCGCTGCGCCGATGCGTTCACCGCGCACGAGGTAACGCGACGCACGGGGCTTATTCCCGACGCCTACTATTCCGCCAGCAAGATCGCTTGGATCCTGGACGAGGTTCCCGGTGCCCGCGAGCGCGCCGAGGCGGGCGAGCTGGCGTTCGGCACGATTGATTCGTGGCTGGTATGGAACCTGACTCGCGGGAAAGTCCACGCCACCGACCCCACCAACGCCAGCCGCACCATGCTCTTCAACATCCATGAGGGCGCATGGGACCCGTGGCTGTGCGAGCTGTTCGACGTGCCCATGGCCATGCTTCCCGAGGTGCGCCCCTCTTCCGGCTCGTTCGGGCTCATGGACCATCCGGTCATCGCCGGATCCATTCCCATCTGCGGCGTTGCAGGCGACCAGCAATCGGCCCTGTTCGCGCAGTGCTGCTTCGAGCCCGGGCAGGCGAAGGCCACGTTCGGCACCGGCTGCTTCCTGCTTATGCACACGGGTGGCCGCGCCTGCAGCTCCAACCATGGCTTGGTCTCCACGGTGGCGGCTTCCGCCCCGGGGCATCAGGGGCTGGAGTACGCGCTGGAGGGCAGCGTCTTCATGGCAGGTGCCCTTATCCAGTGGCTCAAGGACGGGCTGGGCATCATCTCCGAACCGGCGGAAACCGATTCCCTGGCGCAAAGCGTTCCCGATTCCGCCGGCGTTGTGGTGGTTCCGGCGTTCACCGGCTTGGGCGCCCCGTACTGGGATGCGCAGGCACGCGGTGCCATCTACGGGCTTACCCGCGGGGCAACGAAGGCGCACGTGGTGCGCGCGTGCTTGGAGGCGCAGGCGTTCCAGGTTCAGGATGTCCTAGAGGGGATGGCCCGCGATTCCGGGATACGGGTTTCAACCTTGGCGGTGGATGGCGGCGCCTGCAAGAACGATTTCATGCTGCAGTGCTGTGCCGATATAGTCGATGCGACCATCGAGCGGCCGGAATGCGTGGAGAGCACCGCGCTCGGGGCGGCCTACCTCGCCGGCCTTTCCTCCGGGTTCTGGAAGGGCGCCGAAGAGCTTTCTGCGCTCCGTGCCGTGGAGCGCTCGTTCCAGCCGAAGCTCGATGCCAACGCCCGTGCCGGCATGATGGGGAAGTGGCACGAGTGCGTGGACCGCACTCGCTCTTCGTAAAGCGCCGCTTACTGATACGGCTTTGTTTCGTTACCGCCAGCCCCTTTTCCTGAAACATTCATCGAGTACAATCAGCTCGAGTTCAAACGGGGCACCGCGGTGCCCCTTCCAACGGGGAGCGCAAACGGGAAAGGGAAAGGCGCCATGAAGATCTCCATCGCATCGGACCATGCCGGATTCGAACAGAAGCAAGACCTTGTTGCGTATTTGAAGCGCGAAGGGCACGAGGTGCTGGATCGTGGCCCTGAAAACGACTCGCGTGTCGACTACCCCGATTTCGCGGTTCTGGTTGGCAACGACGTTCAGTCGGGCGAAGCCGACCGGGGCGTGTTGGTATGCGGCACGGGCATCGGCATGGCCATGGCGGTAGGCAAGATCAAGGGCATCCGCGCCGCGAACGTGGTCCGTCGCGATTTCGCCGTGCTGTGCCGCGAGCATAACGACGCCAACGTCATCACCCTGTCCGGTCGTTTCGTCTCGCTTGAAGACAATGAGCGCATCCTTGATGCGTTCCTTACCACCGAGTTCGCCGGTGGTCGCCACGCCGGCCGCGTAGAGAAGATCAACGCGCTCGATTAAGTTTTGATCGCCGCCGATGCCTCGTTGCTCGAAGGCTAGTGGGAAAAGCAACCCCGTTTCGTTTCCAATATGAAACACTTTGTGCGCCGACCAGGTTTCACGCTTGGCCGGCGCACCATTTTTATGGGCATGTGCTACCCTTTGGTGCATATTGCAACCATGCGTAACTCAGTTCGAAAGGAGCGCGGCATATGTCTCTCGACTATATCGCAGCAGAAGATCCCCAAATAGCAGACGCAATTGGACAGGAACTTTCCCGCCAGCGCTCAACCATCGAGCTCATCGCATCAGAGAACATCGCTTCGCCTGCGGTCATGCAGGCCATGGGTACGGTCCTTACCAATAAGTACGCAGAGGGCTATTCCGGCAAGCGCTACTACGGCGGCTGCGAGAAGGTCGATATCGTCGAAGACCTGGCCATCGAGCGCGCCTGCAAGCTGTTCGGCTGCAAGTACGCCAACGTCCAGCCCCATTCCGGCGCCAACGCCAACCTGGCTGCCTATCAGGCGCTCATCAATCTGGGCGATACCGTGCTGGGCCTTTCCCTCGACCACGGCGGGCATCTTACCCATGGTTCCCCGGTGAACTTCTCGGGCAAGAACTACAACATCGTGCCTTACGGTGTTAACCCCGAAACCGAGCTTATCGACTACGACGAGATGGAGCGCCTTGCTCTCGAGGTGAAGCCGAAGCTCATCGTGGGCGGCGCTTCCGCTTACCCGCGCGTCATCGACTTCAAACGCATGCGCGAGATCGCCGACAAGGTGGGCGCTTACCTGATGATCGATATGGCGCACATCGCCGGCTTGGTTGCCGTGGGCCTGCATCCCAGCCCGGTGCCGTATGCCCATGTGGTAACCTCCACCAGCCACAAGACCCTTCGCGGCCCGCGCGGCGGCTTCATCCTCACCAACGACGAGGCGCTTGCCAAGAAGATCAACAGCGCCGTGTTCCCGGGCACCCAGGGTGGCCCGCTTATGCACATCATCGCTGCTAAGGCCGTTGCCTTCGGCGAGGCGCTGAAGCCCGAGTTCAAGACCTACATCCAGAACGTCATCACCAACTGCGCCGCAATGGGCGAGGGTATGGTTGAAGGCGGCCTTCGCCTGGTTTCCGGCGGCACCGACAACCACCTGGTGCTCGTCGATCTCACCCCTGCCGACATCACCGGCAAGGACGCCGAGAAGCTGCTTGAGCGCGTGGGCCTTACCGTGAACAAGAACACCATCCCCAACGAAACCCGCTCGCCCTTCGTTACCAGCGGCATCCGCGTGGGTACTGCTGCCGGCACCACCCGCGGTTTCGATGCAGATGAGTTCAAGCGCATCGGCCAGCTTATCGCCGCGGCCGTGTTCAACGCCGACAACGAAGAGCGCCTGAGCGCTATTGCCGAAGAGGTCAAAGGTCTGATTGACAGGCATCCCCTCTATCCTGAACTCTAATTGCGATGGTCTGACGACCATCGCAATCTCTCGTGAGGCGCAATGACGCTGCGCGGGATCCTGACGGCACAGGGAAACCTCAAACGGCGAGGCATGGCGCAAAAGGCCTATGCCTCGCCGTTTTTGCTTCCCCTGCACTCGTCAGGATCCCGCTCGCTGATTTACTGGCGCATGCCCGGGCTTGAGAAAACAACTAAAAGCCGCAGTAGCCCTGCGGCTTTCTTGCGCTTAGGGGCAAGTACGTTATCCGTCTAAAGCGGCAACAGGTGCTCGGCCGTCCCGCTTCAGCCCCTAAGCCCCGCTTGCGGCCCCGGGTGGCTTTGCGCTCAGCAGGGTGGGCGGGAATGCAATACACTGTTCGGCAGCGGGCGATCTTGTTTTGCCGCCCGTAACAGGGAGGGCGCTACAATGGGTGCCCGCAGCGAAAGGAAGCTAGCGATGGCCGAATACGAGCGCCCCAGCTGGGACGAGTACTTCATGACCTTGGCCGACGAGGTTGCCACCCGCACCACGTGCCTGCGCCGCGCGGTAGGAGCCATCATCGTGAAGCAGAAGCGCATCCTGGCAACGGGATACAACGGCGTACCCACCGGCCTGCGCCACTGCAACGTAACCGGCTGCTTGCGCGAAAAGCTCGGAGTGCCCTCTGGCCAGCGTCACGAGATATGCCGTGGCCTGCATGCGGAGCAGAACGCCATCCTTCAGGCTGCTCGCTACGGTATCGATATCGAGGGAAGCAGCATCTACATCACCACCCAGCCCTGCGTCGTGTGCGCCAAGATGCTCATCAACGCCGGCATCAGCGAGATCATCTACCGCAATCCGTACCCCGATGAGCTGGCAATGGAGCTGCTGGAGGAGTCGGGAATCAAGATTCGCATCTTCGATGGTCAAAATAGCGATAAGTGACCATCGGCTGCTCCACATGTGTGGTGTTCAAATAACCGAACGCGTTTAAGAAGTTCGAAACAATCATTTAACATAGGACAAATTTCTCAGATTGCCCGCAATGGAACCGATTAAAGGTTCACCCGAACGCGTTACTACGCTATTGTGTTCAACTGGGTTTGTGAGCAGATGCCACTCGCCCAATTAATATGCACGTTGTCGGAAGCTCTCTTCGCCGCCAAGGCCATGCGTATATGCTACTTGGAGTCGAAAAGGGCGAAGGCAACGCCCGCATCCGGAAGAAAGGACAAGATGCTCGTACCCGTGGCGGCAGGAATCGTGGCTGGGATCGTAGGGTTCCTCCCATTGTTCATCTCCCTGCGTCTCTCGCGGCGTTCGGCGTCTCTTTCGGCGATGGGCACAGGCTTGTATGGCTTGGCGGGCACGTTCGTCTCGCTCATCATCGTGGCTGTTGCCCTTATCGTCTGCGCGGTAACCAACCGCGAAGTCGTTCTTCCCTTCGGTGTGGCTGAAATCGTGGCCCTCATCGTGTCCACGTCTGCATATGTCGTTTACAAAAACGTCCTTGTTAAGCGCAAGAGCAAGTAAGTAACGGAAAGGTAAGGAATCTAGATGGGTGAAGCACTTTCACAGTTCGTCGAGGAGGCGCAGCATCTCTCGTCGCAATTCGACTCGGCAACGGTCTTTTCCATCGCGGGTTGGCACGTTTCCCAGTACGTTTTGTACATGGTCATCGCGCTTGTCCTGGTAGCAGCACTCGTGCTCATCGCTGGTCGCAAGCTCACGCTTGTGCCGCACAGCAAGTTCCCGCACATCATGGAGTACGGCTACAACTTCATTTCCGAAAGCGTCGGCGCCGACGTTATCGGCGAAGGCTTCAAGAAGCACGTTCCCTTCCTGGCAACGCTGTTCTTCTTCATCCTTACCGCCAACATCATCGGCCTTATCCCTGGCGCGAAGGCGGCAATGGGCACCATCTCCATCACGTGGGCGCTCGCAGCCATCTCCTTCATCTACTTCAACTTCTGGGGCCTGAAGGAGCTGGGCTTCTTCCACTACTTCAAGGCACTGTGCCCTTCCGGCGTGCCCGGCCCTATTGCCCCGGTAATCTGGTTCCTGGAGTTCTTCTCCATGGTCATCCGCGTTCTTACGCTCGCCGTTCGACTTTACGGCAACATGCTGGCCGGCCATATGGTTCTTGCCGTGTTCTCGCTGGCAACCACCATCTTCCTGCAGACCGCCATCTTCCAGATGGACATCGTTGCAGGCCTGCCCGCCATCGCATGGTTCTTCCTGCTGTTCTTCATGTATGCGCTCGAAACGCTGGTTGCTTTCTTGCAGGCATACGTATTCACCATTCTTTCTTCCTCTTACATCGGCATGGCCATCCATCCTCACTGATGCAAGGGTAAGAAGAAATCGGATTCGCGCTTCTTGCGCTGGCAGCCGAAAGGCCGCCGAAACACTTTGGTACTACAGCTGGTACGGAAAACTTCAGCTGAACTTAGTAACTAGGACGAGGGAAAGGCTCTTGTCCAACTAAAGGAGGTAATCGTGGAACTCACTCTCGCAATCGCTGCGTTGAAGGTCGTTGGCTATGGCCTCGCAGCAATCGGCCCTGGCATCGGTATCGGCGTTGCTACCTACGGCCTGTGCGTGTCTGCTGCTCGTCAGCCTGAGATGAAGGGTCAGCTCATGGGCTACTTCTTCATCGGCGCTGCAATGTCTGAGGCACTTGCACTGCTCGGCCTGGTTCTTTTCTTCATCGGTTAGAACTTCGCGAAGCTAAGTAACTAACGAAGAAACCGAAAGAAGAGAAGGAGGCACGCGAATTGAACGCACACGTACGTAACTGTGCAAGTGGCATGATCGCCTTTGCTGCAGCATCTGCGGCATTCCCGGTATGCGCGTTCGCTGACGAGAGCGCTGGCATCAGCGCAATTCTTCCTCAGATGGAAGAGTTCCTTCCCATGCTCGTCGCCTTCATCATCTTGTGGATCGTCCTTGCCAAGTTCGGTTGGCCTCTGTTCGAGGGCATGCTGAACAAGCGTGAGGAAACCATTAAGAACTCCCTGGAGAAGTCCGAGGAGGCACGACAGGAAAGCGAACGACTGCTGGCCGAGTACCGTGAGCAGCTTGAGGGCGCAAAGACCCAGGCTCAGCAGATCCTCAACAACGCCAAGCTTTCCGGTGACGCTCTCGAGAAGGAGATCACCGCTAAGGCTCAGGCAGAGGCGGATGCGATCATCGACAAGGCCCGCGCGGCCATCGAGCAAGAGAAGGAAAACGCCATCAAGGAGCTTCAGGCTTCCATGGCCGACACTTCTATCGCAGTTGCATCTCGTCTGATTGGCGAGGATTTCAGCGACGAAGAGCATCGCAAGCTCATCGAGCGCTACGTGAAAGAGGCAGGTAGTCTAAATGGCTAATCGTCTTGTCATCAATGAAACGATTGCAGCCTACGCCAACGCCGCCATCGATGGCGCCAATGCCACCGGCGGTCGTGACGCTGTCGTCGAGGTCCGCAACCAGATGCGCCAGATCCTCGGGTACATGGCAACCAATATCGATCTACGTCTCTCGTTGGACAACGAGGCTTACACTGCCGAGCAGCGCACCGCGCTTGCAGGCAACGTATTCGAAGGCTATCACCCGGTGGTCGTTGAGCTTCTTGAAGTAATGGCTTCCCGCTGCGACGCGAACCTGTTCCGTCGCGTGGTCACTCGCTATGAAGAGCAGATCGTGGAAAAGCTTAACTTCAACGTTGTTGATGTGACGACGGTTGTTGAACTTGATGACAACCTGCGAACCGTAATTACCGAAAAAGCCGTTTCCGACTTGGGTCGCGAATGCGTGCTCGTTGAGCACATCGACCCTGCCATCCAGGGCGGCATTATCATGAGCTGTGGCAGCCGATACGTCGATGCGAGCGTTCGCTCCCAATTCGACAAGGCTCGTATTGCTCTTAAGAAGAAAGATGGAGGTGAATGCTAGTGACTGAAATCACCGCACAGTCTATCGACGCGGCACTGCGCAAGCAGCTCGATGCCATCAACACGTCTGTCGAGTCTCGCGAGACCGGCACGGTAGTGCAGATCGGCGACGGTATTGCCCGTATCGACGGCCTTAAGGGTGCGATGTCTGGTGAGCTCCTTGAGTTCATCGCTTCCGACGGACGTATCGTTTCCGGCTTGGTGCAGAACCTCGAGGAAGAGGAAGTCGGCGCCGTACTCCTTGGTGACATCACTGCAATCAAGGAGAACGACCAGGTACGTACCACTGGCAAGATTCTGGAAGTACCTGTTGGCAAGGCAATGCTCGGCCGCGTTGTTAACGTGCTCGGCCAGCCCATCGACGGCAAGGGTCCCATCGAGACGGACGCGTTCCGCCCCGTTGAGTTCAAGGCACCTGGCGTTCACGAGCGTCAGCCCGTCGAAGAGCCTATGCAGACCGGTATCCTCGCAATCGACTCGATGATCCCGATCGGCCGTGGTCAGCGCGAGCTGATCATCGGCGACCGTCAGACCGGTAAGACCTCTATTGCCGTTGATGCCATCATCAACCAAAAGGGCAAGGGCATGGTCTGCGTCTACGTCGCAATCGGCCAGAAGGCATCTACCGTTTCCGGCATCGTGGAAACCCTTGAGCGTTTCGGCGCCATGGATTACACCATCGTTGTTGCCGCTACGGCATCCGACCCCGCTCCGCTGCAGTACATGGCTCCTATGGTGGGCGCTGCAATGGGCGAGTACTTCATGTTCAACGGCGAAGACGGCAAGCCTGCCAACGCCGAGAACCCCGGCGGTCACGTCCTCGCGGTATACGACGACCTGTCCAAGCAGGCTGTTGCCTACCGTCAGATGTCTCTGACCCTGCATCGTCCTCCCGGACGCGAGGCTTACCCTGGCGACATCTTCTACCTGCATTCCCGCCTGCTGGAGCGCGCATGTAAGCTCTCCGACGAGAACGGCGCAGGTTCCATGACGGCTCTGCCTATCATCGAGACCCAGGCTGGCGACGTTGGCGCGTTCATTCCGACCAACGTAATCTCCATCACCGACGGTCAGATCTACCTCACCACCGACCTCTTCTATCAGGGTCAGCGTCCTGCAGTCAACGTCGGTATCTCCGTATCCCGCGTTGGTGGCTCCGCTCAGGTGAAGTCCATGAAGTCCGTCGCAGGTACCCTTCGTCTCGACCTGGCAGCCTACCGCGAGCTCGCAGCCTTCACCCAGTTCGGTTCCGACCTGGACAAGGCAACCCAGCAGCAGCTCACCCGTGGCGCTGTCATGACCGAGATCCTGAAGCAGGGTCGTTACGCTCCTATGTCCGTTGAGGACATGGCAACCGCCATCTGGGCTGGCGCCCATGGCTTCCTGGATGATGTTCCGGCTAAGAGCGTTGTTCGCTTCCGCGGCGAGATGCTCGACTACCTGCATCACTCCGGCAACGGCGTAATGGACAAGCTCGCAGACGCAAAGAAGTTCACCGACGATGTAGAATCCGAGCTGAGCACGCTCATCGAGCAGTTCAAGCTCCAGTTCATCGCGTAAGGTAGGTAAGTATGCCGAACCTTCACGATATCGAAAGGCGAATCAAGTCCGTCGAGTCGACGAAGCAGATCACGCACACCATGCAGATGGTTGCAGCTGCCAAGATCCGACACAGCACCCAGCGTGTCGAGGCAGCTACTCCGTATGGTGAGGCTGTTAAGGAGATGCTTGCCAACATCGCGCGCATGGGTGGTACCCATGTTCCGCTGACCATGCCGCATGACGAGGTGAAGAAGGTTCTTCTCGTTGTCATCGCGTCCGACCGTGGTCTTGCTGGCGGCTTCAATTCCAGCGTGCTCCGTCGTGCTGAGAAGATCATGAAGGAACGTAAGGAAAAGGGTCAGGAAGTTATCGTTGCTGCTTGCGGCAAGAAGGCTATCAGTTACTTCAAGTACCGCAAGATCGATACCGTTCTGGCTTTCCGCGACCTGTCTGCCGACCCGCGTGTTGAGGAATCCAATGCCCTGGCCGATTACTCGATCGAGCATTACCTCAACGGCGACATCGACGAGGTGGTTGTGCTCTACAACCACGCGAAGAACGCTGGTGAGCAGGTTCTGATCCAGCAGCCGCTTCTGCCTGTGAACCCCAAGGCCTTCCTTCCGAAGGGCGAGGTGTTCAACAAGGGCGGCGGTATCACTGAGGCTACACCCGATGACCTGGACATTCCCGGTGCCATCGAGTACGAGCCCGGTGAGGCCGAGGTTCTGGATCACTTTCTTCCCGAGTATGTGGCGGGCCATTACTTCTACATGCTCATCGACTCGGCAGCAGCCGAGCAGGCTGCTCGTCGCAACGCAATGAAGAACGCGACGGACAATGCCAACGACATGATTGAAACCCTCAACCGTGTCTACAACCGTGTACGTCAAGGCGCCATCACGACCGAGATCAACGAGATCGTCGGCGGCGCCGCAGCTTTGGAGGACTAAATGGCTGAAGAAACCAATAATGCTTCTGCGGCCGAGCAGGGCTCCATCGGACATATCGTCCGTGTTGTCGGCCCTGTTGTCGACGTTGAGTTCGCCCCGGATCACATGCCGGCGATCTACAACGCTCTGACCGTGAAAGCTACCACCCCCGCGGGCGATCTCGATGTCGTCCTCGAGGTTCAGATGCACCTCCCTGGTGACCTGGTTCGCTCCGTTGCCATGTCGTCTACCGACGGCCTGGTTCGCGGCCTTCCTGTCCAGGACACTGGTGCAGCCATGAAGATGCCCGTAGGTCCTGAGACCCTCGGCCGCATCTGGAACGTTATGGGCGAGCCCGTTGACGGCAAGCCCATGCCCGACATCAAGCAGTGGGCACCCATCCATCGTCCCGCGCCTGCCTACGAAGAGCTCATCAACAAGACCGAGGTCTTCGAAACTGGCATCAAGGTCATCGACCTTATCCAGCCCTTCATCAAGGGTGGTAAGACCGGCCTGTTCGGCGGCGCAGGCGTTGGCAAGACCGTTATCATCCAGGAGCTCATCAACAACCTGGCTCAGGAGCATGGTGGCACGTCCGTGTTCACCGGCGTTGGCGAGCGTACCCGTGAGGGTACCGACCTGTTCCTGGAAATGACCGATGCAGGCGTTATCAACAAGACCTGCTTGGTTTACGGTCAGATGAATGAGCCTCCGGGAGCTCGTCTTCGCGTCGGCCTGTGCGGCCTGACCGAGGCAGAGTACTTCCGTGACCAGGGTCAGGACGTTCTGCTGTTCATCGACAACATCTTCCGCTTCACCCAGGCTGGTTCCGAGGTTTCCGCACTTCTGGGCCGCATGCCTTCCGCAGTTGGTTACCAGCCTACGCTGGCAACCGAGATGGGCGACCTTCAGGAGCGCATTACCTCCACGAAGACCGGCTCCATCACCTCGGTGCAGGCTGTATACGTTCCCGCTGACGACTTGACCGACCCCGCGCCGGCCACGACGTTCACCCACCTCGACGCTAAGACGGTTCTTAACCGTTCCATCGCTGAGATGGGCATCTACCCCGCAGTTGACCCGCTGGAGTCCAGCTCCCGCGCACTCGACCCCGAGGTTGTTGGCGAGGACCACTACCGCGTTGCCGTTGGCGTTCAGGAGATCCTGCAGAACTACAAGGACCTTCAGGACATCATCGCAATTCTGGGTATGGACGAGCTTACGGAAGATCAGAAGGTCATCGTTAACCGCGCACGTAAGGTGCAGCAGTTCCTTGGCCAGAACTTCCATGTAGCCAAGCAGTTCACCGGTCTTGACGGCGTGTACGTCAAGATGGAGGACACCGTTCGATCCTTCGACGAGATCCTCAAGGGCAACTGCGACCACATCCCCGAGGTTTGCTTCCGCTCCACCGGCTCCATCGAGGCTGTTTACGAGGCCTACGAGAAGCTTCAGGCAGAGGAGTAAGCCATGTCGGTGATCAGGTGTGACGTTGTAGCAAAGGACAAAGTTCTCTTCTCTGGCGAGCTTTATAACGTCATGGTGCCGGGCACGGAAGGCGAACTGGGCATTATGGAGAACCATGAGCCCTTCGTTTGCGCCCTGCGTGACGGCGTCATCTGGGCTCGCACCCAGCAGGAGGGTGGCGAAACACTTTCCGCTGCCATCATGGGTGGTTATGTCCAGGTGCTGAAGGACCGCGTCATCGTAACTTGCGACAAGACGCGCCAGATCAAGCGCATCAACGTTGAAAAGCTCAACAAGGCTATCCCCGAGATCGAGGAGAAGTTGGCTAACCTTCCTGAGGAAAGCATCATCTCCCGTTCGCTTCTGACGCGTAAGCTGCGCTGGTGTAAGGTTCAGCTTGCTGCCAAGGAAAAGGAAGACCAGTACGTATAAGGATCATCCACGATTACCTTTAAGTTCTGTTTCCTGATCCGTATCAGAACCAAAGAGCCCGGCATCCGCCGGGCTCTTTTTGCGTCCAGGCGCCCATGGCCCGCTCCTGCTCGTCCGCGACGGGCGGTGCCCGCGCAGCGTCAGGTCGTTTCGTATGAAAAAGCCCGTTCGTCAGAACGGGCTTAACCCAAGGGTTTTGCCCTAGGTATCCCCTTAAATGACGTGCAGATGCCCCTATTGCTGAGTGAGCACGTTACTATGATCATTGATATACGCACAGCAGAGGGGATTTGCGTGTGCTCTTGTATTCAAGGAGGGATTCACGATGGATGACGAAAAGCAAACCGAAGGGGTCGTCTCCGGAGATTCCCCAGCTCAGGAGAAGAAGCCCGGCAGGCTTCGCTCGTGGGGGCAGAAGAAAGTCGGTCGATTCAAGAGGTGGCACATCACCCTTTCGGTCTGCTTGGTTGTGTTCGTTGCGGCTGGTGCCGGGATGATGGTGTGGCACGAATCGCCCAGTTTCTGTGGAGCCATCTGCCATGCCTCAATGGATGGCTATGTTCCCACCTACGAATCGGAACCCGGTACGGCAACGGTGGATAAATGGGGTAATGAGGTCACGGATGCAAGCGCTATGATGGCCGCTACCCACAGGGCCTACGGTGACGTGACGTGCTTGGATTGCCATAAGCCAACGCTCACCGAGCAAGCAACCGAGGGTATCAACTTCATGACCGGTGGCTATACGGCTCCGTTGAGCGAGCGCAACTTGGATAACCTGACGGCCTATGAGGATTACGACGACAACACCGAGTTCTGCCTGAACGAGAGCTGCCATAACATGAGCAAGTCCGATCTGACCCAGGCAACCTCGAACCTTACTCGCAACCCGCATTCTTGGCATCATTTCCAGTACACCTGCACTGATTGCCATAAGTCGCACAGGGCATCGGTGCTTGTTTGCACCACTTGCCACGATGATTCATATGCGGATGTTCCCGATGGATGGCTCACGGCGCAAGAGGCCTCTGAGCTGGACACCATCTACGGAGCCTACGACAATGAGGAGTAACTTGGCGCCCTATTTGGGAGCAAGGTAAGTCAACGACTCTGGATGCGAGCCCCTGACTGGTTTAGAGCTTGTCGGGGCTCGTATTGTATAGGAGATAAGAACAATGAACGCAAAGATGAAGCGTCGTCTTGTGGCAGTTGCTGGCGTGATCGTCATCGTTGTCGTGATCGCATTCGCCCTGATCGGCGGAAGCACCTCGGCTAAAGCGGTTAGTGTTGCCGACTGTGCCGATGGAAGCCTTACCGGCCAAAAGGTAGAGGTTTCCGGTACCGTTGTGGACAACTCCTACGATATCGATGAGCAAGGGGTTCTCACGTTCTCGCTATGCGACGAGGGCGCCTCTTCTTCAGACGCTGTCTCGGGCAACGTCCCAACAGTTCGCGTTTCCTACGACAAGGGCGTCTCGGCAACGTTCGGCAATGGGATCTCGGCTATTTGCACGGGAAGGATCAACGAGGATGGCACCTTGGTAGCCACCGAGCTGGTAACCAAATGTCCCTCCAAATACGAGAACGCATCCGAGGCCCTCTCGGTTTCTTCCTTGCTGGGCTACGGGCAATCGATGATCGGCAAAACGGTGAAGCTCGAAGGTGTCCTTGCCGACCCAGGTATGGGAACGGTGGATCAGCCGATTCGCTTCACATTGGAAGATGCATCTGCTGCAGGTGCGCAGGTAGCGGTGCACTATGAGGGCGCCATATCGCAAGAGCAGAGCCTACCGGGCTCCAAGCTCGTGATCCAGGGCGCGCTCGGCGACGATGGCGTTTTCAACGCCACAAGCGTGGCAATGGGGGAATAGCATGCTTTCCTTGTTTGGCCTTATTGGGCTGCTTCTGGCGTTCTTCGCCTGCGTGCTTTGCGTGGTGTGTCTTGGATTCGGCCTGCGTGCGAATGCGAGGGGAAATCGCGATACGGGAGAGGCGCTTGATTGGGCGGGCCGTGCGGCGAGCATCGTCTGCTTTGTGGGGCTTACCGTGTCGTGCGCGGTGCTGGTATTCGCCTTCATGACAGGCGACTGCACGATTCAGTATGTGTTGGATAATCGCTCGGATAACACCAGCGCTTTGAGCTGGATGTACCGCCTTAGCGGCTTATGGTCGGGGCGGGAAGGCTCGCTGCTGTTCTGGGCGTGGCTTATTGCGGTGTTCGCCTTCTTGGTTTCCCGCAAAGAGGCGGATAGCCCCCAGCGCTTGGACAGAGTTGCCCTAATGGTGATGGCCTTTGTGCTGGCGCTGTTCGTCGGGGTTCTGCTGTTCAGCGAGGACAACATGCCCTTCACGGCTACTGACGAGAAGTACTTCGACTATGCAACGATGCAGGTAACTTCAGCTGGCAGCGTTCTGGGAATGAATTCCTTGCTGGAGCATTGGGCAATGGTGGTGCATCCTCCCACGCTGTTTTTGGGTTACGCCGGCCTTACCGTACCGTTCGCCTACGCTATCGCGGCCCTTGTGTGCAACGATGCCAGCGAACAATGGGTGGATCGTTGCTCCCCATATGCGCAGTTCTCATGGCTGTTCCTGACAGTCGGCATCGGGCTTGGCGCCATATGGGCGTACGTTTGCCTTGGATGGGGCGGCTACTGGGGATGGGATCCGGTAGAGAACGCAAGCTTGTTGCCTTGGCTGATGTGCATCGCCCTGATGCACAGCTTCACGGTGTACCGACAGCGTGGGATGTTCAAGGGCTGGGCCATCATGTGCGCCGCCCTGACGTTCTGCTTCGTGATAGTGGGCACGTTCATCAGCCGCTCCGGACTGGTGCAATCCGTCCATGCCTTCGAAGGCGACACGGTTTCCCTGGTGTTCTTCCTGGCGCTGATGGCACTCTCTGTGTGCTTGGCGGCTATCGGTTTGGCTGTGCGTCGCAAGACCTTCGCCCCAGGGGATAGGTCGGATGCGGAAAGCATGCTCACCAAAGACGTTGCCTTCTACATCAATTGCGTGTTCGTGCTGCTGGCATCGTGCCTGCTTTGCTATATGACCATATCCTCGGCGCTTCCGTCGTTTTTGCCGTTCGGCGGCCAGTCGGTGAGCACGGGGACCTTCAATGCCATCGCACGACCGTTGGGGATAGTGTATTTGTTGCTTATCGCTATAGGGCCGATGCTTGGATGGGTGAAGACCGACAAGCAGAAGCTCTTGCGCACGATGCGATTGCCCGCGGCTGTTGCGGCGGTGGTCTTCGTGTTGCTGATGCTGTATTTCTTCCAGGCTCTTCTTCCGGCGTACGAGGCAACCATCGCTGCCGGCGGAAGTGGTGCTGAAGAGCTGCTCGAGATGGGGCCGGCTTGGTACTACAACGGCTTGGCCGTTGTCGGGTTCGCCGTGGCCAGCGTGCTTATCGCGAATGCTGTCTGCATGATTGCCCGCTGCGTTAAGACGGGTGCGGTTGCCGTGGCGCCTGTGGGCGGGTTCTTGTGCCATGCTGCTATGGGCGTGATGCTCGTTGGGCTCATCGGCTCTTCGATGTACGTGACCGAGAACGCGGGATACCTGGAGTACGATTCTGCGACCGATTCCGCAAACGGCACATTCGCTATCGGCGGCTACGAGCTTGCCTACCAGGGCCAATCGGTAACCCAGCTGGAAAGCTCAGATGTTCTGTATCAGGTTGATTTCAACGTCACGCATGATGGGGCGGCTGTGGGAACGGCCGATCCGTCCATCCAACTGGTGGCAAGCACCCAGCAGCAGAAGCTCAATGCGAGCGTGATCGGCTTCCCGACCGAAGACCTGTTCGTGGTGTATAAGGGCGTGAACGCCAAAACAGGCTATCTTTCCCTGGATGTGCGGGTGAACCCCCTCATCAGCGTTGTGTGGGCGGGTTTTGCCCTGCTAAGCTGCGGTATGGCCCTGGCTTTCGCGGGAATGCTGAAGCGCAGGCCGGTTCAAGCCGGGGAGGCTGGTTGATGTGGCAAACGCGTTGGAACTGCAAGGGGTGTCGAAGCGCTTCGGTGCCCGTTCGGCCCTGGCCGAAGTGAACCTATCGGTGCCCGAAGGTGCTTTCGTCAGCGTGTTCGGCCCTAACGGCGCAGGTAAAACCACATTACTCCGCCTTATGGCAACCCTTGCCCGGCCAACCGAAGGTAAGATGCTGATCCAGGGTGTCGACGCGCTTGAGCATCCCGAGCGGGTAAGGGCGCTTATCGGCCTTGTGTCCCATAGCCCACTTCTGTACCCCGAGCTTACCGCCTGCGAGAACCTTAGGCTTTTCGCTCGCCTTTATGGAGTAGAGGAGCCAGATGCCCGCATAGAGAAGTTGCTCAGAGATGTGGGGCTGCATCACCGTCGCTTCGATGCGGTTTCATCGTATTCGCGTGGGATGACCCAGCGCCTTTCCATCGCCCGTGCCCTGGTGAACGATCCGGCGATCCTCTTGTTGGATGAGCCGTATTCCGGCCTTGACCCTTATGCCGCCGATGACCTGGACGGTATCCTGACCCAGCAGCGCAAGGAGCGAACCATCGTCATGGTGAGCCACGATCTTGCTAAGGGATACGCGCTCTGCACCCATCTGCTTGTTATGGCGAAGGGGAAGGTGAGGATCTTCTGCAGCCGCGAGGAAATGGACGGCTGCGATTTCGAGCAGGCTTACCGCGATTTCGTGGGAAAGCGAGGTGCCTGATGCGTGCTGAAGCGGGGAAGGCCCCCTCGATGCTCTCCCAATACCGCGCTCTTCTTCGCAAGGATGTGGAGCGCGAGTTCCATACGTTCGACATGCTCAGCTCCATGATGCTGTATGCGGTTCTCGTGCTGGTTGTCTACGGTGTTGCCCTTTCGCGGGTTTCCCTGGGCGAAGATGTGCGCGGTGTGGCCTCTGGGCTCTTATGGGTGCTCATCGTGTTCACTTCCCTTATAGGCCTGAACAGGTCGTTTGCCTACGAGAGGGAAAACGATTGCCTCGATGCCATCCTTATCGCTCCCATCGACCGTTCGGTTGTGTTCTTGGCGAAGGCAACTTCGAACCTCCTGTTCCTGCTCGTCGTCGAGCTGATCGTGGTCCCGGTGTTCGTCTTCTTCTTCCTGGAAGGCCAGCTGCTTGGTGAAACCGTGCAGTTTGCCTTGGCTCCGTTGCTCTTGGGCGCGCTGGGGATGGCGGCGGTTGGCACGCTGCTGGCAACCGTCACGGCAAGCACGCGCGGGCGCGACGTCATGCTGGCGGTGCTCGCGGTTCCCCTGCTGTTCCCCTTGCTGTACGCATGCGTGTGCGCCACATCGGCGTGCCTTGTCGGGGGAGATGGCTTTTGGTCTACCTTCGTTGTCTCTGTGACGATCGTCGGTGTGTACGATGTGGTTATGGGGCTGCTCTCGTGGGTGCTGTACGATTTCGTGGTCTCGGCGTAAGGAGGATGTTTTGAGCAGAAGGAAAAGACCTTTGCCTGAGATCGGGCAATGGCCGGACAAGTTGGTTCCCTTTGCCATCGCGGTTGCCGCGATAGGGCTTTTGGGCGGGTTCCTGTTGGCCTTCCTCTACGCTTCGCCGGTAAGCGGAGCGCGCGTGGATGGCGCCGAGCTCATCGGTGGCAGCATGGTTTCCTCGAAGCTTCTTCTTTCGCAGAAGATCTTCTATTTCCATATGCCGGCCGCGCTTGCCTCCATGGCGGGCCTGGTGTTTATGGCCTACTACTGCATCCGGTTCCTTGCCACGCGAAACCAGCGTTTCGACACCTGCGCGAAATGCTGCATGGAGATATCGCTGGTGTTCGCCCTTGCGGTGATGGTCACCGGCGAGATGTGGACGCGCTTCGAATGGGGCGTGTGGTGGACCTGGGAGCCGCGCCTTACCACCTATCTGGTGCTGGTCTTGGTTATCCTTGCCTACTTCGTCTTGCGCAATGCCGTCGACGACCCGGAGCGCAGGGGCGCCTTCAGCGCGGTTCTGGGCCTTATCGCATTCGCCGACGTCCCCATCACCTTCGCCGTTACGCGCATCCTCCCGTCCAGCCTGCATCCGGTAGTGCTGCGCGAGGGCGGGCTCGCTCCCGACATGGCCCTTACGGTGGCGATTTGCGCCGTTGGCATGTTGGCGCTGGCCTTCGTTATGTACCGCGTTTGTTTCCGCAATGCGCGCCTTGCCGAGCGCGCCTGCGCTCTTGAAGAGAAAGAGAGGGATTGATGATGAACCCTATCCTCGAAGAGATCTACAGCACGATACTCCCCTCTGCCCCCTACCTGATAGCGGCCTACGTTCTGGTGCTTGCCGCCCTTCTGGTGTGGCTCCTCGTCCAGTTCCGGCGCCAGTCAAATCTGTCCCGGCGCCTCGACATGCTCGAAGAGGAGCTCAAGGACCGGGAAGACGTGCAGCGCTTGGGGTAGGGGTTTACCCGCAGCTTTCCGCATAGGGCGCGCGAAGATGCCCTGCCCGTCTTCCACCGTGCGATAATCTCCTTGAGGACCGAACGCGTTCATGGACAGGCGCGCTCGGAGCAATGAGGAGGAAGAGCAATGGGGTTTGGCAACGTCATCGCCGGCGTGGCTGCTGCCTTGGTGGCGGCTGAAGGGGTGTACTCCGCCGCTACGGGCAAATCCTCCCTTTTGCGCCCGCCGGGGTCTCAGGGTGAATCGGATTTCATGTCCCGCTGCATAAAGTGCGGGAAATGCATCGAAGCGTGCCCCCATAAGGCCATCTACCCTGCAGATTTGACGCAGGGCGCTGCTGCCGGCACACCGACGCTCGATGTGGAGAACCGTGCCTGCCGCCTCTGCGCCGATTTCCCCTGTGTGGCCGCGTGCCCGACAGGGGCGCTTCGCGATGTGTCCGAAAAGCACGACGTGAACATGGGGTACGCGAAGATCAACGAGAACACCTGCATCGCCTATCAGGGGATGCGCTGCGAGGTGTGCTACCGTGTGTGCCCGCTCATCGACGAGGCGATCACCATCGAGTTCCAGGCAATGGAAAACGATTCTATCCACACGAAGTTCATTCCCACTGTTAACAAGGAAAAATGCACCGGGTGCGGGCTGTGCGTCCAGCGATGCGTAGTGCGCGACCCGAAGGTTGCGATGAAGGTTGTGAGCATCGCTGCCCAAGAGAAGAAGGGGAAGTAGCCCCGCTGCTGCCAAGCAAGGGGGTTCAAGGAGGACACCATGGAGTACTCAAGGCGTGATTTCATCAAGCTGGTCGCCATCGCTGCGGCCAGTGCGGCCGTTTCGGGCTCGCTTGCCGGTTGTGCCCCGAAGGCCAATCAATCCATCGATAAAGACAGCGTAACCACCACGGTAGGCGTGTGCCGCTTCTGCGGCTGCGGCTGCGGTGTTCTGATCGAGAGCCAGAACGGCAAGATCATCAGCATCACCGGCGACCCGAACAACGATTCCAGCCGTGGCCTGAACTGCGTGAAGGGCTACTACCTGGCCAAGATCCTGAAGGGCGAAGACCGTCTTACCAGGCCTCTTATCCGCCTGGACAAGTCCACCAAGGGCTCGAACGACCCGAAGGTGTACCGCGAGGCCGAATGGGACGAGGCGCTTGACCTGGTTGCAGAGAAGATGCGGGAAACCTGGAAGAAGGACAAGAGCCGCTTGGCATTCTGGGGCTCGGGGCAGCAGCCCATCTTGGAGGGCTATGCCACGTCCAAGTTCTGGAAGGCGGGTCTGCGCTCCAACAACATCGACCCGAATGCCCGTCTGTGCATGGCATCTGCGGTTGTAGCGTTCATGAACACCTTCGGCACCGACGAGCCCGCCGGTTGCTATGCCGACATCGACTACGCCGACCTGTTCATCACCTGGGGTGCCAACATGGCCGAAGCCCATCCGATGCTGTTCAGCCGCATTACCGCGCGCAAACAGCAGGCCGGCGTGAAGCACTACGACCTTACCACCGTGCGGAACCGCACCAGCGCCCTCGCCGACAAGGTGATGGTCTTCGAGCCCAATACCGACCTTGCCATCACCAACTGCATTTGCCGCTACCTGCTGGAAAACGAGACCTACGACAAGGAATTCGTGAAAGACCACGTGTGCTTCAAGCACGGCCAGGAAGACATTGGCAACAACGACTTCGAGAACCGCGATACCTACGACAAGTCGGACAAGGGCAAGAGCGCCGAAAAGGTGACTGAGATCGACCTTGCGGAATTCCGCAAGCTGGTAGAGCCCTACACTTACGAGTACGTAAGCCAGCTTTCCGGCGTTTCCGTGGAAGACCTGCAGTCGCTCTACGAGGCGTTCGCCGACCCGAACTGCAAGATTATGAGTCTGTGGACCATGGGCGCGAACCAGCACAACCGCGGCACGTGGGTGAACCAGAACTTCTACAACTGCCATCTGCTTTCCGGCAAGATCGCCAAGCCGGGCAACGGCCCCTTCTCGCTTACCGGCCAGCCTTCCGCTTGCGGTACGGCGCGCGAGGTGGGCACCTTCAGCCATCGCCTTCCTGCCGACTTGGTTGTTGCCAACGCGCAGCATCGCCGTTACACCGAAGCGGTTTGGGACTTGCCCGAGAACTGGCTTGAGGACATTTCCGCCCCGGGCTACCACACCACCAAGATATTCCGCGAGATGTCGAACGGGAACATGGACTTCATCTGGACTGCCCACAACAACTGGGCCCAATCCATGACCGACCTCAACCGCTTCCTTGGTAGGGACGGCGAGCATCTGGGCATCTTCGATACCTTCATCGTGGTTTCCGAGGTGTACCCCACGCTTTCGACGGCGTATGCCGACGTCGTGCTCCCTGCTGCCATGTGGATCGAGCGCGAGGGCATGTTCGGCAACGGCGAGCGCCGCACGGCCGTGTTCGAGAAGGCCTGCGATCCTCCGGGCGATGCCCGTTGGGATCTGTGGATGCTGATGGAAATTGCCAAGCGCGTGCTCGATGGCGAGAAGATCGGCGACAAAGACGCCTTCGACGCCCTGTTCGGCAAGTGGTACGACAAGGATGCGGGTGACTTCAAGTACGACAACCAGCGCGATGTGTGCCGCGAGATCTGGAACGAGTACCGCACGTTCTCGAACCCCGACCCGGCAGAGAACAGCTATTCGAGCGAGCGCGTGCTGCGCATCCACGATAACCTGGACAACAAAGAAGGCTGGAGCCCGCTTAAGCTGACTGCCAAGCGCCTGGCGCCGTACGACGAGTACATCACCCAGCACGGCCTAACCTGGCCTACCCAGCAGATCGACGGCAAATGGTACGCCACGCGCTGGCGCTTCAACGGTGCCGGCAAGCAGGAAGACGGCTACGACACCTGGAACGTGCAGAAGTGGGGCGAGACCGACAAGGCCGACGGCATATCGTTCTACAAGACTGCGAACCACAAGCCGTGCATCACGTTCCATCCCTACGAGCCCCCTGCCGAGATCCGCGACAGCGAGTACCCGTTCTACATGGTTACCGGGCGCTTGCTGGAGCATTGGCACACGGGCAGTATGACACGCCGCGTTCCCGAGCTCGACAACGCCCTGCCCGAGGCGCTGATGGATCTTTGCGAGCAGGATATGGACGAGATCGGCGTGAAGGACGGTGACCGCGTGAAGGTGACCAGCCGCTGGGGCTCGTTCGAGTGCACGGTTTCCAGCGCCGGCCGCACGCAACCGACCCATCATATGTGCTATATACCGTTCTTCGCCGAGGAAACGCTGGTGAACCTTGCCCAGCAAGAGGTGTACTGCCCCCTTTCGAAGGAACCCGACTACAAGAAAACCGCTGTTCGCATCGAGAAGGTATAGGAGGTGCCGGGAATGAAGACGAAACGGAGCATCGCCATCGTGGCGGCCGTTTTCGGGCTCATGCTCTCTGCGTGCGCCCTTGGCGGGTGCTATTCCACGAACGCCATCACCTCTCCCTCCGAAACCTTCGGCACGCCCGAGGGTGCAGCGCCCATGCTTTCCGTTGCCCATGAGGGTCGTTACGAGAGCTTGGGCGCAGAGGGCTGCTTCGGCTGCCACGGCTCGAGCAGCGAGGCGGACCCGTTCTTGGCGAAGGCCGGGCAGATGCCCGACAACCATTATGTTAGGGAAGACAGGGACTCCCACAAGATCGATGCCGCGCATTCCCTATGCGGCAGCTGCCATGTGCAGCAGCGAAAGGCCGGTGAGTAGCGTGGTTATCTCGAGCTTGGTGGTGAACACCGTTTCCGATTCCACGATCGAAGTAGCCCATGCCCTTTCTGCTATGCAGGGGGTAGAGGTGCATGAGGTGGTGGAATCGAAGCTGGTGGTAACGCTCGAATCGGAAACCGTGGACTCTTCGGCCGATGTTGCCGCGCAATTCCAGGAGATACCGGGGGTTTTGAGCGTGAACCTCATCTACGTCAACTTCGAAGACGACCCGAGCTTGCGCTAAGGCGGGATTCTGATGCAAGACAACCCTGAAAAGAACGAAGAGCAACGCTGCCCTGCCGGCTCGGCGCAGGCGCGCCCTTCGTCTGGGAAGAAGGGTGCTAGCCGCAAATGGGGCATCGCCCGCCACTGCGTGCAGGTGTTCGTGCTGGTGTTCTTCCTGGTTCCCGTGGTGGCATCGGGCTGGGCCATCATGGGAACCGATTTGCAGGGGAGTCCTATTGCGGATTCGGTCGCCACTCCGGCGCAATTCGCTTGGTCGGGAACGCTCTCTTCCTCGCAGATCGGCCCGGTCACCCTTATGGATCCGTTCGTGTTCCTGCAGACGGTTGCCGCATCGAAGGCGTTCGACCCTGCCTGGCTTCTGGCGGCCTTGGTGCCCTTGCTGGTGTTCGGCATTGTACGGGGAAGGGTTTTCTGCGGCTGGGTATGCCCGGTGAACCTTCTTCTTGAGATAGTGGACGCATGGCGCAGGAAAGTGTGCCCGAAGCGCCAGCTTCCCGAGCATAAGCTGCCGCGCCATGCGAAGATCGGCGTTGCGGCTGCGGTGCTGGCGCTTTCCCTTTTGGTGAGCATCCCTGTTTACGAGGTGCTGAACCCGATCAGCTTCATCAACAAGGGTTTGGTGTTCGGAAGCGCCGTTGGTGGGATAACCTTGCTCGCCATCGTTTTGCTGGATGTGTTCTGGGGCCACCGGGTGTGGTGCCGATCCCTGTGCCCCCTCGGCGGGTTCTATGAGGTGCTAAGCAAGATCGGCCTGGTGAAGGTCCGCATCGACTACGATGCTTGCATCAAGTGCGGAAGCTGCAAGAAGGTCTGCATCGCCGACCCGGAGATCCTCGACCCCGCACTTGATGGCGAGCATTCTAGGGTTTGCGCGGGCGATTGCATGGTGTGCGGCAAATGCATCGATGCCTGCCCGGTAGGCGCGCTGGACATGGAAGTGTCTGCCCCCGGAAAGAAGTAGGTAGGCACATCGAAGGCGCTGGCCTGCTTCGGCTTTGGCGGCCTACAGCTCGAGTAACTTATGGCGCAGGGCGAATTCGACCAGCTCTGCGCGGTTGCTCAGCCCCAGCTTGCTGTACACCTTGGATCGATGCGCTTCCACCGTTTTCACGGAAAGGAAGATCCTCTCGGAGATCTCGCGGTTGGTGAACCCGCGGGCAAGAAGGATCAGCACTTCCATTTCGCGCGGGGTAAGTTGCTCCAGGTTGAACTCGGCTTTTTTGCCGCCTTCCGCTACGAATTTTGCTAGCGCCTCTGCCATTTTGGGATGTATGTAGCTGTCGCCCTCATGCACCATATGGATTGCACGCAGCAGCTCTGCAGGCGAAGCGCTTTTCAGCAGGTAACCCTTCGCCCCCTTGTTCATGGTGTGGTACAGGTACTCTGGCTCCGCGAACATGGTGAGGATTATCACTTTGGTGTCGGGAAGGTCGCGCACTATGTTCTCGCAGGCCACCAGGCCGCTTTGGGCAGGCGGCATGGAAAGGTCGAGCAAGAGGATATCGGGCTTGCGTGCTGCGCAGACGGCATATGCCTGAGTACCATCGGCTGCTTCGCCGACCACCTGGATGTCCGGGTCTTTGTCCAAGATCATCTTGAAGCCGAAGCGCACCATTTCGTGGTCGTCGGCAAGGACAACGGTGATCATTGCGAGAGCTCCTCCTTTTCCGTCGATTCCCTCATGGGGGCTATCAGGCTTATCGTGGATCCTTGATGGCTGGAGGTTATCTGCAGGTCGGCTCCGATCAGGCGCGCCCGTTCGCGCATTCCCGACAGGCCGCATCCACTTCCTTTGATGACGGGCGCTTCAGTATTGAACCCTACGCCCTTGTCGGAGATGGAGACATTCAACCAGCCAACCATGGTAGAGAAGGTGATCTCAACCATGTCTGCTTTGGAATACTTGCAGGAATTGAGTATAGCCTCTTGGCATATACGGTAGATCTGGGTTTCTACGGCCGGATCGAAGCGGCCGATGTCTTGCTGACCCTTGAACACGATGCTCGTGCCATAGGTTTTCTCCAGAACGGCTGCCTGCGATTTCAATGCCGGAACAAGGCCGAAATTGTCCAAGGTGGAAGGCCTGAGCTCGGTCGACAGGTTGCGTATGTTGGTCTGGAGCAATTCGATGCGGGAAAGCGCCTGGTCAATAAGGTCGTTTGCCTCGTCATCGGCAATGTGCTCCTGCGCCATGTGGAGCAGGAGGGAAACGGTAAGCAGGTCTTGGGCCATCCCATCGTGCAATTCGCGCGAAAGCCTCTTCCTCTCGTCTTCCTGAGCGAGCACCACTTTGGAAAACTCGGTTTGGGGAAGGAGGGTGTGCCATTCCTCTTCTTTCTTGCTTGTTCCGGGCTTGCCGAAGTCGACGAAACGCTGCTCTTGTATCTCGGCGTCAAGGAATTTGCCTTGCAGGTCGCTTGCGCAGCGAAGGTAGGTCTGCGCGTACTTTCTGCCGGGCGTTCGATGGGCAAGGATCAGGACACCTACGGTGCGGCTGCCCTGCTTCAGGGGCAGCGCGCAGAAACTGCGCAGGTCTTCGGCGAACACGATAGGGTAGCTGGAGTATTCGTTTTGGCCAAGGTCTTGGTCGATATCGGTGAGCATCATGGGCTGGCCGCTCTTCAGCACGATGCCGCCGATGCCGTGACCTGGCAAAAGGGAGATGCGGGTAACGCGCTGGCTGGTTGCCCCGCTGAAATACGCCCACTTCATGGGAGCGCCAACGAAAGGGGAAAGCCCTATGCCCACAAAGTCGAAGCCATAGGTTGCGGCGATGCGGTCGGCCTCCTTCTGGTAGTCGGCATCGCCCCCGCGAAGCACTGCCTCGGAAAAGTTAGCCTGTCCATGCGTAGCGCCCATACAAATCCCCCCTTGGTTGGTTCATTTTAGTTCGAATGCCCCTCTTGCGCGGCAGGATAAGCCCTTAAGTAATAGGTAAGGCAAAACAACGAACTGGGCGGTTGCGGAAATTGAGCAGGGCGCTGAGTAGTCAAAGAACCTACCTGCATGCTACGCATCCAACTACCCTCTCAAGCTCGGTTGGGTGAATTCCTAAAAACGTGCCACTGGCACCTTTTCTCAACGGAATTCCACCTCATCGGTTCGAATCCCATATTGTGTGCTCGCAAGAAGGGATTTTCCTACGTCCTAGGTTGGCGTAGTAAAACAGCGAGCGGGATCCTGGCGAGTGCAGGGGACGTGAAAGAGCGAGGCGCTGGCCTTCGGGCCGCGCCGAACGATTGAGGGTTCCCTGTGCCGTCAGGATCCCGCGCAGCGTCAGGTCGTCTCATAAGAAAAAAGCCCGTTCGTAGAACGGGCTTAAACGCAAGGTGGCGGAGAGCTGGGGATTCGAACCCCAGATACGCTTTTGGCGTATACTCGCT
>CAVBGJ010000001.1:97554-245564 GCA_963595065.1 Christensenellaceae bacterium Phil1 | reverse complement strand
CGGAAGTCGCTGCCTGCCAGCGCAAGCTGTTCCTTGGCGTTGGCCACGGCAGCCGCAAGCGCATCGTATTCGCTTTGCGTCATCCACTGGCTGCCCACGGGAACATCCGTGCCATCTGCGCTTATCTGCGCCTTGGCAAGAAGCTCTTCGGCCGACGCGGTGGCATCTTCCAGCGCCGCCAGCTCGCTCACGCTTGCCCAGCTCTGCTGCTGCGCGTAGGTTTTGATGGGCTGGTTGTCGAAGACGGTGGTCTTGTTCTTTTCCGTAAGCGCGGCGGTAATCAGCGACCAATCGGTCCAGGAATCGCTGCCTGGGGCTTCGCTTTCGTCGGTTGTCCAGTCGTCCACCGAAGAGGTTACCCAGCTTTCGCCGGCGTTCACCTTGGCAACGAAGCCCTCCTGCCATTCTTCAAGGATGGTCTCTTCGCCTTCGTCGTCGTAGCCGTGCTCCACCTTCGTATCGACGGCGATGTTGAAGTTGGCAGGCACCGTGTAAACCCACTCGCCGTTGTCGTTTTGGTGCTTCTGGGTAACCACCACGGCGTAGCGCTGACCGGAGCGCATCGCAATCCAGTCGGAATCGATTATTTTGTAGCGGTGATAGCCGCCGAAATCGTAGGTATCGCTGGCCGTGAACACCTTGCGGGAGTGCTCGGCGTCGGTGGGGTCGGTGGCCTCGCTGTCCAGCAGGTACACGTCGTAGGTGACGGTAGTGTTGGGCGCAGTGGTCACGCACCACAGGGCGCGAACGGCCATGTCGGTATCCGCCGTGAAGATGTTCGCGCTGCTCACTTTGCTGGTAAAGGTTTGGCACATTGTTCCGTTTGCCGGCAGATAGTCGTACTGGTCGATGATGCGGCCGGTGGAAGCGCCCACGTTCTTCAGCGAAAGGTCGAACTCGTACGTCTCGAATTTGGAAACCGACTTGTCATAGTAGGAAACCCAGAAGTACCCGGTGTGATTGCCGTTTTCGTCTTCGAGGCCCCACTTCTCAACCTGGCCGTTGGGGAAATCCTCCGTCTCGGAGCCGTAGCTGTTCTTCACCAGCCACGCGCCGTTGCCTTCGGGCAGGTTGTTTTGGCCGTCGCTGAAGTTGGTGCGATCGTAGGAATCGTCGTAGCCCACGATGGTCACGCCGTGGTTCGGGGCTTCGTCGTTATAGGTGTAGTGCGCCCAGTTCGAGTTCGTATAGTGCACTTGACCTGGGATATCGGGAGAGCCAGGTACCGTGCTGTCGGCATGCAGGGAAACTGCGACGGCGCGTCCGTTGTTCAGCTCGCTCTTGATGGCGGCCACGGCGTCCATGTCGGTGTCAACGCATTTGCCGTCTTCCATGATGCGTGTGCTGGGCAGGATGTTGCCGTTCGCCAGTTCGTAGAGCGATTGCTGCCATAGGCTGGAACTTACGCTCCAGTCGGCGTACACCTCTTTGGAATCCTCGGATGCGGAGCCTTCGGTGGTGTAGGTTCCCGCGTAGTTGAGCTTGGTGCAGGTCAGGTTATAGGTGTTGCGCCATGTTTCCAGTTGTTCTTCGGTGGGATTGGTGACGTGTACTTCGGCGGTGGCGCCGGGGAATGCCTCCCCGATTCTGTCGCCGTCGATTGCCCATTCGATGATGTCTTCTTTGTTCTTGTATGGGGCGTCCGATTCGGTAACGGGGCCGATGCCCGCCGCGAAGGCGCTCGCCACCATGGTGAGGGAGCCGCCGGCGTCGATGCCGCGGTTGGGGTTCTTCGAGGTGCAATAGAAGCCTTCGCCCGCTTGCTGGGGGCCGGCCACGCTTTCAGGTACGCCGCTGTAGCTGTATGCGAGGTCGATAAGCTGCAGCTCGGAAAGGTCGATGGAGTAAAGCGGAAGGCTTTGCTCTTTGGCGGAAGAGAGGATGCTGGTCTCGCTGGCGGCAATGCCTGCGAACGCCCAGCAGGTGTTCCAGGGCGACTGGCTTTTCACCGAGGTGACCAGGCCCGAATCACGCAGGTCAAGTGAGGTGGCGGTGCGCCCCGATTCTAGCACCGAATCGCTGAGGCCATCGGAAGTGAAAGCCTGGAAGTCATCGCTTTGAAGCTGCCGAGTGGTTATCTGCGACCACTCGTTCACCACGTCCTGGTTGTCGGCGTAGGCGTTTGTGGGCGCGAGTATAGTGCCGGAGGCGGCTAGGATAAGCGAAAGGCCGGCGGCGAAGATGCGTTGGGCATTGGCCTGGCGGGTTTTCTTCGTAAAGCGCATACGGACCGTCCTTACCCCTGGCTTCGCGAAGCGCAGGGCACACCGATGGCGAACACGTTTCAACCAATAGTAAATGAAGCAATACTGCACGGAAGTTAAGTTTGCATTACTTCCCGCATGCGCGATGGGGACGCCTTGTGTCCAGGACTCGTTCGGCCCGAATTTCGGGTTCGGATTGGTTATGACCCCGGCCCGAACCTCGCTCCTGGCTTGAGCGGAGACGCGGCAAGCGGCCTGATACAAAGAGAGCGCCGGCACGAGAGGGGTATCGTGCCGGCGCGTGCGACAAAAGCTTGAGGCCTTGATCGCTTTCACAGCATCCATTGTGCCACTACCTGAGCTTTATGTGAACCTGTTATTTACCGATAAAACATAGCTGAAACCTATAAATGTGGTAAGGCTGGAAACGATGCTTTTGGCCAGGTTGGCCCTAGCGTGAGATAATGAAAGCAAGTTTCGCCTGTGTGGGCAAAAGCCCATGTTGCACCTAGGCGATAAAGAGAGGGGTTCCCTATGAAATACCAACGCATCCTCGTGCCCTACGATGGGTCGAGCCATTCCCAGAGTGCGCTTTCCCTTGCCTGCTCCATTGCCAAGGAATCGGAGGGCACCACGGTCTACGTGGTGAATGTCGTCCCCATGACGGTAACGCCTGCAATTGCACTGAACGACCCTTCCACGGGCGCGGCTTCCACCTTCGCCGACAAAGGCGATTTCACCCAGCAGTTCGACAACGTTCTTCTGGGAATCAACCACGAAATGGAAGAAGAGCTTGCTAGCGTGGTGGAGGGTCTCCCTGAAAACCGTGTGGTAATGGAAGCGGTGGCCGATCCTTCGCCGGTAAACGGCTTGGTGTCGTACGCGAAGGAGCGCAACTGCGACCTGGTGGTCATGGGCCGTCGCGGCTTGGGGGCCATTCGCGGGATGCTGGGCAGCGTAAGCTACGGCCTGCTCCGCGCCGTGGATATCCCGGTGCTCACCGTTAAGTAGTTGTTCGGGTTCGGCTTTCCCGTTGCCATAAATGTAGTGATCGGCGCCCCACATGAGAGTAAATCCTCTTGTGGGGCGTTTTCGTTGCGAACGGTCGGTTTCGGCCGGTCAACGCCTTTCTCGAAAAAGTTATTGACGGCTAACTTTCTCTAGGTTAAATTAGCTATGGTTAACTTTGAGGAAGCGAGATACTTCCGGTGGAGAACTTCTACACCTCTTCATCGATGGCATCTTCTTAGGGCTCATGTGGGATGTCGTCACTGCTTTGTCCTTTTATCCGCCGGAAGCCTCGCCCCTCGAACGGAGCCTCTTGCTTTTGAACAAGAGTGTGAACGAAGGAACAACCCGCCATCCCCGGCGGGTTGTTCCTTTTTCTAACCAGGAATTAACCCTTCTGCACTTGCACCGGCGTTAACGCTCTGGCTTCATAGGGCTAGACGGAACGAAGGTCAACCTAGCGAAAAGGAGCGCCCGTGCGTACCCAAGAAGTTGAAGGCGTGATATTCGATTGCGATGGAACCCTGCTCGACACAATGGGTGCCTGGCATAACTTGGAGCGCATGGTGGCCGAACGTGCAGGTATTCGCCTTACGCCTGAAGACATGGACATCTTGAACGCCAACACGCCGCTGCAGACGGCGCGTTTCTTCCATGAGCAGCACGGCTTGGGCGAAAGCGTTGCCGATGTTCAACGGCTTATGGACGAAGAGCTTCAGGCCTTCTACGACAACGAATCCCAGCCGCGTAAGGGCGCGGTTGAGCTGGTTCAAGAGCTGCACAAGCGTAATATTCCCATGACTATCGTCTCTTCGAGCCCTGGTGTCCTGCTGAAATCGGGCCTTGAGCGTGCGGGGATCTACGACCTGTTCGTAGAGGTTGTGTCGGCGGCAGACTTGGGCATTAGCAAGCGCGGCCCCCTTGCCGTCATACATGCGCAGGCGGTTATGCATTCCGAGTCGCGTGGCACCTGGGGATTCGAGGACGCCCTGTATGCGGCGAAGGTGCTGAAGAGCCGTAAATACGGGGCGGTGGGCATCTTCGACTCGGACACTGCGGGCACGTACGATCAGCTGAACGCGGTGTGCGATGTGGCAGTCCACGAGCTTACCGAGCTCGATATCGACCGCTTCGTAGCGGGCGAGTACCGCTCTCGGTAACCTCCTTTCTTCTCTCGCTGCGGACGGTTTCTTCGCCCGCCGTCGTTGCACCAGCCCTGTTCGGCTTCTCCTGCCTTGTCGCAGCGAAGGGTCGCGCCGGGCTTTCTTTGGGGAGTGACGGGTCGGCGCCTTGGGCAAGGCGGGAAAGCTCAGCCGCGCTTGGTTAGCAGAAGGCGCGCGAGCGATGCGCCGCAAAGGGCGGCGATGGTATCCACGGCCCAGTCGGCGGCATCGCAGCTACGATCGGGTACGAAGGACTGGTGCCATTCGTCGCTCACCCCATAGACGCTAGCTAGGGCCACGGCGACCGCAAGGGTAAGCGCCTGCTTTGCTCCAAGGTGAAGGCGCAGCGCGTTGAACAGCAGTGTGCCGAATACCAGGTACTCGGCGAAGTGCCCAACCGGTGAAACATCGACCTCGTGTCCGAACAGCGCATATGCCCCCGAGGCAAGTGACCCTTTGATCGCCGAGATAACCCCAAGCCCATGGTTAACCGATTCGCCTGAGTTGGCCGACATCCAGAAGATCAAAGCCGCCATAAGCGCAACGGCAGCCCAGCTGAGCACGGCGAAGCGGATGCGCGGTGGGTTCTGTGGTTTCTTCCGTGCGGTCATGGGTGCCTTTCGGGGGCGGGTACAGCTCATCGAAGTATGGCATGTTTCCGTCTGCTCGCGTGCGTATTGCGCTGAACCAGCACGTTTGAGGTGGTTGTGCGTATCTGGGTGAAGTGCTGGCAACAGGGCCAAACAGCGGGGCATCGGAAGGGGAGATCGGCTATTGAGCAGGGGTAATGTGCGGCTGCCGATGAGGTTGCTCCGGGCGGGCGAGGGATGCGTGCCTCCCTGCGGAGTACGTGCCCCTTTGTCGATTTAACCGATGGTTGCCGGCTTTGGGGCTGCGCAGGTGCGATAATCGAATGCGAACTGAACGCGCGCGGCGCGAACCGGCATTCCGAAGAAAGGGGGCATTGTGCAGCAAGGCCAACAGCAATCTGCGAAGCAGGACATGAAGCACGTTGTCCTCCTGATCTCCATCGTCATACTGGGATCGTGCCTGGGCAATCTTTCCCAAACCGCCCTGAACGCCATGTTCACCGGCATTGCGGCCGATTTTGAGGTGGATACCGCGCTGGGCCAGTGGGTAACCACGCTCTACATGCTGGTGCTTGGCATCACCGTCCCTGCCGTCACCTTCCTTATGCGGCGGTTTCGCCTGAAATGCTTGGTTCTTGGCGCCCTGGCCTTGCTTTTCCTAGGAGCCGTGGTCGACTCGCTTGCGATAAGCTTCCCCCTGCTCATAGTCGGGCGCGTGATTCAAGCTGTTTCCGCGGGCATCACCATGCCCATGATGATCAGCGTGACCATGACCTCGTTCCCTCCCGATAGGCGGGCCACCGTAATGGGCATCTCGGGCATTGCCATGGGCTTTGCTCCCAACATCGGCCCTACCATCGGTGGTTGGATGATAGGGTGGGGCGGCTGGCGCAGCTTCTTCGTAGCATTGGCTGCATGCTCGCTTATCCTTGTCGTGGCCGCTGCCGTATGCATTCGGCGCAAGCCCTGCGCAGATGCGAACGCGAAGCTTGATGTGATTTCGCTTATTGCCTCGGCTTTGGGCTTCGGCGGGCTGCTGCTTGGCTTCACCGATGCATCCAGCTACGAGTTCGCCAGCCCGCTGGTTTGGGCGCCTGTGCTGGTGGGTGCGCTGTTCCTGGTGCTGTTCCTTCGAAGGCAGAAGCGCATCGACGCTCCGCTTATCCACCTTGGCATCTTCGATTCGTGGCGCTTCCGCGTGAGCTTTTGGGCGGGCAACACCCTGTTTGCCTGCTATATGGGCATCACGCTGGTTCTGCCCCTGTTCGTTGAGGGGCAATGGGGCGGCACGGCGCTGCAAGCAGGGCTTTCGCTGCTTCCCGGGACGGTTGCCGCGTTGGTGGTGAACCCGTTGGCGGGATACCTGGTAGACCGTATCGGCGCGCGGCCGGTGATAACCGTGGGCTCCGTATGCTTGGCGGCAGGTGCCGTTTCCATGGCGTTCATCGATGAGTCGACGCCGTTTTGGCTGATCGTCGTGCTGCAGGGTGTGCGCGCCACCGGTGTTTCCAGCTTGATAGGCCCGCTTACCTCGTGGGGTTTGGCCGACTTGCCGCATACCATCATGACCGATGGCTCATCGTTCAGCACCGCGGCGCGCCAGGCGTGCGCGGCGCTGGGAACGGCGCTTATGGTGTTCGCCATAACCCTTATGCCCGGCATCGCCGGTTACCATGCCGCCTTCGCCGTCTCCGGCGTATTCGGCATGCTTACGCTGGTGCTCGCCTTCGCGAAGGTGCGCTAGGCGCTTCGCCGTTTAGCGTTCGGCTGCCATCTTCGTTAGAAGGCCGGGGACGGCTTCGGCATCGGCGTGGCTTGGCTTCGGGCGCAGCCCCCCGGTCGCTCCGGCGCATTGCCCGTATCGCATCCCGCCCCAGCCCCTTGCACTCCTTCGCCCCAACACGAAAAGAGCCGCGCTAAGGCGGCTCTAAAGTGGAGGGTTTTCAGCTGGGTTTCGGCTAGCCGAAGATCTTCTTCAGGTCTTCCTCGGGGGTGGAAGTGGGGCTGATGCCGTAGTTTTCCACCAGCACGTTCAGCACGTTGGGGCTTACGAATGCGGGCAGCGTGGGGCCAAGGTAGATGCCCTGAATGCCCAGGTGCAGCAGCGTAAGCAGGATGCAGACCGCCTTCTGTTCGTACCAGGAAAGCACCATGGAAAGCGGAAGATCGTTCACGCCGCATTCGAAGGCTTCCGCCAGTGCCAGGGCGATCTTGATGGCGCCGTAGGCATCGTTGCACTGGCCCACATCAAGAAGGCGGGGGATGCCGCCGATCTGGCCAAGGTCAAGGTCGTTGAAGCGGTATTTCCCGCAAGCCAGCGTAAGGATGATGGAGTCCTGGGGTGCCTGCTTCACGAAATCAGTGTAGTAAGAGCGTTCGCGGCGCGCGCCGTCGCAGCCGCCTACCAGCACGAAGCGGCTGATGGCACCCGACTTCACGGCATCGATTACTGCCGGCGCCACGCCCAGCACCGCCGCATGGCCGAAGCCGGTGGTAAGGCTGGTGCCGCCGTTGTGGCCGGTGAATGCCGTGTCCTCGGCGAAGCCGCCGGCCTCGATGGCCTTCTGGATAACCGGCTCGAAGTCCTTGTCCTCGCCGATGTGCACCGTTCCGGCGAACTCTACCGGGCCTGTGGTGAACACGCGGTCGGCATAGGCTGCCGTCGGCGGCATAAGGCAGTTCGTGGTGAACAGGAAGGCGCCGGGCAGCTCTGCGAATTCCTTGCGCTGGTTCTGCCAGGCCGTGCCCACATTGCCCTTGAGGTGCGGGTACTTGCTCAGCTCGGGGTAGGCATGGGCGGGAAGCATTTCGCCATGGGTGTATACGTTCACGCCGCGGCCTTCGGTCTGCTCCAGCAGCAGCTTCAGGTCGTGCAGGTCGTGGCCGCTTATCACGATGAAGGGGCCAGCCTCTACGGTCATGCCCACATTGGCGGGGGCGGGGGTGCCGTAGGTCTCGGTGTTCGCCTGGTCCAGCAGCGCCATTACCTTCAGGTTCACTTCGCCCACCTTCAGAGCGCAGGCCAGAAGCTCGTCTCCGTTGGCATCGGAGCCCAGCACGCGCAGCGCCTCGAGGGTGAACTCGTTGGCCTCGCTGTCGGAGTACCCCAGGGCCATGGCATGGTATGCGTAGGCAGCCATACCGCGCAGGCCGAACAGGATCAGGCTCTTCAGCGAGCGAACGTCCTCGTCGGCGTCCCAGATATGGCCCATGTCGTAGTCTTCATGGCCGGCGCTTGCGGAATGCACCTGCTCGATCAGGTCGTTCAGCTTGCCGTCATCGAAGTTCACATTGGTAACGCAGGCGAACATGCCCTCCATCACCAGTTTCGAAAGCTCTTCGCTGGTGGGCTTCCCCGACTGGGACTGGGCGAGGGCGATAAGCGCGCCGGTCAGCTTGTCTTGCAGGTTCGCGGTGTTGGCGGTTTTTCCGCAGGTGCCCGCCGCGCCCGTGCAGGCGCTGCAATGGGCGGTTTGCTCGCATTGGAAGCAGAACATGGATGTGTCGGTCATGATGGCTCCTCTTCAACGTGTTGCCTTGGTGCCACCGTATCCGCATTTCTTTCTATAGAATGTTCTTGTTGGAACACTTTGGGAAAGTGCGGTGAATATGCAGATAACCGATGCGCCGTTGTTCAGGGGAATCGATGAATCCGACGCAAGCTCCATGCTGCCGTGCCTGGGGTTGTCGGAGCGTACCTATGCCCGGGGCGAGCGGGTGCTCCACGCGGGGCAGCCTGTCTCGCGCATCGGTGTGCTGCTCTCCGGGTTGCTGCATATAGAGGTGGTGGATGTATGGGGGCAGGTGACGGTTCTGGAGTCGGTTGCCCCAGGCGAGCCGTTCGCGGTTGCCTACGCATGCGCGAAGGACGGCATCTTGGACGTGGACGTGGTTGCCGATGCGGAAAGCGCCGTGGCCTGGGTGGACGCGCGCCGCGCCATGCACTCGTGCCCGAAGCAATGCGGCTGCCATGCAATCCTGGTGCGCAACCTGCTTGTTTCCATGGCCAGCAAGAACGTTGCCTTGAACAGAAGAGCCATGGCGGTTGCTCCCAAAACGGTACGGGGCAAGATCATGGCCTACCTCTCGCTGCGGCAGAAAGCTTGCGGCGCCTCGGCGTTCAGCATTCCCTTTACCCAGGAAAAGCTGGCGGCCTACCTGGGTGTGGACCGCAGTACGCTTTCCACCGAGCTCTCCGCATTGCGCAAGGAAGGGCTTATCGACTACAAGGGCAGGAAGTTCGAGCTGCTGGGTTAGGCCCCGGCGCCCCCGGCAGCAGCAAGCGCGGCTTTGCGTGTAGCAGCTGCGCGTTGGGCGCTCGGATGCCTCAGTCGTATCGTGCTCGCCGTCCAATGCTCGGCCGTCCGGATGTGAAAAGAGCCGCACTCAGGCGGCTCTTAGGTGGGTTGGCTCTGTGGCCTGGGTCGTTATGCCCCGACCTTCACTTCTTGCGAACGCTACGCCTTGTTCAGGATGGCATCGATGTAGGGCGCATCGATATCGGGCAGGGGCCTGAAGGGGCTGGTTTCCTGCGGCTCGCGCTGCGCCAAAATGCGCTCCATCCAGATCATGTCGTACCAGCGGCCGAACTTCAGCGCGCAGTGCTTGAAGCTGCCGGCATGCTTGAAGCCCAAGCGGGTATGGAACAGGCGGCTTGCGGCGGGCACGTACTCGTCGGCCGGGTCGCAGTGGGCGATGCATGCTTCCATGTTGAAGACGTTCTGCAGCAGCAACAGCTTCGCCAGCGCTTCGTACAGGCGGCGGCCCAAGCCGCGGTTGCGCAGGTCCTTGCGGATGTAGATGGAGCTTTCCGCTGCGTGGGAATAGGCCGCACGGGGGCGGAAGGAGTTCGCGTAGGCGTAGCCCAGAACTTCGCCGTTCTTTTCGGCAAGAATGTAAGGGTAGCGCTCCAGCACGCGGGTGATGCGAGCCGTGAAGTCTTCCAGGGTGGGAGGCTCGATCTCGAACGTCACTGCCGTTTCCAGCACGTAGGGGGTGTAGATGTTCAGCAGCGCGGGGGCATCGGCCTCGGTTGCCATGCGTATTTTGATCTGTGTATCCATGGCTCGGATTCTACTCCCATTTATCCCGCTTGCGAAGGTGTGCCTGCCCTGTTTTGGTCGGCTGCCGCCCGTTCGCCTAGGGCTATGTTTCCAGCCGGGGAAATGCCGCCGGCGCTTTATTGATGCAGCACTCTACTGTGCTATACTGCAGCCTGCTTTAGTTAAGTAAAGTCTTTCCGAGCCCGCCTGGCGAAGCTACGGCCCGCGCCAGGCAAGGAAAACGCTGAAACGAGGTACCAATGAAGAAGAAGTTCCTTTCGGTGCTGGCGGTTGCCTGCGTGGCATGCCTTTCCGCAGCACTGCTCGCCGGCTGCAGCTCCAACCAGTCCAGCCAGTCCAGCAGCGACGGCGCCCCTGCGGGCAACAAGCTCGTCGTCGGCTTCGACAACAGCTACCCGCCGTACGGCTTCATGGACGAGAACAACCAACCCACCGGCTTCGACCTTGATCTTGCCCAGGAAGTTGCGACCCGCAATGGCTGGGACATTCAGCTTGAGGCAATCGACTGGGACGCAAAGGACGCGCTGCTGAACCAGGGCACCATCAACTGCATCTGGAACGGCTTCACCCTTGAGGGCCGCGAAGACAACTACACCTTCTCCGAGCCCTACATGCTCAACGAGCAGGTTGTGGTGGTGAAGAAGGGCTCCGGCATCAACAGCCTTTCCGACCTTGCCGGTAAAACCGTGGTAACCCAGGCAGACTCCGCCGCACTCGACGTGCTCGAGGGCGACCAGAAGGAACTGGCCGATACCTTCAAGGACCTGCAAACGCTTCCCGACTATAACAATGCGTTCATGCAGCTTGAGTCCGGCATGGTAGATGCGGTTGCCTGCGACCTTTCCATCGCCCAGTACCAGATCTCCGCCAAGCCCGATGCTTACGAGCAGCTGGACCCCCTGAGCTCCGAGCACTACGCAGTGGGCTTCAAGAAGGGTGACGACGCCCTGGCGCAGAAGGTTACCGACACCTTGAAGGAAATGTACAACGACGGCACCGTTGCCAAGCTCATCGAGAAGTACTCCAGCTACGGCATGAGCGCCGACAACTGGGTGCTTAAGTAAGAAGTAAGTACCGAGTCGCTCGGTGCGGCAGCATAATGGCGGCTCGAAAAACGGGCGGAGGGCAACCTCCGCCCTTTGTTGCGTTTGCGGATGTGTGCGTGTGGTGTCCGCATTCTGCATTGCAACAGATGGAAAGCCCGCGCTTGCTCGTGGGCTGGGACATGAAAACAGGAGGAATCTATGGAACTTAGCGTTATGCTCAGTGCCCTTGTAGAGGGTCTGGGGCTTTCCGCGTGGATCTTCGTGGTTACGCTGGTGGGCTCGCTGCCGCTGGGCATTGTGGTGGCCCTTGCGCGCATGAGCAGGTTCAAGCCCCTTTCGCTTTTGGCGCAGTTCTACATCTCCATCCTGCGCGGCACGCCGCTTATGCTGCAGCTGATGGCATTCATGTTCGGGCCGTATTACCTGTTCGGCATGAACATGGGCACCGACTGGAAGTACGCTGCGTGCGCCATCGGCTTCATCCTGAACTACTCCGCTTATTTCGCCGAGATCTACCGTTCGGGCATCCAGTCCATCCCGAAGGGGCAGTACGAAGCCGCCCTGGTTCTGGGCTACACGCGCTCGCAGACGTTCTTCAAGATCGTGTTGCCGCAGGTTATCAAGCGCATCCTTCCCGCAATGGGCAACGAGATCATCACCCTGGTGAAGGACACCTCCCTGGCGTTCGTCCTGGGCATGGCCGAGATGTTCTCGGTGGCGAAATCCATTTCCGCCAGCGTGGTTTCCATGATCCCCTACGCCATGGCAGCGCTCATCTACTGGGGCTTCTGCCTGCTTATCGAGTTCATCCTGGGCCGCATCGAGAAGAAGCTGTCCTACTACCACGACTAGCCCGCGGGCATTCGGAAAAGAGGTACCACCATGGCGAACATGCCGGTTGTAAACCTGTCGCACGCGCGCAAGGCGTTCGGCAGCAACGAGGTTCTGAAAGACATCTCACTCACGGTTGAGCAGGGCGATGTGCTTTCCATCATCGGCCCTTCGGGCGGCGGCAAGTCCACGCTTCTGCGCTGCATGACGCTGCTTGAAACGCTTGATTCGGGCTCGCTTTCCTACGGCGACTTGCAGGTGGCGAAGGACGAGTCGGGCAAGGCGGTGTACGGCGGCAAGGACGTACTGGCCCAGGCGAAGAAGCGCTACGGGCTGGTGTTCCAGAACTTCAACCTGTTCCCGCATTTCACGGTTCTGCAGAACGTCACCGATGCGCTGATCAGCGTACAGAAGCGCCCCAAGGAAGAGGCATTGGCGAAAGGCCGCGAACTGTTGGCGAAAATGGGCTTGGCGAACAAGGAGGACATGGTTCCTTGCGAGCTTTCCGGTGGCCAGCAGCAGCGCGTGGCCATCGCGCGCGCCCTGGCGCTGGACCCGGACGTGCTGTTCTTCGACGAGCCCACTTCCGCGCTGGACCCTGAGCTTACCCAGGAAGTGCTGCGCGTTATCCGCGAGCTGGCTGAAGAGCACATGACCATGGTCATTGTCACGCACGAGATGGCCTTTGCCCGCGACGTTGCCGATCGTGTTGCCTTCATGGATGGGGGAGTGGTTGTGGAGGAAGGCCCTGCCCAGCAGGTTATCAACAACCCGCAGCACAACCGCACCAAGGCGTTCCTCAGCCGTATTACCGACGGGGAATAAGCACCGTGGTGTTTTCAACCTGTCCGCGCCGCGGGCCGGGGCACCGCCCCTCGGGGATTCCCGTTCCGCTGTTTGAAGGGGCTCGCTTCGGCGAGCCCCTTCTGCATGCGCTGCACTGCTTCATGCATTTGAAGGAGATTCGCTTTGCGAATAGAACAGGAATGGTGTTCAGAGAACCCCGCGCGGCGGCCCCCCGGCCCACGTCGCTGCCCGGCCGTTGCTGACGTAGCGTCGGTCGGCGCCTACGCACCTCGGCGCCCCCTTCGCTTGTTTCGGCTTCCGAGTGCTCGCGAAGGGGCGGCGCGGAAAATGGCTTGACGCATGATTCACCGCATCCCGGAATCCAAGATCAAGTACCTGGGGCGCCCGCCTTGAAGGCGAGCGCTCGTAAGCCGCGCTCCGGAAGGGCTTCTCGCCGCGCAGGCGCCGTCCGGCGCGGACAGACTTGCTTCAAGGCGCCAGATTTGAATCAGTGCATAAAGAAAGAGGGTCGCTCACGATGGTGAGCGACCCTCTGTTGCGTTTAGGACTGGGCGGGTTTACTCGTCCTTGGCCTTCAGCAGGCCGTAACCGCCATGCTCGCGGCGGTACAGGATGTTCACGGCATTGGTGTCGCGATCGATGAAGGCGAAGAAGTCGTGGCCCAGAAGGTCGATCTGGATAAGCGCCTCTTCCTCGGTGAGGGGCTCGAGCACGAGTTCCTTCACGCGTACCACTTCGTCGTCCTGGGAAAGCTCGCTCATCAGGCCATCAAGGTCGAGCTCGCCGGCAGCCTGAGCCTTGCTGGGGGCGCTGGCGATCTTCTTGTCGATAACGCGGGTCTTGAACTTACGCAGCTGGCGCAGCACCTTGGCGGCGGCAACGTCGATGGCCGCGTACATGGTTTCCTCGTTTTCCTCAACGCGGATAACATGGCCGCGTGCGCGCATGGTTACCTCGCACTTGCAAGGAGTGGGGTTGGCAGGGTTCTTCTCTACCTGGAGCACTACCTCGGCGGTAAGGGGGCTGATGTCCATGACCTTCATGGAGTTGCCGATCTTCTCTTCGGCATAGGAGCGGATAGCATCCGTGATGGGCATCTTGCGGCCGGTGATGGTGATTTCCATGATTTCACCTCTCATACTGGAACGAACTGTTTGATCGACGAGCGAGGCAAGGGAAACCGAGGCCAACCGACTATTGGCTGCATATGGCAGGGAGGGCTGCGTGGAGCGCCGGCCCTGCCTTGCATTCGGCGAGAAACGGTTCTCTAATCCCCTCGTCAACCGTTTTCTTGTTATTAGCATAACGCAACTCATGTTCGATTCATCAATAAAAATGAACTTGTTCTAAATAGGTATCCTGCGGTTTCGCACCACGGTACCGGGTGGTGCCAAGCCCGGGCGCAGCGCTGGCCTGCTCGCTGCCGCCTTTAAAGGCCCCTCATGTTGCGGCAGAATGGCACAACACGGCCCTTACCTGGTGTTATGAAGCGCCCCTTCACATTATTTTGCCTTGGCGAACAGGCCTTTGCTACCATTACTGAAGCTGATTTTCTGCGCAATAAGCACTTTGATGCGCAGAAGCAACGCGAAAGCGCTAGGAGGCTCTACTTACATGAAAGAACAGATGCGCATTTCTAAGCCAAAGGCAATGATGAACGCTGCGGTTGCAGCGATTTTGGCCGTTGGCCTTTCCATCCCGGTGGCAAACGCCTACGCCGCCCCTTCCGACGACAAGCAGGCTGAAGCCAATGCTGCGTTGGAGAAGCTGAACCAGTACCAGTCCGAGCTTGACCAGGCTTCGGCTAACTACGAGGCCGCCCATCAGGATCAGCTCGATGCCGAGGCTAGGGTAGACGAAGCCCAGTCCCAGATCGAAGAGAAAACCGCTCAGATCCAGAACGACCAGCAGCGTTTGGGCGAGCGTGCCCGCGACATGTACCGCTCCGGCGATACCAGCTTCATCGACGTTATCCTGGGTGCTTCCTCCTTCGAGCAGTTCGCAACCACCTGGAACATGCTGGAAACCCTGAACAGCAACGATGCGGAACTGGTTTCCGAAACCAAGAACGCCCGTGTCGAGCTTGAAGCTGCCAAGAAGGAAGCTCAGGAGCAGGCTCAAGTAGCATCCGACAAGGCAGAAGAGGCCAAGTCCATCGCCTCCAACGCAGAGGCCAAGGCCTCCGAGATGCAGTCGGTGTACGACAACCTTTCCGCCGAGGCCCAGGCCCTGGTGCAGCAGGAGCAGGCTGCGGCCGAGCAGGCCCAGCAGCAGGCAGCAGCTGCAGCAGAGGAAAGCGGCACGGCGGGCAGCAGCGCCTCTTCCAATAGCGGCAGCAGCAACAGCGGTTCCAGCTCCAGCTCGAACAGCGGTAGCAGCTCCAGCAGCAGCACCAACAACAACAAGCAGCAGACGGTAACGGGCAACACCGTGGTCGACCGTGCGTATTCCCAGCTGGGCAAGCCCTATTCCTGGGGTGCCGTCGGCCCCAACTCCTTCGACTGCTCCGGCCTGGTAAGCTACTGCCTTACTGGCAGCTACAGCCGTCTGGGTACTACCTACACCTTCCTGGGCTGGACGCGCGTGACCAACCCGCAGCCGGGTGACGTTGTTACCAACGATCACCATTGCGGCATCTATATCGGCGGTGGCCAGATGATCCACGCACCGCAGACCGGCGATGTGGTGAAGATCAGCTCCGTTCCGAGCAGCATGGTCTACGTTCGCTACTAGCAGTAGGAAACAGCACGAATCGAAAAGCCCGCTTCGGCGGGCTTTTTCTTTGCCGCAGTCTGGTGCGGCGCCCGCCGTCGATAAAACGCCACGCAGGCGACTTAGGGGTTATTTTGTGTTCGCTGTTGTGGGGAAACGCCGTGCACCGCTAAGCTAGATCCACCTATCGCTTAAACGTACCAACAAATGCAACCACCAAGGGGGAACCTAACGATGGGCATTTCATTCTTGTCGCACAAGCGCGCATGCGCATCGGCCGGCATGGCCGTTTTGCTGGCTGCTGCTCTTGCCGTACCCACCTCTGCGGCCTTTGCCGATCCTACCGCCGCTGAAAAGCAGGCCGAAGCCGAGGCGAAGCTCACCGAGCTCAACAACATGCAGGAGCAGTTGGACCAGGCCTCCAACGACTATTACCAGGCGCTCGACGAACAGCAGATGGCCGAAAAGCGTGTTCAGTACGCCAAGGAAAAGGTAGAGCAGAAATCTCAGGAGATCGCCGCCTACCAGGATAAGCTGGGCGACCGTGCCCGCAACATGTACCGTTCGGGCGACACCAACTTCATCGACGTTATCCTGGGTGCTTCTTCCTTCGAGCAGTTCGCCACTACCTGGAACACGCTGGAAAAGCTCAACGAGAACGATGCGAACCTCGTCTCGCAGACCAAGGCTGCCCGTGAAGAGCTTCAGGCTGCCGAGCAGGAAGCCGAGGAGCAGGCCGAGATCGCTGCCCAGAAGTCCGAGGAGGCCAAGCAGGTAAAGGAGCAGGCGGAGGCCACCACGGCCGAGCTGCAAACCGCCTACGACACCCTTTCGGCTGAAGCCCAGGAGCTTCTGCGCAAGGAAGAGGAGGCGGCCGAGCAGGCACGTCAGGCTGCTGCGGCTGCAGCTGCGGCAGCGTCTTCCGGCGGGTCTTCCTCTGTGAACAACGGTGCCGTCCAGGCGGTTACCGGCAACACCGTGGTAGACCGCGCCTACGCGCAGCTGGGCAAGCCCTACGTCTGGGGTGCGGCCGGCCCCAACTCCTTCGACTGCTCCGGCTTGGTGGGCTACTGCATCACGGGCGTCATGGGCAACCATTGGTGCACCACCTACACCATGGAGAACTGGACGCGCGTTACCGACCCGCAGCCAGGCGATTTCTGCCTGAACAGCCACCATACCGGCGTGTACATCGGAAACGGTCAGATGATCCATGCCCCACATACGGGCGATGTGGTGAAGATCAGCGCCGTGCACTCCGGCATGTGGTACGTGCGCTACACGGGTTAGGCGCTTCCCGTCTTCAAGTTATGGAGGGCGCTTCGGCGCCCTCTTTGCATTTGCTGGAAGTGTGGTACTATAGCACCCGCTAAATCACAAACGGGATGTGGCTCAGCTTGGTAGAGCGCTGCGTTCGGGACGCAGAGGTCGCAGGTTCGAATCCTGTCATCCCGACCATTACAGCCACTGAGGGGTATCCTGAAAAGGGTACCGCTCTTTTTTGTTAGAGTAATTCCGGTTACTCGCATTATGTGGGCAGGGTTCTGTTTCCCGGCCCGTGAACACGGAGGTGTTTCATGAAGATCGGTCCTTTTGGCCCCTTAGAGATCGCCATCATCCTCATCGTCATTCTTGTTCTGTTCGGACCTAAGAACCTTCCCAAGCTCGGCACTGCCATCGGCAAGGCCGTGAAGAACCTTCGTGAAGGCCTGGGCGGCAGCAAGAAGGCTGAAGAAGCCGAAGCCGAGGCTCCGAAGGCCAAGGCGGAAGAAGAGATCGAAGTCGAGGTTATCGACAAGCCAGCTCCGGGCGCAAAGCCTGCGCCTTCGGCTGAAGAGGCGAAAAAGGAAGAAGCCTAACCGCAGGTTGGCTTCACATCTCAGGTACGTAAAGGGCACGCTTCGGCGCGCCCTTTTCGCGGGTATAGGAAAGGAATTGGCCGGAGCATACGGCCGAGGGGTGTAAAACCATGGACAACAATTACGTTCTCACTCAAGAAGGCAAGGACAAGCTCGAGGAAGAGCTTCATTTCCTGGAAACCGAGAAGCGCGCAGAAATCGGCGACCGCATCCGCGTGGCCCGCGAGTTCGGCGACATCTCCGAGAACTCCGAGTACGACGACGCCAAGAACGAGCAGAGCGCAAACGAGGCGCGCATCGCCGAGATCACGCGCATCCTGGGCGAGGCCACGGTTGTGGATGCCCCCAAGAAAACGGGCGTGGTGAACATCGGTACCACCGTTACCGTGGACATGAACGGCCGTGAGCGCGTGTTCACCATCGTCGGTGGCGCCGAGGCCGACTCCTCCCAGGGCAAGATCTCGAACGAGAGCCCGGTAGGTGCCGCGCTTCTGGGCCACAAGAAGGGCGAAGAGGTAGTGGCGCAGGGCCCCACCGGCCGCGAGATCAAGGCCAAGATCCTGAAGATCGAGCACTAGGAATATCCACCATTCTGCGCCAACGGGCTTGCGGCCTTGTTGGCGCGTTTGCTGTAACGCCGCAGATTACGTAGAAGGAGACCAGCCTAAATGGCCGAGGAAAACAACGAGCAGGTTATCGAAGACGATCCCATCGAGGTTCGCCGCGCCAAGCGCGAGACGCTGATCGCCGCAGGTAAGAACCCCTACGGCCATGCGTTCGCCTACACGCACCATATCGCCGAGCTTGATGCCAAGTACGCCGATCTGGAAGACGGCGCCAACACGGAAGACCGTGTGGCCGTTGCCGGCCGCGTTATGGCCAAGCGTGCCCAGGGCAAGATCATCTTCTTCGAGCTCATGGATTCCACCGGCCGCATCCAGCTGTTCTGCCGCATCAACGCGCTGGGCGAGGAAGCCTTCGCCGAGATGAAGGACCTGGACCTGGGCGACTGGATCGGCGTGAGCGGCCTTATGATGCGCACGCGCCGCGGCCAGCTTTCCGTTGCGGTAGACTCCTTCGAGCTGCTGTCCAAGAGCCTGCGCCCCTTGCCCGAGAAGTTCCATGGCCTCTCCGACAAGGAGATCCGCTATCGTCAGCGCTACGTGGACCTTATCGCCAACGAAGACGTGTACGAAACCTTCGTGAAGCGCTCCAAGATCCTCTCGGCATTCCGCCGTTACATGGAAGAAGACGGCTACTACGAGGTGGAAACCCCCATCCTGCAAACCATTCAGGGTGGTGCCACCGCAAAGCCCTTCATCACGCATTTCAATGCGCTGAACCAGGAGAACTACCTGCGCATCGCCACCGAGCTTCACCTGAAGCGCCTGCTGGTGGGCGGCTTCGAGCGCGTGTTCGAGATCGGCCGCATCTTCCGCAACGAGGGTATGGACCCCACGCACAACCCCGAGTTCACCTCGATGGAGGCATACTGCGCCTTCAACGACCTTCAGGGCATGAAGAAGCTGGCCCAGGGCGTTATCAAGGCCGCCAACGCCGCGGTGAACGACACTGAGCAGCTTGAGTACCAGGGCATGACCATCGACCTTTCGGGCGAGTGGCCTTCCATCCCCATGACCAAGGTGGTCTCCGATGCACTGGGCGAAGAGGTAACGCTCGATACGCCGGTGGAGCACTTGGCCGAATTGGCGAAGAAGAACGGCATCGAGGTGAACGATTCCTGGACCGCCGGCAAGCTCATCGCCGAACTGTACGACGAGATCGGCGAGCCCACCATCGTGAACCCCACGTTCGTGGTGGACTACCCGGTAGAGGTAAGCCCCCTGGCCAAGCGCTTCGAGGACGAGCCGCGCCTTACCGACCGCTTCGAGCTGGTTATCGCCGGCCACGAGTACGCCAACGCCTTCAGCGAGCTGAACGACCCGGTTGATCAGGCCGAGCGCTTCCAGAAGCAGATGGAGGAAAAGGCTTCCGGCGACGACGAGGCCATGGAATACGACACCGACTACGTGCGCGCCCTGGAGTACGGCATGCCCCCGGCCGGCGGCATCGGCATCGGCGTGGACCGCGTGGTAATGCTCCTCACCAACCAGCCCAGCATTCGCGATGTGCTGCTGTTTCCGCACATGCGTCCTGAGGCTTCCAAGTAGTTGAATCTTTTCTTGTGCTGCGACGTTCTTGCCGGAAACAGCAGCACCCGGCTCGCGCCGGCAGGAAAGGTGACGCCTGTGCTCCGCTTCGCGGTGCTCGGCGATGAACAGTCCACTGGACTGTTCATTCCCTCATATGAGGCCAGAGGCTGCTAAGTAAGAATCTTTCTGAACGCCCTGAGCGTAAAGCTCGGGGTGTTTTTGTATTCTGGCTACAGTTACGTTACGCGTTAGCACTCGGTTTATTTGAGTGCTAGCATGATCAAGACTACTGAACTGATAACTTGCCGAGAGAATCGAGGCTTACATGTCCTTCGACAAGTTCACCGATAAAGCCAGGAAGGTGCTGGTGCTCGCCCAGGAAGAGGCGCGTGCCCTGCACCAGCCCTACGTGGGCACCGAGCATATCCTGCTTGCCCTCATGAAGGAAAAGGAGGGTCTTGCCGCCCAGACGCTCGAGCATTTGGGTGTGGAGTACGACCCCACTTTGGCCGCCGTCCGCCAGGCAGTGAAGGCCGATCCGAGCGCCGATGTGTCCGGGCACCTCAGCTTCACCCCGCGTGTGAAACGCGTGCTGGAGTACTCCCTGCGCGAAGCCATGCAGATGGGCAAGAGCTATATCTCCACCGAGCATCTGCTTTTGGGCATCGTGCGCGAAGGTGAGGGCACGGCCATCGATGTGCTGAAGAACATGGGCGTGGAAGGCGATGCCATCCGTAGCGCCCTGAACGATTTGGTGGGCCGATCCCCGGTTCTTGCCGGCGTCAGCTTCGACCCCACCACCGGTTCCACCGATAGCATGCTCAGCGAATTCGGCACCGACCTTACCAAGAAGGCCAGCGAAGGCAAACTCGACCCGGTTATCGGCCGTGCGGGAGAGATCGAGCGCGTGATGCAGATCCTCTCGCGCCGCCAGAAGAACAACCCGCTGCTCATCGGCGAGCCGGGCGTGGGCAAAACGGCCATCGCCGAGGGCTTGGCTCAGCTCATCGTGGCCAATCAGGTGCCCGACCTGCTGCGCAACATCCGCATCGTCACGCTGGACGTTTCCGCGCTGGTTGCGGGCTCGAAGTACCGCGGCGAGTTCGAGGAGCGCCTGAAGAAGTGCATCAAGGAGGTTCAGCAGGCGGGTGACATCATCCTGTTCATCGACGAGCTGCATACCCTTATCGGTGCCGGCGCTGCCGAGGGCTCCATCGATGCCGCTGCCATCCTGAAGCCGCCCCTTTCCCGCGGCGAGATACAGATCATCGGCGCCACCACGCTCGACGAGTACCGCAAGCACCTGGAAAAGGATTCCGCCTTCGAGCGCCGCTTCCAAACCGTGCTGGTGAAGGAGCCCAACGTGGAGCAGGCCATGCGCATCCTGGAAGGCCTGCGCGACCGCTACGAAGAGCATCACCATGTGCATTTCAGCGACGATGCCCTTCAGGCCGCGGTGAACCTTTCCGATCGTTACATCCAGGACCGCTTCCTGCCCGACAAGGCTATCGACGTGCTGGACGAGGCGGGCGCGCGCATGCGCATCCGCAACATGGTGCTGCCGGAAGAGATCCAGGTCATCGACAACGACCTGCGCCGCGTGCGCACCCAGAAGGATCAGGCTATTTCCGCGCAGGACTTCAAGCGCGCCGATTCCCTGCACGGCGAAGAGGTAGAGCTCGAGGCCAAGCGCAAGGAAGCCCAGCAGAAATGGGAGGCGGAAACCAGCAAAACGGTGAGCGAGGTAGAGGTGGAAGACGTGGCCGATGTGGTCTCCATGACCACCGGCGTGCCCGTTTCCAACCTTACCGAGGCGGAAACCGAGAAGCTGCTGCGCATGGAATCGGTGCTGCATGAGCGCGTCATCGGCCAGGACGAGGCGGTAACCGCGCTTTCCAAGGCCATACGCCGTTCGCGTTCCGGCTTGAAAGACCCCAAGCGCCCTGCGGGCTCGTTCATCTTCCTGGGCCCATCCGGCGTGGGCAAGACCGAGCTTTCCAAGGCGTTGGCGGAATTCCTGTTCAATTCCGAAGATGCCCTTATCAGTTTCGATATGTCGGAGTACATGGAAAAGCACAGCGTAAGCCGCTTGGTGGGTTCGCCTCCGGGCTACGTGGGCTACGACGAGGGCGGCCAGCTCACCACGGCGGTGCGCCAGCGCCCGTATTCGGTGGTGCTCTTCGACGAGATCGAGAAGGCACACCCCGATGTGTTCAACATCCTGCTCCAGATCTTGGAGGAAGGGCGCCTTACCGATTCGCAGGGGCGCGTGGTGGATTTCCGCAACACGGTTATCATCATGACCTCGAACGTCGGTGCGCGCGAGATCACGGTAAGCGCACCTCTGGGCTTCACCGGCAACGACAAGGGCGGCCTGGACGACAAGGAAATGAAGCAGCGCGTGATGGCCGAGGTTAAGAAGCTCTTCCGCCCCGAGTTCCTGAACCGCATCGACGAGATCATCGTGTTCAAGTCGCTCACCGAGGAAGAGATCGTCAAGATCGTCGACCTTATGGTGGCCGATCTGCGCGAGCGCCTTATCGAGCAGAACATGACCATCAACCTCACTCCCGAGGCCAGCCGCTTCGTAGCCAAAGAGGGTACCGATCTTTCCTATGGTGCCCGCCCGCTTCGTCGCGCCATCCAGCGCCTTATCGAGGATCCGCTTTCCGAGCAGTTGCTGGAAGGCAAGTGGACCAGCGGTTCGGTCATCGATGTCGATGTCGCCGATGGCGAGCTTACCTTCACCCCTGGTACTGGCTCTATCCCCGCGCCGCGCAAGCGTGATACCATAGCTGCCGAGGCCGAATTGCTTCTTGCGGGTTACGATCTGGGCCATGCGGGCTTGCCTTCGCGTGGTGGCGGTTCCTCTGCAGGGGGCCAAGCGGCCGACTAGAGCTTGAGGTGCGCCAGGTGCGGCGGCTCGAGCAAGCTGCACGTGGCGTACAGGAGCCCTTTATGACAGACAAGATGATCGATCCGATCTTCGCCCCTTCCGTTTTGGAGCATGCTATGGCGATGTTCGACGATATGAGCTTCGACGCCCTGAAGGCGGAACCCCGCCCTGAGGGCGTCGTTGGCAAGAAGCCCAAAACCGCGGCCATCATCCTGGCCGGCGGCAGCGGCGAGCGCTTCGGGCGCGAGGGCGGAAAGCAGCTGGTGGAAATAGCCGGCAAGCCCATCCTTACCCGCTCGGCCGAGGTTTTCGACGCCGTGGCCGACATCGGCCTGATCGTTATCGTGTGCCCGAAAGAGCGCACCGAGGAATATCGCGCCCGCGCCATCGACCCGTTCCCGTTCGTCACGCCCATCGTTATGGCGCCTGCCGGATCCATCCGTCAGGAATCGGCGTTTTCCGGCCTTGAGCTGGTGCCCGAGGAATACGAGTTCGTCATATTGCACGACGGCGCCCGCCCGCTGGTAACCACTGAACTGGTGGAGCACACCATCAGCACCATCAAAGGCAACATCGACTGCGACGGCGCCCTGGTGGGCCACCCTTCCATCGATACGCTGAAGGTGGTTGAAAACGGCGTGGTTGTGGGCACCCCCGACCGCTCCGTGTTCTGGAACGCGCAAACGCCGCAGATCTTCCGCGCGGGCATCTACCGCCGTGCGCATGCCTCGGCCCTCTCCGACGGCTTCGTGGGCACCGACGACTCTTCGCTCATCGAGCGCCTGGGCGGCCGCGTGATCATGGTGGAAGGCAAGCGCGACAACATCAAGCTCACCGTCCCCGAAGATTTCCTGCTTATCTCTGCCGCCGTGCGCGCTGCGTTCGAAGAGCAGATGCAGAAGAAGGGGGAATAGGTGGCACCTTCGCAGAACGGCAACGCCGAGCCTGGCAAGAACGCTGCTTTTGCCATGCGTGTCGGCTTGGGTTACGACGTGCACGCCTTCGCCCCTGGCCGTAAGCTTATCTTGGGCGGGGTGGACATCCCCCATACCCAGGGGCTGGACGGTCATTCCGATGCCGATGTGCTTGCCCATGCGGTGGCCGATGCCCTGCTGGGAGCCATCCGCGGCGGCGATATCGGCAAGCTCTTCCCCGACACCGACCCGGCCTACAAAGGGGCCGATTCGCTGAAGCTGTTGGCCGCGGTGGCCAACCTGGTGCGGGAAAGCGGCTTTTCCATCGTGGACATCGACTGCGTTATCGCAGCCCAAGCACCGAAGCTTTCGCCCTATCGCGATCAGATGCGCGCCAACCTGGCAAACGCCTGCGGCATCCCGGTGGAAAACCTGGGTGTTAAGGCAACCACCACCGAGCACTTGGGCTTCGAAGGCCGTGAAGAGGGCATTTCCGCCCAGGCGGTGGCGCTGGTAAGCCGATGTTGATGCTCGCTTTCCCTTCTTCAGTCCAATAGCACGCGCCCCCAGGGGCGCGTTTCCCGTTTCCGAGGAGAACCGATGATCAAGATCTACGACACCATGGCACGCGAAAAGCGCCCCTTCGTCCCGCTGAACGAAGGCAAGGTGAACATGTACGTGTGCGGCCCCACGGTGTACAACTACATTCATATCGGCAACGCCCGCACCTTCATCTCGTTCGACACCATCCGCCGCTACCTTATCTGGCGCGGGTACGAGGTGACGTTCGTGCAGAACATCACCGACGTGGACGACAAGATCATCAAGAAGGCCAACGAGGAAGGTCGCAGCGCCGCCGAGGTTGCCGCAGAATACGCCCAGGCGTTCATCGATGACATGCATGCCGCCGGCGTGATGGACCCGGATGTGCGTCCGCGCGCCACCGAGGAGATCGGCGAGATGATTGCGCTGGTCGAAAAGCTCATCGAGGGCGGCCATGCATACGCCGTGGAGGGCGATGTGTACTTCGCTGTGCGTTCCTACGACAAGTACGGCCAGCTTTCCAACCGCAACGTGGATGAGATGGAAAGCGGCCACCGCGAGCTGCGTGCCGATGGCCAGGGCCTGGAAGACCGCAAGCGCGACCCGCTCGACTTCGCCCTATGGAAGGCCGCCAAACCCGGCGAGCCCTCTTGGGAAAGCCCCTGGGGGCAGGGCCGCCCTGGTTGGCACATCGAGTGCTCGGCTATGTCGGAGAAGTACCTGGGCCTGCCGTTCGACATCCATGGCGGCGGCGCCGATCTGGCCTTCCCGCACCACGAAAACGAGCGCGCGCAGTCCGAGGCCGCATGCGGCTGCACTTTCGCCAACTACTGGATCCATGGCGGCATGCTGCAGATCAACCACGAGAAGATGTCGAAGTCGCTGGGCAACTTCCTGCTTCTGCGCGACATCCTGAAAACCACAGATGCGCGCGTGCTGCGCATGCTGATGCTGCAGACCCATTACCGCAGTCCGCTCGACTTCTCCGACGAGCGCCTGGGTGAAGCGGAATCGGCCCTGGGCAGGCTTGCCAACTTCGTGAAGAACACCGAGTGGCTGTGCCAGAACGCCGCCGAGGACACCGTTTGCTTCGATGCGGTTGCCTACAAGCAGGCTATGGACGCCATGTGCGATTCCTTCATCGCCTCCATGGACGACGACTTCAACACCGCCGGCGCACTGGGCGCCATCTTCGGCTTCGTCACCGAGGCGAACACCATGCTCTCGAATGCGACGGTGGGCCAAGACGTAGCGGAAAAGGTACTGGTGGGCGCCGACATGGTTTCCGACCTGCTGGGCGTGCTGGGCGTTGACTTGAAGGGCGAAGCCGCTGCCGAAGGCGGCTCCGACGAGGGGCTGCTTGCCTTGGCGGCGGAGCTGGCCGGGTTCACGGGCGACAGCGCCGAGGCCGCCATCGAGGCTCTGCTTTCCCGCCGCGCCGACGCCCGCAAGCAGAAGGACTTCGCCTTGGCCGATGCCGTGCGCGACCGCCTGGGCGATTTGGGCTACGTGGTGGAAGACACGCCCCAGGGCGCCCGCGTTTCCCGTGCCTAGGCCCGCATGCCAATGCCCTCCGCTTACGTAACTCTCGCAAAATTCCGGTTGTGTTGGGCGTAAGGTTAAGCATTGTTGGATTTGCCGTGAATGAACGTGTTCAAAACATGTTCATTTTTGGTAGCTTTCAACAATAAATACAATTGATCCAATAAGTTAGCTAATGTTTGCCTGTCATGGTAACCAAGGAAGGGATTAGTTCATGATTCGCCGGAACCAGTATGTCTCTGTTCACGAGACCAGAGCTCAGATCACGCGCGAGAAGCTTCTGAAAGCGGCCATCAAGCTCGTCAACCGCGATGGCATGAAGCAGCTCACGGTGCGCAATATCTGCGACGAGGCCGGCCTTTCCACGGGCAGTTTCTACAACCTGTTCAGCGGCAAGGAAGATCTTATCTCCTACTACCTGAAGTACGCCTTCGCCCCGTATCGCGAAAAGGCGCTGGAAGACGCCAAGGACTACAATCCCATCGAGCGCATCCTCATCATCTACCGTGCATATGTGAAGTACTGCGAGGACATGGGTCTGGAATTCGTTTCCGGCCTGTACGCCTCCAATCACAACCCGTTCTTCGACTTCATGCACCGCGACACCAAGGACGATTTCATCATCGCTTCGGTGCGCCAGTACCTGCAGGAGGGCATCGATCAGGGCCTGGTTCGCCCCGATGTGGACATCGACGAGGCCATGCTGCGCATCGCTGCGGCATCTACCGGCCTGCTGTTCTACTGGTGCGTGTTCGAGGGCGACATCGACCTGGAATACGAGCTCGATGCAGCTATCGAGACGTACCTGCTTTCCATCACCGTCGACCCGAACCTTCCCTTGAGCATCGAGCCTCTGGAAAAGAAGGGCAACTTCCTGGAGAACTAGGAACGCAGCCCCTTGGCGCTGGCCAAGGGGCGCGGTCACGTTGCGGTGAAGCCGAAGGGGTTCCGCCCGCTATCTGCCATAACTTCATTTGCGAGGATGCCGTAAGGCATCCTCGTTCGTTATGGGCGCTTGGCTATTGAGTATTTCAATACATTCAACTTGAGCTGGACTTTGAATGCTCTGACACTGTTCGGGGAATGGGCGGAATGGTATCCTTGAATAAACAAAAGCAGGCGCTGCGTGAAGACGGCGCAGAGGCAAGCTTGCTGCATACACTACGAACAGGAGGGGTAACTATGGTATTCGAGAATGTCGTTGTTGCTTATGATGGATCCGAACAGGCGCTTGCCGCAGTGAAGAAGGCTGCTGAAATCGTCGAGGGCGCAGAGGGCTCTAAGCTTCATGTGGTATTCGTTACCACCCACCCCAATGCCCAGCTTCCCGCTAACTTCAACAGCGCTTCCTTCGATCCCCAGCAGTACCTGCTTTCCGTAGAGGACATCATGGCTCTCTACAACAAGACCATCGGCGAGGAAACCGAGAAGGTAAAGGAAGGCATCGGCGACGCCATCGCTTCCTTGGGCGATAGGGCTGCCATCGAGGTAATCCCCGGCTACACCCCTGCCGCCGACATCCTGAACTACGCGGAGAAGGTAAACGCCGACCTCATCGTTATGGGCTCCCGCGGCCTTGGCGCTATCCGCGGCGTGCTGGGCTCCGTTTCCTACGCGGTGCTCCGCGAAAGCCCCATGCCCGTCCTGGTTATCAAGTAACCAAGCCGGCAATAAGCTGCAACCACTGCAAGGCCGTCCCATTGGGGCGGCCTTCGTTTTGCCTGTGTTGGGGCTGGGGGCGTGCCGTGCACCGGCAAGGGCGGGCAGGCTCCCGGATGGATGCGAGGGGCGCGGTTTGAGGTACGGGCCCTGCTTGCCGGCGGACGTTCGCTCCGCCTTTCGCACTCGGTGGCCCTTCGTTTCGCCTAGATCTCTTCGAGCGCCTGCTTTGCTGTTTCGAACAGCAGATCCAGGTGGTCTTCGCGATGGTTCAGGCAGGGGATGTAGGTCACATCGGCTTGCCTACCATGCTGCAGGCAGAGCGTTTTGAAGTAATCGCAGGTAACGCTCTTTATGTCATAGAGCGATTCCAGACAATCGGCTGAAAACCCTGGAGTCATCATGGCCACGCGCGTAACGCCCTGCTCTGTCCATTCGGCCAGCTTGGCTTTGGGATGCGGCGTTACCCAGGCGTGTGGGTCTTCGAAGCGCGAGTGGAAGGCGAGCGACCAATCGTCTTCGGCAATGCCCAAACGCTCGGCAACCTGCGATACGTCTGCGCGCACCTGCTCCACGTAGGTGTCCCCAGCGTTCACATCGCTTAGCGGGATGGAGTGGAACGAGAACATGAGCTTGCTTCCTGGGCGATACTCCCACGCATCGCGGATGCTCGCTTCCAACGCGGCAACATAGCGCGGGTTGGAATGGTAGCCCTCGATGGTCTTCGCAAGCTTAAGGTTCGGGTGCTTGCGCATGGTTTTCTCTATCTTGCCCTTGCAGCTCTTCACCGTGCAGTACGCGGTTTGGGGGAACAGCGGGAAGGCCACAACCTTTTTGCAGCCCAGTTGTTCCAACTCGTTCAGGGCGGCATCGATGGAGGGGTTGCCGTAGCGCATGCCCAAGCGTGCTACGGCGTTTATCCCAGCTTCCCGGAAGTGCTTGTTCAGGCTGTCTTCCTGTGCTTTCGATTCCAGCATGAAAGGGGAGCCGGCTGGCGTCCATATCTGCTGATAGCGCGGCGAGGTTTTCTTCGGCCTGGTGCGCGCGATGAACAGGTGCAGGATGGGCAGCCAGAGCGCGCGGGGCATATGGATAAGGTTGGGATCGGAGAGGAACTCGATAAGGTACGGCTTGATGTCCGCCGGATCGGGCGAGTCGGGGGTGCCCGTGTTCATAAGCACGAAGCCGATCTTTTCGTTCTGCGAATCCATGGTTGCGACTATAGCAAAGATCGCATCGCGGCAACGTGCAGTCGCAAAGCTTTCGATGTGCGGTGTGCGGTGGGCTGGTGCGGTATTGGCTTTATACTTGGTAGTTACCCTGCAAGCGCGGGGTTAAACGAAAAGGAGCTAACACGATGGCCTTTCTGTTCGGCTGCGAGAACGTGCATCTGGAATATCCCACCAAGACGATCTTCGAATCGCTTTCCCTGGGCGTCGAGGACGGCGACCGGGTTGGCGTGGTCGGCCGCAACGGCGACGGCAAGTCGTCGCTGCTGGGGTTGTTCGATGGCACCATCGAGCCCGACGATGGCCGCGTTCTGCGCACAGGCGGCGTGCGCTTCGCTTCCCTTCGCCAGTCCGATTCCCTGGACGATGCCAAGAGCGTTGGCTGGAACGTGGTGGGCGATGTCCCCGAATACGAATGGGCAAGCGATGCGCGCATCCGGCAGATCGTCGACGGCATGATCGGCGACCTGGATTGGGAAAGCCCGGTGGGCATGCTTTCCGGCGGTCAGCGCCGCCGCGTGGACTTGGCGCGCGTGCTGGCGGCCGATGCCGATGTGCTGCTGCTCGATGAGCCCACGAACCATTTGGATGTGGTTGCCATCAACTGGCTGGCGCAGCACCTGAAGCAGCGCTTTTCCCGCGGCAACGGCGCGCTGGTGGTGGTTACGCACGACCGCTGGTTCCTCGATGAGGTGTGCCTGCGCATGTGGGAAGTGCACGACGGCGTGGCCGAGCCCTTCGAGGGCGGGTACTCTGCCTACATCCTGCAGCGCGTGGAGCGCCAGCGTCAGGCCGCGGTTGCGGAACAGAAGCGCCAGAACCTTATCCGCCGCGAGCTGGCGTTCCTTTCCCGTGGTGCCCGTGCGCGTTCCAGCAAGCCGCGCTTCCATGTGGAAACCGCCCGTGCGCTTATCGCCGAAGAGCCGCCGCTGCGTAACACCACCGAGCTGAAGCGCGCGGCGATTTCCCGCTTGGGAAAGAAATGCGTGGACGTTATCGATGCCTCGTTTTCCTACGGGCAGGCGAAGGTGCTGGACAATGTAACCTGGATGATCGGCCCCGGCGACCGCTATGGGCTTATGGGCGCCAACGGGGCGGGCAAGTCAACCTTGCTCGACATCGTGCAGGGAAAGCTTCGTCCGCAGTCGGGCCGCGTGAAGATCGGCAAAACGGTGAAGTTCGCCTTCCTTTCCCAGAAGCTGGAGGAACTGGAGCCGCTGAAGAAAGACCGCGTTCGCGAGATACTCACCCGCTACAACACGCGCTACGTCATAGACGGCAAGGAAGTGAGCCCGGCTCAGCTGCTGGAGCAGTTGGGGTTCACCAACGCGCACCTGAACATGCCGGTGGAAACGCTTTCCGGCGGCCAGCAGCGCCGCCTTATGCTGATGCTCATCCTGCTGGATTCGCCCAACGTGCTTATCCTGGACGAGCCCAGCAACGACCTGGACACCGACATGATGGTGGCCATGGAGAACCTGCTGGACACGTGGCCGGGCACGCTGATCGTGGTAAGCCACGACCGCTACCTTATGGAGCGCGTCACCGACGACCAGTTCGCCCTGATAGACGGCCATCTTACCCACTGCCCACGCGGTGTTGACGAGTACTTGGAGCTGCTGGACCAGAGCCGCGCCGCCAAGGCAACGGGAGTTTCCGCTGCCGCGCCGAAGGCCAAGCAAGATGCTGCGCCGGGGGAGGGCAGCGGCCTTTCCGCCGCTCAGATGCGCGATCTGAAGAAACAGGCGCGGTCTATCGAGAACAAGATGAAGACGCAGGAAAAGAAGTTGGCCCAAGCCAAGGAAGACCTGTTGAAGGTGGACCCGTACGATTACGAGGCGCTTGGTGCGGCTCAGTCGGGGATCCATGAGCTTGAGGAGCGCATCGCGGCGCTCGAGGAAGAATGGCTCGAAGTTGCCGAGCAGATGGAAGGATAGCGATATGGACACTCTGGGCATCACGGGTTCGACCCGTTTGATGGGCGTTATCGGCCATCCCATCTCGAATTCCGAGTCGCCTGCCATCCATAATGCGGTGTTCCGCAAGCTGGGCTACGACTACGCCTATGTGGCGCTCGACGTGGAGCGTGACAACCTGGAAGCGGCGGTGCGTGGCATGGAGGCGTTGGGCTTTTTGGGCTACAACGTGGCCACGCCCTACAAGAAGGCCATCGTTCCCTACTTGCACGAGGTTTCCCAGGTGGCGCAGATCATGGGCGCGGTGAACACCGTGGCCATCCTGAACGGCCGTTCCCTGGGCGATAACGCCGACGGTGCGGCGTTCATGCGCAACCTGGTGCTGAACGGCGTTGGCGTGGTGGGCAAGAAGATCACTATCCTGGGTGCGGGCGGCGTTGCCTCGGCCATTGCTGTGCAGGCGGCGCTCGATGGCGTAGCCCAGATCGACGTGTTCAACCGAAACGACAAGTGCCTTTCGGCTTACCGTCAGGTCATCGCCCGCCTGAAGCAGCACTCCGATTGCCAGGTGGAGCTGCATCCGCTAAGCGATACCCAGCAGCTGCAGGAATCGCTGCAGCAGTCGGCCCTGATGGTTAACGCAACCAGCGTGGGCTCGTATTCTCAGCCCGGCTGCCTTATCGAGGAGGGCGTTCTGCCCAAGGACATCATCGTTGCCGATATGGTGTACACGCCCCGCAAAACCGAGTTGCTTGCCATGGCGGAAAGGAACGGCAACCGCACATTGGACGGTGTGGGCGCCTTCGTCCAGCAGGCCGCCATCGCCGAGCGCCTGTGGTGTGGATGCGCTCTGCCCGTCGACTACGTTACGGAAACCTTCTTCGGGGAATAGGCTGCTGCCTGCGAGGCGGTAGGCCGTGCGGCGCTTCCGCTATCTGCCTGTTGGCGTGGAGCCTTGGGCATTTGGCGTCACGGATCGGGGCCTTGCGCTGCGCCGTAGCGTTTAGAATAAGAAAGCGCCGCTCGAAGGAGCGGCGCCAGGATACGTGGCGGAGGAAGTAGGATTTGAACCCACGGTGCCTTGCGGCACAACGGTTTTCAAGACCGCCGCATTCAACCACTCTGCCATTCCTCCGAATGTGCAGGCCTAAGGATAGCATAGTTTGGTGGTGACCGATGGAGCGCGACAGCGCGGAAGAGCAGGATATCCGGTTCATGCAGCTGGCGCTTGAGCAGGCCGGCAAGGCGGCCGAATTGGACGAGGTTCCCATCGGCGCCGTGGTGGTGTGCGACGGCAAGGTTGTTGCCCAGGCATGCAACCGCCGCGAAACCGATGCCGACCCGGCAGGCCACGCCGAGTTCCTGGCCATGAAACAGGCTTCGCGCGAACTGGGTGTTTGGCGCCTTTCGGGCTGCACGGTGTACGTAACGCTGGAGCCGTGCATCATGTGCGCCGGCCTTATGCATCAGGCGCGCATCGACCGCTGCGTGTTCGGTGCGCACGACCCCAAAGCCGGCGCGTTGGGGTCGCTTTACCAGGTGAACGCCGACAGTCGCTTGAACCATACGTTCGCGGTAACATCGGGTGTGTGCGAAGACGACTGCGCCCAAATACTCAGGCGCTTCTTCAAGGAAAAACGAAAGCGGAACAAGGCGCGCAAGGCTGCGCTTTCCCAACAGGCGGGCGAAATCCTGCCTGCGGTTCCCGAAAACGATTGACCCAAGGTGGTAGGCATATGCAGATAGAGGGATTGCCCCCTAAGAACATGGTGAAGATCATCTCTCCGGCAAAGGTGAACCTGGTGCTGGCGGTAGGCGAAAAGCGCGACGACGGCTTCCATGGCGTGAACACCGTCATGCACGCATTGGCCCTGCACGACACGCTTTCCATGCGCCGCTTCAGCGACGAGGGCTCGGGCGAGGGCCTGCAGATCGTGCTGAAGTGCGATACCTCGTTCACCATCGACCCGTTGAACATCTCCGCGGAAGAGAACATCGCCTACCGTGCAGTGCGCGAACTGGCCGCTGAACTGGGGCGCACCGAAGACGAAACCGTGGAAATGGTGCTGAACAAGGTGATCCCCGCCGAGGCCGGCCTTGGCGGCGGGTCTTCCAACGCGGCGGCAGCCCTTCTGGGCGCGGCCACGCTGTGGGGCATCGACCCGAAGGACCAGCGGGTGTTCGCCGTTGCCTCCCGCTTGGGGGCCGACGTGGCGTTCTTCCTGCATGGCGGTTGCGTGCGCCTTTCCGGCAAGGGCGAGGTGTACGAAGGCTCGCTGGCAACGCGTAAAGGATTCGTGCTGCTGGTTCGCCCCGACGAAGGGGTTTCCACCGCGAAGGCCTATGCCACCTTCGACGAGGCGCCCGAACTGCCCGAGGCCGCCTACCTTTCCCAGCTTGCCGAGGCAACCGATTCCGCCGATCTGGCGCTGTGGAACAACCTCACGCAGGCGGCGTGCGCCGTCGCGCCCCAGATCGGCCAGATCCTGGAATGGGGCAAGGGCCAGGCTGGCGTAACCGATGCGGTAGTGTGCGGCAGCGGTTCGGCCGTGTGCCTGGTGTGCGATTCGTACGAGGCGGCAACGGCTGCTTCCGTGGAAGCCCACAAGCACGAATGGTGGTGCCGCGTAACGTCTTTCTCACCGTTGGGCGTTGCGGTGGTCGAAACCGTATAGACTGAGCTCGTAACCCAACGACAGGAGTAGCCATGGTTACCGTAATCGTCATCGTTGCCATCATCGTGGTGCTGGCAATCATCGTCATCGCGCTGTACAACAATCTGGTCCAGCTGCGCAATCGCGTGGACAACGCGTGGGCGCAGATCGACGTTCAGCTGCAGCGCCGCTTGGACCTTATCCCCAACCTGGTGGAAACCGTGAAGGGCTACGCCGCCCATGAAAGCGGCACCCTGCAGAAGGTGACCGAGGCGCGTTCCGCCGTTGCCCATGCCGCCACGCCCGAACAGAAGATGGCGGCCGACAACGTGCTCACCGACACGCTGAAGAGCCTGTTCGCCATTTCCGAGGCGTATCCCGACCTGAAGGCGAACCAGAACTTCCAGCAGCTGCAGTCCGAGATCACCGCAACGGAAGACAAGATCAGCTACATGCGCCAGAGCTACAACGACGTGGTGATGAAGTTCAACAACGCCATCGAAACGTTCCCCGGCATGCTGGTTGCCGGTCCGTTCGGCTTCAAGAAGAAGGAAAGCTTCGATGCCAACGCCGCCGCCGCGGGCGCGCCTGTGGTGGGCTTCGGCCAGGGCAATGCGGCCGGTGCTCCCGATGTGAACATGGCCTCCGCCCCGAAGGACCCGTCCGACCGGTAACGGCAACACGCAGAGCCGATGGGCGCCTGGGAAACCGGGCGCCTTTTTGTCCATCTTGCATTCCTTGCCGTTTGACCATCGGCAGGGACTGGTCAGGGTGGCACAATGGCAGCAAAGAGACAAAGCAGCAGGAAAGAAACAGGAGAGCATATGGCGTTTGTACACTTGCACAACCACACTGAATATTCCCTGCTCGATGGCGCAACGCATGTCTACGATATGGTGAAACGCGCCGCAGACCTTGATATGCCGGCAGTCGCCATCACCGACCACGGCGTTATGTCGGGCGTCCCTGAGCTGGACGAAGCCTGCCGCAAGGTTGAAAAGGAAACCGGCAAGAAGGTGAAGCCCATCTTCGGCTGCGAGGTGTATTTCACCACTGACAGCGAGCTTAAGAAGCAGAAGCAGAAGCTTCACCACATGATCCTGCTGGCGAAGAACAACACGGGCTACCACAACCTGCTGAAGCTCGTTTCCGAAAGCCACGTCGACAACTTCTACTATCGCCCGCGCACCACCTTCGAGATGTTGGAGAAGTATGCCGAGGGCATGATCGCCACCAGTGCGTGCATCGCCGGCGTTATCCCGCGCTGCATCGATGCCGGTTGCTTCGACGAGGCCGTGGAGTGGGCCAAGCGCTTCGCCGCCCTCTACGAGCCGGGCGATTTCTACATCGAGCTGCAGGACCAGGGCATTACCACCAACGCGGGCATGACTCAGTACGAGATGAATTGCAAGCTCACCCAGATCGCCAAGCAGCTGGGCCTGAAGACCATCGCTACCAACGACTTCCATTACCTTACTCAGGAAGACGCCCGTGCGCAGGACATCATGCTCTGCATCGGCACGAACGCCACGATGAGCCAGGAAAAGCGCTTCAAGTTCCCGAACGACCAGTTCTACATGAAGACCGAGGAAGAGATGCGCACTGCGCTGAAGGACTTCCCCGAGGCGTGCGACGAGACAGTCCTGTTGGCCGAGAAGTGCAACGTCGAGCTGGAGCGAGACGAGATCCTGCCGCGCTTCCCGCTGCCCGAGGGCTACACCGAGGAAATGCTCTTCCGCGAGGAATGCGAGAAGGGCCTGGAACACCGCTACGGCCCCGAATGGCGCACCGTGGTGCTTGCCGACAACACCGGCAAGGAGAAGTCGGTGCTGGAACAGTACGAGTACGAGGCCGACATCATCATCCAGCAGGGCTTCCCGGCCTACTTCCTTATCGTGCAGGAATATATCCGCTGGGCGCGTGAGCACGGCATCGGCGTAGGCCCGGGCCGTGGCTCGGCGGCGGGATCGCTGTGCACGTACGCCATGGGCATCACCGACCTCGACCCCATCAAGAACGGCCTGATGTTCGAGCGCTTCCTGAACCCCGAGCGCGTGGAGATGCCCGATATCGACGTCGACTTCGACGATCAGCATCGTCAGGACGTTATCGAGCATATCCGCGAGTTCTACGGCGAAGACCATGTGGCCGGCGTTATCACCTTCGGCAAGCTGCAGGCGAAGAACGCCGTGCGCGACGCCGCCCGTGTGTTGGACTACCCCTATGCCGTGGGCGACCGCATCTGCAAGATGATCGGCGGCGAGCTGGGCATCACCATCGACCGCGCCTTGGAGACCAATCCCGACCTGTTGAAGGCCTACCAACAGGAAGACGACGTGCGCCGCGTCATCGATGCGGCGAAGTCCATCGAAGGACACGTGCGCGGCGAGGGCGTTCACGCTTGCGCGACCATCATCTGCCGTGACCCCATGAGCGACCATGTTCCCATGAAGCGCGACACCAAGGGTGGCGGCATCATCACCCAGTACGACGGCCACTACACGCCCGACCTGGGCCTTTTGAAGATGGACTTCCTGGGCCTGCGCACCTTGGGCGTGCTTTCCCGCGCATGTCGCAACGTGGAAGCGCGTATCGGTGACCATCTGGTGCCCGAGGAAATCCCCATCGAGGACGACAAGGCGTTCGCCCTGATGCGCGGTGAGCTGCGCAAGAACGGCATGCCCTTGAACATGGACGGCCTGTTCCAGGTGGAAGGCGCGCTGTACGTTTCGCTGTTCGCGCAGATCCCGCCAGAGCGCTTTTCCGACGTTGTAGCTTCCATCGCCCTTAACCGCCCCGGCCCGTTGGAGTCGGGCATGGTGGAAGACTACGTGAAGGTGGTTCAGGGCAAGACCCCGGTCCACTACTACGACGACCGCCTGCGCCCCATCTTGGAAGAAACCTACGGCACCATGGTCTACCAAGAGCAGATCATGCAGGTTTCCATGGTCATGAGCGGCTTTTCCGCCGGCAAGGCAGACAAGCTGCGCAAGGCAATGGGCAAGAAGAAGCTCGACATCATGCGCCAGCTCCAGGACGACTGGAACAACGGCGCGGTGGAAAACGGCTATTCGCTCGACATCGCCAAGGAGATCTGGGAAGACGCCGAGAAGTTCGCTAAGTACGCCTTCAACAAGTCGCACTCGGCGGCCTACGCGCTGCTGGTTATGCGCACGGCGTACCTGAAGGCCCACTTCCCGAACGAGTACATGGCCGCGGTGCTGTCCAGCTACATGGGCAACAACGACCGCCTTATCAAGTACATCGCCAGCTGCAACCGCAGCGGCATCCCCGTGCTGCCGCCCGACGTGAACTCCTCGAACCTGGAATTCACCCCGCTTGAAGAGGGCATCCGCTTCGGCTTGGCGGGCGTGCGCGGCGTGGGCGAGCACGTGGCCGAGGTCATCATCGCCGAGCGCGAGGAGAACGGCCCGTTCACCAGCCTGCACGACTTCGTGAACCGCGTGCCCTCCAACGCCTACAACCGCAAGACGCTGGAAGCATTGGTGAAGTCGGGCGCGTTCGATTCCACCGGCTACACGCGCAAGCAGTGCATGCACTTCATCGACGACACCACGCTGCTGGAAAGCGCGGCGAAGCGCCAGAAGGACAGATCGGCCGGCCAGCTGGATATGTTCAGCATGTTCAGCGACGTTGACGAGAGCTTCCAGGAAGACATCCCGGCGCCCGACGGCATCGAATGGGACAAGCGCACGCTTCTTGCGTTCGAGAAGGACATCTTGAAGATGTACGTGTCCGACCATCCGCTGCGCCCGTACGAGAACTACCTCGCCCGCACCATGAAGCACACCATCGGCGACCTGTCCGACCGCGAAACCGGCATCAAGTCGGCCACGTTCGCCGGCATGGTTTCCGAGATGAGCATACGTCGCACCAAGCGCGGCAACCTTATGGCCAACTTCATCCTGGAAGACACCTCCGGCCATATCGAGTGCGTGTGCTTCGACTACGAGAAGAACCGCGATGCCATCCAGGAAGACGCCATCATCACCTGCAAGGGCAAGTTCGAGGTGAGCGACCGCGGCAGGCAGATCTTGGTGTACGAGGCAAAGCCGCTGGTGCTTACCGAGGAAGAGGCGAACACCGCTCCCTTGCAGTTGGAGCTTGCCCTTACCACGCGCGAGCTTAACGCATTGGTGTCCGACAGGCTGATGCGCATCCTGCAGCAGTACCCGGGCAAAGACCCGGTTATCTTGAACGTGAGCCAGGTTGACGGCCATCGCATGCGCGCCGAGCTGCCGCTTACGGTGGACTCCGGCAATTCCAGCCTGCGCTCGCGCCTGTACGACCTGTTCGGGCGCACGCTGTGGAAGGCATCGTAGTGGAAAGCCCGGAAACCGAGTTGAACTTAGCCATGGAAGTGGCGTACAACGGCGCGCCCTTCGCAGGCTTCGCTCGCCAGCCCGGGCAGCTTACCGTGCAAGGCAGCATCGAGGAGGCGTTGGAGCTGCTGTTCCGCCGCCCGGTGGAAACCGTGTGCGCCGGCCGTACCGATTCGGGCGTGCATGCGCGCGGGCAGGTGGTGAACTTCCAGGTGGGCGAACAGGAGCTGCGTGGCCGCAGCCTGTTCAAGCTGTTGCGCTCGCTGAATGCCCTTACCCACGACGACATCTCGGTGAAGAGCCTGCAGGAAAAGCCGGCGAGTTTCTCGGCACGCTTCTCTGCCACTATGCGCGAGTACCGCTACTTCATCTGCACCGACGCGTATGCCCCGCTGCTGATGCGCGATTTCTGTTGGCATATCCCCAAGCAGCTTGATCTTGATGCCATGCGCCAGGCGGCCGGCTACCTTATCGGCGAGCACGACTTCAAGAGCTTCTGCATGGCGGTTTCCGCCGAGGGCAAGTCCACCATGCGCAATGTGTTCAGCATCCAGGTTGAGCCCCAGCAGCTGTGGGGCGAATCGCTGGTGGTCATCACCGTGAAGGGCAACGCCTTCCTTCATTCCATGGTGCGCACCATCGTGGGCACGCTGGTTGCCGTGGGCTTGGGGCGCCGTAAGCCAGAATGGGTTCAACAGGTGCTCGAAGCACGCAACCGTTCCGCCGCGGGCGAGAATGCTCCGGCTTCTGGCCTGGTGTTTTGGCGCGTAAGTTACGAGGGAACGCGCGTGCATACCCCGCAGTTGCCCTAAGGGCCGCCCTTTTGCCACTCTCGCTCAAGGCGTAGATCCGTCCCTTTACGGGCAGGCCGCGTGCGCCGCGCATTGCTGCGGTAGAATACCTCTTTAGATTTTTCGCGCCTCGCAGAGGGCGGGGCGAAAGGGGAGGATATATGGCTACATCTACTGAAGCGGCTCAGCTCGAAGGGCGCGCTGCCTGGTCGGGTAAACTCGCGTTCGTGCTTTCGGCGGCGGCGTCCGCAGTTGGCCTGGGCGCCATGTGGCGTTTCCCGTACTTGGCTGCCAAGTACGGCGGCGGCATGTTCCTTTTGGTGTACCTGGTGTTCGTGTTCACCATCGGCATCTCGCTGCTGTTGTTGGAAAACGCCCTGGGCCGCAAGACCGGCCAAAGCGCCATTGGTGCCTTCAAGGCTTTCGGCAAGAAGTACTCCTTCATCGGCATCCTCATGTCGGCGGTGCCGTTCATCATCGTGCCGTACTACTGCGTTATCGGCGGCTGGGTTACGAAGTACCTGGCTGCGTACGGCTCCGGCGCCTCTGCCAGCCTCACCGACGGCGGCACCTACTTCACCGAGTTCATCTCGGCTGGGCCCGAGAGCATCCTGTTCACACTCATCTTCATGCTCATCACGTACCTCATCGTGGGCATGGGCGTGAACAAGGGCTTGGAGAAGGCCAACCTCATCATGATGCCGGTGCTCATCATCGTGGCGGCCGCCATCGCTGTGTACGCCCTTACCCTGCCCGGCGCCGTTGACGGCGTGGCCTTCTACCTGCTGCCCGACTTCAGCAAGTTCAGCCCGGAACTGGTTATCGCCGCACTGGGTCAGACGTTCTTCACGCTTTCTTTGGCTATGGGCATCATGGTTACCTACGGTTCGTACCTGGACAAGTCCACCAACCTCACCTCCAGCGTGGGGCAGATCGCCGGATCCACCTTCGGCGTTTCCCTGCTGGCGGGCTTCATGATCATTCCCGCAACGTTTGTGGCCATGGGCTCGGGCGAAGCGGTTGCCCAGAACTCCGGCCCCTCGCTCATGTTCATCGTGCTGCCCCAGGTGTTCGAGGGCATGGGCGGCCTTGCGGGTGCTGTGGGCACGGGCTTCTTCATCCTGGTGCTGTTCGCGGCGCTTACCAGCGCTCTTTCCCTGGTGGAAACCTGCGTTTCCATCGTGCAGGACGCCACCCACTGCAAGCGCAAGACGGCACTCGGCGTGGTTGTGGCTTGGGTAACCCTTATGGGCATCCTGGTGTGCTTGGGCTACGGCGGCCTTTCCTTCATCCAGCCCATGGGCGAAGGCACCACCATCCTAGATTTCTTGGACTTCATCTCCAATTCCGTGATGATGCCCATCGTTGCCCTGCTCACCTGCATCTTCGTTGGTTGGATCATCAAGCCTAAGGAAATCGAGGAAGAGGTTATGCTCTCTTCGCGCTTCAAGCTGCACAAGGTATGGGCCTTCGGCATCAAGTACATCTGCCCGGTGCTGCTTATCGTTATCCTGGTTGCCTACGTGGCCGCAAGCCTGGGCTTCTTCAAGATGTAACGAGGGCGGTGTTGTATGATGAGGGACACGAATTTTCGATATTGATTAGGAGCAAACGTGTCTCTTTCCATCGGCATCGTGGGCCTGCCCAATGTTGGCAAGTCCTCCCTGTTCACCGCGCTTACGAAGAAGAGCGGCTTCGCGGCGAACTACCCCTTTGCCACCATCGAACCCAACGTGGGCCTGGTGCCCGTTCCCGATAAGCGCCTGGAAGGCCTCGCGGCAATCGATCATCCCGCCAAGATCATCCCGGCAACGGTGGAATTCGTTGATATCGCAGGCTTGGTTGCAGGCGCTTCGCAGGGCGAAGGCCTGGGCAACAAGTTTCTTGCCAACATCCGCGAAACCGACGCCATCTGCGAGGTGGTGCGCTTCTTCAGCGACCCGAACGTAGAGCACGTTTCCAAGAAGGTGGACCCGCAAAGCGACGTGGAAACCATCAAGACCGAGCTCATCCTGGCCGACATCGCCACCCTGGAAAAGGCCATGCCGCGCCTGGAAAAGGAAGGCAAGCGCTACAAGGAGAAGGCCATCAACTTCGAAACCGCCCAGAAGGTGCTCGAAGGCCTGAACGAGGGCAAGCGCGCGCTTCAGCTGGATCTTTCCGAGGAAGAGCAGGAAGCCATCCGCGAGCTGTGCCTGCTTACCATGAAGCCCATGCTCTACATCGCCAACGTCGACGAGGACAAGGTGGCTGCCGAGCTTCCCGAGATCGACGGCCAGCGCCCGGTGCCCATCAGCGCCAAGATCGAGGCCGACCTGGCCGAGCTCGACCCCGAGGAAGCCGCCATTTTCATGGAGGAGCTGGGGCTCGACGAAAGCGGCCTTTCGCGTCTTATCCGTGAGGCGTACAAGCTGCTGGGGCTGCAGAGCTACTTCACCAGCGGCGAAACCGAGACGCGCGCGTGGACCATCCCCGTGGGCGCCAAGGCCCCGCAGGCTGCCGGCGTTATCCATACCGATTTCGAGCGTGGCTTCATCAAGGCTGAAACCGCTTCTTATGAAGATTACGTTGCCCTGGGCGGCGAAAAGGGTTGCCGCGATGCCGGCAAGCTGCGCCAAGAAGGCAAAGATTACGTGGTGCAGGACGGCGACGTCATGCACTTCAAGTTCAACGTGTAAACCGCATTCCCACCAGTTCGAATACGAAGGAGCAGATTGATGGCTGAAAAGGTCGCAGTGCTCATCCCCTGCTACAACGAGGCGGTCACCATCGGCAAGGTGGTGGACGACTTCAAGCGCGTCATGCCCGACGCCGACATATACGTCTACGACAACAACTCCAAGGACGAGACCTCGAAGATCGCCGCCGAGCACGGCGCCATCGTGCGCTTCGAGGGGCGCCAGGGCAAGGGCAACGTGGTGCGCTCGATGTTCCGCGACATCGACGCCGACTACTACATCATGGTGGACGGCGACGACACCTACCCGGCCGAGGCCGCGCCCGCCCTCATCGAGCCGCTGCGCGCCGGCCGAGCCGACATGACGGTGGGCGACCGCCTCTCCAACGGCTCGTACGGGGAAGAGAACGACCGCGCCTTCCACGGCTTCGGCAACGACCTGGTGCGCTGGCTCATCAAGCGCATCTACGGCTTCGCGTTCGAGGACGTGATGACGGGCTACCGCGCCTTCAACCGCGTGTTCGTGAAGACCATGCCCGTGCTCTCCGAGGGCTTCCAGATCGAGACCGAGATCTCCATCCATGCGGTGGACAAGCGCTGGCGTATCGAGGACGTGCCCATCGACTACCGCGACCGCCCCGAGGGCAGCTACTCCAAGCTCTCCACGTTCGGCGACGGCGCCAAGGTGCTGAAGGCCATCACCAGTCTGTTCAAGGACTACCGCCCGCTGGCCTTCTTCGGCTGGCTGGCGCTGATCCTTCTGGTGCTGGCTGTGGTGGCCGGCATCCCCGTGGTGGCCGAGTACGCCTCCACCGGCCTGGTCCCGCGCATCCCCACGATGCTGGGGTCCATGGCTCTGATGGGCTGTGCGGCGCTTTCCTTCGTCACCGGCCTGATCCTGGACACGGTGGCCAAGAGCCATCGTCGCCAGTGGGAGATCGACGTGTACAAGGCCATGGATGGGTTCTACAAGAACCGCTAGTAGTGGCGGAAGTTCTTCCTGCTTGTTTGCCTGGTCTGCAATTTTGCCAAAGCGCCCTTCGGGGCGCTTTTTTGCTGCGGTGCTGATGGTTCGCGGGTTGAACCCGACGGTTCCTTGTTCCCGTTTCGCGGCTTTGCCTGGCATGGCCGGCGCGCTTCGGTGTTCGGTGGGATTAGCTGCTATGATTGCGGAAGGCAATTTCGCAGTTTCGGGAAGGATGGCCGCATGGAGGCATATAAGAAGGAATTCATCGAGTTCATGGTGGAAAGCCAGGTGCTCAAGTTCGGCGAGTTCAAGCTCAAGAGCGGCCGCCAGTCGCCCTTCTTCATGAATGCCGGAGCCTATGTAACCGGTGCGCAGCTGAAGCGTCTGGGCGAGTACTACGCCCGCGCCATCCACGACAACTTCGGCCTGGACTTCGACGTGGTGTTCGGCCCTGCTTACAAGGGTATTCCGCTGGCCGTGGTTACCGCCATTGCGCTGCAGGAGCTCTACGGCAAGGAAGTTAAGTACTGCTGCAACCGCAAGGAAGTGAAGGACCACGGCGCCGACAAGGGCAACCTGTTGGGCGCGGAGCTTAATGACGGCGACCGCGTTGTGATGGTGGAAGACGTCACCACGTCCGGCAAGTCCATCGATGAGACGTATCCTATCCTGATGGGTGCTGCCGACGTGCAGGTGAAGGGCCTCATCGTTTCCCTGAACCGCATGGAGGTAGGCAAGGGCGGCGTGAAAACCGCACAGAAGGAAGTTCAGGAAAAGTACGGCTTTCCGGTGGCTTCCATCGTGAGCATGGCCGAGGTAACCGAGCTGCTGTACAACCACGAGGTTCAGGGCAAGGTGGTTATCGACGACGCCACGAAGGCCGCGTTGGATGCGTATTACGAGCAGTACGGCGCCAAGGAAGCGTAACGGCTGAACCCCAATCGCTGCTGGATCCAAGGCTGTCTGGGCATTGTGCCTGGGCAGCCTTTTTCTGTTGCAGTGCTTGGAGGAGTTGAGCGAAGGATTTCCTATTCGGTTGACTTACGTAACGCCGCGTCACTTAAATGGATTTTGCGATACAATTCAGGAAGACCAACGATAGGAGCCCGCTATGAGCAATTCCCTTCTTGATACGCCGAAGCTCGGCTTTGGGTGCATGCGTCTGCCCTTAACCGATGCCGACGACCCGAAGAGCATCGACATCGACCATTTCGGCAAGATGGTGGACGCCTTCATGGAAGCGGGCGGCACGTATTTCGACACGGCCTACGTGTACCATAACGGCGAATCCGAGGTGGCGGTGCGCAAGGCGCTGGTGGAGCGCTATCCGCGCGAATCGTTCACCATCGCCACGAAGTGCCTTGCCTGGGCTCAGCCCGATGCGGAAAGCGCCAAGGCCTGCCTGGACACCTCGCTGGAGCGTTTGGGCACCGATTACGTCGACTTCTACCTGCTGCACAACGTGGGCGGCCCGCGCACGGCGAAGTTCGACAACTACGGGCTGTGGGAATGGGCTGCGCAGAAGAAGGCCGAAGGCGTTATCAAGCACCTGGGCTTTTCCATGCACGACAACGCCGAGTGCCTGGATAGGCTGCTTACCCAGCACCCCGACATGGATTTCGTGCAGCTGCAGGTGAACTACCTTGATTGGGAAGACCCGGTAACCGAGTCGCGCAGGTGCATGGAAGTGGCCCAGAAACATGGCGTGCCGGTAACCATCATGGAGCCCGCCCGCGGCGGCCGCTTGGCCGAGCTGCCCGACCGCGGCAAGGACGTTCTGAAGGCCGTGAACCTCAACAAGAGCGTGGTTTCCTGGGCATATCGTTTCTGCTACAACCTGCCCAACGTCATCACGGTGCTCTCTGGCATGTCCACCCTGGAGCAGGTGCAGGAAAACGTGCGCGAATGGAAGGAAAACCAGCCTTTCAGCCCTGAAGAGGAGAAGGCGCTCCAACAGGCCATCGAGGCGCTGAAGAGCGTTGGCCTTATCCCCTGCACCAACTGCAAGTACTGCGTGAAGGACTGCCCCGCGGGCGTGAAGATCCCCGAGATCATGGGCTTGCTGAACTTGGAGAAGATGACCGAGAACCGCGAGTTCGTGAAGGGCCTGTATTCATGGCAGGCCGCCGACGGCAAGGCTTCCACCTGCATCCAGTGCGGCGCCTGCGAGGACATGTGCCCGCAAAGCATCGATATCATCGAGAACTTGGAGGATGCTGCCGACTATTACGAGTAACCTATATCCCTAGCCCACCCATGTTGTGGAACTTCTTCTGCAGCATGTCGGTGGGGTAGGCAACGTCGCAGAACTGCTCGAGGGCGTTTTGCGGCGGAACGTTCTCGGTTCGGGCTTCGGCGCGCAGCAGCACCACGCAGGTCATGACGATGTTCAGCGCGATGAAAACGCTCATGGCAACGGTGCAGATGCGGTAGGGCGCGCCCTCCTCGTTGATGCGGTCGAAGATGCGCTGGCATATCTGCAGGCCTATCTTCACCCAGGCAACCCCGAGCGATCCCCATACCAGGCAATGGAACAGGTCGGTGCGTCCATCGAAGTTGAAGGGCAGGTTCAGGTAGCTCCAGGCAACCACGCCCCAGAAGGTTTCCATTGCCCAGCTGGCGAAGTACTCCAACGAGCCGCCGACAACCGCCCCAACCGCCAGAAGGAGCGGCACTCCCTTGTCTTGCAGGGGCTCCAGGATCATGGTAAGCAGCACGGCTGCCAGCCCGTATATGGGGCTGAACGGGCCCCAGATGAACCCGGGGCGGCTTTCCCATTCGTTAAAGGCGAGGAAATGCTGAAGGGTTTCGCCGGCCAATCCCACGATGGACATGCCCACGAACACCCACAGAAGCTGGCCGAAATGGTCGGCGATATGGGTTTGCCGATGGCCTGCCTCTGCCAGGTGGCCCACTTCACGCACAGATTCCACGGCGCCCCCTTCCCCTCTTCGCGCCGGATTTGCAAGCAACGCGCTAATGTCGTGCCCTACCATTCTACTCAACGCATGAGGGATATTAGACGCATTGTGCAAAAACGCCGAGATTCCCCAAAGAGCAAGCATAGTCGCAAACCTTGCGGGACGACTGCGGGGCGCTTTCGTCCAGGGACTGCTAGGGCATTGGCGCGGCAATGTGCCTGGGGGCGCCGGCAGGCGAGGCCGGCACGGCTTTGAGCTTGTTTGCAAAAGTTAACATGGGGGAATGGTGGCGTTTCATTGACAGGCCTTTGCGCCTTGCTACCATGAATTGAAAGTGCCTGTTTCCCTAAGTGGCACTCGGTATGAAGCAAACGTTCGGCAGCTGTTGCTGCCAGGCAAGGAGATGAAGCTGTCGTGAACGACTCCGACGGCGGCGGTCGATGTAGCTCGACCCGAAAACGCAGCCACAATTCCTTTGCTTACCTGGCTTGTCCTGCGCGGCTTGTGTCTTTGCGCGAAGATGCAGCTGCGTTTCTTTTTGCCTTGAACCGGCCCCTCTGCGTTCCCAAGGGGGAGGTTGCTATGTGATAGCAATCCCTGTTCTTTGGTGTCCCGTGGTTTTTAGGAGTTATGCTGCATGCCTATTTGGCTGAGTTTGATATTGGTTGTCCTGTTCCTGCTGATGAACGCATTCTTCGTCATCGCCGAGTTTTCCTTGGTGCGTGTGCGCAAGTCGCAGATAGAGATTTTGGTGGACGAGGGCCGCAAGGGCGCTAAGCGCGCGCTTCAGATGGCCGATAACGTGAACGAGTACCTTTCCGCCTGCCAGCTGGGCATCACGCTGGCCTCGTTGGCGTTGGGCTGGTTAGGTGAGCCCGCCTTCGCTGCGCTATTCCATCCCATCTTCGCGTTCTTCGGCCTGCCGGAAACGGCGGTCGTGGTTATCTCGGTGGCCATCGGCTATTTCGTCATGACCACTTTACACGTGGTAACCGGCGAGCTTATCCCCAAGAGCATGGCCATCCTGAAGACGGAAAGCTACGCGCTGGGCACGGCGGGCCCACTCTATGCGTTCTACCGCATCACCTATCCCATCATGTGGCTGTTCAACGCCACCACCAACGGCGTTATGCGCCTTACCGGGCATGATACGAAGAACGAAACCGAGGCGTACTCCGAAGAAGAGATCAAGCTCCTGCTGGAGGAAAGCGCCGAAAGCGGCTCCATCGAACAGGACCAGTACCAGTACCTGGACAACATCTTCGACTTGGACGATAAGGACGCCAAAGCCATCATGACGCCGCGCACCGAGGTACTTGCCATCGACCTGGACGATGACTTGGCCACCAACCTCGATTTCATGGGGAAGAACAAATTCACCCGCTACCCCGTGTTCCGCGAGGACAAGGACAACATCATCGGCTTCGTGCATATCAAGGATGCCTATCTGCTGCCCGAGGGCTCTTCCATGAAGGACCTGCGCATCCGCACCATTCAGGCTGTGCCCGAGAGCATCTCCATCGCGAAGCTGCTGCAGGTGCTTCAGGCCAAGCGCACCAAGATCGCTGTGGTGGTAGACGAACACGGCGGCACTTCGGGCATCGTTACCATGACCGACGTGGTGGAGCAGATCATCGGCCGCGTTGAGGACGAGTACCTGCACGATGACCAGGACGAGATCCTGAAGATCGCCGAGCATCGCTACCTGGTGGACGGCTCGCTTCCGGTAGACCAATTCGTCGAGTTCTTGGGCTACGAGCCCGTGCCGGTGTACGACTACGAAACCGCAGGTGGTCTGATGCTCGACCTTTTGGACAAGATCCCCGCCGAAGGCGATTCGTACGTGCTGCGCCACGAGGGCAAGAAGATCACGATGATGGCCCGCGTGATGGACGGTCTGCGCATCGACAAGATCGATGTGTTCTTCGAAGATGACCCCGAAAGCGCCACCCCGGAAGAGGGCGAGTAGCGCAACCGACGGTTACGGCCCGCTGAGGCCATCGGCGGCCGGCGGGCAACAGGGCCCCGAGGGGCTGCCCCGCGAAAAAAAAGGGGGGGTACCCAGGCTGGCAGCCCCCGGCAATGCCCCGCATGTAAGAACATAAAAAAGCGCCCTGCGAGCAGTAACTCGCAGGGCGCTTGGTTTAACGGTCCTTATACCAGGAACTTGTACACGGCCTGGGTGTAAGCCACCGGGTCGTCGATAGGCAGACCCTCGGTGATAAGCGCCTGATCGTAGAGGATGGTGGCAAAGGTGCCCACCTTCTCGGTGTCGCCTTCCTCGAACGCCTTCTGAACGGCCTTGAACACGGGGTGCTGTGCGTTCAGCTCGAGCACGCGGTCGCTCTTCACTTGCTTGCCATCGGGGCCCTGCGCCAAGATCTTCTCCATCTCCAGCGTGATGGGACCTTCAGCGGTAACGCAGGAAGGCGTGTCGGTAAGGCGGGAGGAAACGGCTACGCGCTTCACCTTGCCATCGAGCGCCTTCTGCATCTCGGCGAACAGGCCCTCGTTTTCCTTGGTGATGGCCTCTGCCGCTTCCTTCTCGTCCTCGGTTTCCAGGCCAAGATCGCCGCCGGCAACGTTCTTGAACTGCTTTTCCTTGTACTCCTGCATGGACATGAAGCAGAACTCGTCCACATCCTGCGGGCACAGCAGCACGTCGAAGCCCTTGCCCAGAACCGTGTTCACGATGGGGCGCTTGGCCAGGCGGTCCACCGGCTCGCCCGCGGCGAAGAAGATGGATTCCTGTCCCTCGGGCATGGCCTCCACGTACTCGTCGAGGGTGACCATCTTCTTCTGCTTGGCGGAGTAGAACAGAAGCAGGTCGGCCAGCACGTCCTTCTTGGCGCCGTAGGTGGTGTAGATGCCGTATTCCAGGTTGCGGCCAAAGCCCTCGAAGAACTTCTCGTAGTCCTCGCGGTCGTTCTTCAGCATCTTCTCGAGCTCGGACTTGATCTTCTTTTCCACCTTGTTTGCGATAGCGCGCAGCTGGCTGTTCTGCTGAAGCGTTTCGCGGCTGATGTTCAGGGTAAGGTCCTGGCTGTCCACCACGCCCTTCACGAAGCTGAAGTAGTCGGGCAGCAGGTCGGCGCACTTTTCCATGATCAGCACGTTCGAGCTGTACAGCGCCAGGCCCTTCTCGTAGTCCTTGTTGTAGAAGTCGTACGGCGGGCGCTTGGGGATGAACAGCAGCGCGTCGTAGGAAAGGGCGCCCTCGGCGTGCACGGAAATGGTGCGGGCCGGGTCTTCCCAATCGTGGAAGTCGGTTTTGTAGAAGGTGGCGTACTCTTCGTCGGTCACTTCGGACTTGCGGCGCTTCCAGATGGGGATCATGGAGTTGATGGTCTTAACCTCGCGCACGGTTTCGAACTCGGGCTTGTAGTCGTCGCCGGCGTCTTCGGGCTTGGGCAGGGGCTTGCGCTCCTCGACTTCCATGTGGATGGGGTAGCGCACGTAGTTGCTGTACTGCTTGATAAGCGCCTGCAGCTCGTACTGGTCCAGGAAGATGTCGTACTCTTCGTCGCCCTGGTTGTCCTTCAGGTGCAGGGTGATGCAGGTGCCGTGGTCGCCGCCGATAGTGGCTGCCTCGGCCTCGGTTGCCAGCTCGATGGTGTAACCCTCGATGCCGTCCGATTTCCAGGTGAACGCCTGGTCGCTGCCGTAGGCGCGGCTGGTTGCGGTTACTTCCTTGGCAACCATGAACGAAGAGTAGAAGCCCACGCCGAACTGGCCGATGATGTCCACGTCTTCGCCCTGCTTGTCGGCGTTGTCGGTCTTGAATTCCAAGCTGCCGGAATGGGCGATGGTACCCAGGTTGGTTTCCAGCTCTTCCTGGGTCATGCCGATGCCGGTATCGGAAACGGTGATGGTGCGGGCTTCCTTGTCGAAGGCCACGTCGATGGAGAGGTCGTCCTTGGAAACGGCGATGGAGGTGTCGGTAAGGCTCTTGAAGTAGAGCTTGTCCACGGCGTCGGACGCGTTGGAGATGAGCTCGCGCAGGAAGATCTCCTTATTGGTGTAGATGGAGTTGATCATCAGGTCCAGGAGCTTCTTGCTCTCTGTTTGGAATTGCTTCATTCGGTTCCTTCTTTCGGAAAGCCTTTTGTCTTCAAAAAATCAATTAGCACTCCGAGCCTTGGAGTGCTAATTGGATTCTAGTATGCAGGCAGTCGATGTCAAGAACGCCCCCGGCGCTCCGCCCCTTTGTAACGCAGCCGTTAACGCGCGCGGCGGAATGGGGTGTGCCTATATGTTTTGTCCCGGACCCAAGAGTGTTTGCCATTGTCTGGCTTGGTATAAGATCCTGTCTATAGTTACTGTCTCAGGGCCATCGATGCGGTAGAAGACCGCATAGGACTTTGCCAAGGGGGCCCAGCGGTACCCAAAAGAAGCCAATTTTGGATCCCTGACCTTTGGGTATGCTGTAGGCAGCTGCTCCAACCCGTTCTTAATCTCTTCGAAGTTGTCGAGCAGTTTCGTTGCGGCTTGTGGTGCCGCCAAAACGCTTGTGTGGTAGCAAAGTATCTCATCGAGGTCGGCGAAAGCCGGCTCGGTGATAAGCACGTTGAAGCGGGCGTCCATTACGATTCGTATTTCTCGCGTAGGGCCTCAATGGCGTCGTTGGCGGGCATGGTACGGCCCTCCTTGGCTGCTTGACGGCCTACCGCCAGCTTGTACTCGGTCTCGTTGTCGGAGACGAGCCGCTCGTAGGCATCGATGCTCATCAGGGCAAGGTCGCCGTTGCCGTTCTTCGTGATGAACACGGGCTGTTGGGTTTCGTGGCACCACTGCGACACATCGTTGTATCCGTTGCGCAAAGCAGTGCTCGACATGATCTTTGGCATGGTAGACTCCTTGTTGGCTAACTGCTAAAGAAATTCAGTATGAATTATACCTTTATTATGCCGAGAATTAGCTTCCGAGTGGCAACGTACGCGTTGAAAAGGGGAGGAAATGGGGCGGGTTTGCTCGGTCGTTTCTGCTTGGTGCGCCGGGGTGTTGCACTACACTGTTCCTAAATAGAAGATTCAGGCTTTCGGGGCCACATGCGGCAAGGGGACAAAGCGCCGCGGCGCCGAAGGGGCAAGGAGGGGTGCCATGGAAACGCGCGCGTTTGGCAACACCGGAATGCAGGTTTCGCCCTTGGGCTTTGGCGTGATGCGCCTGCCCATGAAGGGCGGCGGCAAAACGGTGAACAGCAACACCATCGACCAGGTGGACGTTGAAACGTCCATCCAGATGATCCACGATGCCATCGACGGTGGCATCAACTACTTCGACACGGCCTACAACTACATCGGCGGCTATTCGGAGCGCATCTTGGGGCAAGCGCTCCAGGGCGGTTTGCGTGAAAAGGTGTGCATCGCCACGAAATCGCCCGCATGGTTGTACAAGGCTCCTGAAGATTTCGACCGGTTCTTGGACGAGCAGCTGGAGCGCCTGCAAACCACCTACATAGACAATTACCTGCTGCATTCCATGAACGGCGGCAGTTGGAAGAAGACCGTGCGCAACGATGCCGTGCAGGGCATGGTGCGCGCGAAGGCCAGCGGCAAGGTGCGCAACATCGGCTTCTCGTTCCATGACGATCTGGAGCTGTTCGAGGAGATACTGAATGCTGCCGACTGGGATTTCTGCCAGATCCAGCTGAACTACTACGACCAGGATTACCAGGCCGGTCTGAAGGGCATGCGCATGGCGGCCGAGCGCGGCTTGGCCGTGGTGGTGATGGAACCCCTGCGCGGCGGACTGCTGGTGAACCTTCCCAAGGAAGCGCAGGCGGCCTTCGACGATTCCGGCTACGGGCGCAGCAACGTTGAATGGGCGCTCGACTGGCTGTGGAACATGCCCGAGGTAAGCTGCGTGCTTTCCGGCATGAGCACGCCCGAGCAGCTGCAGCAGAACATCGGCTTCGCGAACAAGGCCAAGCCGGGGATGCTCTCTGCCGAAGAGCAGGCCGTTATCGCGCAGGCCAAAGCTGCGCTCGATGCCCGGGCGGCTATTCCCTGCACCGGATGCAACTACTGCGTGGACCTGTGCCCCAACAAGATCGCCATCCCGTACAACTTCCGCGCCTACAACATGGGCGTGCTCTACGACGATATGGAATTGGCGAAGGATTTCTACCGAAACGAGGTAACCAGCTATGGGCGCCGCGCCGACAGCTGCATCAGCTGCGGCTCGTGTGAGGAAATCTGCCCGCAGCATATCGCTATCAGCGAATGGTTACCGAAGGTTGACGAGCTGCTGGGCGAATAGATCTACTTGGGCCGGGCCGGGCGGTGCGCTTTGGGTGGGCTCGGCGGCCTTCGGCCACCATCGCGTACAGCTGATTAGTGACGCGGCGTTGCTTATGGTAGTATTCGGTCGATAATTCGGGCGCTTCTGGCGCCGTGGAATCGAGAGGGGCTTTCATGGATTCTTCTGCTATCGAACATCTTTTGGAAAGCGTTGCCGCAGGTGAAACGGCACCTGCTGAAGCGTTGTTGCAGCTGAAGAAGGAACCCTTCACCGACTTGGGCTATGCCAAGGTGGACCATCATCGTGCGCTTCGGCAGAACGCGGCCGAGGTTATCTACGGCGCCGGAAAAACGCCCGACCAGATCGTTCATATCGCCGAATCGCTTCGCTCCGACGGCACGGGTGCGGTGCTCATCACTCGGTTGAAGGACGAGGCGCTGGCGCCCCTGCAGCAGCGTTTCGGCGCCGACTTCACTTTCTATGAAACGCCGCGCGTGGGTTTGGTGGGCACCATGCCGAAGCCGACGGGCAACGGCACCATCGTGGTGTGCGCCGCGGGAACCAGCGACTTGTACGTTGCCGAGGAAGCGGCCCTTACCGCGGAAGCCCTGGGTAACGAGGTGCAGCGCCTCTACGACGTTGGCGTGGCGGGGCTTCATCGCTTGCTTGCGCATATGGACGACCTTATGCAGGCGCAGGTGATCATCGCGGTTGCGGGGATGGAAGGCGCGCTTGCCAGCGTGGTGGGCGGCATGGCATCGTGCCCGGTTATCGCAGTGCCCACCAGCGTTGGCTACGGCGCGTCGTTCGGCGGCCTTTCCGCCCTTCTTTCCATGTTGAACTCGTGCGCCAGCGGCACAAGCGTCGTAAACATAGATAATGGGTTCGGCGCCGGTTTTCAGGCGCATCTTATCAATCACCTTCCGGGGAAGGTTCCCGCAGCAGAGTAAGGGGCGGCCATGCAGCTTTTCTTCGACTTCCGCGAAAACGCAACGCGCGCTTGCATCTTGGATACGCTGCTGGAAGCCATGGACGCCACGCAACGCGACCGGTTCGATGCCGTCATGGATGCTGCCGTGGTCCCCGACCGGCATCATCACAACCTCATCGAAGTGAACGAGACCATCGATGCCCTTGAAGTCCCCGAGAAAGTCAAGGAAGACCTTCACGGCGTGTACGGCATCCTTGCCGCGGCCGAAGCCCAGGTGCACGGCTGCGAGATAGGCGAAACCCACTTCCACGAGGTGGGCAACGCAAGCGGCATCCGCAACGCGCTGGCCATCTGCGCGGCGTTCTATGCGCTTGCCCCCGAAACGGTAACCGCAACGGCGGTTCAACCGGGTTCAGGCGAAGTCGAATGCGCCCACGGCACCCTTTCCATTCCGGCGCCGGCGACGGCGGCCATCTTGGACATGGGCATCCCGCTGGTGTCCAACCGCCTTCCGGGCGAGCGCTGCACGCCTACTTCGGCGGCCATCATAAAGCACTTCGTCGATTCCTTCGAGGAGTAGCCCGTGCAGAAGCGCGCCGGCAACCAGCAGGAAGAGGAAACGCGCAAGGCCGGGTGGCTCACGCTGCCGGCGCGCATTGCCCCTTCGCGCTCGTTCGGCTTCCGCCCGGCAGGGCAGGGGGGTCGCCGCTTCGCTCTTCCTGGGGAAGAAGAAGGTGCGAATGCGCCTGCCTCCCCCGATGCCTTCAGCGCTTCCGATATCGATCCGGAAACCTATGCCGCTGCCCAGCCTCAGGGCGATTTGCTGCTGGGTCGCTATGTGCTTGAAGGCGAGGCCGGCAAGGGCGGGTTCGCTTCGGTTATGGCGGCGTGGGACACGCGCATCGAACGGCGCGTTGCCATCAAATGCATGCCGCTGGATGAATCGGCCGGAGCCCTGTTCCCCGAAGGCGGCAGTATCCTTCTGGGCAACAAGGTGGATACCTCTTCCGTGCCGGGGCTCGAAGAGGCGCGAACCGCGGCCAAGCTTTCCGATTCCTCCATCGTGCAGGTGTACGACTTCGAGGTGCAGGACGGCATGGCGTACCTCATCATGGAATACGTCGATGGCATATCGTTGGGGAAGCTGCTCGCCGAATACTCCGACGACGTGGACGCCGACGTTGTTTGCGCGGTGTTCAAGGCGGTGGCTCGTGCCCTGCAAACGGCGCATGCGCACCATGTGCTTCACCTGGACATCAAACCGGACAACGTGCTCATCGACCAGGAAGGCCACGTGAAGGTGGCCGATTTCGGTCTGGCGCGCTTGGCCGGCGAAGCCGGCTACGGCACTGCGGAGGGCGGTACCATCGGCTATATGCCGCCCGAACAGATGCAGCAGAAGGAGCTGGACGAGCGCTGCGACGAATGGGCGCTGGCAAGCCTTACCTACGAGATGATCTCGGGCGAGAATCCGTTTTTGGCGGATAGCATCCCCGAAGCGGAAGACGCCATCTACGATGCCGAGATCATCATTCCCTCGCTGTGCATGGACGATCTGGGAGCGGGCGTAGACGACGTGATGTTCACGGCGCTCGACCCCAACCCCGAGGCGCGCTACGCCACGGTTCAGGAATTCGCAGAGGCTCTGCTGCCCTGCCTTGGTGGCCCGCGCAAGGGCACGAACAAGCTCAAGCGGCTGGTAAGGCAGGAAGAGGAAGGCGATCCGGAGCAGGGGGAAGAGCCGGATTCCGAGGCCGACTCCCAATCGGGGCCTGTTTACGACGAGTCGCAGGAGCCTTGGCGTCCGAGCCCCTTTATGAAGGCGGCATTCATGCGCGTTTGGGCGGCGGTTGGCGCCGCCATCCTCGGGTTCCTTTCGGTGGGTTCCATCGCCGTGCCCGACGCTTGGGGCAACCCTGTTTCGTGGGGGGTTCTGGCGGCGATCGTTGCCCTGGCGACGATAGTTCCCTGGCTGGGGGCGCCGGTGGCCTGCGTTGCCGTGGGCGTTTCGCTGTGCGTGCTGGGTTCGCCCGTTTTGGGTTTGGCGCTAATTGCGGCAACGGGGGCGTGGTGGTATCTTGCCGTGCTTCCCGGACGAAGCACGGCCTGCTCGGATGTGGCGCTGCTTCCTGCGATTTTGGGTTCGTTCGGGTTTTCCGCCTTCATTCCCTTTGCGGCAGGCTATCTTCTGCGGCCCATCCAAGCGGCGGCAACATCGCTGTTCGCGGCAGTGCTTGCGCTTTCTCTGGCGGGCCTGGGCTCTGCCCAGCTTGCCGGGTGGGATGCCATCACCTACGCCTCAGTGGCTTTCGGCCCGAATGCCCAGGCCATTGTGGCGGCCATGCTCGCAATGCCCTCTACCTGGGTGATGATGGCGGGGTGGGTGCTGGCATCTGCCGCTTCCTCATTGCTGTGTGGAACGGGAAAACGTGTTTGGTGCGCGGTGGGCATGGCCGTGGCCGGCCTGCTTCTTATTGCGGCCCTGGTTGCCGGCTCGCTGCTGGATTCCGATGGGCATTTGCTGCTTGCCAACCCGCTGGCGCTGCTTTCGATTATCTGCGCCATCGTTGTGGGCGTTTCCCTTGCCTGCATCGCCGCACCCTCGCGCGCGTTCGCAGAAGAGGGGGAGTAGGCGCTCGGCAAGCCTGCTGGCTGCCACCGTGCTTTGGAAGACTCGGGGCGCCCCTGTTTGTTGCGCTTCGGAAGGCTCGGCCTGTCTGCTAGCGCGTCTTTGCCGGGTAGGCCGGCCGCCGTTCGCTTGCCGCCTATTCCTCCACGGCTTCGCCCGAGAAGTTCAGCCCGCCCGTAAGCTCATGCGCCTGTTCGGGCGAAAGCTTGCCGCTCGCTATAACGGGGATCCAGCGATCGGCCTGCGCCAAGGCCTCGGCGAACAGGTCGTGGAAGCTTGCGGTGCTCACTGCCTTGCTGAAGGGGTTCACCCAAGCGGCATGGTCGTGGTTCTCGAACTCGCTTACATCCAGCTCGACGGCGCGATGGCTCATCGCCTGCACGAAGGAGTGCCTGCGGAACTTGCGCTCGATGCCGCCCAGCACGGCGCGCTTCTTCCCATGTGCCGAGTGGAACACGCCCTGTATGCGACGGAATCCCAACACGCTCTTCGAGAACAAGTCGGGACGCACGTCCTGGCCGTAGGCGTCGCGCACGGCCATGCTGAACAGGTACGAGATTATGGAAAGCGTTTGCCGGTCGGCCTTCAGAATCTCCTTCTGCGGGCGGAAGTTCCGCACCGTCTTCCCGCGGCGCGTCCATAGCACCATCTCGTCCAAGTCGCTTTCGATGATGGCGTGCACCTCGCTGCCGTCTTTCAGGCCAAGCTCCTCGATGCCGGCTTCGCACAGCGCGTACTCCTGCGCGTATACCAAGGGGTGCTCGGCGCGGTCCAGCAGGTAGTGGCACAGGAAGCCGGCGATATACGCCTTGGCAATGCCGTGGGCAGATTCGGGCAGGTAGACCAGCGAATTCGCCATGGATTCCATAAGCGCGGAAGGCGCGGTGTGGTGCATGTGGTTGCCCAGCTTCACGTATTTCGCGGTTGCGGGGTTCGCCACGCAGTAGAACAGCGGGTCGGGGCCTTGGTTGCCCAGCAGGAACGCGTTGCGCTCGCGCTCGGTTTGGATGAACTGGCAGGCGGGAAGCTCTAGGGCGTCGTGCCCGAACTGGTCGTGGGTGATGATTGCAGGCATGGTTCCCTCCAGATCTTACGGATATTTTAGATTGGCGCCGATTACCGTTGCGCCCCGCAATTTATACTGATGTGCGTTCATCATGCGACTTGTGTGATATGCGATCAAGGGTGAAAGGATAACGGGCTGATGACATTTGGTCTGACGAGGAAAGAGCTCAGCTGGGTGCTGTACGACGTGGGCAATTCCGCGTTTGTCATGCTCTCCACGGCCCTTATCCCGGTTTATTTCGCCTCAATCGCCGAGCCGGGATCTTCGGTAGTGGTGGCCTGGGGCTACGCCGAAACGGTGGCCTCGCTTATCCTGGCGCTGCTGATGCCCGTGCTGGGCAGCTTGGCCGACATCGCCGGCAACAAGAAGAAGTTCCTGGTGGGCTTCGCCGGCACGGGCGCGGTTGCCTGCGCTGCCCTGGGCGTGCCTCAGCATGCGCTGGCGTTCTTGGTGGTGTACGTCGTTGCCGCCATCATGCTGAACGGGTCGATGGTGTTCTACGACGCGTTCCTGGTGGACGCTACCACTGAAGACCGCTACGACAAGGTTTCTTCCCACGGCTACGCCTGGGGCTACATCGGCTCCTGCATCCCCTTCATCGTCTGCCTGGTGGTTGTCCTTGGTGGGCCCAGCTTCGGCATCTCGGCCATGTTGGGGATGAAGATATCCTTCGTGGTAACGGCCCTGTGGTGGATCGCCTTCACCATCCCCGTTGCCAAGAACGTGCAGCAGCTGCATGGCAAGAAGCGCTCCGAGCGCATGGTGCATGCAACGGTGGTGGGCCTGCTGAACACCCTGAAGAGCATCATGCGCGATAGACGCCTGCTGTTCTTCATGTTGGCATTCTTCTTCTACATCGACGGCGTGCACACGGTTATCAAGATGTCCACCAGCTACGGCACCGATTTGGGCATCGACTCCACGCAGCTGGTGCTGGCGCTGCTGGTAACGCAGTTCGTTGCGTTCCCCTCGGCTATCGCCTACGGCAACCTGGCCAAGCGCTTCGGCACCAAGCGCATGCTCATGGTGGGCGTGCTGGCGTATTTCTGCATCGTGCTGTTCGCCGCGTTCTTCTTGAAAAGCGCCTTCGAGTTCTGGATCCTGGCCATCTGCGTGGGCCTGTTCCAAGGCGGCATCCAAGCCCTTTCGCGCTCCGAGTACGGCAAGCTCATCCCGAAGGAGCGCGCCAACGAGTACTACGGCTTCTTCGATATCTTCGGCAAGTACGCCGCCGTTATGGGAACGTTCCTGGTGAGCTTCTTCACCCAGGTAACGGGCAGCTCTTCGCTTGGCGTTCTCTCCATCGCCGTGCTGTTCGTGGTGGGCTTCCTGTTCCTGCGCGCCATGCCGTCCCCGCAGCAGCGTATCGATACCGCAGCGTAGCCTAGGACTCATGGCTGGCGGGCGGCGAAGGCTCCCGTTCTGAGTTGGCCGAATTCCCGGTGGAAGGTGTGCGGCAGCTCCTGTATACGATCTGGCGCCGACTCCGTTGGCTTTGCCCGGCGCCAGCAATCCCCTCAGATGCAAGGAAGGCGCCGAACCCGCAGGTCCAACGCCTTCCGTTCGCGGTTATGTTGCAGTGCCCGAGCGCGTGGCTCCAGTTGCGATGAGGCGGATGCCGCTGACCCGGCACCCGATGGCTCGACGGGCAACCGCTCCTACTGAAGAAGCTCGCAGATCTTGCCCAGCAGGGGCTCGAAGCTCACGCCGCGGTTCTTGAAGTCAGGCTGCTTGCTGGAAACGATCATGGCATCGTGCGTCAGGCTGCCGGCGAACTCCACCGATTCCTGCAGGCCCTTGCCAGCCATGATGGCGGCCAGCAGGCACGAGCAGTACAGGTCGCCCGTGCCGTGCAACATGAAGGGCAGGTACTCGTTCTTCGCCTCGAACAGCTCGCAATCCTGGCCGGCAACGAAGTTGCGGATGATGCCGTCCCCGCGCTGGATGCCCTTCAGCACCACGTTCTTGGCGCCCTTCGCCAGCAGCGCGTCGATGATGCGCTTGGCCTCTTCATCGGAAATGTCCACGCCGCCCCAGTCTTCGCCGATGGGCTCGCCCAGGATGATGGCGGCCTCGGTGAGGTTGGGGGTAAGGATGTCGGCATCGCAGGCGAGCTCTGCCATGGCCTGGCACAGCTCGGGCGTGTAGGTGGGGTACACCTTGCCGTGGTCGGCCATTACCGGATCTACCACGCGCAGTGCCTTGGGGTAACGCTCGTACAGGCTGCGGATGATGTCCACCTGCTCGGGTGCGCCCAAAAAGCCCGAGTACACGGCGTCGATTTCCACCCCGATACCCTGCCATGCGGCCAGGTAGTCGGAAAGGATGCTGGTGGTGTCGTGCATGTACCAACCGGGGAACGCCGTATGGGAAGAGAACAGCCCGGTGGGCACGGGGCACACATCGCAGCCGCCGGCGGAAACCACGGGAATGGCCACGCCCAGCGAGCACTTGCCGTAGCCGCACAGGTCGTGCACGGCGGCAACGCGCGGGATGTAATCGGGGTTGGCAGATCGGTTGTACAGAACGGTCTGAGTCATTATTTCTCTTCTTCCTCGTCGAAGTCCCACAGGTCGTCGGTGCGCTCGCCGCGGTCTTTGAACGTGCGGCGCGTTTTGTATTCGAGTACGGCGGCAATGATAGTGGTTAGAACCAGGCATGCCAAAACCATGCAGCCGATGCCCTCGATGGTTTCGAACAGGAAATGGTATAGCTCTGCGAAATCCATACGTTCCTCTCGCGGATTTGTTCATTGCGCGAACCGCCTTGCACGGCATGCTCGCCATTGGATTAAGAGTATACTAGCGTCACTGCATTCCAAGCAGCTATTCACCAGTTAGAGCACATCGAAAGGGCAGCTATGCTAGACATTCGGTTCGTCCGTGAACATCTTGATGAAGTCGCTGTTGCGATGAAGAACCGCAACCACTCATGGGATTCCCAGCGCTTCCAGGAATTGGACGAATCACGTCGTGCATCGATCGCCAAGGAAGAAGAGCTCCAAGCCCAGCGCAATGCCATTTCCAAGAGCATCGGCAAGCTGATGGGCGAAGGTAAGAAGGAGGAAGCCGAGGCGGCCAAGGCCCAGGTTTCCGAGCTGAAAGACCAGATTGCCAAGTTCGGCGCCGAGCGCGCTGCGGTGGATGAAGAGCTGCGCAACCTGCTTCTGGCCACCCCGAACATGCCCGCCGATTCCACCCCGGTTGGCAAGGACGAGGACGACAATCCCGAGGTTCGCCGTTGGGGCACCCCGCGCAACTTCGAGGCCGAGGGCATCCAGATGAAGCCCCATTGGGACTTGGGCGCAGAGCTCGGCATCATCGACTCCGAGCGCGCAGTGAAGCTTGCCGGCAGCCGTTTCGTGCTGCTGGGCGGCCTGGGCGCACGCCTGGAGCGCGCGCTCATCAACTTCATGGCCGACACGCACACCTCCCGCGGCTTCAAGGAATGGTGGTGCCCGGCCATGGCCAACGCCACCACCCTTACCGGCACCGGCCAGCTGCCCAAGTTCGAGGACGACCTGTTCAAGACGCGTGAGGGTATGTACCTTATCCCCACGGCGGAAGTGCAGCTTACCAACATCCATTCCGGCGAAGTGCTCGATGCGGAAGATCTGCCGCTGAAGTACTGCGCCTTCACGCCCTGCTTCCGCGAAGAGGCGGGCTCTGCCGGCCGCGACACCCGCGGCCTTATCCGCGTGCATCAGTTCGACAAGGTCGAAATGGTGAAGTACGCCAAGCCCGAGGAAAGCTACGACGACCTGGAGTCCATGGTCGCCGACGCCGAGAACATCCTGCAGCTTCTGGGCTTGCCGTACCGCGTTATCAGCCTGTGCACGGGAGACATCGGCTTTTCCGCTGCCAAGACCTACGACCTGGAGGTTTGGCTGCCTTCCTACAACGCTTACAAGGAAATCTCCTCTTGCTCCAACTGCGAAGACTTCCAGGCTCGTCGCGCCAACATCAAGTACCGCGATCCTTCCAACTTCAAGGGCACGCGCTTGGTGCATACGCTCAACGGCTCCGGCCTGGCAGTGGGCCGCACCATGGCCGCCGTTATGGAGAACTATCAGCAGGCCGACGGCTCCATCAAGGTGCCCGAGGTGCTGGTTCCCTACATGGGCGGCGTAGAGGTTATCCGCTAGCCTGGCAGGCCAGCACGCAAACGGATGGCGAGAAAACCAACAAGCAAGCGCCCCTCGGTTGCGGGGCATAAGGTAAAGGTATCCAACGAGCCGGCAGTTGCCGCACCAGCTTCCTTTGGGGAAGCAGGCGGCGCTGCCGGCTTTCCTTCCGGTGGGGAAGGGGCCGAAGGCAAGGTGGCCTCTTCGGCGGTGCCGGGAGGGGCTTTTGTTGCAGGTGCAGCGGGTCGGCCCGCGCCAGGTGTCTCTGGCCAGGGGGTCGCAGCCCAGCAGCCGCAGCGCCCGCAGCCGCGGCAGGCGCCTTCGGGCCCAGCCACGTCGGGTGCGGCCGGTACGGGTGCGGCACCCAAGCCCTCGGTGCCGGCAAGCCGCGCTGTCCAGGCGAAAGAAGCATCCAGCATCGAGCACAGCGAGGTCTCCAGCAAAACCGGCACTCCCCGCATGTCCAAAAAGGCTGGTAAGAGCCGCGTTTCCCGCAAGACGCTCATCGCGGTTGCTTCGTTTCTGGTTGTCCTGGTGGTTGCCACTGGGGTGTTGGCCTGGAACCAATGGCTGCGCTACGACGATGCCGCCGATATCCAGGGAACCTGGAAGGCGGAAGGCGGAAACGTCACCCTGGTCATTACCGATTCCGATATCGAATTCACCGAGGACGTCTCGTATCCGTATACGCTCGACACCTTCGCCAAAACCATCAGCTTCAATTTCGGCAACTACTCAGGCGGCGGCAGCTATGCGTTCTCGCCCGAGCGTGATGCGCTCACCATTACCGAGGAAAACCCCGATGCCGAGGGCGGCAAATCTTCCACTACCCTGGTGAAGCAGTGAGGCAGGGCAGTCAAGGCACCAAGTGCTCTTCGAACATTGGCACGCGCGGAAGCCAGCCTAGGCAAGCTGCTCCGGCAGCTTTCCGGCGAACGGGATCCTGCAACTCCCTGCCCGATTGCGCCGACGCTGCAGGTGGGGCTCCTGCCGTCAAAAAGCCGCTGGCCATAGAAAGCGTGCGGGTGCGCCCTGGCCGCATCGAGCTTTCGGTTCGGGTGGCCAACCAGCGCTATGCGCGCACAACGCCCCAGCTCATCGAGTACTGCCTGCGGCAGGTTCCCACCTTGGGGATGCACGCGTGCCGCAACGACGCAGGCCCTACCTTCGCCCACGTGATGCGCAACACCTCGGTTCCCCACTTGCTCGAGCACCTTGTCGTCGACGCCCAAACCCGCGCCGCGAACGACCCTACGCGCGTATTCGCGGGCACCACGCAATGGAGCGCCGAGGATCCCCTGGTGGCCAACATCGCCGTTTCCTTCGAGGACGATCTGGTGGCCCTGCGCGCCGTCAAGGAAAGCCTGGCCTTCTTGAACGGGGCATTGACAGAGGTTCTGGGCTGAAGCGGCCGCCTTCGGTTCCGGGCGCCTGGTCGTTCTTTTAAGATAAGGGCAGCAAACGATTCCGAGGTTTTGGAGGGGATGGCAATGAAGGTTGCGGTTTTGGTGGGCGGAGCTTCATCCGAGCGCGAGGTTTCCTTGGCGAGCGCCAAGCGTGCCTGCGAGGCATTGGAGCAGACGGACCACACGGCGGTGGTGCTCGAGGCGGACAACGACCTGGCGGCGAATCTGCGCGCCGAGCGTCCCGATGCCTGCGTGATCGCCATTCCCGGCAAGGCGGGGGAAGACGGAACCGTGCAGAGCCTGCTTGAATTCCTGGGCATTCCCTCTATCGGCTCTTCGGCGGACGTGTGCCGCATCGTGGCCGACAAGAGCCTGCTCGCCGCGCATATGCAGGCGTGCTGCGAGTTTTCCGGCGAGCAGACGGTGGCGGCGTGGCCGCAGGGCTTCTGCTTCTCCAAGGCGGCGTTCGACGAGCTGGGTGCCATGGCGGTTATTGACCTGTGCGCCGAGCGCGTTCCCGGCGGCTACCCCTTGGCGGTGAAGCCCGCGTGCGGTGGTTTGGCGTACGGCGTGCACAAGGTTTCCTCCAAAGACGAGTTGGCCGATGCCCTGCGCGATGCTTTCACCTTCGACAACCAGGTAATCGTGCAGCAGTGGGTGGAAGGCGTGGAGCTTTCCGTTTCCGTGCTCGGCTCGGGCTGGGATGCCTATGCCCTGCCGCCGGTGGAGATCGTTCCGCGCAAGGGGCTGTACCTTACCAGCGCGCGCTTCGATTCCAACGCGGTGGAGTGCCATGCGCCGGTGCGCATGGAATCGCTTTCGCAGGACGAGGCAACGGCGCAGGCCATCCGCGCCGAGATAGAGCGCGCGGCACTCGAGGTGTACCGTGCGTTCGGCATGGAGGGCTACGGCAGGATAGACCTTATCTGGGACGGAGCCCAAGCGCAGGTCCTGGAGGTGGGCGTTGCCCCCAACCTTGCCGAGCATTCGCTGTTCAGCGAAGCATGCAGTGCAGCAGGGCTCACCATCCCCTCGGTGCTGGACAGGCTGGTAGAGGGATAGGCTCTGGGCTCTAGGCGTTTCCGGTCAGCAGCGGCTCGTGCTTTCCGCGAGCCGCTTTCGACGTTCGCGCTTTGTGCTTTGGGAGGATGCCGGTTTCCTATCTTTCGCCTTGTCAACAAGAATGCCGGGTGAGCGGTTCTTGCGCGATTTGGCGGGGCCGCGCCTTTATAATGGCGTTATCGACAACAAACTCTTGGGGAAGGTGTTCAACATGGGCAAGTTCGCAACGTTCATCGTAGGCGGCGCAGTAGGCGCTGTTGCCGGTCTGCTCCTTTCGCCCCGTTCCGGTTCCGAGAACCGTGCGCTTCTGGGCGAAGTCATCAACGAGAAGGGTGGCAACCTTTCTTGCCCGGTCAAGGTCCAGGAAAAGGCCAGCAAGATCGTGGAGGCGGCCGCTTCCGGCTCCACCAAGGTAATCAACACGGTGGTAGACAACGGTGGGGAAGCCCGCAAGGCAGTTGCCCAGCGTGCGCAGAAGCTCACCCCTGAATCCGTGAAGGCGTTCGACGCCAATGGCGACGAGCTTCGCCAGAAGATCGAGGCTGCCCGTGAGCGAATCGCCACCCAGGTGGCCAAGAACGCAGAGGCCGCTCGCGATGCCGCAGTAGACAAGATCCCTGCCGTGGTCGATGCTGCCGCCGGCGCAAAGACTGCTGCCGCCGAGGCCGCCGGTGCGGTCAAGGAGGCTGCTGCAGGCGCTGCTTCTGCGGTTTCCGCCAAGGTGAAGCCTGCCGAGCCTGCGGTAGAGGGTGCGCATGTTGCCCCGGCCCAGCCTGCAGAGGAAAAGCCCGCAGAGTAGGGTCCAAACGGTTTGATAACGGTTCAGCTTCCCTGTTGCATAAGCAATATGGTGGAAGGTGGACGTACGGCTCGTTGAGGGCCGATGGAACGGCGGCCGATGGTCGCCGTTCTTCATGACCGGGGCAAACCCGAAGGAGGCCCGTTGAAGAAGAGCGAATATCTAGCAAGCAGCTTGCGCGGCGTGCCGGTGTACGAATTGGACAAGAAGGGCGTCCCGCACAAGCGCATAGGCAAGGTGCACCGTCTCGTCTTCCATCCGCATGCCCGCAAGGTCGTCGGCTTCACGGTGAAACGGCCCGACATTGCCCTTATGGCGCATCGCTCCGACTTGTTCGTGGCATTGGACAGCTTCGAAGTGGAAGACGGCAAGCTGTTCATCACCCTTACCAAGGCCGCCACCGGCAAAGCCGCGTGCAAGCGCTTGGGCGTTGATTGGGATGAGTGCATCATGTGGCAGGGCATGCCGCTTATGACGCAAGACGAAAAGCGCTGCGGCTTCGTGGGCGACGTCCTGTTCGATACCGCCTCCGGCCAGGTGAAGAAGGTCGTGGTAGACCGCGGTACCACCGCCGACGTGCTGTTGGGGTGCGCAGAGCTTCCCGTGAGCCTGATCAAGGGCTTCAAGCTCGGCGTGGGCGACAAGCTCGACAACGAGGAAGGCGAGGATTTCCTGCGCGGAGCCATCATCGTCGACCCCGAGGCGCTTGAGGTGGGCAGCCAGGGTGGTTTGGCTCAGAAGGCGGGCGCTGCAAGCGCGGTGGCGGCGAACAAGGCTTCCAACGTTGCCCAGAAGGCCAAGCCCGTCGCTGCCGAGGTGGCGCAGAAAGCCAACGATGCTGCTGGCAAGGCCGCCCATAAGGCCGGCGAGGCCGTGAACGATGGCGCCTTCAAGCTGGGCGTTCAGCTTTCCAGGACCAAGGGCATGTTCTCCAGCTTCAAAGAGGAATACCGCAAGGCGGCGCATGGCAGCGAAGAGGAGGGCAAATGAGCGAATCGGATCAGCAGACCGTTTCCGTTTTCGGCCACAAGATAAAGAAGGCCGACCTTATCAAGCTCGCTGGCCTGGTGGCGTTCATCGCCATCCTGTTCGTGATCGTGGCGGCGCTGTGGCCAAGCCTTTCCCTGTTGTTCGAGGACGACGGCTTGGACAAGGTCATCGACAGCATTCAGAGCAAGGGCCCGTTCGGCGTGCTCATACTGTTGGGGCTGCAGTTGCTGCAGATCATCGTTGCGTTCATTCCCGGTGAAGTGGTGCAGGTTGCCGCGGGCATGCTCTACGGCCCCTTCTTCGGCTCCATCATCATCTTGGTTGGCTGCGTTATCTCCAGCGCCATTATCTACCAGCTGGTGCATCGCTTAGGGGCGCCGTTCGTGCGCTCGATGGTGAGTGGGCAGCACTTGGTGAAGTTCTACGAGTTCGAGCGCTCGGGCAAGCTGAACCTTATCGTGTTCATCCTGTTCGTTATCCCGGGCATGCCGAAGGATGTGTTCACCTATCTGGTGCCGCTTACCTCCATGCGCATGAAGACGTTTCTGCTGCTCACTACCGTGGCGCGCATTCCGGGCGTGATCATCTCCACCTACGCCGCCGCCGGCTTGGCGGAAGGCGATATCGCCACCAGCCTTGTCATCTTCGGTGTGGCGGCGGTGCTCATGGTGTTGGGCATCGTGTTCCGCGAGCGCATCATGAGCTTTTTCAGCGCGCAGAAAACCTACCATCACATGGATGAGGAGCGTAAGCGCATGAGCGAGGAGCGTGAGCGCAATGGCAATTCCTAGTCAGCCCCCGGTACCTCCTGCTTCTTCTGGGAATGCGGGCGATGGCCGCGATGCGGCGCTCCAGGCTGCCGAAAGGGATCTGCAGGCGGCGCGCGAGGCGCTGCAGGCCGCAGAGCGGAAGCTTGCGGAAGCTCAGGCGGCCGCTGCGGCTGCGGATTGCTGCGCTCCCGCTGGCCAGGAGCCCTGCCGGCAGGTGGAAGGCCATCAAGACTTCCCGGCGGCTGGAAGCGCAAGCGCCAGCCAGGCTGCGCCGGTTGCTGGCCAGCCAGTAGCGGATGCCCAGCAGGCATCGCCTCAACCGCCTTATCAGCAGCTGGAATCCGGCCCTGCCCAGGGCGCCTACCAGCAGCCCCCTGCCGCCGCTCAAAGCGCGTACCAGCAGCCGCCGGTGCAGCCGCATTACGCCGCGCCCCTCTCTTCGCGCGACCATGTTGCAGCCGGATTGCTGGCCATTTTCCTGGGCGGCTTCGGTGTGCATAAGTTCTACTTGGGGTACAACACCCAAGGCTTCATTCTGCTCGCGCTGAGCCTGGTTGGCGGCATGTTCTCGTTCGGCCTGATTGCGGGGGTGGTCTGGATAATCTCGATTATCGAGGGAATCATCTACCTCACGAAAACCCAAAGCGAGTTCGAGCAGCTGTACGTGTACGGCAAGCACGAATGGTTCTAGCGTTCATCGGTGCGGAACGTCCGCAATAACGTAAGAATCGTAGGCAGGGCCCAAGCTGCCCAGCAAAGCACTGTCCAACACGATATAATGAAAGCCACTGTGTATATCCATGCCTTTTAAGGAGGAATAATATGCCCACCATCACCCGTGATCAGGTTAAAGTCCCTGCGGACGTCATGCCTGAGGCTCGTGAGACCTACATCGACAACTACATGAAGGCTACTCGTGGCACGGGTCGCCTGATGCTTTTCGCCTGCGACCAGAAGATCGAGCATCTGAACAAGGACTTCTACGGTGAGGGCATCGATATCTCCGATGCCGAGCCCGAGCATCTCTTCGAGATCGGCTCCAAGGGCACCATCGGCGTCCTGGCCGGTCAGCGCGGTCTGGTTGCCCAGTACGCTCCCGACTATCCGGAGATCAACTACCTGGTGAAGATGAACTCCAAGACCAACCTGGTCAAGGGCTCTCAGGACGATCCTTACAGCCCCCAGCTCCACGAGCTCGAGGCTGTTCTCGCCATGCGTGAAGCCGGCGTGAACATCGTCGGTCTGGGCTACACCATCTACCTGGGTTCCGAGTACGAATCCACCATGATGGCTGAAGCCGGCGAGCTTATCGCCGAGGCCCATGCTGCCGGCCTGCTTGTTGTTCTGTGGATCTATCCTCGCGGCAAGGCTGTTACCGACGAAAAGGACCCGGATCTCATCGCTGGCGCTGCCGGTGTTGCCCTGTGCCTGGGCGCCGACTTCGTTAAGGTGAACCCCCCGCACGAGGTAGAGGGCCAGACCTCTGCTCAGGGCCTTGCCATTGCCTCCAAGGCTTCCGGCCGCACCGGCCTGGTATGCGCCGGCGGCTCCAAGGCCGATGCCAACGTGTTCCTTACCCAGCTGCACGACCAGATCCACATCGGCGGTGCCTGCGGCAACGCAACCGGCCGCAACATCCACATGCGTTCCACCGAAGAGGCCATCCGCCTTACCAACGCCATTTCCGCTATCACCCTGGGCGACTGGAGCGTTGAAGACGCAGAGGCCGTATTCAAGGGCGAAAAGGAGTTCAGCCTGTAAGCTTTCCCTGAAAGCAACTGAATCTCTCGAGGGCCTGCATTGTTGCGGGCCCTCGTTTTATGCCAGCTTGATGGGTGCGAGTCCTTAAGGCGCTTTATCCCTGCACGGCGAGTGAACCAAACCAACGGAAGCTTTGTTGGAACCACAAACCAAGGGGAGCCCTGCTGCGGGGCTCCCCTTGGTTTTTCGATATGCGGTTGCCGGGCTTAGCCCAGTACCTCTACGAGCTCGATCTCGAAGTTAAGGTCCTTGCCGGCCATCTCGTGGTTCAGGTCGAAGGTTACGTTCTCGTCGGTAACCTCTACCACCAGGGCGGGCAGTGGCTGGCCGCCGGGGCCCTGCAGATACACGCGCTGGCCAACGGGCAGGTCCTCTGCGCCGGGAACGTTGGCGGTGGGTACCGTCTGCACCAGCTCCTCGTTATGCTCGCCGTATGCTTCGGAGGCGGGCAGATGGACCTTCTTCTTCTCGCCGACGGCCATGTCCTTCACGGCGTTGTCGAAGCCGGGGATCATCTGGCCGGCCATGCATACGAACTCCAGGGGCTCGCCGCGCTCCACGGAAGAGTCGAACACCGTGCCATCGTCGAAGGTGCCGGTGTAGTGGGCGCGAACGCGCTTGCCTTCATTGCTCATGTGGTTTCCTTTCTTCAACATGCTGCCGGAAAGCATCCGCCAACATAATTCCTTGTTGAAACGCTGCAGGTAAGTGTACCAGCTACGGCACACATAAAAAGAACCCCGTCGCGAAACGGGGTTCTTTCGTAAGCGATAACTCGCGCTTATGTTGCTTGTCCTGTTTTGCCTCCCGGGCGATTCAGCTGATTCGGGCGGGCAGTGCAAGCCTGGCAGGAACGCAGGCGCTATGCCAGCACCACGAACCTTACGATGAGCCATGCGCAGCTGATAGCCGTGAACACGAGCATCATCGGGAAGCCGACCTTGGTGTACTCCATGAATGTGATGGGGTAGCCATAGCGGCCCGACATGCCCGACAGCACCACGTTGGCGGAAGCGCCGATGAGCGTGCCGATGCCACCGATGCAGGCGCCCAGCGAGATTGCCCACCAGTACGGCATAACGTCGATGCCCGTCTGCTCCATCGCGATAAGGATGGGGATAAGCGTTGCCACCATGGGGATGTTGTCCAGGAACGACGAGATAAGCGCCGAAGCCCAGCACAGCACGATGATGGTAACCAGCACGTTGCCGCCGGTAACCTCGATAAGGCCATTGGCGAGCATGTTGATAACGCCGGTTTCCGAAAGGCCGCCGACGACGATGAACAGGCCGGCGAAGAAGCCGATGGTGGCCCATTCGACATCGAGCAGGATCTTCTCGATGTCGGCCGCACTGATGATCAGCATCACGGCGGCTGCGGTAAGCGCCACGGTGCTGGGGGTTACGTTGAACATGCTGTGCGTAACGAATGCCACGGCAACCAGGACGATCATAACCACGCTCTTCTTGAACAGGCTCTGGTTCTGGATGGCCTCATGGGCGTGCATTTCCATGATGTGCGCCTGCTTTTCGGGCGAGGCGTTCATGTTGCGGCCGTACATCACGTAGAACATGGCGATGGCAGCAACGGTGATAAGCAGAACCGCCGGGCCGTTGTACACCAGGAAGTCGATGAACGTGAGGTTGGCAGCGGAGCCGATCATGATGTTCGGCGGGTCGCCGATGAGCGTTGCGGTACCGCCGATGTTGGATGCCATGATCTCGACGACGAAGAACGGCACGGGGCTCATTTCCAGCATCTTGCATACGGTGAAGGTGACCGGGCCGATAAGCAGAACGGTGGTGACGTTGTCCAAGAACGCGGAAAGCACAGCGGTGATCAGCAACAACAGCACCATGATGACCCATGGGTTGCCCTTCGCCACTTTGGCCGCGCGTATGGCGATGTATTCGAATATGCCCGATTGTTTAACCACGGCCACGAATATCATCATGCCCACCAGTACGCCAAGCGTGCCGAAGTCGATGTGCTCCATACCTTGATCGAACGTGACGATGCCGGTAAGGATGAGCACGACGGCGCCCGCAAGCGCGGCGGTTGTACGGTGGATTTTCTCCGAGATGATCAGCGCGAACACCACAATGAAGATCACAATGGAGATGATCTGCGGTGTAGTGAATTCAGGCATACACACCACTCCTTCCGTTTCCCAGATGCCCGAGCACCTGGGGCTTTCCTAAGTAGGAAGTTTACTCCCTCTTGTTCGGCGCTAAACAAAAAGAAGGCCATTGGCCTTCGTGTAAGCGTCGAATCCCCTGTAAGAAAAGATACGTGGTGGGCAAATATGCGTCAATAACACGTTCACGGTAAATCGGTCGCGATCCATTTCGGTTTCTTCTTGCATTTATAGGTAAAAGAAAGGCCCGCGCCCGAGCGATGCCCATTCCCTGGTTCGGGAAGAGGGACAGGGCTCGAAGCACAGGCCTTTTCTGCAGCGTTGATTCGCCGAGTGGCGTTACGCCAGAACGCAGAAGCGCAGCACCAGGTACGCGCAGCTGATGGCGGTGAACAGAATCATCAGCGGGAAGCCGACCTTGGTGTACTCCATGAAGGTGATGGGGTGGCCGTACTTTCCCGAGATGCTGGCCAGAACAACGTTCGCGGATGCGCCGATGAGCGTGCCGATGCCGCCGATGCAGGCGCCCAGCGAAACGGCCCACCACAGCGGCATTACGTCCATGCCGGTGGATTCCATCGTGGTGATGATGGGGATGAGCGTGGCAACCAGCGGGATGTTGTCCAGGAAGGAGGAGATAATGGCCGAAGCCCACACCAGCACGATGATGGTGACCATCAGGTTGCCGCCGGTAACGTCGATAAGCGCGTAGGCCATCATCTCGATAACGCCGGTTTCGGCCAGGCCGCCAACGACCACGAACAGGCCGGCGAAGAAGCCGATGGTGGACCATTCAACGTCCATCAGCGTGTGCTCCACGTCGGCGCGGCCGATGATGAGCATGATCGCCGCAGCGGCAAGGGCAACCACGCTGGGCTCGATGTCCAGCGCGCCATGCACTACGAATGCCAGCGCAACCAGGACGATCATGACCACGCTCTTCTTGAACAGGCCCTGGTCCTTGATGGCCTCATGCGCATGCATGGCCATGATGTGGTCGCGCTTTTCCTGAGAAGCGCCCATGTTGCGCCCGTACATCACGTAGAAGACGCCGATGGAAACGATGAGGATGATGAGCACAGCTGGGCCGTCGTTCGCCAGGAAGTCGAAGAAGGTAAGGCCGGTTGCGGAGCCGATCATGATGTTCGGCGGGTCGCCGATAAGCGTTGCCGTGCCGCCCACGTTCGATGCGATGATCTCGGTAAGGAAGAAGGGGATGGGGTTCACTTCCAGCATCTTGCACACCGTGTAGGTTACCGGGCCAATGAGCAGCACAGTGGTGACGTTGTCCAAGAATGCGGAAAGGATGGCGGTGATCAGCACGAACAGCACCATGATTATCCAGGGGCTGCCCTTCGCCATCTTCGCGGCGCGGATGGCAAGGTACTCGAATATGCCGGAGTTCTTCACCACGGCGACGAATATCATCATGCCAACCAGCACGCCAAGGGTGCCGAAGTCGATGTGCTCGACGCCGGTGTCGAACGACACCACGCCGGCAAGGATAAGGGCGACTGCGCCTGCGAGGGCAGCCGTGGTGCGATGCACTTTCTCGGAAATGATGAAGGCCATCACGACGACGAAGATGACGATCGAGATGATCTGAGCGGTAGTTAAGGCGATCATTCCGTAGTGCTCCTTTCTCTAAAAAGGGAACAGATGCGGTTTCTCGTCTTGAAGCACAGAGTCCCGGGTAACACACGTCCATTGCCTGAACAGGCAACGCCCCACTCTGGCGTACCGACTCCAAAAAAAGATCCGACACCGAAAGTACGGGATTGAACGTGTTTTAGTCAAGAGCAAAACAGCAAGTGGCATCAGCTGCAACCTATCTGAAACGTAATAAGGCACTGGGGATTGATTGCGGTTCTATTTGGTTTTGCAATGAATCCAATAAGCAACGGAAATTGACAGGAAGGTAACGCCGCATTTCAAGGCTTTAAATCGGCAAAAGCGACTCGATGCATAAACCAAGGCTATAGGACTATAAGTTTCAATAGAGCCAGTGAATCATATTCGCACAAGCTATCTAAAACGTGTTCAACGTGAATTAGAACATGTTCACCCGTTGGAGAATAATCGTCCGTGGACTTAAGCGCTGTGCGTTGCCCATCGGGGGATCGGGCTGCAGCGCGGCGGTTCACAGTAGGGACCATCTTCAAATGACGAAAGGGAGCTTGAGGGGATTTACGTTTGGCTTAGCCCTTGTTCGCAAGAGCGGCGCAACAGCCAAGTGAAGCAGAAATCCCTAAACGTTTCCTTGAATCTATTGAAGGCACCGGGAAAGCAAGCGTGCACGTGCGAACCCGGCGCAATCAAAAGAAGGAGGAGTAAGATGGTCGATTTTATTTTTGCGCAGGAATGCGCAAGAGGAGAGAGGGGCTAAGCAATGGCTATGCTTAAGCGTGAATTCGGTGGAATTCAGCCATGTTGGAAAATTGGCCTATTCCGTATCCGTCTGCCGTTCATCCACTTCAAGATCTCGCCGCCCGAGGTTGTTACCGGCCTGATGAACGCTTGTACTTCGTACGGCGCTCTGGCAGTTCTTATCACCACCCTGGGTCTTGATCCTGCAGTGGCATGGGCACTGGTTGTGTTCGAAACGGGTATGTACACCCTGAACTGGCTGCTCGGCGAGCCTTCCATTTGCGGTTGGATCACGCCTGCAATGGCAATCATCGTTGTGTTCCTGGAATCTTTGGATCCAGGCGTGGCGCGATTGCAGATGCTAACGGCGATCCAGCTGGAGTTGGCGCTCTTGTTCATAATCTTGGGTGCAACAGGCTTGTCTAAGAAGCTCAACACGATGGTACCTCCCGCTATCAAGGCAGGTATCGTTATGGGCGCTGGCGTTAACGCCGTAGCCGTTCGCCTGAAGGAGGGCGGCGCAGTCGACACCGTCACCGTTGGTTGCCTCTGCGGCCTGGTGGTTGTGTTCCTGCTCATGTTCTCCAAGCGCGTACGCAAGTACATGGACACCAACCGCTTCGTTGCCATCCTGGGCAACTACAGCTTCCTGTGGGCCGTTATCGCCCTGCTGGTAGCTGGCGGTGCTGCTGGTGAGTTCAACTTCGAGTGGTCCGGCGAGATCATCAAGGTTCCTGACTTCATGTTGCTCTTCACCACCGTTTCGCCGATCTTCATCGGTTTCGCTTCCGACCCCACCGTTTGGGTTCAGGCATTCCCCTACGCAATCGTTGCTTGGGTTATCGCCTACGGCGACTTCGTAACGGTTCAGCAGCTTGGTCTGCAGGCCGCCCGTGACGACGAGTACATCGAGTTCGACCCGAACCGTACCAACGTCATTTGCGGTATCCGTAATGCATTGCTTTCCATCTTCGCACCTTACCCGGCACTTGCTGGCCCTCTGTCCGCTCCTTACTGCGTAGCAACCTATGCTCGCTATAAGCAGTCCGGTCGTCAGGGCATGGACTCCATTTACGATGGTTCCGGTACCAACCTGATCTTCACCGTAATTGGCCTGTTCGTTTATCCTCTGTACGAGGCATCCCTGGCAGCATCTGCAGCACTCCTGGTAGTCGTGCTCCTCATTCAGGGCTGGCTCTGCGCACAGATCGCATTCGGCCTTGTACGCGATGACCTTGACAAGGGCATGACAGGCATGATCGCAGGCTTCATCGTAGCCCGCGGCGGCGGCGTCGGCTTCCTGGCCGCAATCGTCCTCTACCTGCTCATTTCCGACAACGACAAGATCCGCGAGGACTACGCCTACAACAAGGAGCTCCAGCGCATCGAGGATGAGGAGACGGAGCGTCAGCTCGAAGCTCTCCATGCTCGCCTGGAAGCTGCAAAGGCAGGCAAGCTCAAGGACTAACCTTGGCCTAGCCTGAAGGCAGAGTAAACAGGACATATGTCCCATTCCGAAGTGAGACGCTTTGGATGAAGGGGGATCGGAGTGCACGCTCCGGTCCCTTTTTGGTTTTGGGGCGTGAATGCGGCGGCTGCGGATTGTTGCGATGGTTGGTATTGGCTACCGCGAATGTTCGGGGCGGGGCTGGCCGGTCGGTTGGCTTGCTGCGGGTCGAAGCGCTAGCTCTTGGCGAAAGGGCCGGGCGGCTGAATGGGCGGTTTGCCACGGCGGATTCCTTATTCGTAGAAGGCAACATATGGTTGTCTAATCGGAATAAGAGCTGGGCGTATTGGCGGGCCCGCTCTCGTATAATTGAACACGTTTTAGGGATGGTTCCTTCGCTGAAGGAATCCTGTTTTCGGCAATGATCGTAAACGAGCGAAAACGATAGGAGTTTTTCATGGGCAACAACGTCAACGACCTTCGTAGCGCCCTGGAGTTTCTGCGGGGCATTCCCGGCCAGTTGGTGGAAACCGATGTTGAGGTGGACCCCGCTGCCGAGCTGTGCGGCGTGTACCGCCATGTTGGGGCTGGCGGAACAGTGCCGCGTCCCACCAAGGAAGGCCCGGCGATGATCTTCAACAACGTGAAGGGCCACCCTGATGCACGTGTGGCTATCGGCCTTCTGGCCAGCCGCTCTCGTGTCGCCAAGCTGCTGGATGCCGACCCGCGCCGTTTGGGCTTCCTGCTGAACGATGCGGTGCTGAACCCCATTCCGCCCGTGGAAGTGCCTGCTGAAGAAGCGCTCTGCCAGGAAGTGGTGCACTATGCCACGGAAGAGGGCTTCGACGTTCGCAAGCTGGTTCCCGCACCCACCAACACGCCGGAAGACGCCGGCCCGTACATCACGCTGGGCATGTGCTACGCTTCCGACCCCGAAACGCATGTTTCCGACATCACCATCCACCGTATGTGCCTGCAGGGGCCCGATGAGATCTCCATCTACATGGTGCCCGGCGCCCGTCACATCGGCGCGTTCTATGAGAAGGCGGAAGCCCTGGGTCAGCCGCTGCCCATCTCCATCAGCATCGGCGTAGACCCGGCCATCGAGCTTGCCACCTGCTTCGAACCGCCCACGACCCCCATGGGCTACGATGAGCTGAACGTTGCCGGCGCGCTTCGCGGCCAGGGCGTGAAGATGGCCAAGTGCCTTGCTGTGGACGAGCGCTGCATCGCCAACGCCGAATACGTTATCGAAGGCGAGATCTTGCCCGGTAAGCGCGTTGCCGAAGACATGAACACCGGCACCGGCAAGGCCATGCCCGAATTCCCCGGCTACACCGGGCCTGCCAACCCCTCGCTTCCCATCATCAAGGTGAAGGCGGTTACCACGCGCAAGAACCCCATCATGCAAACCTGCATCGGCCCTTCGGAGGAGCATGTGAGCATGGCGGGCATCCCTACCGAGGCCAGCATCATCCAGATGGTGGAAAAGGCCATGCCCGGGCGCTTGCTGAATGTGTACTGCGCTTCCCCGGGTGGCGGTAAGTACATGGCCGTTATGCAGGTGAAGAAGAGCATGCCTTCCGATGAAGGCCGCCAGCGCCAGATGGCCCTGCTCGCCTTCTCGGCGTTCAGCGAGCTGAAGAACGTGTTCCTGGTGGACGAAGATGTAGACCCGTTCGACATCAGCGACGTGATGTGGGCCATGAACACCCGCCTGCAGGGCGACCAGGACATCATCACCATCCCCGGCGTGCGCTGCCATCCGTTGGATCCGTCGAACGACCCCGACTACTCCAACAGCATCCGCGACCATGGCATCGCCTGCAAAACTATCTACGACTGCACGGTTCCCTACGATTTGAAGGACCGTTTCCATCGCTGCAAGATCATGGACGTGGACCCGAAGCATTGGCTTCCCGACTTCGAGGCTTAAGCTCATGGAGCGCCTTGTTGTCGGCATAAGCGGAGCTAGCGGCACGCATTTGGCCTGCCGTTTCATTTCGCAGGTAAGGGAATTCACCTCGTGCGAGGTGCATGTGGTGGTAACCGAAAGCGGCAGGCTCACCGCAAGTTACGAGGAGCCGCAGCTGTTCGAGGAAACGCTGCGCTTGGCCGGCTGCGTGCACGACAACGCATCGTTGGGGGAATCCATTGCCAGCGGAACGTTTAAGACTGCTGGAATGGTGGTGGTGCCCTGCAGCATGAAAACGGTTGCGGGCATCGCCTCGGGCTACAGCGACAATTTGCTGCTTCGAGCGGCCGACGTGACGCTGAAGGAGCAGCGCCCGCTGGTGCTGGTGGCGCGCGAAACGCCCATGAACGCCATCCATCTGCGCAACATGGGGCAGCTGGCGGCGATACCGAACGTAACGCTCATGCCGCCGATGATGACGTACTACCATCACCCGAAGACCATCGACGATATGGAAGACCAGATCATCGGCAAGATCTTCGACCGCTTCGGCTGGGAGTACCCGCCCTTCGAGCGCTGGAGCTAGGGGCGATTCAACCCGTCCGCGCCGGTCGGCGCCCACGCACCTCGGCGCCCCCTTCGCTTGTCTCGGCTTCCGAGCGCTTGCGAAGGGGCGGCGCGGGAAAATGGCTTGACGCATGGTTCGCCTCGTCCCGGAATCCAAGATCAAGTACCGGGGGCGCCGCCTTGGAGGCGAGCGCTCGGAAGCCGCGCTCCGGAAGGGCTTCTCGCCGCGCAGGCGCCGCCCGTCGCTGCGTCAACAACGGCAAGGCAGCGTCGTGGGCTGGGGGATCGCCGCTCGGGGTTCTCTGAACACCGCTCCTGTCCGATTCGCGAAGCGAATCTCCTTCAAATGCATGAAGCAGTGCAGCGCATGTAGAGGGGAACGGGAATCCCCGAGGGGCGGTGCTCCGGCCCGCGGCGCGGACGGGATCGTGAATCCCGCCCGACGCGGACGGGTTCGATGGGGTTGGGCTTTTCTTCACCTTGTCCGTTTTTGGGGAGTATACTTCGGGTAGAGGCAGGCGCAAGGGCTGAAGGGGTTTGCCGTTGCGCGCTGTTCGAGCTGAAGAGGGATAGGGGGCCTCTATGTTCGAAACTGCAACTCATCGTTTCATTGAGGGCGAAGGCGGCGTGCCCATCCATACGGTGGTGATGGGCGAAGGGGAGCCTTTGCTGTTGCTGCACGGCCATCCTGAAACCTACTTGATGTGGCACAAGGTGGCCGGCGATTTGGCCCACAACTTCACGGTTGTCCTGTGCGACCTGCGTGGCTATGGCGACAGCGGCAAGCCGGACGGCCTGCCCGATCACAGCACCTACTCCAAACGCACCATGGCGCTTGACTGCATCAAGGTCATGGCCGAGTTGGGCTTCAGCAAATTCAGCGTTATGGGCCACGACAGGGGAGCGCGTGTTGGCTATCGCTTGGCGCTTGACCATCCCGAATGCGTGGACAAGCTGGTGCTGCTCGACATCGTTTCCACGTACGACATGTACGCGCTCAGCACGGCGGAGTTCGCCAAGGCGCTGTACCACTGGTACCTGCTCACGCAAGACGAGCCGTTCCCGGAAGACCTGATACTTTCCAGCCGCAAGATGTACTTCCGCAACGCGCTGCACATCGGTCGCTACAACTCCGAGAACGACACCTCCGCAGAGGCGTTCCCGCCCGAGGTGTACGAGCAGTACTTGAAGCACTACAACGTGGAGTGCATCCACGCCATCTGCGAGGAATATCGCGCGGGCGAGAGCATCGATAGGTTCCTGGATGCCGCCGACTTGAAGGCGGGCAATAGCATTGCGGCGCCCACCTTGGTTCTTTGGGGTGCGAACGGGCTGGTGGAAAAGTTCTTCGATCCGCTGGCCTGCTGGAGCCATTTCTGCAGCGACGTTCAGGGGAAGAGCCTTCCCTGCGGGCACTTCATTCCCGAAGAGGCGCCGGCCAAGATGCTGGCGGAGGTTCAGCGCTTTCTGCTGTAGTGCTGCGGCAGGCGGGGTGCGGGCGCGTCGGCGTGTTCGCGCGGCCGTAGAAACGGTAGCCGGGTTGCCGTTCGCTAGGTGCGCAGGCCAATGCTGTTAAGGCAGCGAACGAGCGCATCAACTTCAACGCGCCCATTCCGCTTCGGCAAAACCGATCCGTTCGAGCTGGTGGGGCTGTTCGAGCGGTTCAGATACATGAGGGAAATCGATAAGAGGGCGCGAAAGCGCAGAGAGGGATGACGAAAATGGAGTTGATCGATGTAATCCAAAACAGGCGCAGCATCAGGAAGTTCGAGGACAAGCCCATTCCGCGGGAAGATGTGGAGGCCATCATCCAGGCGGGCTTGTGCGCGCCGTCGGGGCAGAACCTGCAGCCGTGGTACTTCGTTGCGCTTACCAAGAAGGAAGATTTGGCCTACCTGTTCTCCGAGATGGGAACCACCGCGTTCTCCCATCGCAAGGAGCTGGAGGCGCGCTTCAAGGGGCATCCGGAAGTGGTGGAGGAAACCATGTCGTTCATGAAGGCCATGGGCGGCGCTTCCACCATCATCTTGGCATTCCTGAACAAGCCCGACTACTCGGACGAGATCTTGCCCAGCTGCGTGGAAAGCGTTTCGGCTGCCATGGAGAACATGGTGCTGGCCGCCTACGACAAGGGCATCGGCTCGTGCTGGGTCGAAGCCGTGGTGCGCTCGGGCAACGCCCTGCGCAGCCGCTTCGCTCCGGAGCGCGGCAAGCTCATCGGTGCCATCGTGCTGGGCTACCCGGCGATGGAGGCCCGTCCCATCAAGAAGAAGCCCGGCCGCTACGAGATCCGCTAGCGATCGGCAACGTGCAGCAGCCGGGGCATTGCGCTCCCGGCTGTTTTTTTGTGCTCGAAATTACCCCGATGCAGGTGTTTTGCCCTTCGTAATCAGCGAAGATGCACCAGCTACCCGATGCGCGCCCGCCTTCTCTACCCGGGTTGCCACTAGTCGTTGGAACTGCCCCCGAGCCCTTTGCGCAGAAGCTTCGCGCAGAAAGCCGCCAGCTCTTCCGGAGACTCTTCGGCACCCTGGTCGAGCCACTTCACCAGCACATTGAGCAGCGCTCCCGAAGCGAAGTACAACTCGAAGCGCTCGATCGACTTCGCGGGCATATCCCCCAAGCGCGCTTCCAGGTAGGCGTCCGTCATCTGCTGCAGCGTGGTGGCGAAGCCGGCGTTCACAAGTGCCAGGATCTTTGTCTGCTCATGGCGCATCCGCTGCAGGGAGTGGCTGAATCCGCGGATCAGCGCTTGTTCGTCCAGCAGCCCCTGAGCATGTTGGCCGTCTTCTGCGGATTCTGCGTCTTGGGCAAGCAGCTCGTCGTGCAGCTTGTCGATGTAGGCTTCGATGACCTGCTCTTTCGACTCGAAATTGCGGTAGTACGACATGCGCGCAACGCTGGCGGTGTCCACGATGTCGCATACGCTGATCGAGGAAAACCGCTTGCTCTCCATAAGCTGGAACAGCGCTTCGGTAATGGCGCTGCGTGCGGCTTCGTTGCGCGCTGCGTTGCCGCCCGTCCGTGCGCTTGGCTTTCCTGTGCGCTTGCTTTTGCCGGGTTCGCAGGGGCCGCAGCCGCCGGCATCGCCCATGCTGCCCGCGCCGTTGCTCCTTGCATCGCCGTTGCTTGCGTTTGCCATGCCCGAACCTTCCTGCTGGTGCATTCCCGGCGCTATTGCCCCATCGCCAGGATGGAACCAGGCGGTATTTGCCGATAAAGTTTGTCACATCGCATGATTATCGGCAACAGCGTGAAGGGAAGTGCAATGGCAAAGAAGACCCCGGTGCGCCTTATGGATCAGGCGCAGGATTACGAGCGAATGGGCACCAAGCCCGGCACCGTCGAGCTGTGGGAAGACGGCCGTCGCGACGACGACTCCGCCGGCCACTACGAATGGTGGTACTTCGACTTCATCTTCGATGATGGCAGCAAGGCCGTTATCCATTTCAACACCAAGGACAACACCACCATCGCCAAGGACGGCACCCTTCCCTCGGTGGTGGTGAAGATCACGAGCCCCGACGGACGCGAGTTCAAGGACAACGTTGTGCTGAGCACAAGCGAGGCCACGATGAGCCGTGAGCGCTGCGATGTGGCGTTCGGCCCTCACAGGCTTTCTGGCGACTTTGGGACCTACCTGCTGCATGTAGAGAGAACCGCAGGTGAAAATGGCAGCGATGGCGCTGGCGGGACAGGGGAAGCCTCGCCTGTGGGCATCGATCTGACGTTGGTGAGCGCCTCGAAGCCCTGGCGGCCAGGCGCGGGCGGATTCGCGTTCGGGGACAACGACGAGGGTTACTTCACCTGGCTGTGCGCCGTGCCGCGAGGCACCGTTTCCGGCACTCTTTTCTACGATGGAAAGGAACATGCGGTGACCGGCGCCGGCTACCACGATCACCAGTGGGGCAACGTTGCCCATAACAAGACCTGGGATCACTGGATTTGGGGCCGGCAGGATTTCGGGGATTATGCGGCCTTGGTCTTCGATATCGGAACGCAGAAGGAATTCGGCTGCGAGCGTCTGCCCATGTTCTTCCTGGAAGACGCGCGGGGCAACCTTGTCATGCAGGATCTTTCCACGCCAAAGTGCACCTTCGCAGAGGAGTACGTGGAGCAGCTTTCGGGCAAGACGTACCCCAAGACCATCGAGTACGAGTTCGTCGACGGCGACCGCCGCGCAACGTGGCGCATCGCCATGACATCCGAGCTTGAAACGCGCTACCCGCATGTTCCCGCGCTCATGCGGCCGTTGCTGAAGCTGAAGGGACTCGACCCCTCTACCAGTAGGAACATGGCCCAGGGCACGCTTGTACTTCATGATGGCGGCCAGCGCATTGAGCGTTCTGGCGAGATGATCTACGAGTTCGTGTACATGGGCACGACGGTTCGCGAGAAGATGGAAACACCCTGCCATGCCTAAGACGATGCGGGCCGTGGCCAAGGACAAGGCTGGAACTTGCGGGGTTGTGGAAGTTGTCGTGCCCCAGCCCAAGCCGGGCGAGGTGCTTATACAGGTGCGTGCGGTATCGGTGAATCATGGTGATTGGGCGTTCGGCAAGCTGTTGCACATGGGCAGCCCCGGCAAACGCAGCTCTGTGATGTGTTCCGATGCGGCCGGGGTGGTGATAGCTTGCGGTCGGGGCGTCTCGGAGTTCGAGCCGGGCGATGAGGTGTGCGCCGCAACGGTTGGCCTTAAGGGGGCGTTTGCGGAATACGCGGTGGCGAAGCAGTCGTGGTGCGCCCATAAGCCTCAGGCGATGAGCTGGGAGTTTGCAGCGGCCGTGCCCTCGGTCGGCGTTACGGCGCTTGCAGCCGTTGAGAAAAGCGGCGTTGGCAAGACGCTCGTGGTGGGCGCTTCTGGGGGCGTTGGCCAGTTCGCGCTGGCGCTGGCTGCCCAGGGCGGCGGCGAAGCGGACGCCGTCTGCAGCGGAAGAAACGCGGGCAATGCGCTTAGGCTCGGAGCCGGCCGGGCCTACGATTATGCCCAGGGGCTGGGCGCAATCGAGGGGCCGTACGATACCGTTCTGGCCGTGAACGGCTCATATCCGGCAAGTGAGTACCTGCGCCTTCTTCCCTGTGGCGGATCGCTTGTGCTGGTCGGGTTCGATTCGCTGAAGGCCACAATGCTCGCCGTGCCCATGAAGGGAAGGAAGCTTCGTGCGGCATCGTTCTTCGCGCGTATCGGTACGGGCGGGTTGCAGAAGGTCTGCAATCTACTTGCCTCGTGCGGCGAGCTCCCGGATCTCGAGCTCGTTCATGGATTTACCGCCGGCATCGAGCGTCTGGCAACGCTTGCCGACGACCATCCGCACGGCAAGCTTGTGATCTCAGTAGACTGATGCCGCCCGGGGAGGCCTCATGGGCAGCGCGCTTCGCGCTGGCGGCTTACCCCTGCTCGCAGCGAACCGCGCTTGGTCCTGGCATATAATCGTGGGAAACGATTACGCGGCGCAAGGAGCTGGCATGAGGGATGGATTCGTAACGGTGGCAACTGCCACTCCGCAGGTGACGGTTGCCGACTGCAGGGCAAACGCGCAGGAAATCCTTTCGTGCATCGCCCAGATGGAGGCCGCGCACGCCAAGGTCATGGTTCTGCCCGAGCTGTGCATCACCGCCTACACCTGCAGCGACCTGTTCTGGCAGGCGAAGCTCTTGGACGAAGCCGAAAAAGCCCTTGCCTATATCGCTGCCGAAACGGCCTCGGTCGATGCCCTCATCCTGGTAGGGTTGCCGCTTCGCCATGCGGGCAAGCTCCTGAACGTTGCCGCCGTGCTTGCCCATGGCAACGTGCTGGGCTTCGTTCCCAAGGTGAACCTGCCTGCCTACAACGAGTTCTACGAAACGCGCCACTTCACGGCCGGCACAGGCGACATGGGCTGCAAGATCTTCGGCGGCAAAGAGGTTCCCGTGGGAACGGACTTGCTGTTCACCTGCGAAAACGTGCCCGACCTATGCGTTGCGGCCGAGATCTGCGAAGACCTTTGGGTTCCCAACCCGCCCAGCACGCGCCATGCCCTCGCCGGCGCCACGGTGCTGTGCAACCTTTCCGCCAGCGACGAGATGGTGGGGAAGAACAGCTACCGCCGCAGCTTGGTTTCCAGCCAGTCGGCGCGTCTGGTGTGCGCGTACCTGTACGCCACGGCGGGCGAAGGCGAATCCACCACCGACCTGGTGTTCGGCGGCCAGAACCTTATCGCGGAAAACGGCACGGTGCTCGCCGAGTCGCGCACCTTCGCCAACGAGGTTAACGTCACGCAGGTAGACGTTGCGCGCCTTGCCGCAGAGCGCCGCCGCATGAGCACGTTCCCTGCGGCGGAAGCGGCGGGGTACCGCACCGTTTCGTTTGCCCTGAACGTCGAGGAAACCCCCATCACGCGCCGCATCGATGCCGATCCGTTCGTTCCGGCCGATCCGGCTCAGTTGGCGCACCGCTGCGAGGAGATCCTTTCCATTCAGGCGCTGGGCCTGAAGAAGCGTCTTGCCCACACCCATGCGCAATCGGCCGTGGTGGGCATTTCCGGTGGGTTGGATTCCACGCTGGCGTTGCTGGTGACGGCGCGCGCCTTCGACATGCTGGGGCTTCCGCGCACGGGCATCGTGGCCATAACCATGCCGGGCTTCGGCACCACCGACCGCACGTACAACAATGCCCTTGCCATGATCCGCTCGCTGGGGGCAACGCTGCGCGAGGTCCCCATCGGGCCGGCGGTAACGCAGCATTTCGCCGACATCGGCCACGACGCCAGCGTGCACGACGTTACCTACGAGAACAGCCAGGCTCGCGAGCGCACCCAGATCCTGATGGATGTTGCGAACCAGGTAAACGGCCTGGTCATCGGCACGGGCGACCTTTCCGAGCTGGCGCTTGGTTGGGCCACCTACAACGGCGACCACATGTCCATGTACGCAGTGAACGCCTCGGTTCCCAAAACGCTGGTGCGCCATCTGGTGCGCCACTATGCCGACACTTGCAACGATGCGGGGCTTTCGGCGGTTCTGGCCGACGTCTTGGACACGCCGGTGAGTCCCGAGCTGCTGCCGCCGGAAGACGGCGCCATCTCGCAGAAGACCGAAGACCTGGTTGGGCCTTACGAGCTGCACGATTTCTTCCTGTACCAGATGCTGCGTATGGGCTTCCCGCCTGCGAAGGTCTATCGCGTGTCGAAGGTCGCTTTCCAAGGGCGCTACGGCAGCGAAACCATATTGAAGTGGCTGCGCACGTTCTACTGGCGCTTCTTCGCCCAGCAGTTCAAGCGCTCCTGCCTGCCGGACGGCCCCAAGGTGGGCAGCGTTGCGGTATCCCCGCGCGGCGACTTGCGCATGCCCTCCGATGCGTGCGTGCGCGCCTGGATCGACGAGGTGAAGGGGCTTCAGTAGCAAACACGCCAATAAACGCACGGGCTTAAACGAAAGGGACAACATGTCGAAATTGTTCGGAGGCCTGAAGATGGGCTGGCCCGGGGTGGCTCTGTTCGCCCTTGGCGCGGGTATCGTCACGGGCATTCTGGGATCCATCCCCGCTACCGAGGGAACTTCTTTCAGGGACATCGCCATCACGTACGAATGGTGGGTCATCTTCGCGTTCATCATTGCCACGAACTGCGCCAAGAGCTGGGAATGCGCGCTGAAAACCTTCGTGTTCTTCCTTATCAGCCAGCCCGTTATCTTTGCGGTGGAAGTGCTCTGCGGTCAGATCACCGTTGACATGGCCCTGTACTACTACAGCGCGTTCTGGGGGCCGGCAACGCTGTTCACCTTGCCCGGCGGCTTCATTGCCTACTTCATCCAGAAGCAGAACGCGTTGGGCGTTGTCGTGCTCGGCCTAGGCTGTGCTCTGCAGATGCTTCTTGGCGCAAGCCACATTACGGCGATGATCCAGACGCCGCCCTTCCACCTTCTTAGCGCGGTGGTCTGCTTCGTCTCTGCCGTTTGGATGCCTTTCCTTATTCAGAAAAGCACGAAGAGCCGCATAGCAACCCTGGCCATCGCCGTGGGCGTGGCGGTTGTGCTGCTGGTTCTGCTGGCAATGGGCGGCCGTTCCCTGGTCTAGCCTTCCTGGCCCTTCAAGTACTTCTCCTCGATAGGCGTTCCGAAGTCGCGATCGCCCAGTTGCTCGCAGGCGAAGCGCACGAAGGCGCGTGTGGTTTGGTCGAGTGCCGCCGTTTTGCGGTACGTCATCGACACCAAGTGGAACTTCCCCTCGAATTCCTTGATGGGAAGCGTTTTCGTTCCCGGGAAGGGGATGTCTTCCACCACATCGAGCATCAGTGCGATGGAGCGTTCATCGGAAAGCAGCAGCGACATGGCGCCGATCTCGTTCGAGAAACGCTGCTTGAAGGTAAGGCCGTAGTCGGAAAGCAGCCCGTCGAAGATGCGGAACGTGAACTGCGAGCTTGCCTGGTTGTACGAGATCAGGTTTTCCTGGTGCTCGCTTAGGTCTTCCAGCGTGATCTCGTTTTTGCTGGCCAGGGGGTTTTCCGAGTTCACCGCCGCCACAACGTTCTGCGTGGTGAACTGCACGGTCTCCATGTCGGGCAGGTCGGGCACGTAGGTGCAGAACGCCACATCGAAGGCGCGTTCGCGCAGGCCGGTGAGCGATTCCTGCGTGTTGGTTACCGAGATGTCGAATTCCACCGGGGCGTCGTAGGCCTGGCGGAAGGCGTTCAGCAGCTGGGGAAGCTGGTTGCGCTGCACCGATTCGGTGGTGGCGATGCGCACGGTGCTCTTGTGCTCGGCGCGGTCGGTCATGGCGCTTACGGCGCGGTCCACCTCGGAAAGCGCCACGGCGATGTGCCGGTTGAACTCCTCGCCGTCCTCGGTAAGGTGCACGCCGTTCTTGCTGCGCTCGAACAGCGTGACGCCCAGCTCCTTTTCCAGGCTGGAGATGGAAGTGGAAAGCGCCGGCTGCGTGATGAACAGCTCTTTTGCGGCGCGGTTGAAGTAGCCCACCTGGGCAAGTTTCCTGAAGTAGTACAGCTGTGAGAGGTTCACGGCAATCTCCCCTTTGATTGGATCGTGACGGTTGGTTGGTGGACGGGCGCCCGCGACGGAGGCGGCTGCCTGCGGGCGCGGGATTGGGCGCTATGCGCGAGGCAGCGTGGGATCGTTTCGCGGGTTGCGACTTTGCGTGGCGGGCGGCCCCTAATCGCTGTCGGCGAAGTCGTTGCGCTCGTAGGGCGGTGGTTCGAATTTCAACAGGAAGTCGATGAATGCCTGGGTTGCCGGGTTCGGCGTTGCCCCTTCGCGCCGTGTGAGCGAGATGGGGTAGAACTCTTTCGCCCCGGGAACATCGAGCGGCAGGATGACCATGTCCGGGTCGGGCGTCAGGTTCGATGTGAGCATGGTGAGTGCCACGCTGGATTCGTGTACGGCAAGCGCGCCCAGGATAACCTCGTCCTCGTAGTTGCGCACCAAGGTGAGCTTGTCCAACGGCGCATCGGTATTCCGCAGGAACGCCTCCAGCACCTCACCGCAGGTGATGCCGCGGCGGTAGGTGATAACGGTGTGCCCGATCAGGTTCTCGTAGCGCACGCTTTTCAGCGCGGCAAGCGGGTGCTCGCGGTGCACAGCCACCACCAGCTGCTGGTGGAACAGGGTGGTGCAGGCGATTCCCGGCCTATGCACCGGCCCGGCCAGCACCAGGTCGCATATGCCCTGCTCAAGCTTCTCGTTCAGTGGCGCTGTTTCGCCCTGCAGCACATGGAACTCGGTTTTGTCGCCGAAGGTGCTGCGGAAGCGCTGCATCGCAGCGGGAAGGTAGTGGGAACGCACCGTAGCGATGGCCCCTACGTTGATGGAACCGGAAAGGCTGCCATGGCGGCGGTCTATCTCGGCCACGCCGCGGTCGATGCTGGCAAGCCCCTCTGAAACATACTTGAAGAACACCCTGCCATCGTCGGTGAGCTGCACGTTGCGGCCCACTTTGCGAAACAGCGAGCAGCCCAGCTCGCGTTCCAGCGAGGCGATGGAGTGCGAAAGGGCAGACTGCGACACATGCAGGCTTTCCGCCGAGCGCGTGTAGTGCTCGGTTTTGGCCAAGTGGCAAAAATAGGTTAGCTGTGCAAGGTTCATAGCCCCCTCCTTGCAGGTTTTCCATGCTGAACGCCCCTTTCACCAGGCGCTTTACCCGATGAGCTCGCTGCATGGAAAACCATGAATCTGCTTCATATATTAGCCCATCTCCCATCGATTCTTTGCGGCAGACGCCAGAAAGATGTTGGGATACCTTTGTCTTATCGGGAGAAACGCCCCAGCGGGCGAAGATCGCGGCAGGGCTGCGAGAAGGGGGAAGGCAATGACGAAGCTACCTTTGGAAGTAGGGAACAGCTGCACATTCACCAAGACGGTAAGCGAATCGGATGTGTACCAGTTCGCGGGCATCACGGGCGACTTCAGCCAGATGCACCTGAACGAGGCGTTCATGAAAACCACCAAGTACGGTACGCGCATTGTGCACGGGGTGCTCACCTTCGCCTTCGGCAGCACGGCTTCCACGCTTATCCAGCAGAAGTACGAATCGCCCATTCCCAGCGCATCGTATGGCTACGACCACCTGCGTTTCACCGCGCCCGTGTACTTCGGCGACACGCTTACGGCCACCTACACCGTCAAAGAGGTCGATGAGGACGCCATGAAGACGTTCGCCGACGTGGTGGTTACCAACCAGGATGGCACGGTGGTGTGCGTTGCCACACATATCCTGAAGTTCTTCGAAGTGGAGCAATAGCGCTGAAACGCCGATGTCGCACGGGCTTTGCGGGAGGGGACCTGCAGAAGGGGAAGCCCCAGGCGGCACCGGCCGCGCGCAGTCAAGGAGGGATCGAACATGGGAACACCGCAAGTAGAGCATGTGGCCGTGAAGGTGCGCGATTTCGACAGGGTGCTGGCATTCTTCACTCAGGTCATGGGCATGGAGGTAACGCTTACCGACCCGGCAGACGGGCAAGAACCGCTTGCCCAGGCGTGGGTAGGGGGCATCCAGCTGCAGCGAGACGATGAGGGTACGGGCCCTTACCAGGGAGACATGACGCACATCGGCCTGGTGGCAGACGATGTTGAGGCGCTGCTGCAGAAGGCGTATGCCGCAGAGGGTGTGCAGCAGGCCCCGGGCAAGCCCCGCAACTGGTTCGTGGTGCCCTGCGGAATCATGATTGAGGTGAACGCCCGGGAGTAATCGGGCGAAATTTCCCGGCTGGGTTAGGGCAACCTGCATCGGCCGGGACAAGGAGGGAACGCAATGAAGGTATGCATTTTGGGAACCGGCTCGCTGGGCAGCACCATCGGCGGAGCGCTTGCCAAGGCGGGCAACGAGGTTCATTTCGTGGGGCGTGCACCCCATATGGATGCAGTGAACAAGAACGGCCTGGTGATGGTCACGCCCACGGGCGAGGAAACCGTGCACCCCGTAGGCCATACCACGCCCGACGGCATCGGCGTGTGCGATTTGGTCATCGTGCTGTGCAAGGCATTCGACACCGCGAAAACCATGAAGGAAGGCAAGGAGTTGGTGGGCGCTGGCACCACGGTGATGTCGCTGCAAAATGGCCTTGGCGCTGAAGACGTGCTGTGCGAATGCGTGGGGGCCCAGCATGTTATCGGCGGTAAAACCTACATCGGCGGCATGCTGCTGGAGCCCGGCCGCGTGCAGGCCACCATCCCCGGCAAGGACACCTTCATCGGCGAGCTGGACGGCAGCGTGACCGAGCGCACGCGCGCCATCGGCAAGGCCTTCGACGATGCGGGCATGCATTGCATCGTTTCCGACAACATCATGGGCGTTATCTGGGACAAGCTGCTGGTGAACGTTGCCACGGGCGCCGTGTGCGGCATCACTCACTTGCCCTATGGCGACATGTACGAAGAGGAGAAGCTGGTGGCAACCGCCGTTGCCGCAGTTCAGGAAGGTATCGATGTTGCCCATGCCGCTGGCGTGAAGCTTACCTACGACGCACCTATGGACACGCTGGAGCTGGCGCGCGCCGGCCTGCCGAAGAGCTTCAAGCCCTCCATTCTGCAGAGCTTGGAAAAGCACCGTCCCACCGAGGTGGACGTTATCAACGGCGCGGTGGTTGCGCAGGGCAAGAAATATGGCGTGCCCACGCCGGTGAACGAGACGCTAGTGGCTTGCGTTACGGGCATCGAGCGCTACATCCGCGAATACGTGAACGAATAGAACGGCTTTTCGGGCAGGCGAAAGGGCCGGCCGGAGCAACCTGGCAGGTTCGGCCCTGTGCCGGATCGGACAGGTTTCCGCGGGCGGGACGCCACTGCCCGCCTTGAATGGGAGCGCCTTTGCGCGCTGGAAGATAGGAGATTTCGATGCGTCATCTCGAGATCATCAATGGACCGAACAACAATTTCTACGGCATCAGGAACAAAGGGGTCTACGGCAACCAGACCTATGCTGACCTTATCAGCGAGCTGAAGGAATACGGCGCAGGCCTGGGCTTCGAGGTCCACGCATTCCAGAACAACGGCGAAGGTGGGCTGATCGACCACCTGCAGAAGCTGTACCTGGAGGCGGAGGAAACCGGCAAGAAGATTCCCGTGGTGCTGAACCCCGGTGCGTTCACCCACTACAGCTATGCGCTGATGGATGCGCTTGAGTCGGTGCACACGCTGGTGCCCGCCGTCGAAGTGCATATGTCCAACATCCAGGATCGCGACTCGTTCCGCCATATATCAGTAACGGCTCCCGAATGCTTGGGGCAGATCGCCGGCTTCGGTAAGAGCAGCTACAAGCTTGCCATGCATCAGTTCAAGCTGATGGATGAGGCAGGGGAGTTGTAGCGCCCCGTTTCTTCAGGCCTTTCCCCTATGGCACGGCCCGCGGTTCATTCCGAACCGCGGGCCTTTTGCTTTTGCTCGCCGACCGGCGCGGACGGATGAGCCGTCTTCACTTGTTTAATGCGTGGATACGGGTTAAACAATCAGGCGAAATGGAGTACCCTAAGGAGACCTGTAGAACAGGAACATTCATTAAAAGAACCCGCGCGGGGTTCCGCGTTGGGCGATTAGACGGAAGAAGGCTCAGCAGATGTTGAAGGCGGGTATCGTAGGCGCAGCCGGGTATGCAGGAGCAGAACTGGTACGCATCCTGCTGCGACATCCTTCATTCGAGCTCTCTGTCATCACCTCCAATTCCGACGAAGGCACGCTGCTTTCGCAGGTGTATCCGGCCTTCGCGGGCATTACCGATTTGGCGTTTTCCCGCCACGACAATCCGGCGCTGTTCGACTGCGATGTGGTGTTCTTGGCAACGCCCCATACGGTTGCCATGAAATCTGCCCCTGGTTTGCTCGAGTCGGGCGTTACGGTGGTAGACCTCTCCGCCGACTATCGTCTGCGTAGTCAGGAAACCTACGAGAAGTGGTACAAGGTCGAACATACCAGCCCCGAACTTCTGGCAACGGCCGCTTTCGGCCAGCCCGAGCTGAATCGTGCAGAGCTCGATGCTGCTGCTGCGCGTCATGCCGAAGGCGAATCCGTGCTGGTTGCCTGTGCAGGCTGCTACCCAACGGCCACCTCGCTTGCGGCCGCTCCGGCCATCGAGCTTACTGAAGGCGTAGTGGTTGCCGATGCCATTTCCGGTGTTTCCGGCGCTGGCCGCAGCGCAACTGCGCGCACCCACTACGTTTCCGCGAACGAGAACTTCGAGGCCTACGGGGTAACCAACCATAGGCACACTCCTGAAATCGAGCAGATCTTGGGCATCCCGGGTCGTTTGGCGTTCACGCCGCATCTGGCTCCTGCCACCCGCGGCCTGCTTTCCACGGTAACCATGCAACTTACGGGTGAGGCGCGACGTACGGCCACGGCCGAGTCGATTCATCGACGATACTGCGACGCCTACGCGAATTCGCCGTTCGTTACCGTGCTGCCCTTGGGCCAGCAACCCAAAACCTCTTCGGTAGTGGGAACGAACCGCGCCCACGTGGGTGTCGCCTACAACGCCACTACCGGTTCGGTTATCGCCACCTGCGCTATCGACAACATCGTGAAGGGCGCGGCGGGCCAGGCGGTTCAGTGCGCGAACATCGTCTGCGGCCTTCCCGAGGTCCAGGCGCTTTCCCCTGTTGCCAATCCCTCTTAGGAGTAGATCAAATATGAATACAGCGAACCTGACCACCGTTGAAAACGGCGGCGTCACGTCCGCCCAGGGTTTCCGCGCCGGCGGCATGCATGCCGGTTTCCGCGCCGACCCCAATCGTCTTGACATGGCATTGGTCGAGGCCGATGAGCTTTGCCCTGTTGCCGGCGTGTTCACTCAGAACGTTTTCTGCGCCGCCCCTGTCACGGTATGCCGCGAGCACCTGGACGGCGTGGGCTACGGCTTCGCGCGCGCCATGGTAATCAACTCCGGCATTGCCAACGCCGCCACCGGATCGGTTGGCTTGGAAGCCGCCCGCCGCACCGCTGGCATCGTCGCCGATGTGGTGGGGTGCGTCCCCGAAGACGTGCTGGTGGCCTCCACTGGCGTTATCGGCCAGAACCTGAACACCGCGCCGTTTTCCACGGGCGTTCCCGCACTGCATGCGAAGCTTGGTGAAACCACCGGCGCCAGCGCTGCCCAGGCCATCATGACCACCGACACGCACCCGAAGGAAGCTGCGGTAACCTACGTTTCCGCCGATCCCGACTATGCGGGCTGCTCGTTCACGGTGGGCGGCATGGCCAAGGGCTCGGGCATGATCATGCCGAACATGGCAACCATGATCTCGGTGCTCACCGCCGATGCTCCGGTTCCTGCCCCGCTTCTGCACAAGGCGCTTTCCGCCGCGGTGAACCAGAGCTTCAACAAGGTTACGGTGGATGGCGACACTTCCACCAACGACACCTGTGTGCTGTTCGCCTCGGGCAAGGCCGCCCCTGCCGGCGCTCCGCTTATGGGCGAAGGCTCGGTTGCCTACCAGGAGTTTTGCCAAGCGCTGAACCAGGTAACGCGCACGTTGGCCCGCGCCATGGCCGAAGACGGCGAAGGCGCAACCCGCTTGGTAACTGTGAACGTGCGCGGCGCCGCAACCGACGCCGATGCCGATGCCGCGGCACGAACGGTGGCGAATTCGCCCCTGGTGAAAACCGCCATCACCGGCCACGACGCCAACTGGGGTCGCATCGCCGGCGCGCTGGGCCGTTCCGGTGCCGCGTTCCAGCAGGAAAACGTGGACATCGACATCATGGGCATGCCGGTGCTGCGCCAGGGCCTTCCCGTGCCCTTTAGCGAGGAAGAGGCACTGCGTCGCTTCGAGCAGCCCGAGATCGTCATCGACGCCGATCTGGGTGCCGGCACCTGCGCAACCACGATGTGGACCTGCGACTTTTCGCACGAATACGTTTCGATCAATGGAGATTACCGCTCATGAAATACGCAAGAGACCGCAAAATCACCTCTACCCATACCGCAGAGGTATTGATCGAGGCGTTCCCCTGGATCAAGAACGCCACAGGCAAGACCATCCTCATCAAGTACGGTGGCGCCGCTATGGTAGACCCGAAGCTGCGTAACGCCGTGATGAGCGACATCGTCATGCTGAAGATCATGGGCGTGAACCCCGTCATCGTGCACGGCGGCGGTGCTGCCATCACCGAGAACATGGGCAAGTTCGGTATCGACGTCGAGTTCAAGAACGGCCAGCGCGTCACCACCGACGAGGCCATGGACGTGGTGAAGATGACGCTGGTGGGCAAGGTGAACGAGGAGCTGGTGCTTGCCATGAACGAGCATGGCAACCTGGCTGTGGGCGTGAACGGCACTGATGCCGGCACCATCATCGCCGAGCAGGCCAGCCCCGACCTTGGCCGTGTGGGCAAGGTGGTAGAGGTGAACCCCTCGTACATCAACGCGCTCATCGCTGCCGACTACGTGCCCATCATCGCCTCGGTGGGCAAGGGCACCGATGACGGCTCCTACAACATCAACGCCGACGTCGCCGCATGCGCAGTGGCTTCCGCCATCGGTGCGCACAAGATCATCTTCCTCACTGATGTGGATGGCTACTACGAGGACTTCTCGGACAAGACTTCGCTCATCTCGCAGATGACGGTAAGCGAAACCAAGCAGATGCTGGCCGAGGGCAAGGTTTCCAGCGGCATGATCCCGAAGCTTCAGTCGTGCATCGAGGCCATCGAGGGCGGCGTTCCCCGTGCCCATATCGTCAACGGCACCACGCCCCATTCCATCTTGGTGGAACTGCTTACCTCAAGCGGTTCCGGCACGCTTATCTACGACGACGATGCCGAGTTCTCCAAAGACGAGATGCGCCCGTTGGGCATCCTGGCATCCCGTTTGAGCGAGAACCTGTAGAAACGCGCGCGGCGGGTGCATGCTCGCCGCAAAATAGTTAGAATCAACGGATAGGTTTTCGCGGGCAACGCCGCAGAACCTGTCTTTATACGAAAGGAACACCATGGGTTTTGAAGAAGCAAAGAAGCTTGACGAGCATTTTGTCATGCATACCTTTGCCCGCAAGCCGGTTATGTTGGTTGAGGGCCAGGGAATGGAAGTTAAAGACGACGAGGGCAACACCTACCTCGACTTCCTTTCCGGTATCGGCGTAGACAGCCTGGGCCATTGCCACCCTGCAGTGGTCAGCGCCATCCAGGAGCAGGCTGCCCGCCTTATCCATGTAAGCAACTACTACTACATCGAGAACCGCGGCGAGGTGGCCAAGCTCATCTCCGACATGCTCAATGTCTGCGTGCCCAAGTTCTTCCGCGCCCCGTGGCCGGTGTTCTTCGCCAATTCCGGTGCCGAGGCCAACGAGTGCGCCATCAAGCTGGCTCGCCTGTACTCCAAGAAGATGGGCAACGGCGGCCAGACCATCATCACCATGGACCGCAGCTTCCACGGCCGCACCCTTGCAACGCTTGCCGCCACGGCCCAGCCGGCCAAGCAGGAAGCCTTCCAGCCCCTGCCCGGCGGCTTCATGCACGTTCCCATGAACGACTTGAACGCCCTTCACCAGGCGGTTTACAACAACCTTGCCGATGTGTGCGCCGTCATGATCGAGCCTGTTCAGGGTGAAGCCGGCGTGTACCCGTGGGATGCCGACACGCTCTACGAGGTGGCTCAGTTCTGCCGCAAGAACGGCCTGCTGCTCATCGTCGATGAGGTGCAGAGCGGCATCTTCCGTTGCGGCGAGTACCCGTTCGCCTTCCAGAACATGGGCATCACGCCCGACATCATCACCATGGCCAAGGGCATTGCCTCCGGCTTCCCGATGGGCGCCTGCGCGGCACGCATCGAGGTTGCCGAAGCCTTCGAGCCCGGCGACCATGGTTCCACCTTCGGCGGAAGCAACCTGGCCATGGCGGCAGCGCATGCCACCCTGGCAACGCTCACCCGCGGCCACTACGACGACCGCGTGGCCGAGATGGGCGACTACTTCGCCGACAAGCTGCAGAAGCTCGACGACATCACCGAGGTTCGTGGCCTTGGCCTGATGATCGGCGCCGATGTGGCAGAGGGCATCGATGCCAACAAGGTGGTGGCCGCTGGCCTGAAGGTGGGCTTCCTGCTGAACGCCACCAGCAAGGGAACCCTGCGTTTCCTTCCGCCGCTCATCATCACCGAGAAGGAGATCGACGCGCTCATCAAGGCGCTGCCCGAGCTGCTTGAGGCAGGTCGCGCAGTTGATGAGCCCGAAGGCGCCGAAGGCTCCGAGGAAACGGCTCGCGCAGAAGAGCTTGCCGCAGCCGATGCCGCCGGGGCAACCGAGGAATAAACAACCAACGGGGAGGGCTTCCTCCCCATGCTTTTCGCCCCATGCGGGCGCCTAACATAGGAACAATGCCAATAGAAAGGTAAGAAGATGGCAAAGGATAAATGCGTACTCGCCTACTCGGGCGGCCTGGACACCAGCGTCTGCATCAAGTGGCTTCAGGATGAGAAGAACCTCGACGTTATCGCCGTTGTGGGCGAGGTTGGCCAGGAGCACGAAGGCCTGGAGCAGGTTAAGGAGCGCGCACTGGCTACGGGCGCACTCGACTGCATCATCGCCGACATGCGTGAGGACTTCGCCGCCGACTACCTGTCCAAGGCCCTGTTCGCCAACGCTCACTTTGAGAACAAGTACCCGCTGGTATCCGCTCTTTCCCGTCCGCTGATCTCCAAGTACCTGGTAGACACCGCCCACAAGTTCGGCGCCAAGTACGTGGCACACGGCTGCACCGGCAAGGGCAACGACCAGGTTCGCTTCGAGACTTCCATCCAGGCGCTCGATCCCTCGCTGGAGATCATCGCCCCTGTTCGCGAGTGGGATATGCACACCCGCCAGGAGGAAATGGACTGGGCAGAGGCTCACGGCGTAACCGTTCCCACCACCAAGTCCAAGCCCTACTCCATCGACGACAACCTGTGGGGTCGCGCAATCGAGTGCGGCGTGCTGGAAGACCCGATGAACCGTCCTCCGCTGGACATCTACACCATGACCACCGACCCCGAGAAGGCTCCCGATCAGCCCACCGAGGTCGAGATCGAGTTCAAGGGCGGCCTGCCTGTTGCCATCGACGGTCAGCAGATGAGCTACCTGGACATCATCGCCAAGATGAACCAGATCGCCGGCGACAACGGCTTCGGCCGCATCGACATGATCGAGAACCGCATGATCGGCGTGAAGAGCCGTGAGTGCTACGAGGCACCGGGCGCTTTGGCTCTCATCGTTGCCCATCGCGGCCTTGAGGACATGTGCCTGGAGCGCGAGGTTCTGCGTTACAAGCTGCACCTGGAGCATGACTGGGCAACCATGGTGTACAACGGCCAGTGGTTCAGCCCTCTGAAGCACGCGGTAGATGCTTTCATGGCCACCACCCAGCAGTGCGTTACCGGTACCGTGCGCCTGAAGTTCTACAAGGGCAACTGCACCGTAACCGGCCGCAAGTCCGACTTCAGCCTGTACGATTACGGTCTGGCAACCTACGATGCTGCCGACACCTTCAACCACAAGGCCGCCAAGGGCTTCATCGACCTGTACGGCCTGTCCACCAAGGTTTGGGCTAAGAACCGCCGCGAACAGGGGGTTACGGACGGCGAATAAATCAGCGATTTATTCGCCTGAGACGCGATGACGCTGCGCGCGATTCTGACGGCACAGGGAAACCTCAAAGGGCGAGGCATGGCGCAAAAGGCCTATGCCTCGCCCTTTTCGCTTCCCCTGTACTCGTCAGAATCGCGCTCGCTGATTTACTGGCGCATGCCCGGACATCGGATTTTTTCGTCCGGCGGTTCGTTACCCGCTCGGGTGCTTCACAGGGCTCTTCCTTCGTAAAGAGGGGAGAGCCCTGTTTTGCTATGACGGGAAATTGCTCTTCGGAAAAGCTCGGGCACGCCTGGGCTTCACGAACGCCCTTTGGTTTAGCCCATCTCGCTCTGCTTTTCAAAACCTGTGCATACTTGCAGAGAGTTTTTAGCGAATGGAATTTAATGTCGATTCGATCCTTGCAGTCTGTCGAAGCTGATTAATGCTGTTTGCGGAATAGAGGTCCTGCCTTCATCTTGATGAAGATATACGCATAGGCGCAGAAGGGTACGGCGGTCCAATTGATGCTGTACGGATTGGGCGTCGGGGATAGCGGTATGCAATTAAGCATTTTCAGGATTGAAAGCAGGAAAATGATTCCGCACAGTAGGGTTGCGGTGAATGCTCCTACGGCATCCTTGTTGGAGTGCAGGGAAACAAGCGAAGCTGCGAGCATCGTTCCGAACAAAATAGGCAACGCTATCCTTGCGAGGAAAACCATAGGGTATTCAGGGATAAACAATAAGGTGGAAAAACCAGAGACCTTATAGGTGAAATGCACTAATTCGGCATCAATGTACGAGCAGCCTACCGTGAGGAACAAAGATGGGAGAGCCGCTTTTGCGCAGCTCTTCCATCTTTTGGCATTGTGCCGATACATCTAATTCGACCTTCCGCAGCCAACATTGATAACGACTTCTGTTTCGATCCCTTCGACCGGAACGGTGGCAACGGTGTATGCGGTTGCCCCAATTGCGGCTATCTGCAAAAAGATATGCAATGATTTGATGTGTCTTTTCGTCATGTCGGTACCTCGCTTTCAAGGGGGGTGTCGATATTGAGCAAAGGGCGCCGCTTAGCTTAGGAGAAGAATGAACGAATGGCTTAGGACTGCAGATTCCGCCCTAACGTATTGCGGCTGAAGGTGCCAAAGCATCGGCAAATGGGTTTTGCCGAGCAGGGACCGAAAGACCTTCAGTTCTTTCGGTCTTTTAGATCGATTGAATTCGCTATTATTACTTTGCGAAATATATGAAAAGAAGTTCTTAGAGTTAGGGGCTCATATTATGGCTTTGTGGTCTGGACGATTCGAAAAGGGCGTTAGCGAGTTCACTCAGGAATTCGGCGCATCGCTTCCCGTAGACAAGGCGATGTATCACGAGGACATCGCGGGCTCTCGCGCCCATGCGCGCATGCTGGCCGCTCAGGGGGTTATCTCTGAAGAGGACGCCCAGAAGATCGTCGACGGCTTGGCCCAGATCGAGAAGACCATCGAAGAGGGCAACTTCACCTTCGACATCAACGATGAGGACATCCATATGTCCATCGAAAAGGTGCTTACCCAGAACATCGGCGATGCCGGTGCGCGCCTGCACACGGGCCGCAGCCGCAACGACCAGGTGATCACCGACACGCGCCTGTATGCCAAGGAGCTTGCCAGCGGCCTGATGGCCGACCTGAACGCCTTGCGCGCAACCCTTATCAAGGCCGCGCAGGACAATATGGGTACCATCCTTCCCGGCTACACGCACATGCAGCATGCTCAGCCCGTGCTGCTCTCGCATCATTTCATGGCCTACTTCTGGATGTTCACGCGCGACTTCAACCGCGTGAAGCAGGCTTATGATGCCGCCAACGCCAACCCGTTGGGCTCTGCAGCGCTTGCCGGCACCACCTATCCGCTCGACCGTCAGAAGACCACCGACGAGCTGGGCTTCGACCATATGATCCCCAACTCGCTCGATGCGGTTTCCGACCGCGATTTCCTGCTCGACCTCGACTACGCCTGCTCGGTGGCGATGATCCACCTTTCCCGCTTGTCCGAGGAGATCATCCTGTGGTCCACCTCCGAGTTCGGCTTCATCACCCTGGCCGACGAGTACTCCACCGGTTCCTCCATCATGCCGCAGAAGAAGAACCCCGACTTCGCCGAGCTGATCCGTGGCAAGTCGGGCCGCGTGGTGGGCGACCTGATGGCGCTGCTCACCACCATGAAGAGCCTTCCCCTTGCCTACAACAAGGACCTTCAGGAAGACAAGGAAGGCGTCATGGACGCCTGCAAGACCCTGCACGACTGCCTGGTGTGCATGGAGGGCATGATCTCCACCATGAAGGTGAATGCCGATGCGATGCGCGCCCAGTCCAAGAAGGGCTACCTTGCCGCCACCGACGTGGCCGACTACCTGGCGAAGAAGGGCCTACCGTTCCGCAAGGCCCACGAGATCGTAGGCCATCTGGTGCTTCTGTGCGACAAACGCGGCTGCGATCTGGACGACCTTTCCCTGGAAGACTTCAAGCAGGCGTCCGACCTGTTCGAAGCCGACATCACCGAGGCGTTGGATCTGGAATCCATTGTTGCCGCCCGCACCACATTCGGAGGCACGGGCAATTCCGTGGTTGCCCAGCAGATCGAATTGGGCGCTCAGAAGCTTGCGGAGGATCAAAAGCTAGCGTAGTTGTGCGCTTTCGCGGGTACAGGGCCGCTCATGATAGAATGACGGGAACTGTATTTGGGAGGTTGAATGGCTACTCGTGGTAGAAAAAGCAGGCACGCGCGGCCTGGCAAAACCGGGTTCAGGCCCGGTGTTCTGCTTGGTGTTTTAGGCGCCGCGCTCGTTGCATGCTGCATTGCCGCCGTGGCGATGTGCTCGGTCTGGCTGCAGGATCTGCCTGATTACACGGATGCTTCCGCATATAACTATGCCGAGAAAACCAAGGTGTACGCCAACGACGGCACTACCTTGTTGGCGGAGTTCTTCTTGGAGAACCGCGACCCCATCGAGCTCGACCAGATGGGTGACTACGTTACCAAGGGCACGGTGGCCACGGAAGATGAGCGCTTCTACCAGCACAACGGCATCGACCTCATGGGCATTGCCCGCGCAGTGTGGGTGAACGTGACGCATACCGGCCGTGAAGGCGCTTCCACCATCACGCAGCAGTTCGTCAGGAACACCATCTTGGCTGATGAGGCTCAGGAATCCACGCTGAAGCGCAAGGTGCGCGAGGCGTACATCGCCGTGAAGCTCGAGGAGATCTACTCCAAGCAGGAAATCCTGCAGATGTACCTGAACACCATCAACTACGGCCAGGGCGCCTACGGCATCCAGGCAGCTGCCCAGCGCTATTATTCGGTAGACGCCAAGGACCTTACCCTGGCCCAGGCGGCCACGCTCATCGGCATCCCGCAGAGCCCCACCTACAACAACCCCATCGACAATCCCAACAACTGCAAGCAGCGCCGCAACCTGGTGCTCGACCGCATGCTCTCCAACAACGTCATCACGCAGGAGCAGCACGATGCCGCCCAGGCGGAGGAGCTGAACCTGAACGTTTCCTCTACGAGCACGGGCGACGGCATGTACAAGTACAAGTACTTCACCAGCTATGTGCGCCAGCAGCTTCTGCAGAACTACTCCACCGACGAGGTGTTCAAGGGCGGTATGGTGGTTACCACCACGCTCGACCCGGCAATCCAGGATGCAGCCGAGACTGCTGCGCAGGCCAAGCTGAAAACGCTTTCCAGCAACCTCGAGCTGGCCATGGTGGCGGTCGATCCCAACACCGGCTACATCAAGGCGCTCATCGGCGGGCGTGACTACGACAGCAACGAGTACAACCTGGCAACGCAGGCCAAGCGCCAGCCCGGCTCCTCCTTCAAGACGTTCACCCTGCTGGCCGCCCTGAACGACGGCATTTCGCCCCAGACGAATCTGAACTGCACCTCCAGCGTGAACCTGAACGGCTGGAAGGTAGAGAACTACGGCGGCACGGATTATGGCATTCGCTCCATCGCAAGTGCCTTCGCCGTTTCCTCCAACACCGGCTTTGCCCAACTGTGCACCAAGATCGGTGCCGACAAAGTGGTCGACATGGCCAAGAAGTGCGGCATCGAAACCGATCTTGATGCGTACCCGTCTATCACGCTTGGCTCGGAAGAGGTTACCGTGCGCGAGATGGCGCAGGCCTACGCCACCATCGCCAACGGCGGCACCAAGCACGAGGCGGTGTGCATCGAGTCCATCAAGGATTCGAACGGCAACACCATCTACACGGCGAACACCACCGGCGAAAAGGTGCTCGACACGGCGCTTACCCAGGCTGCAACCGAGGTTATGAAGGGCGTGGTAACCAGCGGTACCGGCCGTGGCGCATCCATCGACAACGGCCAGCCGGTTGCCGGCAAGACCGGCACCTCCGAGAATTGGCGCGACAAGTGGTTCTGCGGCATAACCCCGCAGCTTTCCACGGCAATCTGGATCGGCGGCCGCGACGAGGTGCAGATGCCTTCCTCTGTTGCTTGCGACGGCGTGTTCGGCTCGTTCATGAGTGAAGTGCTGGAAGGCCAGGCCATCGAGCAGTTCCCCACATCCGACAAGAAGCTTACCTACACCACCACCGACTTCGGTGACGGCAGCGGTTCTACCGGCTACTCGCCCGAGCATGAGGGCGATTCGGTCGACTCAAGCACTGCTTCAGCCACTACTTCCGAAACGGCGACCGACTCGTCTTCCGCCGAGAAGTCCTCTTCCGGTTCCGGCTCCAGTTCCTCCGGCACGTCTGGCGGATCCGGTAGTGGCGGCAGCTCCGGCGGGGGTAGCTCCGGCGGTGGAAGCTCCGGCGGCAGCTCTGGCGGTGGGTCCGGCAGCGGCGGCAGTTCGGGCGGCGGCTCGGGTGGCGGCTCGGGTGGCTCCAGCGGCGGCGGATCGAGCGGGGGCGGCACGTCGGGCGGCGGATCCAGCAGCGGTGGGTCTTCCAGCGGCTTCACCAACCTGCGCGGCAATTAAGCGGTTCGGCACTCAGACTGTTGGCTCTGTGCCTGCGCGGCTATGGATTCTTCGGGAAGAAGGCACAGCGCAGGTGCTCGGGCTGGCCATATCGTTTTCAATGAAAGGTGCGCAGCGCAAACGGGCGCTGCCGTTCCTTTAACGGGAAGGATCTTATGAAAGCGAAACTACGTTTTCTCGTGATAACGGCACTCTGCGTTGTCTGCATGGGCGTTTTGGCCGGTTGCGTTTCCGACAACAGCCAGGCCGATGCGCAGACCAAGAACCGTCAGTACATGTCTTCCGTGAACATCATCATGGAAACCTTGGACACCAACATGGAATCGTTCGCCACGGCCGTGAAAGACGACGAGGTGGTATCCCTTTCCTCGCAGCTTTCTGCGGTAGACCAGTGCGTATCCGACTTGGAAGCGCTTGAGGTTCCCGATGCCATGGCAGACATCCATTCCCAGTACGTGAATGGCGCAAAAGAGCTGCAAACCGCGCTTGCATCGTATGTTCAGCTTTATGAGGACGTAAAGGCTCCGCAGAGCGGCGCGTACGACTATTCCGACTACGATAGCCGCATGGCCGATATTCAGTCGCACTACAATGCGGGCATCCAGGCGCTGCAAGACGCGGACAGCAAGGTTCAGTCCGCATAGGACTGCTTTAGGGATATCCGGTAAACTGAGCGGCCATCGGAAGATGGCCGTTTTTCTGCCCTGAGGTGGCAAGAGAGCGAAGGACAAAACCATGACCAGGGATTTCGAAACCACTTCCAGCGCCCAGGAGCCCAAGGGCGCGGAACTTGCCGTTTCTTCGGCGCGCGTCGAGCTGCTGGCCCCTGCGGGCAACATGGCCTGCCTGCATGCGGCAGTGCGTGCCGGGGCCGATGCGGTGTATCTGGGTGCTGGCCATTTCAACGCACGCCGCGGTGCCGACAACTTCACTTTGGAAAGCCTGGCTGAAGGCTGCGACTATGCGCATTTGCGTGGGGTGAAGGTGTTCCTTACGCTGAACACGGTGGTGCTCCCCTCCGAACTGCAGGATGCCCTGGAGCTGGCACGTCAGGCGTACCGCTGCGGCGTGGATGCTTTCATCGTGCAGGACATCGGCATCAGCATCGAGCTGGCCCGCGCCATCCCCGATGTGGAAGTGCATGTTTCCACTCAGATGAACATCCACGACGAAGACGGTCTGCGTGCTGCGGCGGCGCTTGGGGCGAAGCGCGTCACCTTGGCGCGTGAGCTTTCCTTGGAAGAGCTGCAGGTGCTTGGCGCGTTGGCCAAGGAGCTCGGCGTGGAGCTGGAATGCTTCGCCCACGGCGCCCTGTGCATCTGCTATTCGGGCCAGTGCTTCATGTCTTCCATGGTGGGAGGCCGATCTGCCAATCGTGGCCGCTGCGCTCAAGCATGCCGCCTTCCTTACGAGCTGCACAACCGTGCCCTGCGAAAGAACCTGCCCTCCCCGGGCGAGCATCTTCTTTCGCCGAAGGACCTGTGCACCATCGACCTTATCCCCCAGCTGCTTGATGCGGGCATTGCCTCGCTGAAGATTGAGGGCCGCATGAAGTCGCCCGAGTATGTGCAGGCCGTTGTGGGCGTGTACCGTGCGGTGATCGATCGCATCGAGGCGGCGCGCGCTAAGGGCGAGTCTACGGATGGCATGGGGGCAACCGATGCTGAGCGTACGGTGCTTTCCGAGGCGTTTTCCCGCGGGTTCACCACGGCCTACCTTACCGGCCAGCGCGGCAACGAGATCATGAGCTATGGCCGCCCGAACAACCGCGGCGTGTTCGTTGGCCGCGTTGTACAGGCCAAGGACGGGCGCGTATGCCTTGATGCCGAGGCAGATTTGCACGAGGGCGACCTCATCGAGTTCTGGACCAACCGCGGGCACTTCGTGCACACCGTTGCCAACCTGCGCACCGACAAACAGGGCAGGGTAGTGCTGCCGGTGGAACGCGCTGTGGGCAAGGGCGACCGCGTGTTCCGCGTGCGCAACGCCGAAGCGGCTTTCGTTGATGACGGCCGTCTGCCGGCAGCGCCCGTTACCGGCAAGGCGGTGCTGCATATCGGCGCCCCGGCCCGTTTTGAGCTCACTGCGTCCAACGGCATTTCTGTTGCCGTGGAGGGTAACGTGGTGGAAGCCGCGCGCACCAAGGCCATTACCGAAGAAGAGGTGCGCCAGCACATCGATCGCATGGGAACCACGGCCTTCGAGCTTGTCGGTTTGGAAATAGAGCTGGACGAAGGCGTGGGCATGGGCTTTTCCGCCCTGCATAAGCTGCGCGCCCAGGCTGCCGACCAGCTCCAAGAGCAGATGCTGGCTGCCTACCATGCGCGCAAGCTGAACCGCGCGCCGAAGCGCACTTTCGCCGCCCCGATGCACAAGGGGTCCTGTAAGGTTGCCGTGCTGGCCACCAACCCTGCCTGCGCCCGAGCTGCCAAGCGCGCCGGTGCCGACCTTATCTACGTTCCCGCTGCCAACTACCGCCGCGGGGAGGCGGTTATCGCCGGCCAGCTTTCCGGTACGGCCGAACAGGCCGGCTACCCCAAGCAGTGCATCCCGGTTCTGCCCACGGTTTCGCAGATGTTCGACGAACAGAACCGCAATGGCTTCGATATCTGGAACCGCGTGAAGGAAGGCCGTCCGGTGCTGTGCCAGAACCTGGGCCAGCTGCTGCATGCCACCGAGGCAGGCGCTGTGCCCGAGGTAGGCCCCAACGTTCCGGTAACCAACAAGCTTGACCTACAGGCCATGGCCGATTTCGGCGCCCAGCGCGTATGGCTCTCTCCCGAGCTTTCGCTGGTTCAGATAGAGGAACTGGGGGAACTGGCGCCCATGGAGCTGGGGCTTACCATCATCGGCCAAACCGAGCTGATGGTTACCGAGCACTGCCTTCTTATGAGCCAAGGCCCCTGCAACCAGGAATGCGATGTGTGCCCGCGCCGCAAGAGCCCGCACTACCTGAAGGACCGCAAGGGCTACGAGATGCCGGTGGTAACCGATTGCACCGGCCGCAGCCACCTGTACAACGCCGTGCAGCTGGACATCGCCCATCTTATGCCCGAGTTGATGAGCGCCGGCATTTCCACGGTGATGGTAGACGCCACGTTGATGAACGTGGAGGAAACCACTAAGAAGGTGCAGCGTGCGGTGCGTGCGCGCGATATCGCCCGGAAGGGCAACAACAAGGTTGCCAAGGCCGAAGGCGCCACTTCCGGCCACCTGTTCCGCGGGGTGCAGTAGGCATGGCCGATTCGCGAAGGATAGGTACCTTGGCGCGCCGCCGCCGAAGGGAAGGCATCAGGGCTGCGCTGGCTCCTACGCAGGGGTTTTGCCCGACAACCCTGTGCTAGAATCTCTGCGGAAACTTAGAAAGAGGAATCATGATTTCACCTGAAGAGCAGTTCCATATCATCCAGTCGGGTGCGGCGCAGATCGTGCCCGAAAAAGCGCTGATGGACAAGCTGAAGCGCGGCAAACCCCTGAACATCAAGCTGGGCGTAGACCCCACCGCTCCCGACATCCATCTGGGTCACGCGGTGCCGCTGCGCAAGCTTCGCCAGTTCCAAGATCTGGGGCATCAGGTAACGCTTATCATCGGCGACGGCACGGCGCTTATCGGCGACCCTTCAGGTCGCAACACCACGCGCCCGCAGCTTACTCGCGACCAGATCAAGGTGAACGCGCAAACCTACGTCGACCAGGCATTCAAGGTTCTGGACCCCGAGAAAACCACCCTGCGCTACAACTCCGAGTGGATCCTTTCCATGGGCATGGAAGAGCTGTTGAAGGTTGCCTCCAACTTCACCGTTGCACGCATCCTGGAACGCGACGACTTCCATAACCGCTACACCTCCAACCTGCCTATCAGCCTGCACGAGTTCCTGTACCCCGTAATGCAGGCTTATGACTCCGTGATGATCAAGGCCGATGTGGAGCTGGGCGGCACCGACCAGCTGTTCAACCTGCTTGCCGGCCGTGAGCTTATGGAGAAGATGGGCATGGAGCCCCAGGTGTGCCTGACGCTTCCGCTGCTGGAAGGCACCGACGGCGTGCGTAAGATGTCGAAGAGCTACGGCAACTACATCGGCCTTACCGACGAGCCCAACGACATGTTCGGCAAGGTGATGTCCATCCCCGACGAGATCATGGTGAAGTACTACCGTCTGGCTTCTACCGAGGCTGTGGACAAAATCGACGAGATCGAGAAGGGGCTTGCCGCCGGCGAGATCCATCCCAACCGCTGCAAGCGCGACCTGGCGCAAAACATCGTTGCCGCCTACTACAGCAAGGAAGATGCGGTGGAGGCCGAGGCTGCGTTCGATCGCCAGTTCAAGCAGCATGAGGTTCCCGACGACGTTCCCGAGTTCGCTGCCGACCTTACCCCTAACGACGAGGGCAAGGTGTACCTTGCCAAGATCATCTGCGAGGCCGGCCTCACCAATTCCGTGGGCGATGCCCGCCGCATGATCGACCAGGGCGGCGTGAAGGTGAACGGCGAGGCGCTGCCTGCCAAGGCCTACAACGTGGAGCCCGAAGGTTTGAAGGGCGCTGTCGTGCAGGTCGGCAAGCGCAAGTTCGTGAAGCTGGTGTAGCCTCAGCCGTCCGTCGGCTCCACACCTGCCGGGCAAGTACTCAAGACACCCGTTCCGCTGTTCAAAAAGGATCCTCGTCAGAGGATCCTTTTTGAACAGCGGAACGGGAATCCTCGAACACTTCCACAGCAGCGCGTCGAGAGGACGGGCGCTTAGTAGTTTTCGGCGTGAACCTCGAAGAAGCTCTGCGGATGGGCGCAGACGGGGCATACTTCGGGGGCCTTGGTGCCTACCACGATGTGCCCGCAGTTGCGGCATTCCCAGATCTTAACCTCGCTCTTCTCGAACACCTGAGCGGTTTCGACGTTCTTCAGCAGGGCGCGGTAACGCTCTTCGTGATGCTTCTCGATCTCGGCTACGCCACGGAACTTGGCGGCCAGCTCGGGGAAGCCCTCTTCTTCGGCGGTCTTCGCGAAACCGTCGTACATATCGGTCCACTCGTAGTTCTCGCCTTCGGCGGCGGCCTTCAGGTTCGCGGCGGTGTCGCCCAATCCGCCCAGCTCCTTGAACCACATCTTGGCGTGGGCCTTCTCGTTCTCTGCGGTCTTAAGGAACAAAGCAGCGATCTGCTCCATGCCTTCCTTCTTGGCAACGGAGGCGAAATAGGTGTACTTGTTGCGTGCCTGGGACTCGCCGGCGAAAGCGGTTTCCAGGTTCTTCTCGGTCTGTGTACCTGCGTATTTATTCGTAGACATATCGGGCTCCTAACAAGGTCGGTGAACACCTTTAACTTACGTGGCGCGCGCCCAGTTAGTCAACGGAAACACGAATTTGAAAGTAAGTTGTATACCGGGGTAATTGGGGCGGGTTTCGCCGGTTCAGAACGCATGGGCTGTGGTCCGTGAAAACTACAGGTGTCATTTGCTAAATCAGGGCATGCGCCAGTAAGTCAGCGAGAGGGATCCTGGTGAGTGCAGGGGGCCTGAATGAGGGAGGGGCTAGCCTCCGGCTGCCCCGAGTGAATGAAAGCCTCCTGTGCCGCCAGGGTCCCTCGCAGCATCGGAGCGTTTAGTGCGAACATGCGCCGTTCGTAGGACGGCGCAACGCGAAAGCTGCCCCGACCGATTGAAGGCCCCCTGTGCCGCCAGGGCCTCTCGCAGCGTCGGAACGTTTAACGAGAGCTTGCGCTGTTCGTAGAACAGCGCAACGAACAGATATTTTCCGTGTGCTCGGTGTGCGGGAACATGTCAACGGGCTGCACCTCGGCAAGCTCGTAGCCGTGCTGTACCAGGTACGCCACATCGCGTGCCTGGGTGGTGGGGTTGCAGGAGATGTAGACGATGCGCTTGGGCGCCAGCGTGCAGGCAGCGCTTAGGAACTGCTCGGTGGAACCTGCGCGCGGCGGATCCATCAGCAGCACATCGAGCGTTTCGCCTTCGCTGGCCAGGCGGCTCATGTACTTGCCCGCATCGTCGGTGGCGAAGCTGGCGTTTTCGACGCCGTTGTGACGGGCGTTCTGCTGGGCGTCCTTGATGGCGGAAGCTACGTTGTCAACGCCGATGACGCGCGCGGCGTGCGCCTCCGGCGCATCGGGCAGACCCTTCGCCGCAACCAGTCCGATGGTTCCGGTGCCGCAGTAAGCATCCATGGCAGTTTCGGTGCCGGTAAGGTGGGCCATCTCGATGGCCCTGCGGTACAGCACCTCGGTTTGCGTGGCGTTCACCTGGTAGAACGAGTGCGATGAGATGCGGAAGGTGAGGCCGCACAGCTCGTCGATGATGAAGCCCGGGCCGTACAGCGTCTTCTCGCCTTCGCTCCCCAGAATCACGTTGGTTTGGCGGGTGTTCGCGTTCTGCACCACGGTGGTGATGGCGGGGCAGCGTTTCTTCAGTTCGCGGCAGAAGTTGCGCGAAGCGGGGAATTCCTTGCCGTTGGTTACCACGGTGACCAGCATCTCGCCCGATGAGTGTCCTACACGCACGATGGCGTGGCGGATGAAGCCCGTGCCCGCGTCCTCGTTGTAGGGCTGCATGTCGTAGCGCTGCATCAACGAGCGGATGGCCAGCATCACGCGTTTGGCGTCCTTGTTTTCCAGCAGGCATTCGTCGGTGTTTATGACGTGGTGCGACCCGGCGGCGTACATGCCGCACAGGATCTCTCTCCTGGTGCCGTTGCCGGCATGCGGCTTCCCGCCCTTGCCGCCTTTGGCGTTCTTGCCGCGCGGCGCTTTCCCGCCGGGCAGTTTCTTGCCCGGCACATAGGGCGAAGTGACCTTGTTGCGGTAATGGAATGGACTGTCCATGCCCGCGATGGGGTTGAACACGGTGGCCTCGCCGGCCAGGGGCTCGAACAGTTCGATCATCTCGCTCTGCTTGCGTTGCAGCTGCTCTTCGTAAGGAAGGAAAAGCAGCTGGCAGGCGCCGCACTGTTTCTGAGCGGGGCACTGGGGCGTGTTCATGGGGTGGGCTCCTAACATTCATATGCCGGGGAAACGCTGGCGGGTTCCGCCTTACCCTGCACGCGCAGGACGAGGCGGCCTTAACCAATGGTTCCTCCAGAAGTGTAGCGGAAGGCTCGTTCCCGTGCGCCGGACTGCGACACGCCAGCCAGACTCCGCCATCGCGGATGACCCACGGGTGCGGCCCCGTCTTCACGCCACGCCGCCTGCCAGTCCTCGCCTGTATCGCGCCATGGCATCATCGCGAACGCCCGCAGACAGAGCCGAGCCGCCGTGCTATGCCACCGCACCAGCCCTGTCTTCGCCTCTTGCCGTGGTGGGTAACGTGTTCGTTGGGTTTGTGTGAAGAAGGGCATTCGCTTCTAAAACAGAATTTAATTCGGTGCCATCATGGGAGATGTGAAAACGATTAGGCGCTCCCGTTGCGGGGGCGCTTTCTTTATCCCCGTTGCATTCGATTGGAGATGAGATGCCCTATGGATAGATTCGGCTTTTGCCGCATGCTGTTCGAGGAAACGCGGTACATGAACCTGGCCATCAAGGAAACCCTGGCCGACGTTATCAAGCGCCACGACCTGAACCACTTCCAGGCCCACCTTCTGGGCGACCTGCATTCCGAGGACGGCCAGCCCATTCGCCAGCTTGCCGACCACATCTGCGTGAAGCCTTCCAACTTCACCCCGCTGGTGCACTCCCTAGAGGAGCGGGGGCTTATCGAACGTCGTCAGGACGAAAAGGACAAGCGCTCGTACCGCATCTACCTTACCCCGGAAGGCCGGGCGAAGTCCGAAGCCATCGACAAGGATTTCGCGCAGCTGTTCGGCGGCGAAAGTGCCCAGGCCAGCGAGCTGCAGCATCAGGTGCTTGCCGGGTTCAAGGCATTTCGCCAGCTTGCCGAGATGGGGAGCGCCCCGGCATCTGGCCGCGGCCAGGCACCCAACGAAGAATAACCACCCAACGAAGAGGAATAGCAAATGGGACTTACCAGAAACCAAGTAGTCATCGTCGCGGTTCTGCTTGCCGGCGCCACCCTTGTGGTGCTGAACCAGACGCTTCTTTCGCCGGCATACCCCTCCATCATGGCCGACCTTGGCGTGGACGCCACCACGGTTCAGTGGCTCACCTCGGCCTATTCGTTGGTAGAGGCGGTTATCATCCCGCTTTCCGCTTACTTGGTGGGGCGTTTCCCCACGCGCAAGCTGTTCATCGTCGGCATCTCGTTCTTCGCGGTGGGCTCGCTGTGCGCGGCGGTTTCGCCGTTCTTTGGTATCCTGCTGCTGGGACGCGTGCTGCAGGCTATGGCGTGCGGCGTGGTTATGCCTATGGTGTTCACCGTTATCCTGCTCATCTTCCCGCGCGAGAAGCGCGGCCAGGCCATGGGTATCGTTTCCCTGGTCATCGGGTTCGCCCCGGCGGTAGGCCCCTCCGTTTCCGGTTTGCTGGTGGATTCCATCGGATGGCGCTCGCTGTTCATGGTGGTGTTCACGTTGGCGCTGGTTATCGTGGTGCTTTCCGTCCTGTTCCTGAAGAGCTACGGCGAGTTCGAGCCCACCAGCTTCGACAAGCCCTCCGTTGCCCTGTGCTCGCTGGGCCTGCTTTCGCTGCTGTACGGCCTGGCCACCATCACCTCTACAGCCAACGTATTTACCTCGGTGGGGCTCATCGTTGTGGGCGCGGTGCTGCTCACGTTCTTCGTGCGCCGTCAGCTCAAGCTGGAGGTTCCGCTGCTGAAGGTTTCCGTGCTGAAGAGTCACCGCTACGCAACCGCCGTCATCGTGGTTGCCATGCTGCAGGCCGCGTTGGTAGGCACGGGCGTGCTGCTGCCCATCTACCTGCAGAACCTGCTGGGCATCTCGGCGCTGGGCACTGGCCTTATCATGCTGCCAGGCGCCGTGGTGGGTGCTGTGATGGGCTACTTCGCCGGCCGCCTGTTCGACAAGTTGGGGCCGCGCCGTGTGATCATTCCCGGTGCCGCCGTTTCCGCCATCGGTGGCTGCGGGCTGGTTTCCTTCACGCTGAGCACGCCGGTGCCGTTCATCATCTTCGTGTACACCTGCCTGGGCGTTGGCATGCAGGCCATCATGACCCCGCTGAACACGTGGGGCCTGAACTCGCTGGACAACCGCGTTATCCAGCATGCGAATGCTCTGCAGAACACGTTGAACCAGGTGGGTGCTTCGCTGGGCACTGCCATCCTGGTTTCCCTTTCGGCAACCTCTACGTTCCTGTTCCCCGACATGCCCGCGCTTGAGCGGGCCATGGCGGGCGACCGCATCGCCTTTGTGTTCACCGCGCTTATCATGCTGGCCATTCTGGTTATCGTGTTCGTGGTGGTGCGCGAGAAGGATGCAGCGAAGAAGCCGGTTTCTTCGGTGGACGCCCTGCGCCTGCCCACTAAGGCCGACGACCACATCGCGGTGGATTTGGCCATGAACCGCGAGCCTTATTTCGTGCGCGACACCGACACCATCCGCGAGGTGGCGCAGATCCTTGCCGCCAACAAGACCAGTGGCGTTCCTGTTGTGGATGCGCGCAAACGTGTGGTCGGCTTCATTTCCGACGGCGACATCATGAAGTACATCGGCCGCAGCGATGCCGCCGTGTTGGATGCAACGCTGATGTTGTACCGCGTTCCCGACAACGAGAACTTCATGCAGCGCATCACCGAGCTCATCGACTTGAACGTGATGCGTATCGCCACGAAGGGCGCCATCTCGGTGGAGTCGGGCTCCGAGCTTGACGAGGCGTGCCGCCTGCTGGCAGAGAAGCGCATCAAGAAGGCGCCGGTGGTGAACGACAAGGGCGTGCTGGTTGGCTCGCTTTCCCGATCGGACATCATCCGTTCTACTATGGCAAACCTCACCACTATCGAGGCCATGGCCGCCCAGGGCAAGGCGCAGGCTTAGCGAAGAGCCTTCCGGCAGGTGCGAGGGGGACTGCCTCTCGCACCTCGCTTTCGCTTGGTTTGGCTTCTGGACGCCCACGCCAAAGATCATTTGGCCAATGCCCGGGGATGACCTTCCTCTGTTTCTGGTTGGCTTCCGTAATTGAAAGGCCCGAACGCGATCTTGCGATCCGCGCTCGGGCCTTTGTCGTTGTGCCAATGTGAGGCTACGGTGCGAGGGGTGGTGTGTGTGCTTTGGATTCTGCGAGTTTGCCGGGTGGTGCTTGGCGCCTGGGTTCTGTATGCGCGAATCATGCCGGCGCATACGCTGCTGTTGTTTCTCCTCCCTTTCCGAGAGTGCATACTCTCCTGTTTCGCAGGCTCGCGGCAATACTGATTCTTGCGTTAAGGGGGGGCTGCTCTTGAGTATGTTCATGCGAAGCGAGGGTGCATCTCGATCTAGCGAACCGTTATTTTTTGCCTCACCCGATCCGGGTCTCTTTCCTTCGCCCACTGCAAACGAAACCCCGCACCAGGCAGGGGTCGGCCTGATGCGGGGAGCTAAAGGAGGAGTCTAGCTTGTTGGTCGAAGGAGGCTAGGCTTTCGCCGTCTCGCTTTCCTTGGCCAGGGTCTCGATGGCGGCAAGGTTCGCCATCGTGGCACGGATGATGTCCGAACGGGAAAGCGAGCCGATGAGCACGCCATCGCTGTCCACCACCGGCATCTTCTTGATGCGCTTCTCGGCCATAAGCTGGCAGGCCTCGTCGAGCTCCATGCCCGACTGCGCCGAAACGGCGTTCTTCGTGGCGATGCGCATCACGTTCAAGTCGATGAGGTCGGCGACACGCTCCATGAAGTTCTCGTTGTCGGGAACGCGGTAGAGCATCATCGAGCCGTCGAGAACGGTGGTGTCGCTTTTGCCGATGTACTTCATGATGTCGCCATCGGAAATGAAGCCCACTACCTTCTTGCCTTCGTCCACTACCGGCACGCCGCTGGTCTTCTTCGTGGAGAGGATCTGTGCCACCTCGCAGATGGTGTCGGAGCTGTGCACGAAGTAGGGATCACGGTTCATGGCCAGGTCAACGGCAATATGATCGTCGGCCTTGGTGGGAATGCGCAGGGCATCTTCCTGGGAAACGGGCTTGGCAGCGCCCTTCTTGTCACGCACCACGAAGATAACGATCAGCAGCACGATCACCATCAGCAGAGCAGTGAAGGCGAAGGCGATGCGGTCGCCTGCCATGGTCTGCTCGGCTGCGGCCATTTCGGGGAACAGGAACGTGGAGGTTGCAGAAAGGGAAACCAGGATGGCGGTGCCCAGCGAAGCACCCACCTGGTTGGTGGTGTTCTGCAGAGAGTTCGCGTGCTGGATAACGCGGTTGTCCAGCGAGTTCAGTCCCCAGGTGTTCAGCGGGGTCATGATGGCCTGCATGCCAACGCCCAGAAGGGTGTACACCACGATGATGTAGACCAGGGAAGAATCCAGCGAGAAGCCTACCAGGCCGCATCCGCCGATGGCGGCAACCAGAGCAGCGGGGATGATGACGCGGCGCGGGCCCTGCTTGTCGAACATCTTGCCGGCAACGTAGCCCATGATGGCGCCTAGCACTGCACCCGGCAGCATGATAAGGCCGGTGCCCAGGGCGGAAATGTCCATCAGGTTCTGCAGGTAGATGGGCAGCAGCACGCCGATGCCCACCAAAGCCGCCTGCAGCATTGCCACGATGATGACGGCGGTGCGGTAGTTGCGGGCGGAAAGGACGGTCACCTTCAGCAGCGGCACCTCAAGCTTGAGCTGCCTGCGCACGAACAGCGCCAGCAACACGATGCCCACAACAATGAGTGCAACCGAGGTAAGCACGTTGCTGGTGGAAGTGATAGTGGAAAGGCCGTAGAGCAGGGAGAGCAAGCCCAGCAGCACCAGCACAACCGAAGGCTTGTCGAAGCTGGTGGGTTCGAAATCGCCGTAACTTTCCAGGAAGATGCAGGCGCAGATCACGATGATGGCTGCAAGGATGAACACCATCACGAACAGGAAACGCCAACCCACGGAGTCTACCAGCAAGCCGGAAATGGAGGGGCCCACTGCCGGCGCAAAGCCGATGACCAGGGAAACGATGCCCATTGCCTGGCCACGCTTTTCGCGGGGGAAGATGACCAGCACCACGGTGAACACCATGGGCATAACCACGCCGCAGGCGGCAGCCTGGAGCACGCGACCCAACAGCAGGAAGCCGAACACGGGGGCAAGGGCGGCGCACAGGGAGCCGATGGCGAACAGCGAAAGGCCGAAGATGAACAGCCTACGCGTGGGGAATCGGCCTACCAGGTAGGCCGAAAGGGGAATGATGATGGCTTCTACCAGGGAATATGCCGAAGTGAGCCATTGCACAGTGGAGGCGTCTACGGAAAGATCGGCCATGATGGAGGGGAATGCGGGGGAAAGAAGCGTCTGGTTCAACACGGCGATGGTCGCACCGGCGATCAACACCACAACGATGACCAGCTGCTTTCGGGTAATACCCATACAGGTTCCTTTCTTCTAGGGTTCTTGCTTGGAGTGCGCGAGAATAAGAAAGCGCCCCTTCGGAGCGCTCTCTTTACTATGTGCAGTATGTATAGTAATGAAATATAATTATCTTATAGAACGAATATTCGGCTTTTACATAAGGCGAACATATTTGCGTTTGCGTTGGATCCGTGACGCTGTCGCATTGCCGGCGAAGCAGGCAGGTTGCAACGATTGCCCCGCGCGACATCGTGCCCACGCTATCAGCGCAAATGACGGTACATATCGGCGCCCCCTCTGCGTTCGAACGTCCCCAGGCCACAGGCGCCACCATCCTTCTGAGACCCCTTTTTTAGAACTCTTTAGAACTGTTTAGAGCTTTTTAGAAGAATTAAGAGCTCTTTAGAACTATTAAGAAGAGTTTAGAAGCATCGGGGTAAACTTGTAGGCAGCGAAGGAGTTGATCGCATGCCGTACAAAAATCCCTTTACCCCAAGCTTCGGGGAGATCCCTGCCCATCTTGCAGGACGCCATCAGGTGGTTGCCGACCTAGAACGCGCCTTCAGCGGAAGCTCGCGCAGGCCAGAGCTCACCAGCCTGTTCTCCGGCGCACGAGGGGTTGGTAAAACCACGCTCCTTTCCCTCCTCTGCAACAAGGCTCAGTCATGCGGCTGGATTGCCGTGAGCACAACCGCCCTGCCGGGCATGCTCGATGACATCGAGATAGGCCTTAAGCGGAACGCCCGTCACTTGCTTGATCCCGAACCCAAGAAGAAGCTGTCGGGCGTTGAAATCGCCTCAGTCGGATCAGTCTCGTTTGAAAACACCGAGCCGGAGAAATCCAACTGGCGCTACCGGATGACCGACGTCCTCGATGCCCTCCGCGAGTCGGGAACGGGCGTCGTGGTTAGCGTTGACGAGGTGGACCCGGCACTCAACGAGCTGATCGAGCTGGCGGCGGTATTCCAGCATTTCGTGCGAGAAGGGTACCGGGTGTCGCTGCTTATGGCGGGTCTCCCGCACAACGTCTCAACGCTTCTGAGCAACAAGACTGTTTCGTTCCTGCGCCGTGCCCAGCACTACAAGCTCGGCCGCGTTGCCGATTACGAAGTGAAGTCCGCGCTCGACCGCACCATCTGCGAAAATGGAAGGAAGATCGAATCCGATGCCCTTGATTTCGCCGTGAAGAGCATCGACGGGTTCCCCTTCCTGATGCAGCTGGTGGGCTACCGCTCGTGGGATGTGAGCCCTGAAACCGAAACGATCAGCATGGAGGACGTTGCGAAGGGATGCAGCCTGGCCAAGGCCGAGCTTGAGGATCGCATCCTGGATGCAACGTACCGGGAGCTTTCGCCCGAGGACGTCCGCTTTTTGACGGCAATGCTCCAAGACGAGGGCGATTCGCGAATCGCCGACATCGTTGAGCGCTTGGACAGGTCGCCCGCCCAAGTGAGCCAGTACCGTCGCCGCCTTATCGAAGCCGGCGTGATCGGCGAGCGTGCCCGCGGCGTTGTCGGATTTGACCTTCCATACTTCAGGGAGTTCCTGGCTAGTCGCGTGGCTTCCTTGTAGGGCTACCTGCCAGTGCCAGTTCCCCTTGGGACAGAACCGTTGTCCTTCGCTCTTTTTTGAAGTCGTAGACATGGAGCAATAAAGTCGATAGGCTGAAACCGCTGATAAAGCGCAATTGTTTCAGATTTATGTAACGGAGGGATGCCGGAATGGATGAACAAAATAGGTCGGAGTTAGAGGAGGATCGGCATCTGGATGATGCCGAATCGGCTCCGCGTGTTGGCGTGCATACTGCTGAATCTACCCCCCCCTCGAGAAGCCCGAACTGCCTCTCGATTTAATTGATGCGGATCATTGGGGGTTATTCCGCTTTATCTTGAAATGGATCGGGGTCTATGCGGCATTTATCGCAATTGCTCTAATTGCCGCGATAGTAGCTGGCCTCGCCAACAATCTAAATGCATACTCTGCGTTCGTTCGGTTGGACGTAATAGACATTCTCCTTCTTCCTTTTGCTCTGGTTTTTGTTATTGCGAGCGGTCTGACCAAACGCTTTGTTTTAAAGCGGCAGAAACTAATCGATGCGAAGAGCACAATATTTCGCGACCGTATCGTTATCGGCTACCTCAAAGCCTCTGGTGCATTGAAGGCAAAGAAGATCAATGCCACCTTTTCTATCGTTGCCGTTGTCTTACTTATTCAGGCGCTTATTTTCAGCTGCCTATTGGCTTTTCCATCTTATTTATGCCCTCATGATTGGGAAGATGCAACATGCACTCAACCTAGTACTTGTCGTTATTGCTCTGAGACGAACGGTGGAGCCCTGGGGCATATCTTCAGCCAATGGTCTACCGTCAAAGAGCCAACATGCTCAGAAGAGGGGCAAAAGATCGCGACTTGTTCTCGTTGCGGCGAGCATTTCACCCAGTCAATCTCGAAAACTGCTCATACTGCTGGCGAATGGGCGGTAACAAAAGAGGCAACCGAAAGCCAGTCAGGCACAAAAACCCTTTACTGCTCTGTATGCGGTGCGGCTATGAAAACCGAGACATTTACATTGTCTGCTGAGGAAATAAGGGCGAACTTTATATCGGGTTGTGAAAGCTATTCGTATGAGGATCTCATGCGTGATCCGACGGCCATCAAGGGTTCAAAGGTTTCATTGCGCGGCAAGGTCGTCCAAGTTCAAACGGGCACTTCCGGGTATACCCTTCGAGTAGATATCACTCAGGGGAGCTATGGCATATGGGATGATGACATCATGGTTAGTTATTCCAAGCCGTCTGGATCGCCGAATATTATGGAAAAAGATATTGTTGACATTTACGGAACGGCTTCTGGAACGGTTGAATATACTACCGTGTTCGGCACTAAGCGAACTGTCCCGTTGGTCAATGCAAAGTATGTTGATATCGAATAAGCCCATATGGCCGCGAAGTGCCCTTTCCTCAAAGTGAAGGAAAGGGCATCAGCTTGAGCCTATTAGGAGGGCAGTTCACGGTGAACTGCCCCCTTGTGTTGCGACTCAAACTATTCTGCAGGATGTCGCTTTGCTGACCGCGTATGCACCTCTAAAGCCTGCTGATCAGGGTGCGTTTGATGGTCTGCTTTCGCAGGATGCGTTGTGCGCCTGCCGCGGCTGCGCAGGCGGCAGCTAGGAATGCCGTCAGGTTCAACGCCGTACCTGGGTTGGCAAGGTCTTCCGTCTTCGGGAGCTTGCTGGCGATTGCCTCGCTTACAGCCTCGCTGACGGTTTCGATTTTGTTGGTGGACTGAACCACCGAATCCTTGTCGTAATCATGCAGCTCGAGGTCGCGGTGCGTGTCTATCTCGGCATCGTTCCAAAGGTCTACCTCGCCGGGGTCGAGTGCGGTTTCGGTTGCCTGCATGGTAAGCACCGCCGGGGCATAGGCTACTTTGGTTTGGCTTTCGGTGCAGGTGAGACCCGTAGCTTCCTGCAGGTCGAAGGAATCGCGCTCTTCGCTCAGCTCGGTAAGGTCGTGCGCATCGTAGCGGTTGGAGCGCTTCCAATCCAGCGAGTCTTGCGCATTGGTGGCGAACCCTTCCTCAACACGGCCATGCTCGAAGGCGAGGGCGGTGATGTACTCGCCTTCCTGAAGGTTCAGGTCTTCCACCTTCAGCTCATCGGGCTCCAAGGTGGAAACGTTCGTTTTCCAAACCTGCCATCCGCTGAAGTCGTGGATGCGCTTGTTGGTGGGGTTGGCCTTGCTGTAGGGGTTGGTAAGGCAGGCGTTCACCGTGATGCCGTTGTCGTTCTGGCTGGTGTCCTCTATCTGATCGGATTTGCTTCCCTGATCTGCCGAAGCGCTGCCTGCCGAGCTGTCTGCCGCAGCGGTCCCCGCGGCCTTTGCATCGCGCTCGTCGTCGAAGTTGGTGCGGTACCACACGCTCATCTTGCCGTCGTAGTCCTCGAAGCTTACCGGGGTGGTAAGGCTTACCAGGTTGGCAAGGCCTTCTTTGGCGCAGGTGAGCGTGTCGGTCATGGTGAACTCGTCTACCCAGGTGTTCGAGGTGGAGCGGTAGTCGATGGTGTAGGAATAGGTGCCGTCTTCGCCAAGGAGCGTTTCGCGCTTGTCCACTTCGCCGGAAATCTCAAGCTTCATGAAGCTGTTGTCCACCGTTCCCACGTCAAGCGTGGTGTTGTTCCGGCTGATGGTAACCGTGAAGTGCGCCAACTCTTCAACGCCCTCGTTGGCTTGGCACGGTTGCTCGTCGATGTCGTAGGTGTCGTACGGAAGCGCTCCCAGCGAATCGTCCACATTCGCTGTAGAGCCTTTTGCGTCCTTCTCGAACCAGATGCCGTCGGAAGGGCTTTCGCCGGCGTTGGTGCGCTGCGAATGCGGTGTCCAGCTTGCGGCGGTGCTCGCCATGCCGTTCTCGTCGGTTACCAGCGTGTGCGATTCGCCTGTGGTGCGCGATGTGATGGTGAAGGGCACGTTGGCCAGGCGCTCCATGCTGCCGTCCTTCGCCTTGGTGAAGGAAAGGTCGCCGCGGATTACCTGCTCGCTTAGGCCCACCGCCTCCCAATCCTGGATGTGCTCGGCAGTGCCGGAAGCGGAAAGTCCCACCACAACAGGCGTTTCGTTAAGCAGGTACCCCGTTGGGGCCTGGACTTCCTCTATCACCACGCAGCCGAGGGGCAGCACGATGTTGCCTTGCGTGTCGCGGTAGAACTCATCGCCTTCGACCAGGTGATCTTGGTCAAGCTTCACGTTGCCGTCTGCATCGCTTTTCAGCAGCCAGCTGCGCTTTGGCTCTCCCAGGGAGGCGGCAACGCTTTTCGCTTGCTGGCCGTTTTCGGCATTCGGCAGGCCAAGGGTGCCGTTGGCGGCTTCGGGCTGGGATGGGTCTTTGTCGTAGTAGCTCAGCTTGTACTGTGCGCCTTCCAGGGTTGCGGAACCCATGGGGTAGGGGGTTGCCGTTTCGGCGTCTTGCTTCTGCCCGACGATGCTTACGAGTGAACATTGGGGCGCATCGGACACCTTGGCGGTTACGGTTTTACCCGATTCCACCAGGGCGGTTGCATCCTGGGCAAGGGCGTAGCCTTTGGGCGCCTTTTCTTCGTGGATGGTGTAGATCCCCACCGGCAGAAGCGGGCTTTTGACGGTTTTGCCGCTGGCATCGGTGGAAAGCTCGGCCACACGCGAGCCCTCCTGGTTGTACACGCCGAACACGCCGCCCTCAAGGCTATAGCAGTTGTTGCCATCGCTCACGCCGGGGTTCAGGGTGCTTTTGCTGATTTCCAGGTAGCCGCCGAAGCTCTTCTTCACCACGGCCTGCAGGTATACCGTCTGGTAGCCGATAAGCCCCAGGTTGTTGCGTGGGCCATCGGGCGTGGCGGCATCGGGCGGCGTGATGTTCACGTCATAGATCACCTCGCCTGCCTCGATGTTCACTTCCTTCAGCGTTGCAACGTAGTCGGCCCATACGTTGGAAGGGGCGGCAGCGCTGGGAAGCGAGCACGACCCGGTGCCCGAATAGCCTTCCAGCCCGCCGGTGAATCCGGAAACGCTGAATTGCGCAGGGTTCACGCTCCAGGTTGCCCCGATGTAGCAGCGGCCCGAAAAGCTCTTCTCTATGCCCTCGGTAGGGTCGGTGGTTTCGACCTTCGAGGGATCGGAAACGCGGAACTGGGCGTATACGCTGGTAGAACTTTTGACGGGGGACTGGAAATCGAAGGCGTCGTTGGTGCTGGCATCCACCCAGCGGACGAACTCCCAGCCTTCCTTGGTCGGAGTGGCCGGTTCGCTGCCGTATGCCTGTGCGAACGACTTGCCCTTGGGGACGCTTACGGAAAGATCATCCGTTTTGCCATCGTTGAACGATACGGCAACCTGGTAATCGGCGGCAACGAAGGAGCCCGTTACCGTGATGGTTTTGGTTACCGGCGTGCTGAGCCAATCGAACTCCGCGCCGTCTTCGGTATGCCAAACGATCTTCAGGCCCTCTGCCTGCTTCTGTTCGACAAGCGATGCCAGAGGCTGTTTCCCGCTGGCATCGGTCATGAAGCAGGGATCGGCCTTCACAGGCTGCCCCAAGGTGAAATCGGTGCCCGAGGTAAGCGTCGGCAGCGTGCCGCTGTAGCCTTCCACCTGGATGGTTATCAGCGCTGGATCGGTTTTGTCGTCCTGCGCCTGGGCAAGGCGGGGCAAGGTGCCGGCCGCTATAAGCGCAACAACCGCAAATAGGGTAAAGGCCAGATGGAGGGCTCTGCGTGTGCGACCGCCTGCCGCTGCGCAGTGTGCGCAGGCGCCTGCCTGGCTTTCCCCTCCGACGATCCTCTGTGGACCCATATCGCAGGATTTCGCCCCTGCTGTGGGCTTGCCCTCCCTTCGGGCGTGCAAGCCCTTCTTCGACCATCGGGCCATGATTGCCTCCTATCTTTAGGGTCTCTTTGCCCGCAAGCGTGACAGACGTTCCTTAAATGGAAGGGAAGGGGTTGCGAAAGCGCGCGCAAGCCAATGCGAAAAAACGTATAAACCAAGGGAGAACCCAATTCCCGGCAGGTTATTGGGAATTGGGAACAGGGATGCCCGGCGGGTTCTCTATTCGGCAAACAGGCAGGTCATCAGGCTTTATGAAGCGCAGCGGGTAGAATTGCCGAAATCTTGGGGTTATTTGCAAATTAATTGTTGACATAACCTACAGACTTAGTAGGATTTGAATCAAGAAAAGGGATCGATGCAGCAGGCATCGGGTTTGCCCGTAAGATTGCGGGCGGAAAGAAGGAATCATGGCAGTCTACTCAAGCGTATCCGAGCTTATCGGCAACACTCCGCTGGTGGAGCTTTCCAACTACGAGAAGAACCACGACCTGAAGGCAACCATCATCGGCAAGGTTGAGCTGTTCAACCCCGCCGGTTCCATCAAGGACCGCATCGCCAAGGCCATGGTGGACCAGGCCGTAGCCGATGGCAAGGTGAACGACGAAACCGTCTTCATCGAGCCCACCTCCGGCAATACCGGCATCGGCCTTGCCGCAATCGCCGCCGCCCGTGGCAACCGCATCATCATCACCATGCCCGAAACCATGTCCATCGAGCGTCGCAACCTTATGAAGGCCTACGGCGCCGAGCTGGTGCTTACCGATGGCGCCAAGGGCATGAAGGGCGCAATCGCCCGCGCAGCCGAGTTGGCAGAGGAGATCCCCAACTCCTTCATCCCCAGCCAGTTCACCAACCCCGCCAACCCTGCCATCCACGAGGCAACCACCGGCCCCGAGATCTGGGAGGCAACCGAGGGCAAGGTTGATATCTTCGTTGCCGGCGTAGGCACGGGCGGCACGGTTTCCGGCACGGGCACCTACCTTAAGAAGCAGAACCCCGAAATCAAGGTTGTGGCGGTAGAACCCGCCGGTTCCCCCGTGCTTTCCGAAGGCCATCCGGGCGCTCACAAGATCCAGGGTATCGGCGCTGGATTCGTTCCTGATACACTGAACACCGATATCTACGACGAGGTTGTCACCATCGCCGACGAAGAGGCGTTCGAGGCTGGCCGCGAGCTTGCCGCCAAGGATGGCCTGCTGGTGGGCATTTCCTCCGGCGCCGCAGTCGCCGCTGCAACCAAGCTGGCCCAGCGCCCCGAAAACGCCGGCAAGACCATCGTTGCCATCCTGCCCGATACCGGCGAGCGCTACCTCTCCACGGCGATGTTCAACTTCGAGTAAGACGGAAGCCGTCGTGCCGCGGCATGCGGCAGGCGCAAACTGGAGCGAGGCATTCATGTCCTACGAGCAAGAGAATCGCAAGGCCATCGTTGCCTACTTCAACGAGGGCGCGAAGGGGGCAGAACCCCTTGGCGCCCTTGGCGTTGAGGTGGAGCATTTCGTGCTAACCGGCGACGAATGCGCTCCCGTGCCCTATCAGGGCGCGGAAGGCGCCTTCGGCGTGCGCGATGTGCTGGCCTTCTTGGCCGACTGCTATCCGCAGAAATCGTTCGGCCACGATGGCGACCTTATCGGGCTGGCGTCCGAGGAGGCTTCCATCACGCTGGAGCCCGCCGCTCAGCTTGAGATAAGCATTGCGCCCTATTCGTCGGTTGCCCGGATCCTTCAGGCCTACCAGACATTCCGTTCGCTGGTTGATCCGTTCTTGGCCGAGCATGGCTGCAAGCTGTTCGTTGCGGGGTATCACCCAACGGCTAAGGCGCTCGACCTTCCCCTTATACCCAAGCAGCGCTACCGCTTTATGAACGAGTACTTCCAGGCCATCGGAACGCACGGCGAGCGCATGATGCGTGCCTCGGCTTCCACCCAGGTCTCGGTTGATTTCCGTGACGAGGCGGATGCTATCCGCAAGATGCGCGTTGCCCAGGCGCTTGCGCCCATCCTGTGCGCCATGACCAGCAACACCCCGGTGTTCGAGGGGGAGCCTGCAAAGCCCCTGGCCCGCTTCGCCCTTTGGCGCGAGGTGGACAACGATCGCTGCGGTTCGGTGCCGGGGCTGTTCGAGTCGGGTTTCGGCTTCGAGGAATACGCGGACTGGATCCTGCGCACCTGCCCCATATTCGTCACGCGTCCTGCCGCAGGCCAGCCCGATGGCGAAAGCCTGCGCCCGGTGTTCGGGAAATCCGCCTACGAGGCCTACGGCGATGCCCCCATGACCGAAGCGGATGTGGAGCATGCGCTTTCCATGTTCTGGCCCGATGTGCGCCTGAAGCGCTTCGTGGAGATTCGCCCGGCCGATTCCCTGCCTGCTGAATACATGGCGGGGTACGCTGCGCTTATCAAAGGCCTGTTCTATTCCGAGAAGGCGTTGGTCAGCATCGAGCGCGCCTTCGGCGTTGAGCAGGGCATATGGCCGCTCACCGACGAAAGCGCCAATGCGGCGTTGGCGGCAATCCAGGAAAAGGGGAGCAGCGCCCTTGTTTCCGGCAAGACGCTTGCGGCATGGGAGGATTACCTTCTTGAGCTTGCGGCGGAAGCGCTGCCCGAAGAAGAGCAGGGCTATCTTTCCGCATTGGCCGAACGCGTGCGCGATGGGCGTTAGCCCGTTGGCCGTGAGTGCTACTATTGGAAACGCTGTGACTGAAATGACGGCAAGGCGCTTGGCCGCCTTGCCTTGGGAAACCGGGAGGAACCTATGAAGATATCCACCAAGGGGCTCTACGCTGTGCGCTTCATGGTGTTCTTGGCTCAGAAGGGCAATGGTTCGTCGCCGGTTCCGCTGAAGGAAATCTCCGATTCCACCGGCATCTCCCGCAAGTACCTGGAGCAGATCGCCTCCAGCCTGGCTGCAGCGCAGTTGGTGCGTTCGTCCCGCGGCGCTGCAGGCGGTTACCGCCTTTCCCGCTCGCCGCTGAACATCACTATCCTCGACGTGCTCACCGTTACCGAAGGCTCGCTTGCCCCGGTGGATTACCTGGATGAGATCTCCGGCGAGGTCGGCCCGGGCGAAAGCCGCTATGAGGTGTTCATCTGGCGTGGCTTGCACGACCTTATCAAGGAGTACCTGGGCGGTATCACCCTGCAGGATGTGATAGACCGCTCTTCGCAGCTGGCCATAGACAGCTATTCCATTTAGCTGGCATCGGCCAGCCTAGGCATTGGGCGCAAGGTTCAGCAGACGTGTTCGGAAGGTAGGGAAATGACGCAGCATGCCAGCCATATGCCGGTAATCGGTATCGTTCCCTCGCAGAACCGTTCCGAGAAGATGGTAAGCTTCCCCGAACGCTACGCCAACGCCATCGTCCATGCGGGCGGTGCGCCGCTTCTGCTGCCGCTATCCAGCAACCCGCATGTCTACGAGACCCTGTTCCCCCTCATCGACGGGTTCGTGCTCACCGGCGGCAACGACATCGACCCGGCTCGTTACGGCGCCATCCGCGACAGCGGAAAGATCACCGACCACACCCCCGAGCGCGAAGAGCTGGAATACCTCATCCTTAGCTACGCGTATCGCTTCGATGTACCCCTTATGGGAATCTGCCGCGGCATGCAGATGATCAACGTATGCCTGGGCGGTACCCTCTGGCGCGATTTGGACGATCAGTTTCCCGGCATCGTGCGCGAAGGGGTGAACGACGGCCTAAGCAAGCTGCCGAACCTGGTGCATTGGCAGCCCAAGCCCTACAGCGATCCCACCCACTTGGTGAAGATCGTCGAAGATTCCATTCTGGGGCGTTTGCTGGAAACGGATCAGATCATGGTGAATTCCATGCACCACCAGGGCGTTTGCGACCTTTCAACGCGCGTGCGCCCGGTTGCCTATGCAAGCGATGGCCTAGTCGAAGCTATCGAGGTGCGTGACCGCGATTTCATGCTGGGCGTGCAATGGCATCCCGAGTTCTTCGCGGGCGGGCACCGCATGGCGCGCGTGTTCGAGGCGCTTATCGAGGCGGCCCGCCGTGGGCGCAGCAGCGGTATGGAGCGCGGTAGCGTTGCCATTGAAAAAGACGAGGTGAATCCTCTGCAGGGCCATTGGCCTGTCATCACCTTCGCCGACTGCATCTAGCGTTCGGCTTGCGCCCGAACCCGTTTGCGCGCCCCGTCGGAAACCCAGTTGCGCCCGATCGCGCGTATCGCCAGCAGGCATCGTACTGCAGCTCGCTTTTGCAGCGTCCTTATGCGCGCATCTTCAGGAACAGGGCCATGCGCTGCTCCAATTCTGTCAGGGATATGTTCTGGGCTTGGCTTATGCGCACGAACAGGAAGCGCGCGTTTTCCTTCAGGTAGAGGGTGGCTTCCTTGGGGAACGACTCGCTGCAGAGCCTTCCCTCGCGGTACAGGTAGTCGATAACGCCTATCAGGCCGCTGATGGAGAACTCGATCATCACGCGGGAGTTCTCGGTAAGCTCTTCGCCCTCGTTGGGGCACAGTATCTCTTCCCACATCTTCGCCACAAGCGTTTTCACCTTCGGTCCCACGCATTCGTGCCCTGCCTGCTTCATCATCAGGCCGAAGCGTTGGATGCGTTGGGTAAGGCAGATGTCGCGCAGGGTGCGCTCTTCGTTGCTCAGCAGTCCGAACAGGTCGCGCGGCAGGCCGCCGGCGCTCAGAAGCTGCTCTTCGATGATGGCGTAGAGCAGCGCATCGAGTGAATCGAAGTGGTAGTAGAAGGTGCCGCGGTTGCAACCAGCACGCTGGGTGATCATGTTGACGGTTATGTGCTTGAGGTCGTTTTCCTCCAGCAGCTCCCAGAACGCTTCCTTGATGCGCTCGGTTGCCGCGGGTTCTGCTTGGTCTTTGCGGGGACGTGCCATGGTGTGCTCCTTGAGAATGTGGGGTGTGGGCGTTCTTGGCGCGTTCGCTAGGACGTGCGGGGTTTGCGGGCGTTCATGATGAGCATTTGCAGGCGGTTCTCGATGTTCGCGAAGCTGACGTCGGGGTCGAAGTCGAGCGGCAGGATCTGCGCATCGGGGTACAGCTCCTTCAGGCGCTTCGAGATGCCTCGGCCTACCACATGGTTGGGTAGGCAACCGAAGGGCTGCAGGATAACGAAGTTGCGGCAGCCGTGCTCTGCGTGGTGCAGGATCTCAGCGGGGATAAGGACGCCCTCGCCGGCATCGAAGGTGTGATGGATTATGGGGTCGCTGGCCTTCACCAGTTCGGGCATGCGCGTGGGCGGCTGGTACAGCGGGTGCGCCTGGGCTATCTTGTCGGTTAGGCTATGGGCAAGGTTGAAGAAGCCGTCCGAGATGGTGTTCATCAGCTTCTTGCTCATGGGGCGGTGCACCTTGTATTCCTTCTGCTGCGCGTGCTGGTAGAAGTAGGTCTTGCGGATGACGTCGGTCATGCGCGCCTCTATCACCTCAAGGCCGTTCTTTTCCAGGTACTCTTCCATGTCGTGGTTGGCGCCGGGGTGGAAGTTCAACAGGTACTCGCCCACGATCAGCACTGTTGGACGGGGGTTGCTGCGGTCGTATTCGACGGTGCGCATCAGGTCGATGGCCTGCTTGAAGCCTCGTTTCGCTCCGCGGATGCCGTTCTTGCCCAGGCCATCCATCACCAGCTGAATCGATTCGTTGAAGGCCTTATCGGCGCTGCCGGGCACCAGCTCGTAGGGGCGGATCTTGCGCAGCAGTTCCTCGAGCGCGTCGATCATAGGCAAGCCGAAGGCGGTTTGGATGGCCGAGGGAAGGCTCAGCTTGAAGCCCGGGTGGATGTTGTGGAAGTCCACGTCGTCGTTGGTAACGATGGGTACCTGGGGGTAGCCCGCGTCGTCGAGCGCCTTGCGCAACAGCGCCGCGTAGTGGGTTAGGCGGCAGTCGCCGATGTACTTGCCGGTGCCGATGGCAACCTTGTCCAGGTCGTACTTGCCCGACTCCAGCGCTTCCAGCGCTTCGCCGATAACGATCTGCGCCGGGAAGCAGATGTCGTTGTGGACGTATCGTTTTCCCAGGTAGATAGCGCGCTCGCGGCCAATGGGCAGCGATTCTGCGCGCAGGCCCTGGTTCTGGAACACGGTGGTCATAAGCAGGCTGAAGGCCTTGGAGGTGTTGGGCACCAGCACCACGCGCTCTTTGCGGTCGGCCTTGGTGAACTTCTGGGGGTACGGGTCTTCCAGCTTTTCGCCCGATTCCTTTGCCAGCGCCAGATCGAGTCGCGCCTCCATGGCCGCTGTGCAGGCCGCGCAGCCTTGGGGGTTGCAGGTGCTGCAGGCTGCGGTTTCGTTCTGAGCGGCGTTGCCCATATTGGGGCTGTCGTCTGCGACGGCCTTGTTTCCCGTGCTGGCCTCACTATCCGAGCAAGCTGCGTCGCTCGCGTTCGTGACGCTGGCCTGGTTGTTCGTCGCGGCATCTGCGCTGATCGGGGCCTTATCCTTGCCGGCGGCAAGCTCCTTGGCGCGCCGTTCGCTTACGGTTTCGATGAACGAGCGAACGCGGATGCCCAAAGGCCCGCGGATATCGCTTTCATCCACCTTCAGCACCAGCGGGGTCTTGCTGCCCGTTTCCTTCATCAGGCGGATGATCTCGTCGGAAAGGTAGGCGTCGTGACCGCAGCCGAAGCTGACGATCTGCACGAACTCCATGTTGGGGCTCTGTGCGGCAAGCACGCAGGTGGAAAGCATGCGCGCGTGGAAGTTGTTCACCACATCGATAAGGCTGTTCTTCAGCGACACCTCTTCGCCGCCGGGCACCGCATCGGCGGTGAGCACGGGGATGCCGCGTTCGGTGAACAGTGTGGGCAGGTCGTGGTTCACCAGCGTGTCGTTGTGGTAGGGGCGCCCCGCCAGTACTACGGCGTAGGTGCCGTTGCTGCGCGCCTGCGCCAGCACTTCCGCCCCGCGCTCTTTCAGGGCACGGTGGAACGAATCCTGCGCAGCGCGCGCCTGCTCCAACGCGTTCTGCGTTGCGGCTTCGGAAATCTGGAACATGTCCTTGAAGTACTTCTTCAGCTGAAGCGAGCAGTCCTCTTCGGTGAACCAATGGAACAGGGGGTTGTCGAAGGGAATGCCCCAGCGGCGCGAGGGGTTGTCCGAGTTCTGAACTACCAGCGGGTAGCCCTTCACCACAGCGCACATGGACTGGCTGTCCTTTGACGTGTTCTCCGAGGGCACGGTGGTGACGATGGGCATGAAGATGCGGTTGACGCCCTGTTCGTGCAGGTCACGCAGGTGCCCGTGCACCAGCTTCGCGGGGAAGCACACGGTGTCGGATGTCACGGCGGAAAGGCCGTTCTCGTAGATGGCGCGCGTGCTGGAGTGGGACAGCTTCACGGTGAAGCCGAGGGCCTGCAGCAGCGTTTTCCAGAAGGGCATGGTGTCCCAGTTGGAAAGCACGCGTGGCATGCCGACAGTTATGCCCTGGCTGGGCGCTGCCGGTGTGCAGGGCCAGTCCTTGAACAGCAGCTGCTCGCGCTCGTCGTAGAGGTTGGGCACGCTGTCCTGCGCTTGCTTGGCAGCGAGCACCTGCTGGCGCACGGCGGCGTCTTTCGGGTCGCCCACCACTTCGCCGCGGGTGCAGCGGTTGCCAGTGATCCAAGACGTGTCGTTGGAAAACGTGATGCGCGTGCGGTTGCAGCGGTTGGCGCAGAACGGGCAGATAAGGTTGCTTTCCTGCTGGTAGTGGAAGTGCTCCACCTCGTCCCAGCCGATGAAGCTGCTGGTTGCCGGGGTGGGGGCTGTGCCGCTGCCTGTTGCGCCCGCGGCGTCTGCGTTTCCTGCGCTATCGGCCGCGCGCCTGGCTTCGGCGTTTTCCTTCGCGATGAGCGCGATGCCGATGGCACCCATCAGCCCGGGGTAGGGGGCGCGGGTAACGGGGCGGCCCACGTACTGCTCGAAGGCACACAGCACGGCGTCGTTCAGGAACGTGCCGCCCTGAACCACGATATGGTTGCCCAGTTTGTCCAGGTTGGAAACGCGGATAACCTTGGTGAAGACGTTTTCGATGATGCTGCGGCACAGGCCCGCCATGATGTCATCGGGGGTCTTGCCGTTCTTCTGCTCGGTAACGATGCTGCTGTTCATGAACACGGTGCAACGGCTGCCCAGGTCGGCAGGAACCTCGGAACGGAAGGCGGCGCCGGCGATTTCCCTGGTGGGGATGTTCAGCGTGCTGGCGAAGCTTTCCAGAAACGACCCGCATCCGCTCGAACAGGCCTCGTTCACCACCACGTCGGTGATAACGTCGCCATCGATCCAGATGGCCTTCATGTCCTGCCCGCCGATGTCCAGGATGAACGTGGCATCGGGCTCGAAGCGCTGTGCCGCATGGGCGTGCGCCACGGTTTCCACCTTGTGCACATCGGCTCCCAGGGCGCTGGCGAACAGCATCTCGCCGTAGCCGGTGGTGCCGCAGCCCGCCACCTCAAGCTCGCAGCCGGCTTGGGCGTAGCGCGCGTGCAAGTCGCGCAGGGCGCTCATGGCAACGTCCACCGGCTCGCCCTCGTTCGGGGCGTAGAACGAATCCACCAGGTTGCCGCTTTCGTCCAGCAAGGCGAACTTGGTGGTGGTGCTTCCGCAGTCCACGCCCAGGTACACGGTAAGTTTTTCGGGCAGGTTCCCCTGATCGAGCGCCGATTTCGCCGTTGGCAGGGCATGGCGGCGCTTGAACGATTCCGCCTCTTCCGCATCGGCGAAGAAGGGCTTGCCTGCGTATTCGCCTTGCGATGCGCCTTCGTCGCACGTGGCGTCTACCACCACGATGTTGCCCTTCTCGATCGTGGCGATGGCCTTGTCCAGGTTCAGCTCGGCTTCCTTGTCGGCGAACAGCCCTTCCAGGGAAAGGGCGGCGCCCACGGCCACGATGGTCTCGGGATGGTCGGGGATGATGATGTCCTCGCCGCCCAGATCAAGGCGCTCGGCGAAGACCTTGATCAGGCGGGGGTTGAAGGTGAGCGGGCCGCCCTCGAACACGATGGGGGCCTCGATTTCCAACCCTTGCGCCAATCCGCCGATGGTCTGTTTGGCTATGGCGTGGAAGCTGGAAAGCGCGATGTCCTCTTTCGGCACTCCTTGGTTCAGCAGCGGCTGGATGTCGGTTTTCGCGTACACGCCGCAGCGGCCCGATATGTTGTGCACGGCCTGACCCTTTTCGGCCAGGTCGTTGAACTGCTCGGTGGGGACCTTCAGCAGCGTGCCTATCTCGTCGATGAAAGCGCCCGTGCCGCCGGCGCAGCTGCCGTTCATGCGCATGTCGGCCACGTTCAGGGCCTTTGCCTTGTCGTCGAACTCGAAGAAGATCATCTTCGCGTCCTGGCCGCCCAACTCGATGGCGGTGCGCGCGGTGGGGTAGAAGGCGCTTACGGCCAACGAGTTGGCCACCACTTCCTGCACGTAGGGCAGACCCAGCGCTTCAGCCAGCGCCGCGCCGCCCGAGCCGCACAGCGCTGCGCGCAGGGGGGCGTTACCGAATTGCTCACGCAGCTCTTCCAGCAAGCTTTTCAGGCAAGCGGCCTGTTGGGCGTGATGGCGCACATAGCGGCGCATCAGCACCGTGTGGGTCTGCGATTCCATCACCGCGATCTTCGCGGTGGTCGAGCCCACATCGATTCCCACGAGCAGCTGCTCGTTTGCAGGGGCGTTCTCGGTATATTCAGTAGCGGTAGAGCTCACGCGGTCTTCCTTCTTTATGCAAAAACCCAGTCTTCGCTGGGCTGATCCTAGCTTACTCAACATTGTGTTGAATAAAAACAGACAATGTGCCGATTTCTACTGAAAAAACTTTCGCAGACCGTCTGCTCTCGGGCGTTTCGCGGGTTTGGGCAGCGCCTAATGCCTGCCCAAGGGCCGTACCTCTACGCTTTCTAGCGCAACGTTACGTTTCCCCAACGCCCATTCGGTCTGGGATAAAGTCGATATAATCAAAAGCAGGGATCATTCAATCGAATAGGAGGGGTAACTATGGCTACCGATTTCGAAAAGGGTTTCCGCGACATCTTCCTGGCTGGCGTGGGCGCCATGGCTATAACGGGCGAAAAGGCCAAAGAAGTGCTCGACACCCTTATTGAAAAGGGCGGCGTTACCGTCGAACAGGGCAAGGACATCAATCGCGAGCTTCAGCACAAGGCAACCGAAGCGGTTTCCCAGGTGCGCACGGAAAGCATCGCCGCTGCGATGAAGGCCATGAGCGCGGAAGAGCGCGCGGAGTTCGCCGCAACCGTTGCCAAGCTGGCTGCCGAGCCTGAAAAGGATGCCGAAGAGGCTCCGGCAGAGGAAAAGGCCGAATAACCTGCAACGCAAAGCGCGGCGAAGGGCCTGCTTCGCCGCGCTTCTTGCATCCTGAAAGCGGTTGCGGCTGCCTGCTGCATCGGCGGCGGCCTGCCTGCTTTCACAACACTGTTTGCCAAAAGGAACCCGATGGACGAGAACACCCTGCTCAAGCACTTCTTTCAAGACCGCGCTGAAGTAGATCCCGACCAGCAGTTCGGCTTGAGCCGTAAAACGCGCTCGCGCCGCCTGCGAGAGATCGTCATGCTCATGCGCAAGCATCACGTCATGGACGGGCTCAGCCCCTCGCAGTTCCGCGATATCCTGGTCGACCTGGGGCCAAGCTTCATCAAGATCGGGCAGATGCTGTCGCTTCGTTCCGAGATTCTTCCTCAGGCCTACTGCGATGCGCTCTCGGAACTGCAGATGGACTGCGACCCTATGCCCTTCCAGGAAACGCTCGACACCCTGCAGGGCATTTACGGCGACAGGTTCGCGAAGGTCTTCCAGGAGATAGACCCCAAGCCTTTGGGCAGCGCTTCCATGGCCCAGGTGCACAAGGCCGTGCTCGCCAACGGCGATGTGGTGGCGGTGAAGGTGCAGCGTCCCGGCGTGCGTGCCACCATGGCGCAGGACATCGACGTCATGCGATCGGTTGCCAAGCACGCTTCCCGCTTCATGAAGGACAACCAGATGCTCGACCTGCGCGATGTGGTCGAAGAGCTGTGGAATACCTTCCTAGAGGAAACCGACTTCCTGAAAGAGGCGCGCAACCTCGAGGAATTCGCCCTGCTGAACAAGGACGTGGTGTACGTTTCCTGCCCCAAGCCGTACATGGAGTACTGCTCCGAGGAAGTGCTGGTTATGGAGTACGTGGAGGGCATTTCCATCCGCGACACCAAGCGCCTGGTGGAAGCCGGCTACGACCTGGAGGAAATCGGCGTGAAGGTGCTGGACAACTACGCCACGCAGATCTTGGAACACGGCTTCTTCCACGCCGACCCGCATCCGGGCAACATCTTCATCCACGAGGGCAAGGTCATCTACATCGACTTAGGCATCATGGGCCGCCTTTCCCTGCGCGACCGCGCGGGCTTCGGGCGCATCATCGAGGCGGTGGGCGAAAAGAACGCCAGCGCCCTGAAAGATGCCCTTATCACGTTCTCCGTTGCGCACGACATGAATTCCATCGACCATCCGCGCTTCTTGGCCGAGCTGGACAACGTGCTGGACAGCTACGGTTCCACCGATGTGGCGGATATCGACATCGGCGCGCTCCTTTCCGACATCATGGTGCTCACGCGCCAGTGCAAGGTAACGTTGCCCGCTTCGGTGACGGCGGTTTCCCGCGGCATCGTTACCATTGAAGGATCGCTTCAGGAATGCCTGGCGAAAACCAACATCATCGACATCATCAACGGCCACCTGCGCCGCACGAAGGACTTGCGCCACGAATTCGAGACGCGGGCGCGCAACCTGGTGTTCGCCCTGGACACGGCAAGCCATAGCCTTATCAAGGCGGCGGAGTATTCGGGCGACACCCTGCGCATGCTCTCGCGCGGCCAGCTGAAGGTGAACATGGAGATGCTCAGCAGTCCCGAGCCCCTGTACAAACTGGGGCGCATCGCCAACCGCCTTGCCATGAGCGTGGTTATCGCGGCGCTCCTGGTAAGCGGCAGCCTTATCATCTCGGTGGACATGCCGCGCGTTTTCGGGTTGCCGTTCCTTTCGTTCATCGAGTACCTTTCCGCCTTCGCCCTTTCGGCCTGGTTGGTATGGGACATGTATCGGAAATCCTCACGGAAATAAGGAATCGCCAGGTGCAACCCGCCTTGCGTATGCGGTGGCGGTCCTTCTCGGCAGATGGGCCCCATATCGGGTAGAATTTACAGATCTTGCTCATGAAAGGGGCTTCTATGTATCCACAGTCACGTACCATCAGGGGCTTGAGCATAGCTACCATCATCCTGTCGTCCATCGGCGTTCTGTTCGGCTTGCTCTTCGTCATCCTTTCTTTCTCGTACACTGCCGCGCTCAACGACCCTGCCACGGCAAACCAGATAGCTCATCAGCTGCTTTCCTCGAATTCGGCGGGTTCCACGGCGTTCGACGGCAATTCGGCTTACAGCTACAGCTACAGCTATTCGGATATGAGCGCCGATGAGGCTATGGTCGTGGTTTCCTCGACCGGTCCGCTGCTCATCGTTATGGCGTTCGGCTACCTTATCTGCCGCGGAATCGGCTTGTTGGCAGCCATTCTCGCGTTCCGTAACTGCGCCAACCCCGCCAAGCTGGGCGGTGCTTTCGGCTGGTCCATTGCTGCTGCCGTGCTCCAGGTGTTCACCGGCATGCTTGTCTCTGCCGTGCTGTTCATCATCACTGCGGTGTTCATCAGCAAGCTGCGCAACGCTTGGAAAATGGGCGCATTCACCGACGGCGATGCATCGCAGGGCGGAACGCCTCAGCCCCCGGTTGCCTAACGGAAGCGTCGGCCATCGCTCGCCGATCCGTTTCTGGTTCGGCCTGAGTTCCGTTTGAAGTACCTCATAACGCCCTGATTGGCGGTTTATTCGCCGATCAGGGCGTTTTTGCGTCCTTGAACCCGTTCATTCCGAAAAATAACTTAATGAAGCGAGGCCTTTGTTTATAAATGCAGCTTATAGGCTATAATCGCTGCGTTAATTAATACCAGCGATGAATTGATACGTATAAAATCTGAAACGGTATACATTTCCGTAACGCCCTATTATTGAACGTGTTCATAAAACGTTCATGACAGAAGGCGAATGGGGATTCGCTGCCGTGATCGGAAAAGGTACGCGTCAATCGGGGGATTCGCGCACCGGATCGCTTCAAGCCGCTGAAGAAGCTGAAATGCTTCTGCCATAGGGGATGGTTCCAGCGGCTTCGGCGAAAAAGGGGGAGGGTGATTTCAATGCCTTGCAAGTCATCCGATGCGCAAATCGCCTTTGGTATTAACCGTTGTTTATATTGGAGGTGAAAGTCGGAATGAAGGTAGTCAAGTGGCTTGATGAGCACTTCGAGGAAGCGATCCTTATCTGCTTCCTGGTGGTTATCTGCGTCGTTGAATTGCTTCAGGTCATCTGCCGTAACGTAAGCTTCGTCCCCAGCCTTACCTGGGCCGAAGAGCTGTGCCGCTTCATGTGGATCGGCACCGTGTTCCTTTCCTTGCCGTTCTGCACGCGCACGGAAACCGCACTGAGGGTTACCGCACTGATCGATATCCTGCCTTGGAAGCTCCGCAACGTCATCAACGTCATCGTCGACGTTGTCACTGCGGGCATCATGGGCGTTCTTTCTTACTATTCCGTCATCGTATTCAATCGCATCATGGCTTCGGGCGAGGTCTCGCCTGCAATGCTGATGCCGATGTGGATCCTGTACGCCATCGTGGTTGTGGGCTTCGTCCTTGCGACGCTCCGCAGCATCGAGATGTTCGTCATCCACGTCAAGACCATCAATGTAGAGCCTAAGGGAACCACGGAAGCCCAGGCAGAATTCGAGCTCGGCGCAGAAAAGCGCAATTCCGAAAAGGGCACCGAAGGTTCTGCCATCGAGGCTGCGTTCACCATGAATAAGAAAGGAGACTAGCGATGCCAGCGGTACTTGTATTCGTTGTATTCCTTGTATGTATTGCCGTTTCGATTCCTATCGGCGTCGCTATGGTCGCCGGCAGTATGGCGCCTATCGCCATCACCGGTGTGGGCGGCAACTACACCCAGCTCATCACCAACGCCTTCTCGGGCGCCGACTCCACGCCTATCCTGGCGGTTCCGCTGTTCATCTTCGGCGGCATCATCATGGCGGAAGGCGGCATCTCCAAGAAGCTGTTCGACTTCTTCGCATTCTTCATCGGCCGTTTCACCGGCGGCATTCCCTGCGCGGTTGTGCTTACCTGCCTGTTCTACGGCGCAATCTCCGGCTCCGGCCCGGCAACCGCTGCAGCAGTTGGCGCCATGTGCGTGCCGTTCCTGGTTAGCCTTGGTTACGACCGAAAGTGGTCTGCGGCCATGATCGTTGTGGCTGGCGGCTTGGGCGTTATCATCCCGCCGTCCATCCCGTTCGTTCTGTACTCCCTGGCCACCGGCGTTTCCACCGGCGACCTGTTCCTGGGCGGCATCCTGCCCGGCATCCTTATCGCCCTGTGCTTGATGGTGTACAGCATCATCTACTGCAGGCGTAAGGGTGAAGACCGCGAGCTTATCACCGACGCGATGAACGAGTTGAAGGCCAACGGCCTTGGCCACCTGTTCATCGACAGCTTGCCGGCCCTGCTTTGCCCCATCATCGTTCTGGGCGGCATCTACGCGGGCTTCGTAACCCCTACGGAAGCTGCCTGCATCAGCGTGTTCTACGCGCTCATCGTTTCCCTGTTCATCTACCGCACCATCAAGTTCAAGGATATCATCGGCATCATGTCCACCGCGGTGCGCACGTACGGCGGTCTGGCCTTCGTGCTGGCGTTCGCAACGGCGTTCGGCCGCGTGCTCTCGCTCACGGGTGCTTCCACGGCAATCACGAACTTCATCACCGGCACGTTCGGTAGCGTTTGGGTTGCCCTTACGGTGTGCACCTTGCTGTTCCTTATCTTGGGCATGGTTATGGACACCGGCCCGGCAATCATCATCCTTGCCCCCATCCTGCTTCCTGCGATGCAGGCGATGGGCATTGATCCGGTTCACTTCGGCGTTGTCCTGGTTTGCTGCCTGGCTATCGGCCTGGCAACCCCTCCGTTCGGACTCAACCTGTTCGTTGTGGGCAACCTTTCGGGCGAACAGCCCATGGCAATCGCACGTCGCGCCCTGCCCTTCATCGCGTCGTTCCTGATTGCACTTGTTCTTATCGTGTACGTACCCTGGTTCTCTACGGCGCTCCTGGGTTAGTGCAAAAGCCTCATTGGGGAGAGGTATCAATCCTTCGGGAAGGAGAAAACTATGAAGGCTATTGGAAAGGTCTCTACGAAGACCAAGTGGATCGCAGCTGCGGCTGTATCCCTTATGGCTGCAGCTGCGATCGGTCTTTCCGGTTGCGGTGGCAGCAGCTCGAGCTCTTCTTCGAGCGACGTTCCGGAAAAGTACAAGGATCTTGACTCCGTAACGCTCATCCTTGCGGACAACACCTCCAAGGGCGCTGCAGGCAACCTGTGGTCCCAGGCTGTTGCCGACAAGGCAAAGGAAATCACCGGCGGCAAGCTCAACGTTGACTACCATGGCACCGGCGAGCTGGGCGGCGACGGTGACTGCATGCGTCAGGTTCAGTCCGGTGACATCGCGATGTTCGTTGGTCAGCCTGCTCCTATGGTTTCCTTCGTTGGCGACCTGGCTGCATTCGACCTGCCCATGGCATTCGCTACCTATGATGCCGACCAGATCGAGAATGCCCTGAACGGCGACAACGAGTTCACCCAGAAGCTCCAGGCATCCTACGAGGCCGCAGGCCTGCACAACCTGGGTTGGCTGCAGAACGGCACCTACCGTCAGACCACTGCCAACAGGGACCTGAGCACCCTTGCCGACTTCAAGGGCTTCCAGATCCGCACCATGCAGAACTCCAACCATATGGCGTTCTGGACCGCAATCGGTGCTGAGCCCACTCCGCTGGCATGGTCCGAGACCTACTTCGCTCTGCAGAACGGCACTGTTGACGGTCAGGAAAACGCTGTTGACACCTGCGTAGGCGCAAGCCTCCAGGAGGTTCAGAAGTACCTGGCTAAGACCAACCACATCCTGTACACCAACAACATCTGCATCAACAAGGACACCTGGGATTCCCTGGATCCTGCGTACCAGGAGGCTCTGACCCAGGCGATCTCCGAGGCAACCGATTCCATCCGTCCTCAGATGGCCGACCTTGAGTCCACCAACCTGAAGACCATGCAGGATGCCGGCGTTCAGGTAATCGAGTACGATGACAGCTTCTTCAACGAGATCCTCAACATGGATTCCGTGAAGAAGGTCTACACCGACATCGACTCCCAGACCAACGGCCTGTCCACCACCCTGGTGAACGTGCTGAAGGCAAGCAAGTAACCTCAATAGGGAGTTATTTGCAAAGGGGCTAATTCAACAACCCCTCCCCGCTAGGTGGGCCGGAGGCGTAACGCCTTCGGCCCTTCTTTTTAAGCGGGGATGCAGTCGGCGGGCGCAGGCTTGCGGACGTTCCCCTCATTGTGCTGAGTGGGCGAAGGGCTTTGCGGAAGGAAGGTCTTGTTCTGCCGATCTGCTGCGAAGTGCTTGAGCCAGCGCAGCCCGCTGGCTTGGCATCGGCTTTTCGGAGTGCGACTTCTGCAGGGCGGAAGGTTGGTTCAGCTAGCGGGGTTAGCCTTGGCTGCTTGGCTCGCTCTGGCCGTTGGGATCGCAGGTTGTGTTGAGGTGCTTCACAACGCAGTCGCGGAACTTCATGGCCGCCCAATTCATCAAAGAGCCTTCCGGCCATTTGAGGTACAGGTAGCGTTTCGCCTCGCTATCGGCTAGAGGCACTGCGACAACCTGGTCTTCCCATCCCTGGATCCAGGTTTTCGCGGGTGCAAGGGTGATGCCGATGCCCTTAGCCACATACGACATGATGCGCATGCGGTCGTTGTCCTCCAGCACCACGCTTGGAGTAATACCCGCGTCTTGGAGCATGTGAGTGGTCGTTTCAGAAAGGGCCCCCTGAAGCGGAAGGATGAAGGGTTCGCGGGAAAGCTGCTCGAGCTTCACTGATTTCTTGGCAGTCAGGTGGCTGTCCATGGAAACCATCAGGGCAAACGGCTCTTCTTCCAGTAAGAGGTAGTTGCCCTCTTCCCGGGGAATGGGGCTGCTGATGATGGCGATGCTCGGACGGGTGTTCTTGAAGCGGTCGATCTTCTGCGAGCTTACGCGCAGCTTGATGTCGGGGTAGCGCTGACAGAACTCAGCGATAACCTCTTCGAGCCCCGGGATGGGCTCGGGCGCGAAAACATCCACCGAGCGCGATCCGTCGTAGACGAACTTGTCTATGTCGCGCTTTACGCCATCCAGGTTGATCAGGGCGGGGGCAATGCGATCCAGGGCAAAACGACCAGCGTCGTTCAAAATGATGTTGCGACCGGTGCGCGTGAACAGCTCGGCGTTCAGCTCCTCTTCGAGCATGCGCAGGTTGCGGCTTAGGCTGGGTTGCGAAGTGTGCAGTACCTTTGCCGCCTTGGTGAGGTTTTCGCATTGCGCGATAACGCAGAACTCTTTCAGCTGCTGAAGCTTCATGCGTTCGATTATAGGCTTTGTGAAAGGGGTCGGTTCATTGGGCTTCATAATATGAAACAAGATGAAAACCAAAAGGTGCAACGTCGGATACGGCAATAGCCTGCTATCTGGCTTCGAGGGGAATGGGAGCGGTTGTGGAAAACAATGATGCCCAAGAAGGGGCAACTGTGCATAACCTGCTGGTGAAGGCGCGGGCCTTGATTGCGGAGGATTCGCTTGAGGAAGGTGCGCGTGCCTGCTTGAGCGCAGTCGAGCTTGAGCCCGAAAACGCCGCTGCTTGGCAGCTGCTTGCTCGCTACGGCGGATGGGACTCGCGTCAGGCCGAGCTTGATGTGAGTTTCGTGCTCGATGCCGCTAAAAAAGCCGTGAAACTCACGCCTGAAGGCCAGCGGTCCGAAGAAGCTGCAGCCGAGTACACCGAGCGCAAGAAGCAGATCTCTGAAGAGTTGGAGGCCATCATGATGATGCCCTCCTATATGGGTGCGAAGAAGCTCCATGCTTTCATGATGGACTGGCTTCGCCTGCTGAAGGGTTTTCCGGAGCTTCCGCCGGCAGTGATAGAGGGCGAGGTGACCCTGGTGGGCAATATCTGCCAGCGCTCGCGGCTGGCGGTTATGCCGAACGACCGGTTGGTGTACACCGCATACGCCACGTTCAACAAGAAGGAACCCTACGGCGAGACCTTCAAGCGCGAGCTGCAAGCGCGCGTCGATGTGGAACGCGCCCGCAAGGAACACGAGCTTGGCGCCGTTCGGGAACGGGTTGCTGCCCATTTGGAGAAGCCCGGCACGCTTTCTGTTGAGGCTGAGCTTGAGCGTTTGCGTGCCGACAAGTTGGCGCTCCAGGATGCCAAAGCCAGTATCGTCGGCCTTTCCGGCATTAAGGGCTACGAAGACGAGTTGGCCCAGGTGCAGGCAAAGCTGCAGGCCATGAACGTGCTGAAGCTGTTCAAGAAACGTGAGCTCCAAGAGCGCATGGCTGGGCTTTCGGAGAGGATAGCTCAGCTCAACGCGGAAAACGAAGAGCGCATGGCCTCGATGGATGCCATGCTAGCCAAAGTTGATAAGCGGATCGGGGAATTGGATGCCTAGCTGCCGTTTGGCTAGGCAACGAGGAAGGAGTAAAGATGGGATCGATCAACATCAAGGGAATGGCAATCGGCGAGGGGGCGCCGAAGACCATCATTTCCATCATGGGCGATGATGCGGCGGAGTGCCTGGGCATTATCGAGGAAGGGAAGGCGGCCGGCGTGGAGTGCTACGAGTGGCGCGGCGATTTCAACGGCTGCCGCCACGACCCGGCAGCCATGGTGGAGTTGGGTAGGCAGGTGTCTGCCGCCTTGCCGGAAAACCCGTTGCTCTTCACGTTCCGCAGTGTGAGCCAGGGCGGCAACGACACCTTCAGCGTGCAGGAATACGTTGCGCTGAACAAGACCATAATCGAGGCCGATATCCTGGACATGGTGGATATCGAGAGCTGGATAGGCGATGCGGCAGTGCTGGACTTGGTTGCCTGTGCGCATGAGCATGGCGTGAAGGCGCTCGTTTCCTACCACAATTTCGCCGGCACTCCCTCCAAGGAGTGGATGGTGAACCTGATGACCCACATGCTGGACTTGGGGGCCGATATCCCCAAATGCGCGGTGATGGCCAAGGACGCCTCGGATGCGCTGAAGCTGCTTGCGGCAACCGAGGAAGTGCGCCGTCTTCACACGGATGGCCCCACGCTCACCATGGCGATGGGCCGCGAGGGCAGCATCTCGCGCCTGGCGGGGGAGTATTTCGGCAGTGACATCACCTTCTGCTCGCTGGCGAAGAGCTCTGCGCCCGGTCAGGTCGATGTGCGTTTGGCCCGCAAGATCATGGACGAACTGCATTCCGTGCTGAGCTAGTGGGCATGGTGCAGGGTGCCGCTTGCCGGCGGCGCCCTTGTGGACGTTGGCCTGTCTGAAGGTTTGGCTGGACGCCCGCCGCCGGGTGGGGCGTTGCTGCGTGCCGCACTCTGTGCCCGGCCACTCGCCCGCAAACCCACCAACAACGAAGAACGCCCTCATCGCAGTTTTGCGACGAGGGCGTTCGTGTCGATGCGGGGTGCTAGCGGCGTCCAGCTACCCAGGGCAGCGCTTCGGGGAACCTTTATGCGCCCCAAACCTCTTCGGCAACGGCCTTGATAAGGGCGATCTTCTTCCACTGGTCCTCGGGCTCGATGATGTTGCCCTCTTCAGTGGAGGAGAAGCCGCACTGCGGGCTGATGCACAGGTTGCGCAGGGGCACGTACTTCGCGGCCTCCTCGATGCGGTGCTTCAGGTCCTTCGGATCTTCCAGGGCGCCGTCCTTCGAGGTAACCAGGCCAAGGACAACTTTCTGATCGGCAATGTGGGAAAGCGGACCGAAGTCGCCGGCGCGCTCGGAGTCGTACTCCAGGAAGAAGCCGTCCACCTTGAGGTTGGGGAACAGGATGGGAGCCACCGGGTCGTAGCCGCCGGAAGAGAACCAGGTGGAGCGGAAGTTGCCGCGGCAGATATGGATGGTGACGGTAAGGTCTTCGGGCTTGTCGCGCAGCGACTCGTTGATCAGGTTCACGTAGTCGCGCTCGAGCTTGTCCAGGTTGAAGCCGCGGGCCTCGTAGGCGGCGCGCTTGTCGGCGTCGCAGAACTCGCCCCAAGAGGTGTCATCGAACTGCAGGTAGCGGCAGCCGGCATCGTAGAAGGCCTTCACGGCGTCGCGGTAGGCGGCGGCGATGTCGGCGTACAGCAGCTCCTCGTTGTCCTTGTAGCGCTCGATGGGGGTGTAGTGCTCTTCGCGCACGCAGCAGATAAGGTGCAGCATCGTGGGCGAGGGGATGGTCTGCTTCACCAGCGTGTCGCCGGCGGCTTCCTGGGTGAACTTGAAGTGATCAAGGAACGGGTGCGTGCCGAAGCCCACCTTGTCGGTGATAACGACGGTCTTAGACTTGGGCTGGTGCCCCTGGAAGTGCACCGACCAATGCTCGGCGCCAACTTCCTCGGCGCCCTCCAGCTCGGTAAGGAAGTCGAGGTGCCACATGGAACGGCGGAACTCGCCGTCGGTCACGGCGTGCAGGCCGGAAGCCTTTTCCTGCGCTACCAGCTCTTTGATGGCAGCGTCTTCCGCTGCAGTCAGCTCGGCCTGGGAAATCTTTCCCTCGGCGAAATCCTTGCGGGCGGCCTTCAGCGCTTCGGGGCGCAGGAAGCTGCCCACGATGTCGTAGTGGAACGGTGCGTTTGCCATGGTGGCTCTCCTTTTGGTTGGTTGGTAATCGGTTGGTGCTGAACAGCGTTCGCTGGTTTGGTCAACGCAATCGATTATAGGAAGGAAAGAACCCCTACGGTTATAGGGGTTCTTTCGTGCTAGCTATCGGCTTGCGCCGGATATGTCGTTGCGGGTTAGTCCAGCTTGGCGAATGCCTGGGCAAGGTCCCAGATGATGTCGTCGGCATCTTCGGTGCCGATGGAAAGGCGGATGGTTGCAGGGGTGATGCCCTGGTCGGCCAGCTCTTCCTCGGTAAGCTGGGAATGCGTGGTGGTTGCCGGGTGGATTGCCAGGCTCTTCACATCGGCGACGTTGGCCAACAGAGAGAAGATCTGCAGGCTGTCGATGAACTTCCAAGCCTCATCCTTTCCGCCCTTGATCTCGAACGTGAAGATGGAGGCACCGCCGTTGGGGAAGTACTTCTGGTACAGCTCATGGTCGGGGTGGTCGGGCAGGCTGGGGTGGTTCACCTTTGCCACGTGCGGGTCGTTCTGCAGGAACTCGACAACCTTCTTGGTGTTCTCGGCATGACGATCCAGGCGAAGCGAAAGCGTCTCGGTGCCCTGCAGAAGAATCCATGCGTTGAAGGGGCTGATGCAGGCGCCCTGGTCGCGAAGGAGGATGGCGCGAACATAGGTTGCGAAGGCGGCAGGGCCTACCGCGTCGGCGAAGCTCACGCCATGGTAGCTGGGGTTGGGCTCGGCGATCTCGGCGAACTTGCCGGAAGCTTTCCAATCGAAGTTGCCGCCGTCGACGATCACGCCGCCCAGGGAAGAGCCGTGGCCACCGATGAACTTGGTGGCGGAGTGTACAACGATGTTGGCGCCGTGCTCAAGCGGACGGAACAGGTAGGGGGTGCCGAAGGTGTTGTCTACCACGACAGGGAGGCCGTGCTTCTTGGCGATCTCGGAGATGGCGTCGATGTTGGGGATGTCGGAGTTGGGGTTGCCCAGGGTTTCCAGGTAGATGACGGTGGTGTTGTCCTGGATGGCGCCTTCCACTTCCTCGAGGTTGTGGGCATCGACGAAGGTGGTCTCAACGCCGAACTGCGAAAGGGTGTGGGCAAGCAGGTTGTAGGAGCCGCCGTAGATGGTCTTCTGCGCAACTACGTGGTCGCCCTTCTGGGCAAGCGCCTCCAGCGTGTAGGTGATGGCTGCGGCGCCGGATGCGACGGCCAGGCCTGCCACGCCGCCTTCAAGAGCGGCGATGCGGTCCTCGAACACGCCCTGGGTGGAATTGGTAAGGCGGCCGTAGATGTTGCCTGCGTCTGCCAGACCGAAGCGGTCGGCTGCATGCTGGGAGTTGCGGAACACGTAGGAAGTGGTTTGGTAGATCGGCACGGCGCGTGCGTCACTTGCCGGGTCGGCCTCTTCCTGGCCAACATGGAGGGCGAGGGTGTCGAACTTGAAGGTGTGGTCGGGGTTGTTTACGAACTGGCTCATTGCAAGTTCCTTTCGTTATGTTCAGGAGGGTTTGCTTTCCGTTTGCTAGCAGATCGCAGTAAACCGCTACAACCCCATCGGGTCAATAGGAATTCGCGGAAAAGCGCAGTTCAGGGGCATGGTTAAATCGGATAGCCTGGTATTAGGGAAAACCTATACCAGCAATTCACCTGCGAAAACCAAGCGGAAATCGCCCTGTTTTCCGTTTGCTGGAGGGGTGGTTTCGGGCGCTGAAGAGGCCGTTGCGGGGGTACTGATTCTGCCTTGGGCGCGGGGTGCTTTGGTGCTGCTGGCCCAACCTTGGTTCTGGCGCCAGCAAGTGAGCCCTTCCCTCGGTCTTGGCGGCTTTCAGGGGCGCACCCCGCCTCCTGCGACCGACGGATTCGACTTAGGGTGCGCGCACATGTTCTGCCGCCTACTGTTCGAAGTCCACGTTCTTGCTTTCGCGGAAGAACAGCAGCGCCACAAGCGCCAGCGCCGCCATGCCGCCCATGTACCAGCCGAGCGCCTGGATGCCGAAGTTCATCACCAGCGCCGATGCGATGGTGGGGGCGAACGCGCCGCCGGCGATGGCTGCCAGGTTGTAGCTCAGGCCCGCGCCGGAATAGCGCACCTTGGCGGGGAAGAGCTCGGGCAGGTAGCTGCCGCACGGCCCGAAGATCGTGCCCATACAGCAGAAGCCCACGCACAGGAACACCATGATGGACGCCATGGTGTTGGTGGCCAGCAGGTAGGGCGCCGCCAGCGAGAAAACCAGCGTGCAGGCATTGCCAACCAAAAGCAGCGGCTTGCGGCCGTGCTTGTCGGCGGAAAGGCTGCCTACCAGCACGAACGTGGCGAAGAAGAACACCGACACCAGCTGCATCCCCAAGTACTCGTGCTGCGCCCAGCCCAGTGTGGCAACGCCATAGGAAAGCGACCAGGTGCCCAGTACGTAGAACAGCGTGTAGGTGATGGACATGATGCAGGTGCCCAGCACCACGCGGCGCCAATGGTGGCACAGGTCGCGCAGCGGGGTTTTCGTGGTGCGCTTTTCTGCCACTGCTTTCTGGAACACGGGCGTTTCGGTCATGCGCAGGCGCACGATCAGTCCCACGATGATGAGCAGGCAGGAAAGCAGGAACGGGATGCGCCAGCCCCAGCTAAGCATCTGCTCTTGCGGAAGCGCCATGTCCAGCAGCAGGTTCACGCCGTATGCGCAGAAGAAGCCGATGGGCGCGCCCAGGTTGGGGAAGCTGCCGAACAGCGCGCGTTTGTTGGCCGGCGCGTTTTCCGTTGCCACAAGCGCAGCGCCCGACCATTCGCCGGCAAGGCCCAGGCCTTGGCAGGCGCGGCACACACACAGCAGCACCACGGAAAGGGGACCAATTGCGTCGTAGCCGGGCAGCAGGCCTACGAAGAATGTGGCGATGCCCATAAGTAGCAGGGCTGCTACCAGGGTTTTCTTGCGGCCGAGCCGGTCGCCGAAGTGGCCGAACAGAAGGCTGCCGAAGGGGCGTGCCAGGAAGCTTACGGAAAAGGTGACGAATGCCAGAAGCGTGGCCAGCACCGGGTCGCTTTTGGCCACGTCGGTGAAGAAGATGAAGCCGAAGTAGCTGGCGGCGGCGATGGAGTAGCAGTAGTTGTCGTAGAACTCGATGGCCGTGCCTATCATCGAGGCAACCAGCACCTCGGTGGTCGAGTTGCGCTTGATGGACGCTTGCGTTTCGGGGCTGGTGCCTTCCGGCATCGCCAAAGCTTCTTGTGCAGAGTTGTTCGCCATCTGCTTCTGCCTCGTCTTTCCGTTGTTCGCAGCATTGGCCGGGCTATCCCGGCTGTGTGCCTGTATGTGCCGCGGTAAACCTTTGCGCTGGGGACCGGTGGTCGCAGCGCAGTGCGGCATCGTTCTTTCGTGTGCAACGGGCAGGTATTCTAGTACGCCCTTGAGCGGCGCGAGTGTTAAATCTTCTTTACGAAAAGAGCGCCCTGCCTCTTGTGGGAGGTGGGGCGCTTCGTGTGGTTGCTTGAGGCTCGGAAGCCTTCGGCTTATTCCTCTTCCGCTTGGGGTAGGAAGGCTCGGAAATTGTACGTTGTCATACTGTGTGACGTATCTTTCGGACGGTTCCTTTCTCTATGCGGAGGATAAAGAACGACCTAATACCGTCTGAGTGGTTTGTTGGGAGGTGCTTACGGTCTGGGAATAAGAGAATGATGGAGAATAGCTATTAAGCGCGCTTTGCCCGTTAAATAGACTGATAGGAGTATGTTATGCAGCCTATTAAAAGGACAGGTTTAATCTACGGCATAATCGCTGTATTGCTTTTTGCCTTAGCGACTGTTTCACTTGCCATGGTTCTTTTGACCGGTTGTGCTGAGCGCGATTTCGATGCTCAATCTAACGATTCGGAGGAAGAGGCTGTGATTACGGACGTGCCGGATTTGTCTCGTGGCTATTTGCCGGTTCTTAACCAGGATGCTCTTTCTAGAGAAATGGCTACACCTGAAGGAACAAGCGGTGGGCTGATGTCTCACCAGTGGAAAGTTGAAGGTGAGGTTACCGAATTAGACGAGGAAGACAATATCGCTGTTCTTTCCGCGGATGCAGAGGATCCTTATTATCGGTACTTGAACAATCCGGTTGCTTTCTCGATTGATTCTGAGCTGGAAATTGCTGTTGGGGATAGAGTCCAGGTGATTTTTTTGCCTCCCGGTAGTGGGGAGACGGTTATCCATCCAAGCGATTTAACAATTCTCCCAAAAGCCCAATAAACAGTAAAAGGGGCTTGCAAGCGCGAACTTGCAAGCCCCTAGTTTTTGAAATCCCTTATTCCTCTTCCGCCTGGGGCAGGAAGGCTCGGGAATTGTAGGCGGAAATGCCCACGGTGCCCGAGTTGTGCAGGAACGAGGATGCCTGCGGGGTGATGATGCCGCCGATCCCCAGCGCCAGAAGCAAGGTGTTCCAGCCGATGGTGACACGGTAGCCCTGCCGCATACGCTTTTCCAGGATGCGGGAAAGCTGGCGAAGCTCCACCAGGGAATGCAGGTTGTCCGACACCAGCGATATGTCCGCGGCTTCGCGTGCCACGGCGCTGCCGGCGCTCATGGCGATGCTCACGTGTGCAGCGGCCAGTGCAGGCGAGTCGTTCACGCCATCGCCCACCATAACCACGCGGTAGCCTTCGTCTTGCAGCTGCTTGACGATGGTGTGCTTGTCTTCCGGCAGAAGCTCGGCCTTGAACTCGGTGATACCCGTCTTCGCGGCGATGCGCTTTGCGGCGCGCTCGTTGTCGCCGGTGAGCATGATCACGCGCTTGAAGCCCTCTTCGCGCAGCTCCTGCACCACTTCGGCCACGTTTTCCTTCAGCGGGTCCTCGATGTACAGGACGCCCCACAGTGTGCCGTCCACTGCAAGGAACAAGGGCGAGGTGCCCATGGCCTTGTTGTGGATGGCATCGAGCTCTTCGGGGCTGATGGGCACGCATTCGTCTTCCAGCACGAAGTGCTCGGAGCCGATGACGCAGCGCTTGCCGTCGATGCTGGAGGCGATGCCGTGCGCCACCACGTACTCCACCTCCGCATGGCGCTCGCGGTGCTCGAGCCCCTGCTTCAGCGCCTCGTTCACCACGGCGCGCGCAACAGGGTGGGGGAAGTGCTCTTCCAGGCAGGCCGCCAGGCGAAGAACCTCGTCTTCGGGCGTGGCGTTGTAGCTAGCCACTTCGCGCACGGAAGGCGTTGCCTGGGTAAGCGTGCCTGTTTTGTCGAACACGATCACGTCAGCTTCCGCCATGTGGTCGAAGTAGCGCGATCCCTTCACAGTGAATCCGCGCTTTGCGCTTTCGCTTTGGGCCGCCATAACGGCGATGCTGCCCGAAAGGCGCAAAGCACAGGAGTAGTCCACCATCAGCGCTGCCGCCGTCTTGGTAAGGTTGCGCGTGGTGAGCGCCACGATGCCGGCCAAAAGGAAATTCCACGGCACCAGCTTGTCGGCCATGGCCTCGATGTGCTTCTGGTCGGAGCTCTTCAGCGCCTCGGACTGCTCCACCATGGAAACGATGGAGCGCAGTTTGCTTTCCTCGGGGTTGCCCGCCACGCGGATGAAGATCTCGCCTTCCTCTACGGCGGTGCCGGCGTACACGGTGTCGCCCGCCTTGCGAACGATGGCCAGCGGTTCGCCGGTGAGCGAGCTCTGGTTCACGCCCGCCTCGCCGCTGATAACCTCGCCATCTGCGGGGATCTGGCTGCCCAGGCGCACCACGATGGTGTCGCCCTTGGAAAGCTCGGTTACCTCCACCTCGCGCTCAACGTCGCCTTCCACCAGCGTTGCGGTGCTGGGGATGTCCAGCAGGGAGCGCACCAGGCTGCTCTCGCTGCGGCGCTGGGTGTAGTCTTCCAGGACCTCGCCGATCTTCAGCAGGTAGATAGTGCTGCCCGCCGTTGCCGGTTTGCCCTGGATGAAGCCCATGGCGATGGCGGCGCCGTCGAGCACCGGCACGTCAAGGCGCCCATGGCGAAGCGAATCGAACGCGGCCTTCCAGAACGGCAACGCGCTGAAAACGGTCCAGGCCACGCGAAGCGGCGCCGGGAGGAACAAGCGGCGCATGGCGCGGAACACGAACATGTTGGCGATCTGCGTGAACAGGTGGCGCGGGCGCGGGGCGAGCGCCAGCGAGTTCTCGGGCTGCCAGGCGGCAACCTCTTCATAGGTAAGCTCCTGCAGCTTGGTTATCACGGTTGCGCGTGCTTGCGCCAACCCGGCACGGCTGTCTGCCTCGAAGAAAACAGCAAGTGCGCCGGCCTTGGGATAGGCGACGCACTTGGTTACGCAGGGAAGCGCAAGGAACGTTTCCTCGAGTGCGATCGCATCATGCTCGGGCACCTTGCCCAGCAGGTTGAACCGGATGCGTCCGGGAACCTCATGTTTGATCGCGAAACGCATTCGGTCTACTTACCCTCTGCGTCCTGAGCCTCGGCCAGCTCCTTGGCGGCCTCTTCCTCTACTGCTTCTTCTTCCTTGTTGTAGCCGGCTTCTGCCAGGATGTCGTCGATCTCGGCCTTCGCCTCGTCGACGATGGTCTCGGCCTCTTCCTTGAGCTTCAGCACCTGGGCGGTGGTGGCAACCGCTGCCTTGTGAGCGGGCTCGCTCTTCAGCGCCTTTACGCCAAGGGTGCCCAGCAGAAAGCCTGCGCCAACCAAAATACCGTGATTCATAACGTCCTCCTTTAGAACGGGTTTCCTTCTGTACCTATACTAAAGCGTGTTTCACGCTTTTTTAACAGCGAAATCCAAGGCTAACTCTCTATTTCTACATGCGTATGCCCAGGTTAACTGCGATTTTTCATATGTGCAGATGATCATGCGCTTTCATGCGCCCGAAATCTTGCGGGCGCGATCGGGACGGGATTGTCTTGTGTCATGAGCCAATGCTGGTGAAAAGCCGCGAGGAACGTTCGCCGGCTGGTGAGGTTTGTTTGCCGACAAAGTTCTTGCGAGGTGCGCAGAGTTATGTCAAATACGCGCGAAAGCCTTGATAAAAACTTCGTTTCAAGGTAAAAACAACGTTCTGAGCGCGGGTTTTGGTTAGTTGCCTGTGCCGGCCTTGGTTCATTGGGCTGGTTCACCGGGCTTTGGCAAGGGCATATTTGCCCCATGCGATACCGCAAGTTTTCTCTATTGTACCTTGCGGAATGAAAGGACAAGGCGGAGCCCCATGGTTTCAACTAAAGGTGCAGGTGCAGCAGGTGTCTTGCGCTGCTTGGTTGCTGCGCTTTCGGCGTTTGCCGCGTGCGTGGGCATCACGCTGGCTGCCGCCCCAGCAACGGCTCAGGCTGCAGACGGCACCCCCCCCCTGTTTCTGAAGCCAGCTTTCCGTGCATGGTGCCGATGCGTTGCAGATCAGCGGCGCCGCTTTCCACCAACGTGTACGCCGTATTTGTTCAGGCAGACGGCACCCCCTTGGGCTCGGTGGAGGAAAGCATGATCGGCATCCGCTACTACACCATTGCTTCCAACGGCACGGTAACCACGAACGCCGATTGCTACGGCGCTGGCGGCCTTATAGCCACCCCTCCGTACATCACCATCGTTACCAACAACGCGGATATCACCGATGCCAACGGCAGCAACGCTACCGTGCAGAACACCGATGTGACGGCACTGAGCGGCGACAGTGCCTGCGAAGAGCGAATCGACGAAGACCAGACGCCGCTTTCTTCTGCCGATGGTCGGGCTCAGGCCGGCCGCAACAAGAATGGGATGGGGACATAAGGAAAATGAGGAGGAAACCTTCCATGAAGAACAAACGCTCGAATAGCGATACCGTGAACACGGTATCCGCAACGGCTGCGGCGCACGCGCTTGCGTCGAAGGCATTCGCCGTGCTGATGTCGGCCATCCTGGTGCTGGGCCTTTCGCCCATCACGAAGGTCTCGTACGCCGACACGGCCGGCAGTGCGTCTGCAACGCACGCAAGCTCTGCCAGCGCAGATCAGGGTGCCAACAGCAATGCCAAGTCGACTGCAAGTAGCGATGACGAGGCAAGCAGCAAGGCCGATACGAAGACCGCTGCTACCGATTCGACCGCTGCCACTACGGGCAATGCTGCTACCGAGGCCTCTTCATCGGCCGCTAGCGTTGCATCAAAGACCTCTTCCGAGTCTGCAAACTCTGCTTCCGGCAGCGATACGAACGCTGCGGCAACGGCTTCTACCAACAACAGCACCGAGCCTGCTTCCAGCGGTGAGGAAGGTAATGCTCCTGCATCCGACAATCAGAACAGCTCGATTGCGCCGGGCAAATACGGCAACTACACCTACGAGCAGAACAGCACCAAGAATGCTTTCGAGGATGAAGCTTACGACGGCTTCCGCGATTCCGTGGCAACCGAGTGGCTGGGCATCGCCGGCAGCTTCCACATCACGGGTTTCGACGAGGTAACCACGCAAAGCCACATTTACGGCAATATTCTTACCAAGAAGCTTTCGGGTAACAACAATTTCGGTTTGGACAGCAGGTACGACAGCGCGTATGGCTATAAGGGCCTGAGCTACATTCAGGAGTACCCGAACCCCAACGGCAACGTTGACGGCCACAACGACGGCACCTTCGTCATCGGCAGCAACAACACCGTGACTGCCGTGGACAACAACAACCACCTTGCCGTCAATGGCGTGCAGTTCAACCAGCCCAACAGGCTTGTGCAGGATGCCGATACGGCAAGCGCTCCGTTCATCGATCTTGACGCTGTGAAGACCTATACCACCCAGGTTTCCAACGATCTTGCCAAGATCGCCGATGTGGGGGCTACGGTAACCAACCAAAACGGCAACATCTACGTTGATTACGAGGGCGACTTCGGTTGCGCCTACGTTTCCCTGACGGCCGCCGAGCTCAACAGCATGAACGAGCTGTATGTGCGCGGCATGGCGCTCAACGGCGAATGCTCCGTGGTCATTAATGTCGACATGGCCGGTGCAACGCAGCTTAACCTGAGCAAGGTTCACGTTCTTTCTCCCGACGGCAAGGATATGGGCACTGGCGAGACGGACAGCACCGTGGGCTACGTGATGTTCAACATCAAGAACTCCACCAGCGATATGACCATCTCGCTTTCCGACCGCGTGCTGGCAAGCGTGCTGGCACCTAATTCCACCATCAACCTTGCTGGCACTGCCGCCGGTACCTATATCGGTACCAAGGTAAACGTTTCGGCCGAGTCCCATGCCCGTCCGTTCCGCGGCACCTTGAAGCCGGTTGTGGGCGATCTTTCCGTGCAGAAGGTTTGGAAGGACGCCTCCGGCAAGGTTGAAGAGGACGTCGATCATGACCCCATCACGGCCACGGTTTTGCAGCGCAGCAAGGCCAAGGACGGCGAGTGGAGCGATTGGATCCAGTACGAAACCGTGACGCTTTCCAAGGACAACAACTGGTACAAGTCGTGGGCCAAGCTTCCTAAGAAGGACACCGACGGCACCGCCTACGAGTACAAGGTCGAGGAGGCCGACGAGTCCAAGGCCGCCAACCCCGACTACGACTCCGCCGTGTCCCACGAGGGCACCGCCTGGACCATCGCCAACAAGCACAAGCCCGCCGAGTACACCGGGCTCTCCGTGACCAAGGCCTGGCTCGCCGCCGACGGCACCGCCGAGTCCGACGACGTGGTCGCCGGCCACGGCGCGGTGCAGGCGCAGCTCTACAAGAAGGCCGCGGGCGGCGAGTTCGCGCCCGAGGGCGAGGCGGTGACGCTCTCCAAGGACAACGGCTGGTCCTGCAAGTGGGAGGGCCTGGTGTCCAAGGGCGCCGACGGCACCGCCTACGAGTACAAGGTCGAGGAGGCCGACGAGTCCAAGGCCGC
>CAVBGJ010000001.1:51788-97300 GCA_963595065.1 Christensenellaceae bacterium Phil1 | reverse complement strand
AGTGGGAGGGCCTGGTGTCCAAGGGCGCCGACGGCACCGCCTACGAGTACAAGGTGGAGGAGGCCCAGGCCTCCAAGGACGCCAACCCCGACTACGACTCCGCGGTGACCAGCGAGGGCACCGCCTGGACCATCACCAACAAGCACAAGCCCGGGACCAATACCGAGAGCACGGCAAGCTTCCTGCTCAAGACGTCTGACAATATCCCGCTGGTGCCCATCGCGGTTGTTGCTGTCATCGCAGTCGTGGTGCTCTGCACGGCCGCGTGGAAACGCCGCAAGCAGTAAGTGCTAGAGCGCAGAGCTTGGCACGAAAGCCTTAACGGAAGGGGCGCGGTCGATTCGGTCGCGCCCCTTCTTCAATTGTGCTCTTGGACGAGGTCACAGTTTCGCTTGATGTGGAGGACGAGACGAAGGTGCAGGTGCCCCTCTCCCTATCAGGTGAACCTGTTAAAGCGAGTAGTGCAGGATACCTTCGCTGTCTTCTTCACGCTTGAGCTTGCCGGTGTCGGCCAGGTACTCCAGCAGGGAAAGCGTCATGGCATAGCGGCGCACGCGCATGCCGAATTCCAACTCTTCGAACTTGCCATGCGATTGCTGGGCAGCAGAGGCAACGTCCATCACCGTGGCGCTGCCCAGTTGCTGCACTATCTTCATGCGCTTCGCCAACGGCTTGTCGAATTTCGCGATCATGTAGTCGTAGAAGGCGTTGATGTTGCCCTTCCCGCGCAGCGGAGCATGGTGCGACATGTACACGGTTTCGAACTCGGCCTTGCGCAGCACGGGGAACGTGTCCATGAACCTCTGCAGCAGATGGTCGTTGCGGCCGAACTGCATGATGGAGGGTGCGGCATCGATGATGTGGTCGCCGGCGAACAGTACCTTGCGCCCTAGGTCGGCAACGCAGATGTGCTCAAGGGCATGGCCGGGCGTTTCCAGGGCCGTTAGGTCCCATCCGCCAACTTGGAACTTATCGCCGGTATGCAGTTCCACGGCATCGGTGCCCTCAGGGTAGCCGCCCTTGGTGGTGTAGCGCAGCGTGGCGGCAAGCCCTTCCCAAAGCTCAGGTGCCTCGGTTGCCTCGGGCCAGCCGATGGCGAAGGCGAAATCGCTGCAGGCTTCGTCGTCCATGATGTGCAGGGGGCCGTGGTACACGGTTTTGCCGCCACGGTTTAGGAAGTACTGCATGTTTCCCACGTGGTCGGGGTGGAAATGCGTGGCGGCAACATCGGCGGAATCCCAGGGCATGTCGGCCCGGTCCAGCATCATGTCCAAATGCTCGCTGCCGGTAAGCAGGGGGTGCCCGAGGTCTACGAAGAGCGACCTACCTCCCGGCCCGAACAGCAGGTAGCGGTCTATGCGGTCGGTGAAATAGTAGTTCTGAACGCTGAACGCGGCGTGTATCAGGCCAGGCAGCGGCTTCTCGTATTCCGTCATCTGGAAGGTGACGTTGTCCATCAGATCGTCCAAGCCGCTGGTATCGGCGGTAGAGCTGCTGAAGGTGTCGGCCTTGGTCGTTGGCTTCACGGGTTCGGTTTTTATGGGGCGTTCATCGTACATGCGCATGCCTTTCTTTTCGGGTTCTATGATAGCCGCCCCCTTGCCATGGTGCATGCGTTCTCGTCGGGTTGGGTTCGGCCGGTGAGTTGCCGCCGGCGCTTCCATTGCCGGTTGCCGTGCGAGCGTTGCGGCATTCGGGGTAGGCGGCGGAGCCTTGGCCCGTTGGGGTGGTCATTCGCCCGCTTATCGATGAACAGGCGGGTTTCCGCTATCCCGGAAGGGTGCCCTCTACCATTGAACCGCGGACTTCCACCGAGCGTTCTGAATACCTTCTTCTTCAAAGCGCTCTCTGTTGCCCCGCCCGCGCTGCTCGCGACGGGAGCGGGGCTGCCCGCATATTCGAACATCCCGAAAGGAGACCCATGAAGATCGCCGTACTGGAGCCTCTTGGCATTTCCGATGAAGCATTGCGAGCCCTCCTTGAAAAGGCCGTTGAAGGCCAAGGGGCGGAAATCGTCACTTACCCCGATCGAAAGGTTGACGAGGCCACGCTTGCCGAGCGCAGCGCCGACGCAGACATCGTGGTGCTTTCCAACATCAAGTACCCCGGTTCGGTTATGCAGAAGAACCCGAACCTGAAGTACGTTTGCGATGCGTTCACGGGCTTCGACCATATCGACATGGCGTATTGCCGCGAACACGGTATCCAGGTTTCCAACTGCGCCGGTTACTCCACGGTGGCGGTAGCCGACTTGGTGTTCGGCTTGCTGCTGGACGTATGCCGCAACGTATCGACCTTGAATTCCATCGTGCGCCAGGGCGGCACCAAGGACGGTTTGGTTGGCCCTGAGCTTGAGGGGAAGCGCTTCGGCGTTATCGGCGCCGGCGCCATCGGCACGCGCGTGATGCGCATTGCCCAAGCATTCGGCTGCGAAGTGGTGTGCTATTCGCGCACGAAGAAGGACATCCCCGGCGTGGAGTTCGTTGAGCTTGACGAATTGCTGCGTACCTCCGACGTGGTAAGCCTGCATGTTCCGCAGAATGCCGAGACCACCGGCATGATCGGCGCCGAACAGATTGCCCTTATGAAGCCCACGGCCTACCTCATCAACTGCGCACGTGGCCCTATCGTTGACTCCGAGGCGCTTGCCGCGGCGCTGAACGAGGAACGCATCGCCGGTGCCGGCATCGACGTGCTGGAGATGGAGCCGCCGTTCCCTGCCGATCATCCGCTGCTGAATAGCAAGAACACGGTGGTAACGCCGCATGTTGCCTTCGCTTCCCATCAGGCGATGGAAAAGCGCGCCAAGATCGTGGCGGAAAACGTTGCCTCGTACCTCGCGGGGGATACGAAGAACCTGGTGTCCTAGTTTCGCTTGATTGCGAACGTGCCCGAACCGAAGCGCCGATGGCTTCCCGCCGTCGGCGCTTTTGCATTTGGAGGGTGCGTGCAATCGGCTAACATCCAGGGCGTGCGCTCCCTTCAATACCCTTTCCACCTGTGGAAACGACGCTATCTGAACGGCGTTTCCTCCGGGGTTCCCCTCTGCTATAGGCGGGCCTTTATAACTGGCTATGCAGAATCGCGGGGTTCCGCGGGTACAGGGCGGGCGGCATACTTTCAGTCATGCACAAGCTTTACTTCGCATACGGATCAAACATGGACTTCGACCAGATGGCATTCCGCTGCCCGGGCGCCGAGTACCTGGGCGTTGCCACCCTTCCCAACTACGAGTTGAAGATGGACGGCGCGGGCTTCGCCACGGTAATCCCCGCTCCCGGCAAGCATGTACAGGGCGCCCTGTGGGACCTGAGCTACGCCAACGAGTCGAAGATGGACGGCTTCGAGGGCGTTTCCTCCCACTGCTACGAGAAGACCTTCGTTGAGGTTCAGTATGCGGGCAACCATACCCAGGATACGGTTATCTGCAACGCCTTCGGCTTCAACGACTACGACCCGGAAGCGCATGATGCCTACACGCTTGAGGCTCTTATCTACCTTTCCCTGCGCGGCCCGTTCAAGGATTGGTCGTTCCGCGAGGACTACGTTACGAAGGTGCGCAACGGCGCAGCTGGCATCGGGGTTGATGCCCACACCATGGATCAGCTGAATCGCATCCAGGTTATCCCCAACGCTGCCGTCGCTTAAGGGCTGCCAGCGCCTTCGGCTTTCCTCTCTCACTTGGTATACCAGCCCGGCCCCGTGCGGCGATGCGGGTTCCTAGGCCCGCTCCCGTCACGGCCGGGATTGCACTCGGCGCACTACGCGGCGCCTGCCTGGAGTCCCCGGCACGCGACCCCTGCGACCACGCGCGGCGCTCCCTGCCGAAGATAATGTGCACAACGCGCAAAGAACCGCAAAATGCCCCTTGCCTTTTGGCCAGACTGCTATCTTCTGTATGAAACAAGTTGAAGCCCGCCAGACAGGTGGGCTCTTTGTTTGCTTGAAGCGCGGTTGATGCATCCGTCGCCCGGATGCCGCAGCTTCCAGGCAGCAGGCGGTACAGGCAGGGAAAGGAAAGTCATCCGATGATCGAAAAGGTGAAGCGCCACTACGAGAAGGTCATCGCCCTGTGTTGCTTCCTTATCCTGTTCACGAACATCGGCCTGCCCTCCACCTCGTTTTCCGTGTACCAGCCCTACCTGGTGGAAATCCCCGGGGTGGGACACTCCGGCGGCTCGATCATCATCTCGGTGCGCACCTTCGTTTCCCTAATCGCCATGTTCTTCGTAGCGCGCTACTACGCGTGGCTGAATTGCCGCGTGGGCGCGTTCGTGGCTTCCCTGTTCGTGGCCTTGGGCTTCGGCATCTACGCCTTGAACAGCGGTAATTATTTGGGGCTTTGCATCGGCTCGGCATTCACTGGCTTAGGGTACGGCCTGGGCGGCATGATAGCCTCTACCATGCTCATCAACCGCTGGTTCGAGACCAACGTGGCAACGGTTGCGGGCGTGGCCGCCGTGGGTTCGGGCGTTGCGGCCGTTATCCTGCCCAACCTGGTGGTAAGCATCATCGGCTCCTCGCAGCTAGCCGGCGCCTTCGCGTTCGAGGCCGTGCTTGCCCTGGTGCTGGGCCTTCTGGTGTTCGCCCTGTTGCGCAACTTCCCACAGGACATGGGGCTTTCTCCCTACGTGGAGCCGGAAAAGCCCAAGCGCGGCAAGCCGGCGAAGAAGCATGCGCGCCAGAACCGTGATGTGCCTCACCGCGCCATGCCCTTGGTGCTGTTGGCCATGGTGATCATCGGTTGCATTTCCGTCGGCGGCACCAACTATCTTGCCGTGCTCTTCACCTCCGAAGGCTTCACGACCGAAGCAGCGGCTTCGTTGGTGGCGTTGTGCGGCGGTTGCCTTACCGTTTCCAAGCTGGCCAGCGGGCTGGTGTTCGACCGCATCGGCACGCGCAATGGCTCGGCGTTGTTCTTCGTGTTGTTCGTCGTGGGCCTGGGGCTTATCTGCCTTACCGACATGGGCAGCACGGGCTTGGCGGGCATCGGCGTGTTCCTGTACGGCCTGGGCCTGAGCTTGGGTACGGTGGGCATTTCCGTTTGGAGCATCGAGCTTTCCCCGAAGGGCAGCGAGGTGAAGACCATCAAGAACTTCCAGATCTGCTATGCGCTGGGCGGCTTCGTCTTCACGTTCCTGCCCGGCTTCCTTACCGAGGCGTTCGGCACGTACTTGGTATCGTATGTTGCACTATTTGTAATGTTGGTTGTTTCCGCGGTTATCATCATCGGCGTATATACCGCATCTGACCTGCGTAAACGCAAGGCTGAATAAGCTTACGTAAGGTTAACTCCGCTTTACATCCGTTTTACATTTCAAAGCGTAATCTGTCGCAGTCGGCATTAGAGCTGGGTGCGTACTGGAATACGTAGCAAAACTGCCTGGGATGAGCCCGGGCGCCACGCATCTTTCTGCTCCGCTGATGCGCATATTTGCGCGAAGAAGTAGATGTTTCTAAGGAGGAACAGAAGGAAGCATGGATATCGCGACTCTTGTCGTCGTCGGCCTGGTTATCGCCGTGGCGCTGACGTTCGACTTCACCAATGGGTTCCACGACACGGCAAACGCCATGGCAACCTCTATTGCGACGGGTGCCCTGAAGCCCAAGACCGCTGTGATCGCGGCGGGCACGCTGAACCTTATCGGCGCATTCCTTTCCACGGAGGTGGCCAAGACCATTTCCGGCGGCATCATCAACGAGCAGCAGGTAACCATTGGCGCAGAATTCATATTCGCCGGCTTGGTGGGCGCCATCTTGTGGAACCTGATGACCTGGCTGGTGGGTCTGCCTTCCAGTTCCTCCCATGCGCTGTTCGGCGGCCTGGTGGGCGCCGTTATCGTGGGCGCCGGCGTTGAGGGCGTGAACTTCGGCGCGGTTGTTGCCAAGGTGCTTATCCCGGCGCTGGTTTCCCCGGTGGTTGCCGGCCTGGCGGCGTTCATAGCGGTGAAGTTGATATACACGATAGTTCGCAAGATGGACGAGAAGTACGTTGAGAACGGCTTCCGCCACGGCCAGACCATCACGGCCTGTCTGGTTGCCCTTTCCCACGGCACCAACGACGCCCAGAAAACCATGGGCATCATCACCCTTACCCTTATCGCCGTGGGCATCCAGCCTTCCGGCACCGGCCCGCAGCTTTGGGTCATCGCCGCATGCGGCCTGGCTATCGCACTGGGGACTTACATGGGCGGATGGCGCGTGATCCGCACCCTGGGCAAGGGCCTTACCGAGATCTCCACCCCGCAGGGCTTCGCTGCCGAGGCAGCTTCTGCAACCACCATCCTGGTTTCCTCCCACCTGGGCTTCGCCCTTTCCACCACGCAGGTGTGCTCCGGCTCCATCATCGGCACCGGCCTGGGCAAGAAGGGCAACAAGGTGAACTGGATGGTTGCGGCGCGCATGCTGGTGGCTTGGCTGGTAACGTTCCCGGCTGCCGGCATCATCGGTGCAGCGGCTTGCGCGGTGGCCAAGATCAACGTATGGGGCACGCTCGCCGTTGCGGTTATCGCCATCATCGCCGCGCTCATCATCTTCCGCTTGAGCCGCCGCAACCCGGTGAACTCGCTCAATGTGAATGAAAGCTCCGAAGTAAAGCTGAATACCAAGGCGGCAACCGCCTCGGCAGCAGCGTAGGGAAGGGGAATCAAATGCAAGAAGTCATGAACTTTGTGACCGTGCTGGTGGTGGCTGTGTGCATCGCCGGTGGTATCGGCGTCATGTATTCGTCTGGCCTGCGGCTTTGGGCTAAAAGCGGTTCGGCCGAAGGTGCCGATGGCTCGCCGAACTACCTTATCCGTTTCGCTTCCGTGGTGTGCTTTGCCGCGTGCGTTGTGGTGGTGCTGTTCGCGCTGTGGCTCATGATCCCAATGTTCCACTAGGTTGAAAGAGGTATGAATACTATGGAAAGCATCTTGGTGGGCATCGACGGCTCCGAGCGCGGCGAGAAGGCTCTTCGCTGGGCAGCGAGCCTTGCCAACAGGGAGGGGTCTTCCCTGGCGTTGCTGGCGGTAATCGACCCGGCATCCGACCGCATGGCGAAATCCGACACCAAGCTTCTGCGCGAAGCGGTAGACCACGTGTTGGGCGAAGCGCAGAAGTTCGTGAACGACACGTATCCCGAGATCCGCGTCGAGGCGTCGTACGTGAAGGACGACATCGTGGAAGCGCTGGTGAACGCCGCGGAAAGCCACGACATGATTGTGATGGGTTCGCACCATGGCCGCGCTTCCGTGGCAGAAAAGGTGTGGGGTGCGAAAGGCCTGCGCGTTTCCGTTTCCGCAAGCGTTCCCACGGTGGTTGTTCCCGTTGATTGGGATCCCGACGAGGAAGCCGAGGGCATTGTGGTGGGCGTTGGCCCCGACGACGCTGTGGGCGATGGCGCCGTTGCGCTGGGCGTGCACCTGGCCGAATCGCTGAACCAGCCGCTGGAATTGGTTTCCGCTTGGGGCATTCCCACGCTGCTGTCGAAGTCGGCGGAGTTCATGGGCGGCGGCCTGGCGCCGGTGGGCGAGCAGTTCCAGCGCAACCTGGATGCTCGTGTGGCCAGCATCAACGAGTCCAACCCTGGGGTGAAGGTGGAAGGCCGCTCCGTGAACGGCCCTTCGCCCACGCAGGTTCTGATGGAGCAGGCGAAGAACTGCCGCGTGCTGGTTTTGGGCACGCATGCCCGCTCCGCAGTGAGCCGTGCCCTGTTCGGATCCACCACCTGCGGCGTGCTGAACCATTTGGTGGTTCCCACTGTTGTGGTTCCGGCCGAGGTGTAGGGGAGCCGTGTTGGGGCTCGGGTGCTTTTGAAGATGCTTACGGTCGTTGCGTCGATGGGACAGATCCGCTGATAGAGAGGTGATGAACGCTCCTTGTCTCGGTTTCTGATGCGCAAACACTTAAGGGCGTTGAGGCTGTGCAGCTTCAACGTCCTTGTTGCTTTTCTGGGGGTGGTCGGCGGTGGAGACCCGTGATGCCACCGTCCGTGCCTCTTCGTAATGTTTTACTTTTGGTTTTGTCCGCTAACCAAAAGTTGCCTATCATTGCTTCTTTTTATGCGAGTTTGAAGAGATAGTGAGAAAGAAGGGGCGATGATGGAGAAGATCCTTATTGCGTTAATCGCTATTGGCGTGTCGGTTCTCATGCTCGGTTGCTCAGATCATGATGAGGAAAAGGATGCTAGCTTTTCAGCAAAGCCCTCCGTAGCCTCAATTGAACTTGGGGAATACCCATTGGTGGATGTTTCAACGCTTGAGCAACCTACAATACAAATCGACACTGCAGCCGATGGGGAAGCGGTTGTTTCGTTCGCTTGTCGCATTAGCAACTCTTCTGTTCATGAGATTGAATCGATTGAGATCAGGGGTGGTACCAACGCCTTTCTTTCTTCAAGCGATGGTGAGGTTCTCGGCGATTCTGTTCCCTTTTCGGAATTGAGCTTAGGGAAGAGGTTGGCGCCGGATCGGCGAAATACGCGTTCCTTTTCCCTAAACGTTCCTTTAAGCGAAGGGGTGGATGTTGATTCTTTGCTGAAAGGTTTAGGCAGTACTAACGAATTGAACGAACAGGCTATCGAGAGCCTTGTTGGAACCGAGGTAATTCTACAGGAAGGGGAAGAGCGCCATTCGTATCTGCTTGTTGGTCGTCTTGCGGATTAATTAGGGTATTTGCCGTGAACTTCTAGTACGGTTTCCGCAGGTTGATCTCTACTTAACATGTAGTTGCCGTTATGAACAGCAGATCTAAGGAGGTTCTAATGGAAGCTACAAAGAAGGTAAGTGCAGTATTCTTGGCTTTGTTGATATGCTTGGTGTCGCTGTCATGCTTTGCGAGCCCAGCGTATGCGACTATGCCGTCATGCAAAGTTTGGGGAAACACAAACGTTTTCACTTATGGAAAAGTGAGCGTATCGCATAAGGCCGGGATCGAGTCTCTGTCTTGGGGCAGCGGACAGAATTACATTACTGGGTGGGCTTATGTGAAAACGAATCAATCGCTGTCTGCTAATACTATTGGCGCTTGCGGACATCTGTATAACGGCGCTGGGCTCTTGCTGAATTCTTCTGATGTGATTTGGAATCAGTCTGGCGAAAAAGATTTCGGAGTTGGTGCTGGCGTCGTGCGCAGCATCGGTGGAACCTATTATGCAGGTGGTCGTGTTTATATCTCGGGCACCCATATCAACTACCAGGCATGCGCTTACTCCCCAACAACAACATGCGATTTATTCGACGTCGACCCCTTGCTCGATGCTTCATCGTATTCGCTGAATGATAGCGGAATGACTTATGGGTCAATGGTTTCAGCTGATTCTGTTGGATACGCTCCTGATCTGGTAGGTGCGGTTGCGACGAATGGTCAAGAAGGCTACATATTCTACGAACAGTGGGATGATGCGCTTGACAGGAGCGCGGAAGGTGAAACGAACATCTCAATTCCTGTTTATGACCAGAGCGGTTCTAGGCAAATAGGAGAGTTTGTTCTCTCTAATCCTTTGACTGTTTAGTCGGTAAAAGTGCGGGGTGGATGACGGCTAAGCCCCGCACTTTGCTTTTTCTGGAGGATTTAATGAATATCAATCAACTTGAATATCTTGTTGCCTCGGCAAGGCTTGGTAGTTATTCGGCTGCAGCACGGGCGTACTACGTTACACCGCAAGCTATAGTGAAAGCCGTTAAGGCTCTCGAGAAAGAACTCGGCGTTGAAATCATTAAACCTTCCAAAAAAAGCAAAGGCCTTATGATTTCGGATTCTGGCCGCAAAATAATTGAGCAATCCGAGAAGGTTTTAGAAGAAGTAGAGCAACTCCAGAGATTTGCTGCGGAAACGAAAGAGAAGACTTTTGCTTCAAAACTGCGATGCGCTATTCCGACTTGGGGGATAAGGGGAGATTTGTTCGATTCTGCCTTAAGGGAGTATTCGGAAAATAAAGCAGGGTTGCTAATCTCGCTCTGGCCAAGCGAGGCGTGCGTATCCGGGTTGAAAGCTGGTCTTGTTGATGCTGCTGTCACTTTGGGCGGGATGCACTCAATCGAGTATGAAGATCGTTATCTCTTTTCGTTTGCTCCCAAGATTGTCGTAGGCGGAAATAATCCATTTTCTCGAAAAGGCCAAATCGGCTTTAGCGACATGGAGAAAATGGAAATAGCCACTCCCCTTGATATTAGATCTGGCTACTCTTGGCTATTCGCTCGGTCTGAAGGCGCTTGTGCTGAACTTAGTTTTATAAACATTGATCACGATATTGAGTCGTTTAGAGCGTTTTTCTCTACGAACAAACAGGCCGCCGTTTTAGTGGTTGACCCTTCGAGACTTCTTGAGGCAATTCCTGGAAGCGTGGCGCTTCCTTTTTCGGATGAAGAGGATATCAGTTTCCCTATCTATCTTTCCTGCGCAAAGGGAAAAGGTCGTGAGATGGATGAGTTGGTATTGCTCTTTAGCAGTGTCGCAAGAAATTTGTGAGTTGAATGTTTAATAGACTGCTTCTTCTGTTTCATTCGGTTCCATTTCGAAGCAGTGTTGCGCTGGGTTGACGTTCGGTTTGGTTGTCTACTCCTTTTGCTGTCCGTCCGTGCCCTACGACAGCAACCAGAGGTTGAAGCGCATCGCGCCGGATGGATTCCATCGCCGAAGTGCTACCATTCTTGAGCACACATAGGCAGGTTCTTTCCCTGAACGAGGGGATAACTCGGAAGAGCCCGCCCTGCAAGGCCCGCAAGTCATTGGCTTGTGGGCCTTTCTTCATGCTTGGCCGAATTCGTCCGCGTCGGTCGGCGCTCCCTGCGCCTGGTTCGGCTTCCGAGTGTTCGCGAAGGGGCGGCGCAGAAATCAGCTTGACACATGGTTCGCCTCATCCCAACATCGTTGATCAAGTACCGGGGCGCCGCCTTTGAAGGCGAGCACTCGGAAGCCGCGCTCCGGAAGGGCTTCTCGCCGCGCAGACACTGCCCGGCGCTACCGTGTCAGTAGGGACAGACCCCTTTATCACACGATAGTGGCCGCGCCCGCCCAGTTCAGCCCGGCACTGCATCTGCAACGGTTGGGCAGCGACGTGGGTTGGGGCGGTGCCCCGGCCCACGGCGCGGACAGGTTGAGGGTGGTGCGGATGGGCTACAGCAGCTGCACCTGGATGGTTTCGCCGGCTGCGTGGGCTTCTTCGCCGGGCGTTGATAGGTAGATGGCGTTCGCGGTCAGCGCTGCGGCGGTTCCAGCTGCACGTGGGCCGCGCAGCGCGATGGGCGTTGCGGCGTAGGCTCCATCTGCCTGCTTTTCCAGATGCAGGCTTGTCGTCATCGAGAGGTGCGGTGGAACCCGCAAAGGCTCGGTGAGGGTTGCAGAAACCACCGTTCGCTTCTTGGGGGCTGTGCCAAGGAAACGGCTTACCAGGTTGCGCACTGCCCAATCCATGCTGTTGAACGCGGCGAATGTCGGGCCGGATAGGTTGACCACCGGCTTTCCATCGATGACGGCTGCGCTCATAGGACGGCCGGGAACGGCGGCGACGCCATGGAACAGCACGCTGCCGCGCTGCTCCAAAAGGCGAAAGGTGTAATCTTCCTGTCCCTTCGAGGTGCCTGCGTTCAGCAGCACGATATCGGCCTGGGGAAGAACTTCGTTGAATGCCGCTTCGATCTGTTCGGGGGAATCCGGCACGATTTCGTGCATCAGCGGTTCGGCACCGAACTCCAAAAGCAGCTGCCTTACCAGAAGGGAGTTCGTGTCGAAGTTCTGCCCGCGTTGCAGCGGCGCGCCCACGGGAACCAGCTCGCTTCCGGTAGGGACGAAAGCGACCACCGGCCTCTTCCTTACTGGCACGCACGCTGCGCCGCCCATGCCGATGGCGGCAAGGTCCAGCGCGGTCAGTTTCTTTCCGGCCGGTGCCAGCAGTGCCCCTTTCTTAACGTTTGAGCCGCAGGGCTTCACGTTCGTGCCCTTCGATGCTTTCACGTCTGAGGGCAGTTGCAATCCACCGTTTGGCAGAAAGGTCACGTTCTCGATGGCGATGACGGCATCGAAGCGGTCGTCGAAATCGTCGCCGGTGTCGGCGCGGACGTAATCTTCACCCAGCTTCCATGCGTTCGTGTCCGGCATGCCCTCCGCGAAATCGGCGGATCGGACGGCGATGCCGTCCATGGCGGACGCGCGGACAACGGGCAGGTTGTATTGGGCGAACTGATCTTCCGCAAGGATCCGGCCTGCAGCGTCTTTCAGCTGCACCTGCTCTGTCTGTGCCGTCGGCTTCCAGGCTTCGTTGATGCGCTTAAGCGCGTCTTCCTTCGAGATCAGGTTCTTGATATCGGGTCGCATCTGTTCCTCCCATCAAGGCAGCGGCAACCGCCCATGCTTTTCTTTGATGCTGAGGCTAGTTTAAGGCCCGATGGGTGTTCTCTTGGATGGTGGCTGCGAGACTTTCGGGCGAAGTGCGGCGCAATTCGGCTAGCTGGCCAAGCGTCCGGCGCAGTTCGGCTTGGTGTTCTGCGAAGGAGTAGGGGACTGCCGGATGGTGAAGCTCCGGGTCGGTTGCCGCTGGTGCATCGGTTTCCAGGAGCAAGCGTTCCAGCGGGATGGCCTTCGCATATTCGCGGCCGCGCTTGGTTTGCAGCATGCGCTCGCCGACGGAAAACCAACAGCCTAGGCGTTTGGCGCGTGCAAGCTGGTCGGATGATCCGCTGAACCAGTGGAAGATGCAGACGCACTGCTCGGTGCAGCCTGAACTTTCAAGGATGCTCAGGGCTTCGGGGTAGGCGTTTACACAATGAAGGGAAATCGCCTGGGTGCTGTATTTGGATGCGGTGCTCATGATGTGTTGGAAGGCCTGCAGCTGCTGGGAGCGGGTATGCACGCGGCGCTTCGAGAAGTCGAGCCCTACTTCGCCGATGAATCGTGCGTTAGGGGCGAGCCCATCGAAATTCGCAAGCATTTCGGCCAGCTCCTGCTCGCTTTCCGGAACCCACCAGGGGTGCAGGCCCAGCGCGGTGCGAATCGTGCTGGGCTGTAATTCGCAAGGACAGGGGCGTCTGCCCTCCATTCCTTCGAACTCTTCGGGCATTACGGTTACGGAAAGGATGGTTGTGCCGGCGCTTGCTGCATCGGCGGCAAACCTACCGGGGCTTTCCATGAACGCAACATGGCAATGCGCGTCGGGCAGGGCGGCGAGGCTGTCGGGGGATTGGCAGGGCGCAGCCTTACCCTCCCCGGGACATGCGCTCTCGTGCAGCTCGTCCCTTTCGTGCGCGCCTCCTTCGTCAGCGCCCACGCCTTCGGGCCGCCCGGATTCTTCAAGCATTCCGTCCGTCTTCGCCATTTCCCCTCCTGCCTGCATCGAAACAGCATGAACGCAGCCAGCCGTCTGCGATTCGCCAACGCCTCCCGCAACGAGCGGCCGGTGCCTTGATTATGCGCTAGGCTGGGGATATCTGCAGGGTTGGTTCGCAAGGGGAGCGCTATGGGCAGCTATGCCGATCAGTACAACAATGGAGAAATCGAAGAGGTTTACCCGCGCATCTGGCGCGTGCCCGTTCCCCTGCCCGGAAACCCGCTTGAGTACCTGAACTCGTACTTCATCCTCAGCGAAGACAAAACCACCATCATCGACGTGGGCCTGAACGAGCCCGAATGCGAGCAGGCGCTCGATGCCGCGCTGCACCAACTGGGCCGCGATTGGGAATCGGTGGAGATCGTGCTTACCCATTCGCACCCCGACCACACGGGCAACCTGGACCGCATCTGGCGCCGTTGGATGCGCGTGTACGCTAACATGCATTCTTTCCAGGAAGTGCGCAACCTCATGGACATCCAGTCCACCGTGTACAACCCGCTTATCAGCCACTTGGTGCGCCCGAACACCTACGACGAGCGCAGCATGCAGAAACGCGACGCCAGCGCTTACCAGGTTTCCGCCGAGCTGGTACCCTCGAAGAACCAGCCCGACCTGTTCTACCTGGGCGACGGCGACGTGTACCGCAACGGCAACTACCGCTTCCAGGTAATCACCACGCCCGGCCACGACGACTGGCACATCTGTCTGTATGAGCCAACGTTGAAGCTGCTTATCGCCGGCGACCACGTGCTGGAGCGCATCACGCCCACCATCATGAGCTGGATCACCGGCTACGATGCGTTGAAGGAATTCCTTGCCAGCTTGGACAAGGTGCGCAACCTGGATGTAGACCTTATATTGCCTGGTCATGGAGCGCCTTTCACGGGCGTTGCGGAACGGGTGGATTTCCTGAAGGGCTTCCATGCCAACCGCTTGGAAGAGCTGTACCAGCTGGTCGCCGAAGGGCACGCCAGCCTTATCGACATCGCGCGCAACGCCAAGTGGAAGCACCCCGATTGGGACAGCTGGACCATCGACCAGAAGTTCTATTCGCTGGGTGAAACGTTTGCGCACCTTATCTACCTGGTGAACGCCGGGCGCGTGACGCTTACCAGCTGCCAGAACCGCCGCCGCTTCTACGTTGCCGAGCAGTGGGATGTGCGCCATAGGGAGTAGGGCCTGGGTGGTCGCCCCTGCCCAGGTGACGGCCGCGCGCGAAGGCTCTGCGGCTCATGATTTCCGCCGGCGAACGCTTCGGGTTCGCCCTGCCGCGAGTGGTGGCCGCAGCGCGTTGAACCGAGCTGGTCTTCGGAGGTTTGCCGATCCTTGTTCGCCGCCGCTTGCGTTAACTCTACGTAACGCCGGCAAATTCCTTGTTGACAATTCGCCGTGCCGGCAACAGAATAACGTCAGTTTCGCTTCCGGGAACGTCTTGGAAGCAGGAACCACCTAAACCGTTGAGGCGGAAGTCAAAGCGAGTAGGCGCGCACAGAGAGTCCGGGGTGCTGGGATCCGGATGGAAATGCCGCTCGCCAAATGGGCCGCCGAGGGTGCACCTGAACGCAGGGTACTGCCAAGTAGGATGCAACGTGGGGCATACGTCAGTTGCCGGGATTATGAAGGTAATCCGCAAAGTGCACGGGTCAAACCGTGAAGCAAGGTGGCACCGCGAGCTTAACAGCCCGTCCTTGATCGTAGTTAACGTCAGGGGCGGGCTTTTTCTTTGCCTTCCCTTTGAAGAGAAAGGCAGAACCTATGGGCAGTATCGAAACGCTGCAGCCGAGCTTGGAGGAGGTGCGCCGCCTAGCAGGGCAGGAGGGCATTCGCCGCGTTCCCGTGAAACGCGAGCTGTATGCCGATCGCATCACCACCATCGAGGCCATGCGCGCCTTGCGCCACGCCAGCAACCACTGTTTTCTTCTGGAATCGGCCGAGGCCGACCAGCGTTGGGGCCGCTATTCCTTCCTGGGCTACAAGCCTTCCGTGGAGCTTACCTGCCTGAACGGCGCGCTCACGGTGCGCCGCAACGTGGAAGACGGCGAGCCGGTGGTGGAAACCCAGCAGGTTGAGCATCCGGGCCAGGCCATCCGTGCCATCATCGCGCAGAACAAGAGCCCCCAGATGGAAGGCTTCCCCACGTTCACCGGTGGCTTGGTGGGCTACTTCAGCTACGACTACATCAAGTACGCCGAGCCCACCCTGCGCCGCCCCGACTTGGCGCATGAGGATTTCCTGGATGTGGACCTGATGCTCTTCGATCAGGTTATCTGCTTCGATAATTACCGCCAGAAGATCATCCTCATCGCTGGCGTGCGTGCCGACGACGTGGATGCTTCGTATCAGGCTGCCGCCGCCAAGCTCGACGAGATGGAATCGCTGCTGTTCAGCGGTAAGCGCCACGAGTTCCCGCCGCTGCACATGGAAGGCCCGCTTACCCCGCAGTTCTCCACCGAGCGATTCTGCGAGATGGTGAACATCGCCAAGCATCATATCCATGAAGGCGACATCTTCCAGGTAGTGCCCTCCAACCCGCGCACCGCAGCGGCCGAAGGCAGCCTGTTCGACACCTACCGCGTGCTGCGCTGCCAGAACCCTTCGCCCTACATGTTCTACTTCACCAGCGATGACGTGGAAATCGCCGGCGCTTCGCCCGAAACGCTGGCCCGCCTGCAGGATGGCACGCTGTTCACTTACCCGCTGGCCGGATCGCGCCCCCGCGGCCTTACGCCCGAGGAAGACCGCGCCTTGGAAGAAGAGCTGTTGGCCGACGACAAGGAACGCGCCGAGCACGACATGCTGGTGGATCTGGGCCGCAACGACCTGGGCCGCGTGAGCCAGCTGGGCACCGTGAAGGTGGAGGAGTATCGCAACATCCTGCGCTTCAGCCGCATCATGCACATCGGTTCCACCGTTACCGGCAAGCTGGCCGAAGGCAAGGACGCGGTGGACGTCATGGACTCCATCCTGCCGGCCGGCACGCTTTCCGGTGCCCCGAAGCTGCGTGCCTGCCAGATCATCCAAGACCTGGAGGGCGCCAAGCGCGGCATCTACGGCGGCGCCATCGGGTACCTGGACCTTACCGGCAACCTGGATACCTGCATCGGCATCCGCCTGGCCTACAAGAAGAACGGCCGCGTGTGCGTGCAGACCGGCGCCGGCATCGTTGCCGACAGCATCCCTGAAAACGAAGACCGTGAATGCTACAACAAGGCGCGCGCCGTCATGGAAGCGCTGCAGTGCGCAGAAGGGGGCCTGGCATGATCGTCCTCATCGACAACTACGACAGCTTCTCCTACAACCTGTATCAGCTGGTGGGAGAGCTGAACCCCGATATCGAAGTGGTGCGCAACGATGCGCTGACGGTAGAAGAGCTTGAGGCCATGCACCCCCAGGCCATCATCCTCTCGCCTGGGCCGGGCCGTCCCGCCGATGCGGGCATCTGCGAGGAAGTGGCCCTGAAGCTTTCGGGCAAGGTGCCCATCCTGGGCGTGTGCCTGGGGCATCAGGCCATCTGCGAGGCCTTCGGCGGCGTGGTGGGCTATGCCAAGGAGCTGATGCACGGCAAGTCCTCTCTGGCGAAGCTCGATACAACGTCGCCCATCTTCAAGGGGATGCCCGAGCAGGCGCAGGTGGCGCGCTACCATTCCCTGGCCGCGGAGGAGGAAACCTTGCCGGCGTGCCTGAAGGTGATCTCCCGCACCGACGACGGGGAAGTGATGGCAGTGCAGCATGCAGAATTCCCCACCTACGGCCTGCAGTTCCATCCCGAGAGCATCCTTACCCCCGAAGGCCGCACCATACTGAAGAATTTCCTCGAGATAACCGTTGAGTAGAAAGGAACCCTGATGATCCGCGAAGCGATATTCAAGTTGGTAGACAAGGAAGACCTCACCTACGACGAGGCGTATGCCGTGATCAACGAGATCATGTCGGGCGACACCACGCCGGTGCAGACCGCGGCGTTCCTTTCCGCCCTTTCCACCAAGAGCACCAAGAGCGAGACCATCGACGAGATCGCTGGCTGCGCTTCCGCTATGCGCTCGCACGCCACCAAGGTAAGCTACCCCGAGCCTGTGTTGGAGATCGTGGGCACCGGCGGCGACAAGGCCGGCAGCTTCAACATCTCCACCACGGCGGCGCTGGTCATCGCGGCCGGCGGCGCGAAGGTGGCCAAGCACGGTAACCGCGCCGCTTCCAGCAAGAGCGGCACGGCCGATTGCCAGGAGGCGCTGGGCGTGAACATCGAGCAGAGCCCCGAGCTGTGCGCCAAGCTGCTGGACGAAGTGGGCATGTGCTTCTTCTTCGCTCAGAAGTACCACACCGCCATGCGCTATGTTGGCCCCATCCGCAAGGAGCTGGGCATCCGCACGGTGTTCAATATCCTGGGGCCGCTTACCAACCCCGCCTCGCCCCAGAAGATGATCTTGGGCGTGTACGACGAGTCGCTGGTGCAGCCCCTGGCGCGCGTGCTTACCAGCCTTGGCGTGACCGACGGCATGGTGGTGTACGGCCAGGCCTGCCTGGACGAGCTTTCCACCGCCTGCCCCACCAGCGTGTGCGAGTTTCACAACGGCGAGTACACCAGCTACGTGCTTACCCCGGCCGATTTTGGTATGCAGCAGTGCACCCGCGAAGACCTGCAGGGCGGCACGCCGGAAGAAAACGCGCAGATCACGCGCGATATCCTTTCCGGAAAGGAGCAGGGCTGCAAGCGCGATACGGTTCTGCTGAACGCGGCGGCCGGCCTGTACATCACCGGCAAGGCCCCTTCGCTGAAAGACGGCGTTGCCCTGGCAGCGGAGCTTATCGATTCGGGTAAGGCGTTGGAAACCTTGGAAGCCTACATCAAGGTTTCCAACGAGGAGGCATAAGTGACCATCCTGGACGAAATAGCCGCCTACACGCGCCAGCGCATGGCCGCCGAGGAGCGCGAGGTCCCCACGGCCGAGTTGGAACGCCAAGCGCGCGCCTTGGCCGCGGCCGAGCTGGAGCGCGACGGGCAATTCGCCTTTCCCTTCCAGGCTGCGCTGGCTGCACCGGGCCTTTCCTTCATCTGCGAGGTGAAGAAGGCATCGCCTTCGAAGGGTATCATTGCCGAGGATTTCCCCTACTTGCAGATAGCGCGCGAGTACGATGCGGCCGGCGCCAGCGCCATTTCGTGCCTTACCGAGCCGAAGTGGTTCATGGGCCACGACGAGTACCTGCGTGAAATCGCCGGACAGGTTTCCATCCCCGTGCTGCGCAAGGACTTCGTGGTGTGCGAGCGCATGATCTACCAGGCGAAGGTACTGGGCGCTTCGGCGGTACTGCTTATCTGCGCCATCCTGGACGACGAACAGCTGCGCTCTTATGGGCAGTTGGCTGCTGAGCTGGGCCTTTCCGCCTTGGTGGAAGCCCACGATGCCCAGGAGATCGAGCGCGCGGTAGCGGCCGGAGCCCAGATCATCGGCGTGAACAACCGCAACCTGAAGGACTTCACGGTGGACTTCGACAACGCCCGTCGCCTGCGCGACGCCATTCCCGAAGGCGTGCTGTACGTTGCCGAGTCGGGCGTGAAGGATGCTGCCGACGTTGCCGCGATGGCGGCGCTGGGGGCAGACGCAGCGCTGATAGGCGAGGCCCTGATGCGCGCCGACGATAAAGCGGCGAAGCTGGCCGAGTTCCGTGCCGCCGCTCGGGAGGGCGCGAAGTGAGCGCTCGACAGCGACAAGCACAGGCGCACGAGTGGCTTCTGTCGGATGCGGCGGCATCGCAGCCGCGCGTGAAGCTGTGTGGGATGTTCCGCGAGGCCGATGTGCGGGCGGTGGCCCAAGCGCAGCCCGACCTGTGCGGCTTCATCGTGGACTTCCCGAAGTCGCATCGCAGCGTAACGCCTGCTCAGCTTGCTGGTTTGAGCGAACTCCTGCTGGAATGCGAACCCGTTGGTGCCCCTATTTGGCGTGTGGGCGTGTTCGTGGACGAACCGATGGAGCAGCTGGTGCGCATCGTGGAGTCTGGTTGTATCGACCTAGTGCAGCTGCACGGCAACGAGGACGCGGCCTACGTGGACGAGCTGCGGAACTGCACGGGCGTGGGCATAGTCCAGGCGTTTCGCATCCGCAGCACCGCCGATGTTGCTGCGGCCGAGGCAAGCGCTGCCGACCTGGTCCTGCTGGACAACGGGCAGGGCACGGGCAAAGGGTTCGACTGGAGCCTGGTGGCCTCGGTGGGCCGGCCGTTCATGTTGGCCGGCGGCCTTGGGCCCGAAAACGTGGCACAGGCTGTTCGCGAGGTGCGTCCGTGGGGCGTGGATATGAGCTCGGGCATCGAGACCGAAAAGCTCAAGGACCCTGCGAAGATGGTCGCCGCTGTTGCCGCCGTAAGAGGGGTGACGTGTCCATGATGCTCCCAGGAAAACGATGGCGCGACCGAGACAAGCGTGCAACGCTTCGGGAGGCGCGGGGGTCGACGAGAGCTCTCTGAACACTCCTCCTGAACCATTCGCGAAGCGAATGCCGTCCAAAGCATGAAGCAGTGCAGCGCATGAGGTTTTTTGGAAGCATTTCCGAAAAACCAAACAGCGGAACGGGAGGCTCGGCGACCCCCGCCCCTCCCGAAGCGCCGAAAGGCCAACAGCAAAGGTAACCCCAGGCATTCAGCCTGATCAAGAAAGGAAACAACATGTCGAAGGGAAGATTCGGTATCCATGGTGGGCAGTACATGCCCGAAACCCTCATGAATGCCGTTATCGAGCTTGAGGAAGCTTACAACCACTACAAGGACGACCCGGACTTCAAGGCAGAGCTGAACACGCTGCTGAACGAGTACGCCAACCGCCCCTCGCTTCTGTACTATGCCGAGCGCCTTACCAAGGACCTGGGCGGCGCGAAGATCTACCTGAAGCGCGAAGACCTGAACCACACGGGCGCCCATAAGATCAACAACGTGCTTGGTCAGGTGCTTCTTGCCAAGAAGATGGGTAAGACTCGCGTTATCGCCGAGACGGGCGCCGGCCAGCACGGTGTGGCCACGGCAACGGCGGCTGCCCTGATGGACATGGAGTGCGAAGTGTTCATGGGCAAGGAAGACACCGAGCGCCAGGCCCTGAACGTGTACAAGATGCGCCTGCTGGGTGCGAAGGTGCATGCGGTAGAGAGCGGCACGGCAACGCTGAAGGATGCCGTTTCCGAGACCATGCGCGAATGGACCAACCGCATCGCCGACACGCATTACGTGCTGGGTTCCACCATGGGCCCGCATCCGTTCCCCACCATCGTTCGCGATTTCCAGGCCGTTATCTCGCAGGAGATCATGGACCAGTGCAAGGAAAAGGAAGGCCGTCTTCCCGACTGCGTGCTGGCCTGCGTGGGCGGCGGCTCGAACGCCATGGGCACGTTCTACCACTTCATCGAGCATCCGGAAGTGCAGCTGATCGGTTGTGAGGCTGCGGGCCGCGGCATCGACACGTTCGAAACGGCAGCCACCATCAACACCGGCAGCCTGGGCGTGTTCCATGGCATGAAGTCGTACTTCTGCCAGGACGAGTACGGCCAGATCGCGCCGGTGTACTCCATCAGCGCCGGCTTGGATTACCCGGGCATCGGGCCCGAGCATGCGTGGCTGCACGATACCGGCCGCGCCCAGTACGTGCCCGTGACCGACGACGAGGCCGTCGACGCCTTCGAGTACCTGAGCCGTTTGGAAGGCATCATCCCCGCAATCGAGAGCGCGCACGCCGTTGCCTACGCCTGCAAGATCGCGCCCACGATGAGCAAGGACAAGATCATGGTAATCACGCTTTCCGGCCGCGGCGACAAGGACTGCGCCGCCATCGCCCGTTATCGAGGAGAAGAGATCAATGAGTAACCCCCGTCTTACCGCCGCCTTCCAGCAGGGGAAGGCCTTCATCCCCTTCGTCACCTGCGGTGACCCCGACCTGGAAACCACGAAGAAGATCATCGCCGAGCTGGCCGACGCGGGCGCTTCCGTGATCGAGCTGGGCATCCCGTTTTCCGACCCCACTGCGGAAGGCCCGGTTATCCAGGCTGCGAACATGCGCGCGCTTTCTGCCGGCACCACCACCGACAAGATCTTCGACATGGTGGCCGAGGTGCGCAAGACCATTGATACGCCCATGGTGTTCATGACCTACGCCAACGTGGTATTCCATTACGGCATCGAGCGCTTCGCCGAGCGCGCGGCTGAAGCAGGCATGGACGGCCTGATCCTTCCCGACGTGCCCTACGAGGAAAAGGCCGAGTTCGCCGAGGCCTTTGCCGCCAAGGGGATGGACCTTATCAGCATGATCGCGCCTACTTCCGAGGAGCGCATCGACATGATCGCGCGCGAGGCGCAGGGCTTCGTGTACTGCGTAAGCTCGCTGGGCGTTACCGGCACGCGCAGCCAGATCACCACCGACCTGGATTCTATCGTGGCGCACATCCGCAAGGCCACCGACACGCCCGTGGCCATCGGCTTCGGCATCTCGAACCCCGAGCAGGCTGCGGCCATGGCTGCGAAGAGCGATGGTGCCATCGTCGGTTCCGCCATCGTGAAGATCGTTGCCGCCGAGGGCGCAAACGCCGCCCCGGCAGTGGGCGAGTTCGCCCGCAAGATGGTGCAGGCCATCCGCGCGTAATCGCGCTTGCGCCGCCGCCTTTGCTGGCTCTTTATTGCAGGCCGCCTGGCTTTTTGCCGGCGGCCTGTTTCTTTTCAGTTCCTTTCCTGAATCTTGTCTGAAAGCAAGGTGACGGCACGGTCAAGAATGAGTGAAGAGCGCGTGGATGGCCTTTCGCGCCGGTTTTAAGCTGCTAGCTTGAGGGTGAGGAAAGGGGAGTTTCGCCATGACAACGCAGAAGGGTTCGGAAAAGGGCAAGTTGGCAACCTTGTTCGAGGATTTGTCCCTCGCCCAGGTGATTGCCGGTGCCTTGGCGGCGGCCACGGTGTTCCTGCTTTCGTCCGTGATCGGCGTGGCCGGCTCTCTTATCGGCGCGGCAATCGGCTCGGTGGTTTCCGCGGTTTCTTCCCAGGTGTACAAGAAAATGCTTTCGGCCTCTGCCGACAAGATCCGCGATGTGGCCCCTGGCGATGCTTCACCCAAGGCGGCAGACCCGCAGGCCACGCGGATCATGGATCCGCTGCCTTCCGACAAGACCCACACGATAGACGTAGCGAAGGTTGATGCCGGGGTCACGAAGGTGATGGGTGCCGATGATGTGCGCTATGCACATGCCGGCGGCAAGGACGTTACCGACCCAGCCGTGCAGCGCGCGCATGTGCGCCGTCATCGCAAGGCCCGTATACAGCGCAACGTCCTCATTGTCTCGGTGGTTTCCTCGCTTATAGCGGTTGTGCTGGTGGCAAGCCTTATCCACGTGTTCACGGCAGGTCAAGGCATTGGCGAAAAGGCCGGCCCTGCCATCGTTGCCTCAAGCGATACCTCCCATCAGCAGTCTTCGGCCTCGGGCAATTCGGGCTCTTCGGCATCGGGCGAATCTAGCCAGTCGAACAAGGACTCCTCGTCGGGCGATGCCTCTAACAGCAAATCAGGCTCCAGCTTGGATTCCTCGTCGAGCAGCTCAAACGGCTCCGGCTCCGATTCCAGCAGTGGTTCTTCAACATCGGGGTCGAACGATTCGAAGTCGGACAGCAGCTCTGCTTCGGGCGGTTCGGGCTCTTCTTCGGGTTCCAGTTCGAGCGATGGCTCCTCTTCGGGAAGCTCGGGGTCGTCAGGCGGATCAAGCGGCAGTTCCGGATCGTCGACCTCTGGGTCTGGATCGAGCGGCAGCTCTTCCGGTTCCGGGTCGTCCACATCGAGCGGTACTTCGGCAGGCAGTGCGAGTGGCAACTGATCGAGCGCTCTATCCTGTTTGCAACCGGCAAATCATGCCGACAGCAGCGCTAGCGCATGGGGCGGTTCTTCGGGATGGCCAGCGCGATGCCGATGCCTATCAGGGCTATAACGGCCACGGCTACCATCACCGCCTGCAGTCCGCAGGCATCGCCCAGCGCGCCCAGCACGGGCGACATCATGCCGCCGATGCACACCATCACCCCGAACGATATGCCCGAGGCCATGCCCAGATGATGGGGCACGAAGCTCTGCCCCAGCGCCACGGCAGAAGGGTACGAGATGTCGCAGCATAGGGCCAACAGCACGATAAGCACCAACGCCACGGGAAGCGATCCGTTGAACGCGAAGGCCAGCACCTCGACAGCAACCAGTGCATAGGAGCCGATGATCAGGGCTTTGGCCCCGGTACGTGCGCCGATCCAACCCGAGGAAATGGTGGCAACCGCACAGATTATGGCGAACACCGAAAGCATCGAAGTGCTGAACTGCTCGCTTTGTCCCAGGTTCGCCACCAGGAACAGGGGAATGAACGAGAGCAGGGCGTAGTACATGATGGAGCGTACCGAGATGGCCCCCATCACAACGGCGAAGCCCTTCCAGTCGTCGCGCGTGTCGGAATCCTGCGCCTTGTGCGCTGCGCCGAACGCCAGGAAGGTGCGGTTGAAGGCAAGCAGTACCAACGCGCAGCCTACCGAGGGCACGATGAACACAAGCGTTCCTGCCATGCCGAACACACCCAGCGCCGCAGCGGCAACCAGAGGCCCGAACGTGAAGCCGAGCTTGCCCCCTACGGCGAAGATGCTGATGCCCGTTCCCTTCTGCTGCCCGGCAACGAGGTTGGCGAGCCTTCCTCCTTCGGGGTGGAACATGGCCACGCCGATGCCGCTGACTATGGCCGAGGCCACGATAAGGGGGTAGTTGGGAAGAATGCCTATGCCGGCGATGCCGATGCCCGCCAAGGTGATTCCCAGCGCCATCAGCCAAGGGCGCTGCGTCCTATCGCCCAGCCAGCCGAACAGGGGTTGGATGATGGCCGATGCCGCGTTGGCGGCAAGCAGCAAGGCCGTTACCTCCACGTACGAATAACCGTTGTGCAGAACCAGAAACGGCATCACCGCCACCAGCGCGCCTTGGTTCAGGTCGTCGCACAGGTGTGCCGCCATCAGCAGATAGCTGTAACCCCGCTTCGGCTTGGGCGAAGCTGCCTGCAGGTTTTCTGGCGTGCGGCTTTCTTCTGGTGGCAGGGTTGTGTCCGCACCTTTCTGCGTCTGGTTTTCGCCCGACGACAAGGCGGATTTCGTTCGATTCTGCTCCATGGCTTCCCTCTTTCCCCTGCGTGCAAGTATGCCACTGATGCGGGTTTGCCGGAGCAAGGTTCGCGTTTCGTGGTGCCAGGGGTGCGTATATGCGTGGTTTTCGCTTCCCGCGAAGCGGCAGGCGCGCTTCAAAGGGTATGATTGGAACCGAGAGGGGAAGGTGTGCTCATGGCGCTTATTGCTCGGTTGCTTCAATCGCTACCATTGATTATTTTCCTGGCCGTGCTGGCCGTGGTCATCTATTTCTTCGTTTCGTGGCTGCGCTCGCCCCAGCGCGCGAAAGAGATCCTTATCCAGGTGTTCACGGTGCTGAACATCGTGCTCTCCGCGTTCTTCCTGCTCGCCAGTGCCTATGCGCTTTTCGAGCACAACCAGCCCGTTCTGGAGCTTACGGCATCGTTCTTGGTGGTGGCCCTGCTTGCGCTTATCATCACGCGTATTTGCCGTTGGCGCTTCGTGAAGAACAACCCCCACTACATGGACAAAAGCCAGAAGGTCACGTTCCTGTAAGCGTCTTGCGCTGCCCGTTGCGGCTCTTAGCGTGTTTTGATGCTGGCCTGACCAGGGGTTATGCCCTTGCCCTATGTGCCCGTTCCGCTGCGGCCCCATTCCCTCGTGTCGCACCGCCCGTTGTGGCTACCATTTTTTGTGTCGAATTGCATCTCCTTGCCTCCAAGCTTGCCGCTGCTATTGTCGCGGAGCACTGTTCGCGCGGCTTCAATGCTTGGTCTGGGCCGCTCGTCCGGCAGCACTTCTTTTGGTCTTATTCAACAATTTGTTGGGTTTTTCGCCTTCGAAAGTAACGAAAGCGCCCAGCCAGGTAACCCATGTCCCGCGCAGACGTGAACACGTTCATGTTGGGCCATACTTGAATTGTGCGTTAGTGCTTTGCGTGCGGTAACGAGGGGTTGCCGCCCGGGCACGGAAGGAGAGATTCTCATGAGCACAGTAGACAAGAAGTTGATGGATCAGATGCTGCGTTTCGCCAAGGATGCCGTTGTGGAAGGGGTCAACGACATGCGTGGGGACAATGGGTCCAAGCGTTTGAACAGCCGCGATGTTCATGTTGCGCGCGCCATCATGGAACGCGGTATGCGCACGTTGCCCATTGAGCAGCGCGTGCTTTCCGAGGCTGCGTTCGACAAGCGAGCTTTCGATCTGGGCCGCATATACGTTATCCGCCAGTTGGGCATCTGGGAGGTTATGAGCTACGACGCGCTGCATCGCGAAAGCGAGAATGTGGCGTTCCCCGAGCTTATCGACGGCTTGGTGCACGAAGGATTGGTGCGTCGTGTCACGGATTCCGACAATCGCGACGTGCTGATGCTCACCGAAGAGGGCAAGGAATTGTTCGCCCAGCAGGAACAGCGACTGGACGAACACGCCGGCGAGATGTTCGAGCGCCTTACCGAAGGCGAGAAGATGCAGCTGTACCTGCTGCTTCGCAAGATGATGGGTACGCCCGCCTACGAAAGCAGCACGAGCGAGGTTCGCTGCAAAACCGATATCGCGTAACTGGTGTGCGTTCGCCCTGGGAACGGGGCGCGCACGTGGTCATACGCAAACCGCCCCGGAAGTTGCTCGTCTTCCGGGGCGGTTCTGTTCGCGGTTGAATATCAGGCGGGGCTGCCAGGGGCCCCTTGGCGCCGTGGCTGCTAGGCTAGGCCGGCCGTGGCGCCCGCTGCCGGGCGGGCCTTTCCGTTATCCCTCAACCAGGAAGTGCGGAACATCCTGCAGCATGACCTTCAGATCTTCTGCGGGCACGCCGCCGTTCAAGTGCTCTTGCACGTTGCAGGCGAAGCCGCGCACAGCGCGCAGTGCCGGGAACATGCCCTGGTCGGAGCTCATCAGGTAATCGGAGGGCTTGGTGCCGGCCTCCTTCATGAACGAGCGAAGCGAACGGTCGCGGTTGAACTCGTAGAACGACTTCTCCATCTTCACGCCCAGACGCGCCATCTCGCGCTGCATGGCGATGCTCATCTCGGACGTGCGCCAGTCGATGTGCTGGTACACCATCTTCTTCACGCCCATATCGTGCGCAGTGCGGTAGAGCTTTAAGCCCTCGCGGTTGTCGATGTGGCCCGATGAAATGGTGACGTTCGCATCGCGCACCAGCTCCAGGATCTGAAGCATTTCGGGCTTCAGGTTCCCTTCTTCATCGAGAATCGTGATGCCCTGCTTGCCCTCGAGCGTCTTCATGGGCTGGCCGGCGATTTCCGTTGCGTAGTGCGGGTAGGGGATGGAGCTGTCCCAGATCTGGAAGCCGTTCTGCGATTCCAGGGTGGGTAGGAACACCGTTTTCGCGCCGGCCATGATGGCGGCCTCCACGGCAACGGGGTTCAGGCCGCCCACCTCGTAGTTCAGGCAGATGGACCCGTACACCTTGAACTTGTTGCTCTTCACGGCGTATTTCTGCGCGATCTTGGAGCGGTAGAACGATCCGAATTGGTGGCACTTGATCACCACGCCGTCGAGCCCGGCGTCCTCGTACTCACGCACCAGCTCGAAGTCGTCCAGCACGAACTCGTCGTCGCGTGTGGGGTTGGCGTGCACGTGCGTGTCGATGGCGCCGTGCAGCAGCTCCCATGCGGTGTCGGAAATGCGGTAGTTCTCCTTCGCGAAGAACTCGTTTTGGTTGCTCAGTAGAGCGAAATCGGGATTGTAGCCTTCCATTTCTTACCCCTCCTGTGAAATGAATGAACGAAAAGGGAATCGCAGCATCCCCCTGCTGCGAACGGGCTGCGCCTTTCCGTTGCGCCCCGTTGTTCCTTTCCCTAATCATCACTCTTCAAGAGGCGGTGTCCAATTCCTTATAAGGCGGCAGTCATTGACAAGCGCTATAAAGCCAGGTGATTGGCGTGAACGTGTTCTAGTTTGGGGTGGATGGGCGAGATTGTGGGGAAAAGCGCCCCCCTTCCTTGCGCATGGGTGGCTTCCCAAAAGGGCAATGACGAGCTGCGGGGGATGGCGGCTGTCTGAGTTCCTTGGGCGCTTTCTTTGGGCGTCCCAACCTCTGCAAAAACTATTCCGCTAACGGAACAGTTTTCAGGAACGCCGTCAACAAAAACTATTCCGCTAGCGGTATAGTTAATTTCAGGATCGTCTGAAAGGACCGCCGTGCTCTCTACTGCCGAAGCCGCAAAACTGCTGAACATTTCCCCGCGCAGGGTGCGGGCGCTTGTCGAGTCGGGCAACTTGAAGGCGCAGCGCGTGGGCCGCGCTTGGCTCATCGACGAAGGGTCGGCCCGGCAGCGGGCGGATGCTCCTGTTGCAGTGGGGCGCCCGAAGGATGGGGAGCGCGACGCGTTCGCCATCGGCTCCTTCATCCTGATGAACCGCAACCATGAAGTTGCCCAGTTCGAGTTCAACAAGAAGCGCGAGCGCGTGGTTTCCCTGAAGCCCCTGGCCGATGCGGCGTGGGCTCCGCTGGGGGCGTGCAGCCGCTCGGGCAAACTGCATCCCGATTTCCTACAGCAGTGGATGGCGAACCGCGTTATCCCCGAGGCGCGTCCCCGCATCAAGGACCTGCTGGAGGAACAGGGCTTCGCGAACATAAGCCAACTCGTGTTCTCTTCGCTGGGCTTGAGCCTTTCCGACCAGTATTGGTTCAAGCCGGTTGATGCCGAAACGGGCAAGGCGTTGCCCCTCGATTGGGCCAACATCAATTACTTCGACAACGGCTTCGACGACGGTTCGGGCGCAACCCTTATGGGCATTGATTCAGGTAGCGGCACCGATCGTTCGCCCTCGAACACCACCAACGGCATGCTGGAAAAGCGTTGGGTGATGCGTGAGGGGAAGCCGTGGCTGATGAAGGGCTCAACCCCGGGCTCTAACCGCGAGCCGTTCAGCGAGCTTCTGGCAACCAAACTGTTCGAGCGCCTGCTTGAGCCCGAGGAATTCGTTCCCTACGAGCTGGCCTTCGAGGACGGCAAGCCCTATTCGCTGTGCCCCGACATGCTGAGCGCGGAACAGGAGCTCATCCCCGCCAACGATGTGGTTGGCTGCTATGGCCTGCACAGCGCAGGGCTGTACGAATCGTACGTCGCCAAAATCTCCGAGCTGACAGGGCGCAACTTGCGGAAGAGCATCGACAAGATGATCGTGTGCGACTACCTTATGGCGAATGACGACCGGCACCTGTTCAACTTCGGCCTCATCCGCGATGTCGAGTCGCTGCAGGTGCTGGGGTGCGCCCCCTTGTTCGACTCGGGTTGCGCGTTCTTCGCCCGGGCAACGCTGGCGCAGCTGCGTGCCAAGCGCTACTTCTACGGCAGCCATCCGTTCAGGGAAAACCCCTACAGCCAGTTGGCGCTGGTGGAAGATCTTGCCTGGTTCGAGCCCGAAAAACTGGATGGCTTCGCCGATGAAGTGGCAGAAACCCTCTCGCAGAACGAAGACCTCACAGAAGAGTTTGTAGAGCTGGCAGCAAAGCATATCCAACGTAACATCGACAAGGTCATCGACCTGTCCCTGGAGTTGGGGCGCTAGCCCAACGCCTTGCTGGCTGCAGGGCTGGTGAACCTGCCCCGAGGATTCCGCGGCATTTCGTGGCCGATCCTACTCGCCAGCCCCTTCGGCTTTGAGCTTGCGGCAGGTTTCGGACATCTCGTCTACCAGCTGGCCGAACTGCGCAAGGGCGTCTTCGACGGGCTTGGGGCTGAGCATGTCCACACCGGCGCCGCGCAGAAGCTCGATGGGGGGCTTGCTGCTGCCGCCCTTCAAGAAGCCCAGGTAGTCTTCGCGGCCCTGTTCGCCCAGATCGACGATGCGCTGGGAAAGCGCGATGGCGGCGGCGAAGCCGGTGGCGTACTGGTACACGTAGAAGCGGTAGTAGAAGTGCGGGATGCGCGCCCATTCCAGGGCAATGCGGTCGTCAAGCTCGATCTCGTCGCCGAAGTACCGGTGGTTCAGCTCCATGTACATCTCGCACAGCGCATCGGCGGTAACGCCGGCGCCCGTGGCCACCAGCTGGCTTACCTTCAGCTCGAACTCGGCGAACATGGTTTGGCGGTACAGCGTGGCGCGGAACTGCTCCAGGAAGTGGTTCAGGAAGTAGGCGCGCTCGCGCTCGTTCTTCGCGTGCTCCAGGAAGTAGCGGGTAAGCAGCGCCTCGTTGCAGGTGGAGGCCACCTCGGCCACGAAGATGACGTAATCGGAGTAGCAAACGGGCTGGTTGGAGCACGAAAGGTACGTGTGAATGGAATGCCCCATCTCGTGGATGAGGGTGAACACGTCGTCGAGCTTGCCCTGGAAGTTCATCAGAATCACGGGATGCATGCCGTACCCGCCGGCGGAGTACGCGCCGCTGCGCTTGCCGGGGGTCTCGTACACGTCTACCCAGCGCTCGGAAAGGCCTTTGCGCACCAGGGCCAGGTAGTCTTCGCCCATGGGCTCGAGCGCCTTCAATATGATGTCGCAGGCTTCCTCGTAGGTGAACGTGAGGTCGCACTCGTCCACGATGGGCACGTACAAGTCCGAGAATTTCAGCTGGTCAACGCCGAGTATTTCTTTGCGCAGCGCAACGTAGCGGTACATGGCGGGCATGTTTTCGTGCACGGTTTCGATGAGGTTGGTGTACACCTCGGTGGGCACCTCGTTGCCCGAAAGCGCTGCCTCCAGGGCGGAGTCGTAACGGCGCGCATCGGCGAAGAACTTCAGCTGCTTGTTCTGCGCGCCCAGTGTTGCGGCGAAGGTGTTGCGGAACTGGTGGTAGGTGGAATACAGGCTTTCGTAGGCCGATTCGCGCAGCGTGCGGTCGGTGGACATCATCAGCGGGACGTAGCTGCCGTGCGTTACCGGGTGCTTTTCGCCCTGCGAGTCGACTGCATCGGGGAACGTGAGGTCGGCATCGTTCAGCAGGCTGAAGATGTTGTCGGGCTGGTTGGCCATGTCGCCGGCTGCGGCCAGCAGCTTCTCTTCGGCGGGGGAAAGCACGTGCGTGCGGCGCTGGAAGATGACGTCCAGGCAGCGGCGGTACACCTCAAGGCTTGGCTCGGCGGCATAGAAGGCTTCCATCTGCTCTTCGGAAAGCGTGAGCAGCTCGGAGGTGAACCAGGCACAGGCGCTTGAAAGGGAAACCCACAGCGTCATAACCTGGCTGGAATAGTCCTGGTAGCGCGACTGGCGGGTGTCCTCGTCGCTTTTGCGCTCGGCGTAGTTCACCAGCTTGGTAAGAGCCAGATCGGCCTGGTCGTCCAGCTTCAGATAGGCCAACAGGCTGGCGGCCGACTGGCTTATCTTTCCCTGGTAGGCGGCGAACTGCGCGGGAAGCCCCTTCGCCGCCTCGAGCGCGGCTTCGAACGCTGCATCGTCGGCGAAGATGCTGGAAAGGTCCCAGCGGTACATCTCGTCTATCTGGTCGCGGGATTCGTAGGTGGTTGCCATGTGCGTGCTCCTTGGGTGCATGGGCGAGCCTTGCTTGCGCCGGGCGTTGGCTGGATGGCCGAGCGGGTTCTGCCGCCGGGGCCGTTCGCGCTGCCTTCGCCGGGGTGCCTAACCGATGGGGCGGGCTGGAGAACAAGTTCGCCGTAGGTGTCTTTCGCAAGCAATGGTACGGCAACTAGTCCAGGTTGCGCTGCTGATACAGCCCATTGTCATAGAAACCGAGTTTTCGGTAGTAGCCGCGGGTGCCCACGGCGCTGATGACGTTGATGCGCTTAAAGCCCGCCTCCGCGGCCAGCTCGCAGGCGCGGCTCACCAGCTGCGTTCCCAGGCCGCGATGCTGGGCGTTGCTTTTGCCTTCGTGCGAAAGGCGTTCCACCCGGCCGTACACGTGCACCTCGCGGATCATCGCCTCGCCTAAGGCGAAGGGGGCGGGGAATTCGTCGGATACGGAGACTGTGGCCAGGGTGTTCGTTGTAGCCGTTCGTTGGCTCGCCTCGCTGGCGGCGGAGTCTTCGCTGGTTGCGGCTGTGCCGTTGACCGGGGTGCCCGCTGCGGCGCTCTGCTGGGTTTTCCGTGCAATGGCCTCAGCGCCAAGCTCGTTCAGCAGTTCGGCCATGGAATCTTGCTTCGGAAGCGAAAGGCGCAGGAACCCGGCGATCTTGCCTTCGGGGGTAACCCATTCCAGGAAGCGCTCGCTGGTTGCCGTGGTTTCGTATGGGGTGATGCGCAGCTCAAGCTTGCCGGTGCTCACGTCGGCCAGGCTTACCTCGCGGTGGCGTATCTCGGCGGTGGCAAGCCCCTGCGAATCGATGCGCGATTCCACCATCTGGCGCAGGTTCACCTTCTTGTTGCCCGCTACGATGTCGGGTGCGCAGATGTCGCGGATCATGCGCGAGATGCGGCAGAACCGCGGGGTGGCGCAGGTGTCCGCCACCAGCACGTCCACCAGCTGCTCTTCGCGGTAGGGCTTCCACGATCCGTCGGCGAAGCGCGAGCACAGCCCCGTTCCCTCAACCAGGACGCAGGGGTAGAGCTTCACCTCGTCAGGCTGGAAGGCGGCTTGGGTTGCCAGGCACCGGTAGTCTTCCTTGTCGGCCTCGGGTGTGGAGCCCAGCAGGTTCACCATGGCGTGCACATGCGTTTTGAAGCCGAACAGGCGAAGCAGTTCGAAGGCGCGCTGGATTTGGGCGTCGGTGGTGTGACGGTTGTTCGCCAGGCGCACATCTGCATTCAGGCTCTGGATGCCCATCTGCACCTTGGTGCAGCCCAGGCGCCGCAGGGTAAGAAGATGGTCGGGCGAAATGCGCTCGGGGCGCGTTTCCACCACCAAGCCCACTACGCGGTGAGCCGCCTGCTCGTTGGCGTGGTGCTCTGCTTCCAGCTCTTCCCAGGCGGCGGTTTGCCAGCAGGCGGCCTTCCGCCAGCCAGCATGCGCGCCGTAGAAGCGGTCGAAGGCCTGGTTGTAGGTGGAGCAGCCCTGGTTCACCCGGGCCTGCGCGGTGCTTACCTGCGCGGCAAGCTCGGCTGGGTCGTTGGATATGCCCGCTTGCCGGTAGCGCTGGCGGATGCCAACCACGTTCTTCTGGCCTGCCATGCCGTCGTTCAGGGCGCGGAACAGTTCGCGGACGAACCATATTTGATAGCCAGTGGGGTAGTCGCTCCAGGTGCCGCCCAAAACGATGAGCTCCACCTTGTCGGTTACGTGCCCCATCTCGGTAAGGGCCTTCAGGCGCGCCTGTACCTGCAAATACGGGTCGAAGCAGCAGCGCTCGGCTCGCTGGCAGGCAGGCTCGTCGGCCAGGTAGCTCTTCGGCATGCGCAGGTCGTTGGGGCAGTACAGGCATTCGCTGCCGCATTTCCACGGCTTGGTGAGCACGGTGATGGTTGCCACGCCCGAAGCGGTGCGGCGGGGCTTCATCTGCAGGGTGCGCTCCAGGCGGCGTTGCTGTTCGGGGGTGAACCCCCAAGCTGCCCAGTGCTCGGGTTGGTTTCGGCGCACGTCAAGGTAGTAGGCCATCAGGCGGCGTTTCGAGAGCGGGCGGGCGGTGGAGCGTGGGCCGGGCTTGTTGCTGCCGGCAGCGGGCTGCGAGCCCTGCGCGTCTTCAGCGGCGGCGGTGCCTGCGCCTTGCCCATCCTTGCTGCCGGCAGGGCGGTTACCCGGCTCTGCGCTGGGTCCCTCCTGGCATTGTGGCGTTTCCTCGCTGCGTTTCGCCTGTTCAAGCAGGCGTTTGTTGTTTCGGTTGATAACCCGGGTAAGCTCGCGCTCGTCCAGCCGTTCGCAGGTTTCCAACTGCTTGAGTATGTCGAAGAGCGCCTGTTCCATGGGAGCGATTATAACGTGCGCGTTTTGCCCGTTCCCCCGCAGCGGCACGGGGTGCTTGCGTGTATCATGGTGGCAACTGTTCCATTCGGCCAGAAAGCGTTCTTCGCCGGGTGGGGCGGCCATAAAACCCACCGAACACAGAAGGGTAGGATCCATGGTTTCTCGCATTTATGTTGAGAAGAAGCCCGGTTTCGATGTGGAAGCCCAGCAGCTTCCGCATGAGCTGCGCACGGTTGTCGCCGAAGGCCTTCCGGCCGGGGCAACGTTGCGCATCGTGAACAGGTACGACGTCGAGGGCATTGCCGAAGAGCTGTTCGAGCGGTGCATCCCCACGGTTTTCAGCGAGCCCCAGGTAGATGTGGCTGCGCGTGAATTCCCCGTCGAAGGCGTGCTCGTCTCCGCCGATGGCGCGGTTAACGCACCTGCTGGCGTCAACGTGTTCGCGGTAGAGGCGCTTCCCGGCCAGTTCGACCAGCGCGCCGATTCTGCCTCTGAGTGCATCCAGCTCATCAGCCAGGGCGAGCGCCCCACGGTGCAGTACGCCAAGGTCTACGTACTGGAAGGCCAGGTTTCCGATTCCACCCTCGCTGCCATCAAGCGTTACGTCATCAACCCCGTCGAGTCGCGCGAGGCTTCCCTTGCCCAGCGCCAGACGCTGGAAGTGAAGGCTCCCGAGCCCCAACCCGTGGAAGTGGTGGAGGGCTTCACCGAGCTTGACGCAGAGGGTTTGGCGCAGTTCCGTTCCGAGCGCGGCCTTGCCATGGACCAGGCCGATATCGAGTTCTTCCAGGCGCATTTCAAGGAGATCGGCCGCAACCCCACCATCACCGAGGTGCGCGTGGTGGACACCTATTGGTCCGACCACTGCCGCCACACCACTTTCGGCACCGAGCTTACCGATGTGGTCATCGACGACGAAACGGTGAAGCTCGCCTTCGAGAAGTATTTGGCTATGCGCTCCGAACTGGGGCGCGAGCATAAGCCCGTGTGCCTGATGGACATGGGCACCATCGGCGCGAAGTACCTGCGCGCGCACGGCGGCCTTGCCGGCTTGGACGAGTCGGAGGAAGTGAACGCCTGCACCGTGAAGTGCAAGGTGGACGTCGATGGCGAAGAGCAGGACTGGCTGTTCCTGTTCAAGAACGAGACACACAACCACCCCACGGAAATCGAGCCGTTCGGCGGCGCGGCAACGTGCGTGGGCGGCGCCATCCGCGACCCTCTTTCGGGCCGCAGCTACGTGTATCAGGCCATGCGCGTTACCGGCGCGGGCGACCCCACGGTTCCTGTTTCCGAAACGCTTCCCGGCAAGCTGCCCCAGCGCAAGCTGGTAACCACCGCTGCTGCCGGCTACTCCAGCTACGGCAACCAGATCGGCCTGGCAACCGGCCAGGTAAACGAGCTGTACCATCCGGGCTACGTGGCCAAGCGCATGGAGGTGGGTGCTGTTGTAGGTGCCACCCCGGCCAACCATGTTCGCCGCGAAGAGCCTGCTCCGGGCGACAAGATCGTTTTGCTGGGCGGCCGCACCGGCCGTGACGGCATCGGTGGTGCCACCGGTTCCTCCAAGACGCAGAACGTGGAAAGCGTGGAGAAGTCGGGCGCCGAGGTGCAGAAGGGCAACGCGCCGGTCGAGCGCAAGATCCAGCGCCTGTTCCGCCGCGGCGAGGCATGCTGCCTTATCAAGCGCTGCAACGACTTCGGTGCGGGCGGCGTTTCCGTTTCCATCGGCGAGTTGTGCGACGGCCTGCTCATCGACTTGAACGCCGTTCCGAAGAAGTACGACGGCCTCGATGGCACGGAGCTTGCCATCTCCGAGAGCCAGGAGCGCATGAGCGTTGCCCTGGCTGCTGAAGACGTGGAAGAGTTCATCGGCTATGCGCACGAGGAGAACCTCGAGGCTACGGTGGTTGCCACGGTAACCGAGGAGCCGCGCCTTCGCATGGAATGGAACGGCGATGCCATCGTGGATATCAGCCGTGCGTTCCTGGACACCAACGGCGCCCCCAAGTACCAGGGCGTGCATGTGCAGGAAGCCGAAAGCTACCAGCCCGAATGGGCGGGCAGCACGCTTTCCGAGCGCATGACCTCGCTGGTAACCGACTTGAACGTTGCCTCCAACAAGGGTTTGGGCGAGCGCTTCGACTCCACCATCGGCGCGGCAACGGTGCTCATGCCCTTCGGCGGCAAGCGCCAGCTTACGCCCTCTCAGGCCATGGTGGCGAAGTTCCCCGTTGATGGCGAGACCACCACGGCAAGCGCCATGGCGTGGGGCTTCAACCCTTATCTTTCCGAGAAGAACCAGTTCAAGGGCGCTTACCTTGCGGTTGTGGAAAGCGTTGCCCGCCTGGTGGCAACCGGCTTCACCCGCGATGCTGCCTACCTTTCCCTGCAGGAGTACTTCGAGCGCCTGCGCGATGTTCCCGAGCGTTGGGGCAAGCCCACCGCTTCGGTTCTGGGCGCCCTGATGGCCCAGGTGGACTTGAAGATCGGCGCCATCGGCGGCAAGGACTCCATGTCGGGCAGCTTCGAGGAAGGCGAGCATGAGCTGCATGTTCCGCCGACGCTCATCAGTTTCGCGGTTTCCACCGGGTCCATCGATCGCGTGGTTTCCCCCGAGTTCAAGCGCGCAGGCTCGCGCGTGGTGCGCATCGCGCCCGCCTTCTACGATGAAGACGCCCTGGTGCCCGAGGTCGAGGGCATGGATGCCGCATTCGGCCTGATGGAGCGCCTGATCGGTGAAGGTGCGGTTGCCGCAGCCTGCACTCCTGGCTACGGCTGCACCGCAGAGACCCTGTTCAAGATGTGCGTGGGCAACGGCATCGGCGTTTCCCTTTCTGCCGATGTTGAGGCGGACGACCTGTTCAGCCTGGCATACGGCAGCTTCATCGTGGAGCTTGCCGAAGGCGCCGAGCTGCCGCAGGGCAACGGCGAGGTCTCCGTTTCCGTTGTCGGCCAGACCACCGAAGCCTACGAGCTTTCCGCATGCGGCGAGGTAATCGACTTGGCGCAGCTGCAGGAAGCATGGGAGGGCGGCATCGAGTCCGTGTTCCCGTACCGCCAGAAGGGCGAAGCCGTGAAAGCCGTTTCCTGGTCGGAGAAGCTTCCTCTGGTGTGCGGCGAGTCGTTCGCCAAGCCCCGCGTGGTGATCCCTGTGTTCCCGGGCACGAACTGCGAATACGACACGGCGCATGCCTTCAAGCGCGCCGGTGCCGACCCGCATGTTCTGGTGGTGAACAACCTTACTCCTTCGGCGGTTGCCGAAAGCACGGCTGCGCTGGTGAAGGCCATCAACGAAAGCCAGATCGTCATGCTCCCCGGCGGCTTCAGCGGCGGCGACGAGCCCGACGGATCCGCGAAGTTCATCACGGCATTCTTCCGCGCCCCCGAGGTTACCGAGGCGGTTCGCGAGCTGCTTCAGAAGCGCGATGGCCTGATGCTGGGCATCTGCAATGGCTTCCAGGCACTTATCAAGCTGGGCTTGGTGCCCTACGGCGACATCGTTCCCGCAGCCGCCGACGCTCCCACGCTCACCTTCAACACGGTGGGCCGCCATCAGAGCGGCTTGGTGCGCACGCGCATCGCCTCCAGCCTTTCGCCCTGGCTTTCCCGCTGCAACGTGGGCGATGTGCACACCGTTGCCATCAGCCACGGCGAAGGCCGCTTCGTTGCAAGCCCCGAAACGGTGGCGCAGCTGGCGGCGGCAGGTCAGATCGCCACGCAGTACGTCGACGAGCAGGGCGTTCCCTCTATGGATTGGTCGGTGAACCCCAACGGTTCCGTCATGGCCATCGAGGGCATCACCAGCCCCGACGGCCGCGTGCTGGGCAAGATGGGTCACACCGAGCGCAGCGGCAACGGCTTGTATCAGAACGTCCCCGGCGATCTGTACCAGCCCCTGTTCGAGGGCGGCGTCGACTACTTCTCGTAGCGCGCACCGCGAACAGCGCCAACGGAAACGAAAAAGGAGGCCGGCCCCGAATGGGTGCCGGCCTCCTTTATGTTTGCAGAAGTTTTGCTCGACCTGTCCGCGGCGGTCGGCGCCCACGCACCTCGGCGCCCCCTGCGCTTGTCTCGGCTTCCGAGTGCTCGCGAAGGGGCGGCGCGGAAAACGGCTTGACGCATGGTTCGCCATATCCCTGCATCGTTGATCAAGTACCTGGGGCGCCGCCTTGAAGGCGAGCACTCGGAAGCCGCGCTCCGGAAGGGCTTCTCGCCGCGCAGGCGCCGCCCGGCGCTGCCGAATCTGGTCAATGTAGCGACGCGGGTCGGGGCACTGCCGCTCGGGGTTCTCTGAACGCCTTTCTTGCCTGATTCGCGAAGCGAATCTCATTCAAATACATGAAGCAGTGCAGCGCATGAAACGAGAGGGGCCGCCATTGGCGGCCCCTCTCGTTGAACAGCGGAACGGGAATCCCCGAGGGGCAGTGCCCCAACCCGCGGCGCGGATAGGTTGAACCGAGGTGGTGTAGGCGTTCCTACCCCCAAACCTCCTTGACGATTTCCTGCACCAAGGCGACCTTCGCCCACTGCTCTTCCTCGGTGAGCTTGTTGCCGATCTCGCAGCTTGCGAAGCCGCACTGCGGGGAAAGGCACAGATGGTCCAGCGGAACGTACTTCGAGGCTTCCTTGATGCGCGCCTTCACCGTTTCCTTGTCTTCCAGGCCGGGCTGCTTGGACGTGATAAGACCGAGCACCACGTACTTGCCGTCGGCGACATGGGCCAGGGGCTCGAAGCCGCCGGCGCGGGGCGTATCGAACTCAAGGTAGAAGGCGCTAACGTTCTCGTTGGCGAACAGATAGGGGGCAATCGGATCGTAGCCGCCTTCGAAGGCGTACGTGGAATGGTAGTTGCCGCGGCACACATGGGTGGTGATCACCAGGTCTTCGGGCTTGCCTTCGATGGCGGCGTTGTTCAGGCGCACGCCGAGCTCGCTCACCTTCTGGATGTCCACGGGCTTCAGGCCGGTCTTCGTGGTGAAGTCCTTATCGCAGTAGATGCCCCAGGTGCAGTCGTCGAACTGGATGTTGCGGCAACCTGCTTCGTAGAGGTCGGCGATTACCTGGCGGTAAGCTGCGGCGACGGCGTCTGCCAACTCTTCATCGGTGGGGTAGGCGGCGCGCAGGCTCTCAACCTGTCCATCGCAGCGGTCGAGCGTGATCTCGGAGAAGGTCTGGATGGGGGCGGGCATGGTCTGGCGGGCAACGTGGTCCTTGTCGGAAAGCGCATTCACGAACTTGAAGTGCTCTACGAACGGATGGTTCTCGCCGGAGATGGGGCCGGTTACCACAGCGGTGTCGGCCGTGGTCTCCTCGTCGTGGAACATGTAGCCCTCGCGGCTGGCGCGGCGCTCGATGCCGTTGAAGCCCCACATGAAGTCGAGGTGCCAGTAGCTGCGACGGAATTCGCCGTCGGTGATCACCTTCAGGCCGGCGGCCTTCTGCTTGGCTACCAGGTCGCGGATGGCTACATCCTCGATGGTCTTGAGCTGCGCGGCATCGATGGTGCCTGCCTCGAAATCGGCGCGTGCCTGCTTCAGCACATCGGGGCGCAGGAAGCTGCCAACGATGTCGCAGCGGAACGGTGCGTTCTCTCCAAAAGTATTTGCCATGGGGGTTCCTTTTCTTGGGGTTTCTCTTAACGGGACCTCAGTATGGCGGTGGCTTTCGCGATTGTGAAATACCTATATTCTGTTGGTTGCAATAGGTTTTCCCTATCGCGGAATATGGCGCTCCAGTGCTTCAAGGTAAGCGGCTCCGTAGCGGGTCCGCTGGGTTCCCTTGCGGCTTATAGTTCCGATTTCCATGTACTCGTCGATATCGAGCGGCACCGATATGATGGAAGGCCCGTTCAGCTCCACGGAGATCACGCCCGAGCAGGCTGTGTAGCCATTCAGGCCTATGAGCAGGTTGAACAGGGTGGCGCGGTCGCGTACGCGGATGTTCTTGCTGCGATCGAGCGAGGAAGTGAGCTCTTCCGAGTAGTAGAACGAGTTGTAGCTTCCCTGCTCGTAGGAAAGAAACGGGTAGTCGGCCATGTCTTCGAGCGTTACCGATTTCCGGTTCGCAAGAGGGTGGTTCGAGCAGATGAATACATGGGGCTTCGCTTCGAACAGCGGTTCGAACACCAGGTTGTTCACGGCAAGCATCTTGCTTATCACCTCGCGGTTGCGCGGCGAAAGGTACAGGATGCCCAGCTCGCTTTTCATGTGGGCAACGTCTTCGATGATCTCGTGCGTTTGCTCTTCGCGGATGGTGAAGTCGTAGCTTGCGCCGCCGAACTCGCGGATGACGTCGACGAATGCGTTCACCGCGAAGGAGTAGTGCTGGCATGACACGCTGAAGTGCGGGGTTTGCTGCGAGCTTCCCTTGTAGCGGGATTCCAGCAGGTCAACCTGCTCAAGCACTTGGCGCGCGTACCCCAGAAACGATTCGCCTTCCTCGGAGACGGTAACGCCCTTGTTCGTGCGGTCGAAGATGTGCACGTCCATCTCCTGCTCCAGGTCGCTGATGGCGGCGGTGATGGATGGTTGGGACACGTACAGCTTTCGCGAGGCTTCGGTGATGCTGCCGCATTCCGCCACCTTAACGGCGTAGACAAGCTGCTGTAGTTTCATAGTTCCCCGTTTCACTTCGGTGCGCAGGGTTACACGGTACCGCGATGGTTCGCCGATGGGCAAGGGTGTGTTGGTCGCGTGGGCTTCCTGCCGGGCGTGCTCGCGGCGATTCTCGGTCTTCGCGAAGCCCAAGTGGGTGCTGGCAGGTGCGGTGCGGGAAAGTGGGATGGCCCCAGTGCTGGGGCCGCATACTTGCTGCGCCCTGCTTTGGTGAAACTCGGGGAATATAGGATAATGGCACAACCGAGTTAAACGCTGGCCACCAGCATCCCTCGTGAAAGGAATCTTTGTGGCTGAATTCATCTATCAAATGTACCAAGCGCGCAAGGCCCATGGTGACAAGGTCATCCTGGACGATGTGACGCTTTCCTTCTATCCCGGCGCCAAGATCGGCGTGGTGGGTCCCAACGGCATGGGTAAATCGACCCTGCTCAAGGTCATGGCCGGCCTGGAGGATGTTTCCGCGGGCGATGCGCGCCTTACCCCTGGTTACACGGTGGGCATCCTGCAGCAGGAGCCCCCGCTGGACGAGGACGCCACGGTAATCGAGAACATCCGCATGGCCTTCGCCGACGTGCTGGCCAAGGTGGAGCGCTTCAACGCCATCGGCGCTGAAATGGCCGACCCCGATGCCGATTTCGACGCCCTGATGGAAGAGATGGGCACCCTGCAAAACGAGATCGACGCCGCCAACGGCTGGGACTTGGACAGCCAGCTTTCCCAGGCCATGGACGCGCTGCAGTGCCCCGACCCCGATGCATCGGTGAAGGTGCTCTCGGGCGGCGAGCGTCGCCGTGTGGCGCTGTGCAAGCTGCTGCTGGAAGCTCCCGACCTGCTGCTTTTGGACGAGCCCACCAACCACCTGGATGCCGAATCGGTGCTGTGGCTGGAGCAGTTCCTGCATCGCTATCCCGGCGCCGTGCTGGCCGTCACGCACGACCGCTACTTCCTGGACAACGTGGCCGAGTGGATCTGCGAGGTGGACCGCGGTCACCTGTACCCGTACAAGGGCAACTACTCCACGTACCTTGAAACCAAGGCTGCCCGCCTGGAGGCGCAGGGTCAGCAGCAGGCGAAGCTGGTCAAGCGCATGAAGAACGAGCTGGAATGGGTTCGCAGCAGCCCCAAGGCCCGCCAGGCCAAGAACAAGGCACGTCTTGAGCGCTACGAGCAGATGGAGGCCGAGGCCCGCAGTGCCAAGGATATCGACTTCACGGCCATCTCCATTCCCGTCGGCCCGCGCTTGGGCGCCAAGGTGCTGGAAGTGGAGCATCTGCACAAGCAGTTCGGTGACCGTGTCCTTATCGACGACCTTTCCTTCAGCTTGCCGCGCAACGGCATCGTGGGTGTTATCGGCCCCAACGGCGTGGGCAAATCCACCCTGTTCAAGATGATCGTTGGCAAGGAGCCTACTTCTGGCGGCACGCTTGAGCTGGGCGAGACCGTGAAGATTTCCTACGTCGATCAGAACCGCGATGGCCTAGACCCGAAGAAGACGCTTTGGGAAGTGGTGTCCGACGGCTTGGACTACATTCGTGTGGGCGAAGCCGAGATCCCCAGCCGCGCCTACGTTGCCAACTTCGGCTTCAAGGGCTCCGACCAGCAGAAGCCCGCTGGCGTGCTTTCCGGCGGCGAGCGCAATCGTCTGAACCTGGCGCTTACCCTGAAGCAGGGCGGCAACCTGCTGCTGCTCGACGAGCCCACGAACGACCTGGATGTGGAAACGCTCGAGAGCTTGGAGGAAGCGCTTCTGGCATTCCCGGGCTGCGCGGTTATCACCAGTCACGACCGTATGTTCCTAGATCGCATCGCCACGCACATCCTGGCATGGGAGGGCACCGACGAGAACCCAGGCAACTGGCACTGGTTCGAGGGCAACTTCGATTCCTACCAGAAGAACAAGATCGAGCGTCTGGGCGAAGAGGCCGCGAAGCCCCATCGCATCCATCGCAAGCTCACCCGCGACTAAAAGCGCAGATAGGGAGCCCGTTTGGCGGCCGGCCAACTACGTCGGATGCCGAATGGGCTCTTTTGCTTGATGCTCCCTGCATTGGCGGGATTGGGGGAGGGGGAGCCCCGGCCAGCTTTCGGTCTACGCTGTTGCGCATGCTCCATGGCGTTGGCATTGCCTGGCGGAAGCTAAGCCCTTTGCAGCACCAAATACTCGTTAAGGCTGCCGGTACGGCCGTCCGCGCGGAAGCGGGCGGCCGTTTTCGCGTTCGGGGGCAGGGCGGCAACTAAGCTATCGATATCGCTGTCGGTGAAGCTATGGCAGTAGCGGTAGGCGCCCGGGCGGTTCTTCCAACCAAGCAGGTAATCGCCCGCGTTGAAGGCGGCGGGGTCGAGGTCTAGCTCGTCGCATCCTTCCGCATGCGTGTGCGGGGCCTTTTCGGCCAGCCCTTTGTCGTCGGCGAATCGCCAGAAGGAAACGCAGGCGAACCCGCCGGGCTTCACGGCGTGGAGCATCGCCTCTATCAGGCGGGCCCGCCATTCAGGCAGGGGGATATGGTGCATGAACCCGAAGCAGACGGCCAGATCGAAGCGTTCGGCGGGGACTGGAACGTCGGTGCTGTCAGTGGCCCTTGCGTCCATGGCTTCCCTGAGGGTTTCGCCAAGTGTTCCGCTGGAAAGCTCTTCGATGAGGTCGCAGCGCACAAAGCGCGTGTCGCTCCTGGAAACGGGCAGGCTCTCGCAGGCATCAAGGGCAACGACACTCAAAGGAGCGCTCGGCAGGGCTTGCTGAAGGAACGCCTCGAAGCGGAGGTTCCCGCAGGCGAGGTCCGCAACGTGGAGCCCTTTCGGCGAGCCGAGCGCCTCCAGTTCAGCCGTGCCGCCGCGCTCGATGACACCGCCTGTGGCCTCGCTGTTTTCGCCGGCTGACTTCAGCCTCAGCGCCTGGCTGCCCAACCCAACCGCTTTCAGGCACTTCTCCCAGCCAGGCCAGCCGGAGTGGCGGGTCTGGGAAAACGACTGGGCGTTTTCTTCGTAGAAACGGTTGTTCAGTTGGCAGAGCTGCTTCGCAAAGCCTTCATCCATGGGTGCGTCCGTCGCCGTTAGCGCATTCAGATTCCCGGCGGCTTACAGTGCGGCTTTGATGCCGGCCATCAGCTCGCTGTACTCCTCGAACGCGGGGATGGTGGGATTGTCGGCCTTGATGGAATCGGTGCTCTTGAACAGGAAGCCTGCCTTGCTGGCCTTGATCATGCCCAGGTCGTTGAAGCTGTCGCCTGCGGCGATGGTATCCAGGCCTGCCTGCTGCAGGGCGCGCACCGTGGTGAGCTTCGTCTGCTCGCAGCGCATCTTGAAGCCGGTTACCTCGCCCGATTCGGCCACCACAAGCTCGTTGCAGAACAGCGTGGGCCAGCCCAGCTTCTTCATAAGGGGCTGGGCGAACTGGGTGAAGGTATCGCTGATGATGATCACCTGCGTAAGGCTGCGCAGCTCGTCCAGGAATTCCTTGGCGCCGGGCATCGGGTCGATGGTGGCGATTACGTCCTGAATTTCCTTCAGTCCCAGGCCGTGCTCGCGCAGGATGGCAAGGCGGTACTCCATCAGCTTGTCGTAATCGGGCTCGTCGCGCGTGGTCTTCTTCAGCTCGGGGATGCCGGAAGCTTCCGCGAAGGTAATCCAGATCTCCGGTACCAGCACGCCCTCAAGGTCTAGGCAAACTACGTTCATGGGTTCCTGCTTCCTGCGCATTCGCGCGAATTTCCGTTGTTCGACACAGCAAGCATAGCCGAAAACCTGTTACAGCTTTTTGTCGGTGTTCGAGCAAGTGCGTGCAGAGGGGCGAATGGGTATTCGGGCGAACGGGTAGTGGGTATAGGCATGTAGAGCGAATGGGAGCTTCCGCGAGGGCGGGCAGCCCAACCCGTTCGCCGGCGAACGGTTCTTCTGAAATAGTGAACGTGTTCTCATTCTTCACGGTGCCCCCTTTGTTCCCCAGATTCACCCGCTGGGCGGAAAGCGAAGGGTTACAAAAAACTAACTTCTAGTATGAATCCCGTTCAATTTGTCTCGCTGGAAAAGCGGTTTGTTCCCTATCTGAAAGAGAGAAGCTTATGTTCCAAGCAGTGGTCGATCCCGTTGCGGGCAGTCTTGGGCTGTCGGCGCTGGTGGCCTGCATCCCGCTCGCGGCATTCTTCATCATGCTCGTGGGTGTGAAGGCCAAGGCTCATGTGTCGGCGCTCGTGGCGCTCATCATCTCGCTCCTGGTGGCGATCTTCGCCTTCGGCATGCCGGTGCATCTGGCCGGCCTTTCCGCCTTGCAGGGCGCATGCTACGGCGCGTTCCCCATCGTGTTCATCATCATCATGGCGGTGTGGTTCTACGAGGTAACGGTGGCTTCCGGCCGTGCCGAAGACCTGAAGAAGCTCTTCGACATCGTTGGCGGCGGCGACATCCGCATCCAGGCCATCCTGGTTGCCTTCTGCTTCGGCGGCCTGCTTGAGGCCCTTGCCGGCTTCGGCGCCCCCATCGCCATCACGGCAACGATGATCCTGGCCTTGGGTGTTAAGCCGAAGAAGGCTGCGCTTGCGGTCCTCATCGCCAACACCGCTCCTGTTGCCTACGGCGCAGCGGCTATCCCGATCACCACTGCCGGCAACATGGTTGCCGGTGGCGATGCCACGGTGGCGCTTTCCACCGCTCAGCACGTAGCTGCCATCGTCGGTTACCAGGCACCGCTGTTCGCCTTGGTTGTTCCACTGCTGGTTCTGATCATCCTTGACGGCAAGAAGGGCCTGCGCGACTGCTGGGCTCAGGCACTGTTCATCGGCGCTGCCTTCGCTGTTACCCAGTGGTGGTGCTCCAACCACTTCGCCTACGAGCTTACCGACGTTATCGCATCGCTCGTTTCCCTTGGCCTGAGCGTTATCTTCCTGCGCTTCGTGAAGCCGAAGAACGTGAACGAGGCTCGCGAGCGCTTCGGCATGGCTCCCATCGCTGAGGGCTCCCAGACCCAGCTGGCCCCCGTGCGCGCATGGATGGCCCTGGTTCCCTATATCATCGTTGTGGTCGTGTTCGCCATCTGCAAGCTGGGCATCCCCACGCTGCTCTCCAGCACCGACATCAAGATCCCGTTCCCCGGCCTGGCAGGCAACCTGCTTTCCGCCGCTGGCAAGGACCCGGGCACCACGTTCAATCTGAACCTGCTGTCCAACCCCGGCACGATGCTGTTCATCGCCGCGTTCCTTACCACGCTGGTGTACATGATCTTCAACGAGAAGGGCACCTACCGCCTTACCATCGCAAGCTCCTTCAAGCAGCTTGGCCTGACGTTCTACAACATGCGCTTCTCCTCGCTCACCATCGTGTGCGTGCTCGGCCTGGCATATGTGATGAACTTCTCCGGCCAGACCATCTCCATCGGTCAGTTCCTGGCTCACACCGGCTCGCTGTTCGCCGTTCTTTCCCCGGTGCTTGGCTGGGTTGGCACGGCGGTTACCGGCTCCGACACCTCCGCGAACGCGCTGTTCTCCAGCCTGCAGTACGAGGCTGCCCAGTCCAACGCTTCCCTGGCCGGCGTTACCCCCGACCTGTTCTTGGCGGCTAACACCATGGGCGGCGTTATCGGCAAGATGATCAGCCCGCAGTCGCTGGCCATCGCGGCCGTTACCACCGGCGAGCACGAGAGCAACCTGTTCAAGAGCGTTATCCCGTGGTCCATCGGCATGCTGGCGGTGCTCTGCTGCCTGGTATTCCTGGAATCCGGCGTGCTTTCCTTCATCCT
>CAVBGJ010000001.1:16689-51274 GCA_963595065.1 Christensenellaceae bacterium Phil1 | reverse complement strand
TCGGAGGAAATGCGCCAGCAGCGCTCGCGCTTCTTCGACGGCATGTTCGATGCGGTGGGCGAGCAGGAAATCGTCCGCTTCATCGCAACCCTTTCGAAGATCTGCGACTACATAGAGTCCTCGGGCGATTTCGAGGAATGCGAGATCCCTCCCGCTCCGTTCCCGGGAAAGGGGGAGTGCTAGGCCATGCGCATCATCCAGTATTTGAAGCGGTCGAAGCTGGCGGTGGTGCTGATCGTGCTGCTGCTGGTGGTTCAGGCCTATGCCGACCTTTCGCTGCCGCGCTACACCTCCGACTTGGTCGATGTGGGCATCCAGCAGGGCGGCATCGAGAACGCTTCACCTTCCCAGATGCGCGCGGAAACGTTCGGTTACGTGTGCATGTTCGCTTCCGAGGGCGATGAGCAGTTGATAAGGAACTCGTACGCCGAAGCTGAGGATGGCACGTACTGCCTTACGGAAGCAGGCGAGGGCAATCGCGAAGAGCTTGACTCGGCCATCGCCTTGCCGTTGGTCATCGTTTCGTTTTCCGATCAGATCGCGCAATCCGCTCAGGCGGATGCGGGCTCGCAGGATTTCGACATCGCGTCCCTGTATGCGGCCTACCAAGCCGGGCAGGTATCGAAGGCCCAGATGCAGCAGATGGTTGCACAGGTGAAAGAGCAGTTCGGCGCCATCAGCGATTCCTTGGTTGAGCAGCAGGCCATCAGTGCCGTGAAGACGGAATACGAGCAGCTGGGTATGGACATGGGCGCCATCCAGCTGGGCTACTTGGGCATCATCGGCGTGAAGATGCTGGGCGTCACCGCCCTGATGGTGGTGGCTTCGGTGCTGGTGGGGCTCATCGCCTCGCGAACTGCCGCCGGCATCGCCGCGAAGCTTCGTGAGCGCCTGTTCGCGCGGGTGGTGTCGTTCTCCGATGCCGAGATCCAGTCGTTCTCGGCGGCATCGCTCATCACGCGCGGCACGAACGACATCACGCAGATCCAGACAGTGCTGGTCATGCTCCTTCGCATGGTGCTGTACTCGCCCATCTTGGCCATAGGCGGCATCATCATGGTTTCGCAGACCAATGTCTCCATGAGCTGGGTGATCGTGCTCGCGGTGGTGGTTATCGCCATCGTCATCTGCATCCTCATGGCGCTCGCTTTGCCGAAGTTCAAGATGATGCAGAAGCTCATCGACCGGGTGAACCTGGTTGCGCGCGAGATGCTCTCGGGCCTTCAGGTGGTACGCGCCTTCGGTCGTCAGGACTATGAGGAGGCGCGCTTCGATGAGGCGAGCCGCGCCCTGTACAAGACGCAGCTGTTCACCAATCGCACGATGACCTTCATGATGCCGGCCATGATGCTGGTGATGAACGCCACCTCGGTTCTCATCGTGTGGGTGGGCGGCCATTCCATCGACGCCGGCACCATGCAGACGGGCGACATGATCGCCTTCATCACGTACGCCATGGTCATCGTCATGTCGTTCTTGATGATCGGCATGATCGCCATCATGCTGCCGCGTGCCGACGTGGCCGCTCAGCGCGTGAACGAGGTGCTGGGGACGGAAAGCTCCATCAAGGATCCGGCGAAGTCGCAGATAGGCCGTATCGATGGTAACGCCGCGGGGCTGCCGGTGCAGTTCGACCGAGTGACGTTCGCCTACAACGAGGGCAGCGAGCCGGTTCTGCGCGACATCAGCTTCACGGCGCCGCCGGGCAAGACCACGGCCATCATCGGCGCCACCGGTTCGGGCAAGACCACCATGCTCAAGCTCATCGAGCGTTTCTACGACACAACCCAAGGCGCAGTGCTTGTCGGCGGCGTGGACGTGCGCGATCTTTCCCAGCACGACCTGCGCAGCCTGATAGGGTACGTTCCGCAGAAGGCGTTCTTGTTCTCGGGCTCCATCGCCGACACCGTTTCCTACGGCGCGAAGGAGCTGGGCGAAGAAGAGCTTCGCCATGCGGCCGAAATCGCCCAGGCCACCGAGTTCATCGAGTCGAAGGAAGAGGGCTTTGCCGCGGTGCTTTCGCAGGGCGGCACCAACGTTTCGGGCGGGCAGCGCCAGCGCTTGTCCATCGCGCGTGCGTTGGCAACCGATGCCCCGGTGCTGTTGTTCGACGATAGCTTCTCGGCGCTGGACTACGCAACCGACGCGCGTCTGCGCACGGCTTTGGCCGCCGAGGCCGCCGGAAAGACCGTGATCGTGGTTGCCCAACGCATCTCCACCGTGCTTTCCGCCGACCAGATCTTGGTGCTGGACGAAGGCCAACTGGTAGGTTGCGGAACCCATGCCCAGCTCATGGATACCTGCCGAACCTATCGTGAGATCGCCGAGTCGCAGCTATCGGAAGAGGAACTGGAAGGGGGTGTTGCCCGATGAGCGCTGAGCAGAAGAACGAAGGCGACGTTATCCGCGCACCCCAGCAGCGTCGTCGCGGACCGGCTGGCCCCATGGGCGCCAGTCTGGGCGGCGAGAAGGCGCACGACTTCAAGGGAACCATGGGCAAGCTGTTCCATTTCATGGGTCGCTACAAGGTGGCCTTCGTCGTGGTGGTCGTGTTCGCCCTGGGCTCCACCGTGTTCAACATCATCGGCCCGAAGGTGCTTTCCACTGCAACCACCGAGCTGTTCAACGGCATTACCGCCAAGATCGCCGGTACCGGGGGCATCGACTTCGATGCAGTGGGCATGATCCTTATCGCAACGTTGGCGTTGTACGGCATTTCGGCCGTGTGCTCGTTCGTCCAGGGCTGGATCATGACGCGCGTGGTGCAGGGCACTTGCTTCGAGCTGCGCCGTCGCATTGCCGCCAAGATAGATGCGCTTCCGGTGGGCTACTTCGAGAAGACCAGCACCGGCGATGTGCTTTCCCGCATCACCAACGACGTCGATACGCTGGGCATGAACCTGAACACCAGCGTGACACAGCTGATCACCGGCGTGGCAACGGTGCTGGGCGTGCTGGTGATGATGCTCTCCATCAGTCCGCTCATGACGCTGGTGGCGCTGGTGGTCATCCCGCTTTCGCTGCTGGTGGTGTCGGTGGTGGTGAAGCGCAGCCAGAAGTACTTCCGCATGCAGCAGAACCGACTGGGTGTGATAAACGGCCAGGTAGAGGAAACCTTCTCGGGGCATGCGGTGGTGCGCGCCTTCGGCAAGGAAGACGAAGTGGTGGAAAGGTTCCGCCGCACCAACGAAGAGCTGCGCGAGTCGGCATGGAAGTCGCAGTTCCTTTCCGGCCTGCTCATGCCCATCATGACGTTCGTGAGCAATCTGGGGTATGTGGTTGTGGGCGTGCTCGGTGCGCTGTTCGCCATCCAGGGGCGCATCACCGTGGGCGATATCCAGGCCTTCATCCAGTACATGAAGAACTTCACCCAGCCCTTAACGCAGCTTGCCCAGATCTCGAACGTGCTACAGCAGATGGCGGCAGCCGCCGAGCGCGTATTCGAGTTCTTGGACGCCCCTGAGGAAGAAGACGAGCCGACGCGCATCACCTCGGGCGAGGTGGACGGCAGCGTCGAGTTCGACCGGGTGTGCTTCAGCTACGAGGCGGGCAAGCCGGTGATCACCGATTTCTCTGCAACGGTAAGCCCGGGGCAGACCGTGGCCATCGTGGGCCCTACCGGCGCCGGCAAGACCACCATGGTGAAGCTGCTTATGCGCTTCTACGACGTCGATTCCGGAGCTATCCGCATCGGTGGGCACGATGTGCGCGAGTTCGATCGCGACGACCTTCGCTCCATGGTGGGCATGGTGCTGCAGGATACCTGGTTGTTCAAGGGAACCATTCGCGAGAACATCCGCTACGGCAAGCTCGATGCCACCGATGAAGAGGTCGAGGCGGCGGCCAAGGCTGCCTTCGCCGACCACTTCATCCGCACGCTGCCCGGCGGCTACGACATGGAGATCAACGAGGATGCCAGCAACATAAGCCAAGGCCAACGCCAGCTTCTTACCATTGCCCGAGCCATCTTGGCCGACCGGCGGATGCTGGTGCTCGACGAGGCAACCAGCTCGGTGGACACGCGCACCGAAGAGCTTATCCAGCGCGCTATGGACCGCCTGATGGAAGGGCGCACCTCGTTCGTCATCGCCCACAGGCTCTCCACCATCCGCAACGCCGATCTGATCCTGGTGGTGCAGCACGGCAACATCGTGGAGCAGGGAACGCACGCCGAGCTGCTGGAACGTGGCGGCGCCTACGCCGACCTCTACAACTCCCAGTTCGAAGGATAAAAAAGCACCGCAGCGGGATTGGATCCTGCTGCGGTGTTCGTGCTAGGGATTGTGCTTCGTATATCTAACCAAGCTTGTTGCCGCAAGAAACGCAGAAGCCGTTCTCGGAGGACTGCTTCGTGCCGCACTTGGGGCAGTACTGGATGCTTGGGTGAATGGTGGGTTGGGCGGCAGCATCATTCGCGATTGCCGCCATCGTTTCAGCGAACTGCTTCTCTGGCGCCGGTTGATCTGCATGCTCGGGCGGCTTCGAAGCGGTTTCGCGAGTTTTATTTTCGCCATTTTTCTTGCTTTTATTGTCTACGATGCACTCGAAGATCGCGGCAAGGATGGCGGGGAGGAAGAAACCAATGGTCTTGAACAGCGCAGGGCCACTGCTGAAGTCGATGAACTCCTTCCCGGTAATGATGCATCCGATGATGGCAAGGGCCTGAATTACCCAAAGAACATTGGCGGCTGTTCTCATCGTGGCGGCTCCTCCTGCTTATTTTGCCTTGCCCTGGTTGGCAACGGCGTTGATCTTGGCGTTGATGGTTGCCTCGTCGCCGACGTACTTCTTGTCCAGCACGTTGAAGTCCTTGTCGAAGGTGTACACCAGCGGCACGCCCGTGGGGATGTTCACGCCCACGATCTCGTCGTCGGAAAGCTTGTCGAACTGCTTCACCAGCGCACGTAGGGAATTGCCATGAGCAACGATGAGCACGCGCTTGCCGGCGCGCATCTGAGGCTCGATTTCCTCGGTGAAGTAGGGCCATGCGCGGGCGATGGTGTCCTTCAGGCATTCGGCCAAGGGCATCTCGTCGGCAGGGGCGTTGCGGTAGGGGGCCAAAAGGCGCGGGTTGCGCTCGTCGTCTTCCTCCAGTGCGGGCGGACGCACATCGAAGCTGCGGCGCCAGATCTTCACCTGGTCCTCGCCGTACTTGGCGGCGGTTTCCGCCTTGTTCAGGCCCTGAAGGGCGCCGTAGTGGCGCTCGTTCAGGCGCCAGGTCTTGTTCACGGGCAGCCATTCGCGGTCCATCGCGGCCAAGATGTGGTTCAGGGTGTGGATGGCGCGCTTCAGGTACGAGGTGTAGCACACGTCGAAGTCGAAGCCTGCTTCGGCCAGGGCACGGCCGCCGTCGGTGGCCTCCTTGCGGCCGGTGTCGGAAAGGTCAACGTCCATCCAACCGGTGAAGAGGTTCAACTTGTTCCATTCGCTCTCGCCGTGGCGAACGAGAACGAGCTGCATGGTGTCGCTCATGGTGCTTTCGCTTTCTGCTCGGTTTGTTCGTGGGAAGGCGCCCGTTGCGGCGTTCAGATGCGAACGTTTGGGCGGGCGCTCAACCACTTAAGTATGACGGTTCGGGCTGTTCGTTTCCATTTCTTGGGGGAGCGTAGCGTTTCTTTCGTTGGACGGCTGTGCCCTTGCGGAGAAATGCTGCCTTGCTGTCCATTGCGCTGTACTGTTGCGGGGCGTTGGCTTGGTAGAATCAGGGGAACATGCGTGTAAGGAGCTGGAGGAGCCAGGTATGAACGAGATCAAATGCCCTCATTGCGGTGAGGTTTTCCAGGTAGACGAACGTGGCTTCGCCGATATCTTGCGGCAGGTTCGCACGGCGGAGTTCAACAAAGAGCTTGCCGAGCGCGAAGAGCTCCTTAAAAACCAGGCCAAAACCGCTATCGAGCTTGCGGTAAGCAAAGCCCAGCAGGCAGCAAAGGGCGAAACGTCCCAGCGCGATGCGAAGATCGCCCAGCTTCAGCACCAGGTCGAGCAGCTTATGGCCGAGCGCGAATCGGACAGTCGCGTTTCCGCTGCCCAGCATCAGAGGGAGCTTGCCGATGCCACTGCCCAGCGCGATGCCAAGATCGCCGCATTGCAGCAGCAGGTGGCCTCTCAGGAAAGCGCGTTCAAGCAGCAGATCGAATCGCAGGCCCAGGAGTATTCCCAGAAGCTTTCCGTTGAACGGGCGGATGCTGCCCGCAAGGCGGCCGAGGAATCGGCCCAGCTTCAGCAGACCATTGCTTCGCAGAAGCAACAGCTGGAATCGCAGGTTGCCCAGTTCGCGGCCCAGAAGCAGCTGGCGGTGTCGCAGGCGCGCGCAGAAGCGGAGCGCCAGCGCGACGAGCTTGCCGCTCAGGTGAAGCTGCAGGAAGCCCAGGCCGCACAGGCCCAGGCCGCCCTGCGCGAGAAGATGGTGAACGAGCTCGCTGCGAAAGACGAGCTCATCAAGTACAAGGACGAGGAAATCGCCCGGGTGAAGGACATGAAGGCCCGCCTTTCCACGAAGATGGTGGGCGAATCGCTCGAGCGGCATTGCGAAACGGAGTTCAACAAGATCCGCGCCACGGCATTCCCGAATGCGTACTTCGAGAAAGACAACGACGTTGCCGACGGCACCAAGGGCGATTTCGTCTTCCGCGAGTGCGACCCCGAAACGGGTGAGGAGATCGTCTCCATCATGTTCGAGATGAAGAACGAGAACGACGAGACGCGCACCAAGCACAAGAACGAGGATTTCTTCGCCAAGCTCGATTCCGACCGAACGAAGAAGAAGTGCGAGTACGCGGTACTGTGCACCATGCTGGAACCCGACAGCGAGCTGTACAACGAGGGCATAGTGGATGTGGGCTACCGCTTCGAGAAGATGTACGTTATCCGCCCGCAGTTCTTCATCCCCATCATCTCCATCCTGAGGAACGCCGCGCTAGGCGCCCTGAAGTACAAGACCGAGCTTGCCGAGGTGCGCAACCAGAACATAGACATCACCAATTTCGAGGCTTCGATGGAAGACTTCAAGGACAAGTTCGGCCGCAACTACCGTATTGCCAGCGAGAAGTTCCAAACCGCCATCGCCGAGATAGACAAGACCATCGACCATCTGGAGAAAACCAAGAAGGCCCTGCTCGGAAGCGAGAATCAGCTGCGTTTGGCAAACGACAAGGCGCAAGACCTTTCCATCAAGAAGCTCACGCGCAAGAACCCCACTATGAAGGCTCGTTTCGCCGCGCTGAAAGAAGGCGAAGGCGTTTGAGCGGTTCGGGGCTGCGTACTTCGAAAGAGGGGATGGGCTTGAGCGACCCCCGACTTTTCTTGATGCTCCCAGCCCCTGATGCATCCGATTCGGCGGAAGGCAATGCTTTCCCGCTTGCCGGACGGGCGCAAATTCCTCTACAGCTGGGGAGTTATGGATCTGCTGCCCTAACGGGTTGTGCCTTGGTGCTTTGCTTCATCGTGTGCGCTAGGATAGCCACGTTTTGTGATTGACAAGGCTCGGAGGAGGCGCGCAATGGGTGAGCAGATGGGGAAACGGCAGTGGTTGGCTTTGGCCGGTGTGGCCATTGCCGCGTTCGTGTTCAACTCATCTGAGTTCATGCCCGTCGGCTTGCTCACCGACATCGGGGCTTCCTTCGGAACCGACGAGGCCACCACGGGCATGCTCGTTTCGGTGTACGCCTGGGCGGTGATGATCCTTTCGGTACCGTTGATGATCGTGGCCACCCGCCTTGATTTCCGCCGGTTGCTCATCGTGGTTTTGGCGGTGTTCCTGTTGGGGCAGGTGCTCACCGCGCTTTCCAACAGCTATTGGATGCTCATGGCGTCGCGTTTGGTGGTCGCCTGCGCCCATTCGGTGTTCTGGGCCATTGCGGCTTCCATCGCCGTGCGCCTGGTAACCTCGGAAAAGCGCTCGTTGGCGCTAAGCTTGGTGGAAACGGGCACGGCCATCGCCGGCATCATCGGCTTGCCTTTGGGGCGCGCCATTGGCTTGGTCGTTGGCTGGCGCATGACCTTCGCCATCGTTGCCGTGCTGAGCGCGCTGCTTCTGGTGTACTTGCTCATAACCATGCCGTGGGTTCCTGGCGCCGAGCCGTTCAACGTGGCGCAGCTTCCCGGCCTGTTCCAGAACAAGGGCTTGGTCGCCCTGTTCGTCCTTACCGCGCTTTATGCTTGGGGCTACTACACGGGCTACAGCTACATCGAGCCGTTCCTGTTGCAAGTGGGCGGCATAGAAAGCGGCATGGTCACCATTGTTCTTTCCGTGTTCGGCGTTGCCAGCATCGTGGGCAGCCTGGCGTGCTCCAAGCTGTATCCGCGCTTCCGCTTCCCGTTCTTCCGCATTATCACCATCGGCGTTCCCGTGGCGCTGCTGTTCATGCATACCGCAGTTGGCCTGGGTGTTGGGGCGGTGTTTGCCGATGTGGTGCTGTGGGGCATCTGCGCGGCTGCCGTGAGCGTGGTGTACCAGGCCGAGATCATCAATGTTTCCAGCGATGAAGAGGAAACGGTGGCCATGGCCTTCTTCTCGGGCATCTTCAACTTCGGCATAGGCTTCGGCGCGTTCTTGGGCGGCCAGGTGGTGAATACCGCCGGCATCGCCAACGTGTTCTACGCCGGCGGTGTCCTTGGCGTGGTCTCCATCGTGTTCTGTCTGCTTGTAGCGGTGCGCTGGCTGAAAAGGTTCCCTGTCAAGCAGTAAGGGCGGCCGGTGGCGGTTAGCGTGGCCTTTGGCTGCGCTGCCAAAGGCGAGGACGGCAGGCATTGGGGTTTGGCTGCCGTCCTTCGGCCAGCGCGCCGCTGCGCCCTTGGCTGTTTTGGCGGCCGTCATGACGGCCCGTGGCGTATCATGGTGTCCAAAGAACCTCCCAGTTAAGGAGTTGCCATGTCTGCGGAAACCCAGAAGCTCAAGCTTTTGTACTTGGCCCGGATCCTGGAAACGGAAACGGACGACGAGCATGGCCTTACGTGCCCCCAACTCATAGAGCGCCTGGCGGAGCGCGGGGTGCGCGTTGAGCGCAAAACGTTGTACAACGACCTGGAATGTCTGCGCCTGTTCGGCTACGACGTGCAGAAGTACCACCGAGCTCCCGATGAGTACGGCTTGGCCTCGCGCGAATTCCAGGAAGGGGAGCTGCTGCTTCTGGCCGACGCCGTGCAGAGCTCCCGGTTCCTTACCGAGCGCAAGTCCTCTTCCCTGGTGAAGGCCATTTCCAAGCTGGGCAGCAAGTACATGGCAGCGAACCTGAAGAAGCACCTGCATGTAGAGGGGCGCATCAAGTCGGCCAACGAATCGGTGTACTACAACGTCGATGCCATTCAGCGGGCCTTCACCGAGAAGCGGCAGGTGCAGTTCCGCTACCTTTCCTACGACGAGAACAAAGAGCGCATATTGCGCCGCGAGGGAAAGCTGTACACGCGCACGCCGGTGCAGCTTATCTACCTGGACGACAGCTATTACCTGGTTGCCTGGAGCGACAAGCACCAAGGGCTGGCGAACTTCAGGTTGGACCGCATGGTGAACATCGAGGTTTCCGACCTGCCTATTGCCAAGAACGAGGTGATAGCCGGATTCGATGTGGGCGAGTACCTGCAAAGCTCGTTCGACATGTACCGCGGGGAAGAGGTGAAGGCCACCTTGCGGGTAGGGAAGAGCTCCATCAACCCCATCATCGACCGGTTTGGCAAGAACGTCGACATGGCTCCCTACAGCGACGACGAGGTGCGCGTGCGCGCTACGGTGATGGCCTCGCCGACGTTCTTCGGCTGGCTTACCACATTGGGCTCGAGCGTGATAATCGAACAGCCCGCATCGTTGCGGAAGTCGTATTTGACGTACCTCCAGCGGATCACGGAGTCGTACGGGGAGCAATAGGCTTTAACGGCGGCGTTCATCAGGCAGCCTCCTTCCCGCACTCGCGAACGAATTCTTCCACGCGCTCGGACATGAGGGCGGCGAGCTTGGAAAGGCAGGCCAGCTTGTTGGCGTACTCGATGCCCGAGATGCCCTCCACTTCGCTGCCGTTCTTTTCCTGTTCCCGGATATCCCATTCCAGGAAATGCAGGTCGTCGAAGAGGAAGTCCTTTGCGCTGATAAGCACGTCGAAGTCTTTCCCTTTCATCTTCTCTTCGTATTCAACCGGATCGACGATTCCCATGGCGAACCTCCTTGGATTGCTGTGGCGTTTGGTGGCTGCGTTCTTAGTAGTCGCGCTTGTCGGCGATGTAGATGCCGATGCGCACCTGTCTCCAGGGTTCTGCTTCCTTGTTCACCTGAAGGACGCGGCATTCGAAGACGTCGGAGTGCCCGAAGAAGGGCAGCAGGGAAAGAAGCTGGTTGTCGGTGCGGGGGATGTAGCCGATCATGACGTCCTTGAAGTAGACGGCTACGGCTTCGGGGTCGTAAGGGTTGTCGCGCTCGGGAACCAGGGCGAGCTGGGTGCCTGCCTTCAGCTCTTCAAGCACCAGCGCCCCATCGTGGTGCTGGAACCCTGCGATGAAGAACGTGGCAACGTGACGGCTTGGCGTGTACATGGCGAACCTCCTTGTTGTTGGTCAACTGATGGTTCGCATACTACGCGGCCGGGGACGGCCAGGTGGGCAGTGGAATGGACAGCTAGGATCCCATCAGGTCGCGTGCGACGGCAGAGCCTATGGCCAGCCCCATCGCTGCGGGCACGAAGGCGTTGCTGCCGGGAACGCTGCGGCGCTGCAGGCAGGTCCGTTCGCTGCCGGGAGGGCACACGCATCCTGCGGCACAACCTGCCTTGCCGTCTTCTGCAAGCTTCACGGTGGGTTCGGGCGAATAGGCCACCTTCAACCCCTTGATGCCGCGCTTGCGCAGCTCCTTGCGGATGATGCGCGCCAAGCGGCAGATGGAGGTTTCCGAGATGTCGGCGATGCGGATGGCGGTTGGGTCGAGCTTGTTGCCGGCGCCCATGGCGCTGATGATGGGGGTGCCCGCTGCCTTTGCCTGGGTTACCAGATTGAGCTTGGCGGTAACCGTGTCCACGCAGTCCACCACATAGTCGTACTGCGCGAAGTCGAACTGGTCTGCGCTGTCGGGCAGGTAGAAGCATTTGTGCTTGACGATCTTGCAGTCGGGGTTGATGTCCAGCAGGCGCTGCTCCATGGCATCGACCTTGTCCATGCCGATGGTTTTCCAGGTGGCTATGACCTGGCGGTTGATGTTCGTGAGGCACACCTTGTCATCGTCGACGATGTCGATGGCGCCCAGACCGCTGCGCACCAGCGACTCGCACACGAATCCTCCCACGCCGCCGCAGCCGAACACGATAACGCGTGCGTTTGCGAGCGCCTCAACGCCTTCGTTGCCGAATACCAGGCGGGTACGGGAGAACTGATCGAGCACGGTGGGCCTTTCTTGCTTGTGCCGAAGATGAGCGGCGCGGCGGATGGACGGTGCCATTGTACGGCAAGGCGCCTGACAGCCGGTTGGGGAATGGCCGCTTTCGCGGGATATCTGCGGGCAGGCAGGAACTGGGCGGGCGTCATGGCAGGGGTGGAGTGAGCTGCCGTAGCCCCTGGCGGGCAGGGCGAGGGTAAACCGTCCCAACAGCAAGCGGGCCCTGCCTTCATCCGGCAGGGCCCGCTCGCATGCAGATTTATTGTTGTTCGGGGCGCTTAGCGCGCAGGCGGCATGCCCCAGGCGAAGTGGTCGGAGTGCAGCAGCTGCTCAGCCTTCTCGCTGTTGGGGGCACCCAGGAACTTCTCGTAGCATTCCGCCACCGAGGGGTTCTCGTGGCTGAAGCGCAGCTTCGAGTTGGTGTCGATGTCGCGCAGCACCAGTTCGCGCTCGTAAGCGCATTCGCTGCCTTCGTGGATGGGCTGCCCGCCGCCGCCTACGCAACCGCCGGGGCAGGCCATAACCTCAACGAAATCGTACTGAACGCGGCCTTCTTCGATGGCCTGGCACAGCTGATGGGCGTTTTCCAGGCCGCTGGCGATGCCGATATGCAGCTCGCTGCCGGCAAGGTCGAACGACACTTCGCGCCAGCCTTCGCGGCCGCGTACGGCGCTGAAGGCGTCGGGGTCGGGATTCTTGCCGGTTACCAGGAAGTAGGCGCTGCGCAGCGCGGCTTCCATAACGCCGCCGGTGGCACCGAAGATGTGCCCGGCGCCCGTGGCGTCGCCCAAGGGCATGTCGAATTCCTCTTCGGCCAGGCCCTTCACGTTCACCATGCTGGCGGCCAGCATGCGGCCAAGCTCGCGCGTGGTGAGCACCACGTCCACATCGGGGCCGGTGCCGGTGGTGTCCATGTCGTCGTAGGCGCATTCCGCCTTCTTGGCCACGCAGGGCATGATGGAAACCACGGCGATCTTGCTCGGGTCGACCTTTAGCAGTTCGGCCCAGTAGTTCTTGGCGATAGCGCCGAAGATCTGCTGGGGCGATTTCGTGGTGGAAAGGTTACCCACCAGCTTCGGGTGGCGGGCCTTAAGGAAGCGTACCCACCCCGGGCAGCACGAGGTGAACATGGGCTGGCCGGGGTGCTCCTTCAGGTGGTGCAGCAGCTCGGTGCCTTCTTCCATGATGGTCATGTCGGCCGCGAAGTCGGTGTCGAAGACGTAGTCGAATCCCAGCGAACGCACGGCGGCAACCATGCGGCCCACCGTTGCCTCTTCGTGGGAAAGGCCCAGCGATTCAGCCCAGGCGGTGCGGATGGAGGGCGCGATCTGGGCGATGACGATGCGCTCGGGGTCGGCGATGAGGCGGGAAACCGTGCGCGTGTCGTCGCGGGCGGAAAGCGCACCGCAGGGGCAGTGCGTGACGCATTGGCCGCACAGGGCGCAGGCGGCCTCGGAAACGTCCTTGCAGCCGGCGGCCCCAACATGGACCTTGGCGCCGGTGCGGGTGGCCTCCCATACGTTGAGGTTCTGCACCTTGGAGCACACGCTTACGCAGCGCATGCAGTTGATGCACTTGCTGGCATCGCGCACCAAGGGGAAATCGGCGGGGCTTTCGGTGTGGTCGTATTCAAGAGGGTAGGGGCTGTCGGTCATGTTCAGCGCCATGGCATTGTTCTGCAGAAGGCAGTTGCCGTTGCGCACGCAGGAAGTGCAGCGCGTGCGATGGTGCGACAGGATGAGCGCCATGGCTTCCCGGCGCGAGGCGATGACGCGCGGGCTGTTGGTGGTAACCACCATGCCCTCGGCAACCTCGTTGTTGCAGGAGGCAACCAGCTTATCCACCCCTTCTACCTCTACCACGCAGATGCGGCACGAGCCTATCTCGTTGAGGTCTTTCAGGTAGCACAGCGTGGGAACCTTCGAGCCGGCCATGTAGACAGCGTTGAGGATGCTGGTGTGCTCGGGGACGGAAACGGTCTTGCCGTCGATGCTAAGGGTTACCATGCGCGGATCCTTCCTCTTCTGAGCGCACTGTTGCCGAAACGGCTGCAACGTGGGCTGCGGCTGGGCTCTTGCCGCGTTCCCTTTCGGGGTTGCCTGATGCGTGCCGTTTGGCCGGATGCTTCGTCCGTGCGCATATGCATACCAGTATATCAACGGGCGGGTTGAACGGCTCCCTAAACCCGATCAGCGGCGATGCTCTTCAAGAAAGCCCTCCATGCCCGGGAATGCCTTGATGGAGCGCTCGAACACGCCGTTCAGGTACGCCAGGGCAAGGCCGTAGTTGGAAACGGGGACGCCGGCATGCACGCAGGCCTGGATGCGGCTCAGCACGGCGCGGCGGTTGAAGGTACATCCGCCGCAGTGGATAACCAGGTCGTAGCTGGAAAGATCCTCAGGGAAATCCACCCCGCGCACGTTGTCTATGTGCAGGCCTTCCCCTACGCGCTTGCGCAGCAGGCGGGGGATCTTCACCGTGCCGATGTCCTCTTCGATGGGGTGATGCGTGCACGCCTCGGCAATGAGCACGCGCGAGCTTTCGGTAAGGCGGTCGATGGCCAAGGTGCCCAGCGCCTGGGTGGGAAGGTCGCCTTTCAGGCGCGCGAAGGCGACGGAGAAGCCGGTAAGGGGCACGTTTTCCGGCACCATGTTCGATACCTCGCCGAATGCCTGCGAATCGGTTACCACCAGCGCTGGTGGCTCCTTCAGGGCAGCAAGGGCCTGCGGCAGCTCCTGGTCGGTGACGCACAGCGCCATGCAACGGGAATCCAGCAGGTCGCGGATTGCCTGCACCTGGGGAAGGATGATTCGGCCTTTCGGTGCCTCCTTGTCGATGGGGATCACCAGCACCACCACCGATCCGGCTGGTACAAGGTCGCCCAGTATCTTCGGGTCATCGATGAATTCCGCAGGCGCGTTTTCGAGCAGCGCCTGGCGAAGGTCGAGCACGCCCTTGCGCTCGATGGCCTGCATGCACACGGCGGGGACGCTGCGCAGCGCCTCGGGGATGGCCTGACGGCATATTCCCAGGTCGTTGACCTGTTCTGCGCTGTTCGCAGGGCGCTTGAGCAGGTCGGTCTTGTTGAACACGATGATGAAGGGGATGCTGCGGGCCTGCAGCTGGGCCACGATGCCGTCTTCGTATTCGCCCCAGGCGCCGGCCTGAGTTACCACTACGCCCAAGTCGCAGCGGTCGAACACCTTCGTGGTGCGCTGGGAGCGCAGCTGACCCACCACGGCCTGGTCGTCGTCGATGCCGGCGGTGTCTATGAGCAGGATGGGGCCGAGCGGCAGCAGTTCCATGGGCTTGTCCACCGGATCGGTGGTGGTACCGGCCACGTTGGACACGATGCTCACCTGCTGGTTGGTAAGGGCGTTCAGCACGCTGGACTTTCCCACGTTGCGCTTGCCGAACAGGCCTATTCCCATGCGCATTCCCTTTGGGGTGCGCATAAGCGCCGGGCCGCTTTCCTGCAGGCTGGCGGCTTGTGCGCGGTTCGGTTCGGCAACGGCGTTTTCCGCGATGCCGTTGGTGTGGCTCGTGGGGCTCATGTGCCCTCCTTGTGGTTCGCGTTGGCTGCGATTCGTTGAAACTTGGCGCTTCGCTTCTCTTCCGATGATCCCATTGTATTGTTTCGGTTTGCCGAAGGGCTTGCTGCCGTTTGCGGGCGGGGAGGGATTGTTCCGGCACGGCGGGCGCGTTTAGCGGTACCTTCTTCAGGAAGGACATTTTTGGAAGAAGAGCCCATGACGGATTATCGATACGACCCGAAATCACTTTGCGCCGACGAGTTCATCAACGACGCCGAGATACTCGAGACCCTGGCCTATGCCGATGCCCACAAAGACGACCTGGAGCTTTGCCGGGCCATCCTGCAGAAGGCACGCACCAACCTGCACCCTTCCCGGGATCATTGCGCGGTTATCACGCATCGCGAGGCCTCGGTGCTTCTGGCGTGCGAAGACGCGCAGATCAACCGGGAGATTCGCGAGCTGGCGCGCCAGATCAAGCTGGCCTATTACGGCAACCGCATCGTGTTGTTCGCACCCTTGTACCTTTCGAACTATTGCGTGAACGGCTGCTTGTACTGCCCATACCACGCGAAGAACCGCACCATCCCGCGCAAGAAGCTTTCGCAGGAGGAAATCCGTGCAGAGGTGATAGCCCTGCAGGACATGGGGCACAAGCGCCTTGCCATCGAGGCGGGCGAAGACCCCAAGCGCAATCCCATCGAGTACATCCTGGAGAGCATGGAAACCATCTACTCCATCAAGCACAAGAACGGGGCCATCCGCCGCGTGAACGTGAACATCGCGGCCACCACGGTAGACGAGTACCGCATGCTGAAGCAGGCCGAGATCGGTACCTATATCCTGTTCCAGGAAACGTACAACAAGAAGGGCTACCAGGAGCTTCACCCCACCGGCCCCAAGCGCGACTACAACTGGCACACCGAGGCCATGGACCGTGCCATGGAAGGCGGCATCGACGACGTGGGTCTGGGCGTGCTCTTCGGCCTGCAGGGATACCGCTACGAGTTCGCGGGGCTTATCATGCATGCCGAGCATTTGGAGGCGGTGCATGGCGTGGGGCCGCACACCATCAGCGTCCCGCGCGTGAAGCCCGCGGTGGACATCGACCCCGACGTGTTCGACAACGGCATCCCCGACGAGGTGTTCGAGAAGATAATCGCGCTTATCCGCATCGCCGTTCCCTATACCGGGATGATCATCTCCACGCGTGAGGGGGAAGAGGTGCGTGCCCGTGCGCTGCAGTACGGCGTGAGCCAGATATCGGGCGGGTCGCGCACTTCGGTGGGCGGCTATGCGGAAGAGCTGCGTCCGCATGATACCGAGCAGTTCAACGTGTCCGACCAGCGCACGCTCGACGAGGTGATCGGCTGGCTGATGGACAACGACCATATTCCCAGCTTCTGCACGGCGTGCTATCGCGCCGGCCGCACGGGCGACAGGTTCATGGAGTTCTGCAAGAGCGGGCAGATCTTGAACTACTGCCACCCGAATGCGCTGATGACCCTGACGGAGTACCTGGCCGACTACGCCACGCCCGCCACCAGGGAAAAGGGCCTGGCCATGGTGCAGCGCGAGCTGCTGAAGATCCCGAACGAGCATACGCGCCAGGTGGCCAGCGCCCATGTGCAGGAGATTCTGGCGGGTACGGGCAACGACTTCCGGTTCTAATCGTTCGGGTGCTGCAGGTTGGCCATCTTCGCCGGCCGCAGGCGCCCGGCGCCTATGAGCTGCGGCCTTACTTTCGCGGGGGTCCCTGCGCCGCCGCTCCCTTTTGCTTTGCGTGTCGTGCGCGTAAACGAATGCCGAGCGGTTGGCGGGGCGTGGTACGCTTCCTTGCGAAACGAAGCGCGGCCTGCGTGGCCGCAGAACCACGGGAAGGCGGCATCTATGCAGGCTGCAAGCGAGGAAATCGAAGCGTTCATCGAGGCGAATTGGGATGCGTTCTTGGCCGATGCCGATGCCCTGATAAGGATCGACAGTTCCGAGGACAAAGGCCATGCCGCGCCAGGAGCCCCGTTCGGCCCCGGCCCGCGCGCGGCGCTGGATGCGGCGCTTGCCATCGCCCAGCGCATGGGCTTGCAGCCGGGCGACTGCGACGGGTATGCCGGTTTCGCCGACCTGCCGGGGCAGGGCGGCCAGCAACTGGGGGTTATCGGTCATGTGGACGTGGTGCCGGCGGGCGAGGGCTGGGACTTCGAACCCTTCGCCCTTACGCGCAAGGACGGCGTTCTTCTGGGGCGCGGCACTTCCGATGACAAAGCGCCGCTGCTCACGGCCCTGTACGGCTTGAAGTTCTGGATGGACCGTGGCGCCAGTCTGCGCCATAGCGTTCGCTTCATCTTCGGGTGCAACGAGGAAACGGGTATGGGCGATGTGCCCTACTACCTGTCGAAGCAGCCCGCCCCCGACTTCCTGTTCACGCCCGACGCCGATTTCCCGTTGTGCTATGGCGAGAAAGGCCAGTTCGGAGTCAGGATAACCTCACCTGCCATAGATGGCGCCATCGTTTCCTTCGAGGCGGGCACGGCCCCCAATGCGGTGCCCGGCGTTGCGCGAGCGGTGGTTGCGGTGCCCGTGGATAGCCTTCCTGCGGCCGAACGCATCGCGCTGGAGCCGTGCGGCGAGGGCACTTTGGTTACGGCAACGGGCATCGCCGGGCATGCTTCGCTGCCCGAGGGAACGGTGAACGCCATCGGCGTGCTGTGCCGTTATTTGCTTTCAACGGGCGCTTGCCAGCCCGCGGAAGCGTCGTGGCTCGAATTCGTTGCGATGATGGCGGAGTGCACGGACGGGTCTGCGTTCGGCGCGGCCTGCCGCGACGACGACTTCCAAGGCCTTACCAGCGTCATCGGCATGATGAACAAGGTCGATGGCCGTTACGTGATGACGGAGGATATCCGCTTCCCCGCTGCCATCACCGGCGAAGAGCTGGAGCGCATCTTCGCCGACTTGACGGCAGGGCAAGGGGCAACGGTCCAGATCACCTCGAACAAGCCGCCTTTCGTGGTCGATCCCGACACCAAGCCGGTTCGCGCGCTGATGGATGCGTATTGCGAGACCACCGGCAAGCAGGTGCGTCCGTTCACCATGGGCGGCGGTACCTATGCGCGCGAGTTCCCCAATGCGGTGAGCTTCGGCCCGGCGGAAGAGGGGGTATTCCCCGTGCCGGAATGGGTGGGCGGCATGCACGCTGCCAACGAGGGCATTGCCGAAGAGGAGCTGAAGCGCGCGCTGCGCATCTACATCCGCGCCTTCGGCAACCTGGCGGAAGTCGAAGACCTGCGCGCTTAAGGGGTTGCGGCCCGGTTCAGCGCTGGGCTCGGCGCATTGGGGCGGTAGAGCGGGCAAAGGGATCGTGGCGTCCTGGGTATTGCCCCTCATGGGTCTAGCTCCTGCGCGGCTCTTTCGCGCGGCGGAAGCAAGCGGGGGGTTCTGTTGGCAGACCGGCGGTTATGCCTGCGATATGTCGATGGTGCGCCAGCCGCCCTCTGCGGTGGGGCAGTCGATGCTGGTGTAGCCGATGCGCAGGGCGTAGCGGTATGCCTCAAGGATGTTTTCGCCGATGCGGCTGCAGTGGTGGGCATCGGAGCCCACGGTAAGCGGCACGCCGGCAGCATGGAAGCGCGCCAGCAGTGCTTCTTGCGGGTAGAAATCGGCGAAATCCTTCGCAAGGCCCGCGGTATTGATTTCCACGTGGACGCCACCTTCGTGGGCGGCTTCGGCCATGGCGTCGAACAAGGGCTCTATACTGATGGTGGGCGCGTAGCCGGAGAGCCAGAACAGGCGCGGCAAATCGGGGTGGGCCATGGAGTCGAACAAGCCGCTGGTAGCCGCCCTGCACCACTCGCTGGCGTACAGCTTCCACAGCTCGTCGGCGCCCAGCTCCCGCCAGATGCGCATGTCCTCTTCCCAGTCCAGTGCTTTTTCCTGCAGGTAGTGGATGGATCCCAGCAGGAAGGTGGCGTTGCCGCGGGTCTGTGCCAGGTCGGCGGCGCAGCCGGTGTACCAATCGGCCTCCAGCCCATGGATCACCTCGATCTGCGGGAACTCTTCGCGAACCTCGGCGATGGCCTGGGCGTATTCGCCTAGGCGGGCTTCCTCGATGGAGCAGTCCACGAAGCTAGGGCGCCCCCAATGGTCGGTGCAGGCGATGGTGGTTATGCCGTGCTCTGCGGCGGCGCGAAGGTTCTCGTGAAACGTGCTTTTCCCGTCGCTGAAGACGGTATGGGTATGGCAATCGACCAGTTCGACGGGCATGGCACTCCAATCGGAAAGAAAAACAGCCGGCACCGAATCGGCGCCGGCCATCATTATTGCGCATCAGCCTTCAGTGGGCGATTCTTCCTCGGAATCGGGCTGCTTGGCCACCTTGCGAAAATGTTCCACAAGATAGTCGCGCATGAGCTCGACTGCCCCCGAGAGCACCGATCCTTCGGGCCATTTCAGATAGAGGTGCCGGGAGCGGTGCACGTCAGAAAACGGGACAAGGACGGCGTTGCTGCGTTCGGTAAGCCACGTTATCTCGGGTACGAGCGCAATGCCGAAGCCCAGGTCGACGGCATCCATGATCTGCTGGTACGACTGGTTTTCCATCACGATATGGGGATCGAACCCAACCTCGGAGAACATGCTGGACACCATGGTGGTGTACGCGTTGGGCACGTTGGCGATGAAGTCTTCCCCGGCAAGCTCGCCAAGTGCGATGGACTCGCAGCTCGCATAGGGCGAGTTCGGCGATACCGCTAGGACGATGTCCTCGTCGCCCAGGTAGAGGTAGTTGGGTTTTTCCTTGTGGTCAAGCGGGCTTGCGAAGAACACCAGGTCGGGGATCTCGTATTTCAGCGTGTCCGCCGGGGCAACGCCTACCCTTAGCCGGATATTCGGGTGCTGCTGCTTGAACTCGTAGAGCACGCGCATGTCGTTGCCCAGCGGAACAGGCGCATAAAGGTTGATGGTTTGCTCGCGGCTGCGGATGTACTCGTCCACGGACTGCTTGATGGCCTCGGCCGATTTCAAGGTGGCGTTCGCGCCAAGCAGCACGACCTTACCCACATCGTTTAGCACGATGTTGCGTCCCACGTGGTCGAAGAGGGGCTCCCCCAGCTCCTCTTCAAGCGCTTTGACGCAGCGCGATAGGGGCGGCTGTGTGATGTGAAGGCGCTTTGCGGCTTCACGCAGGCTTCCCGTGCGGGCGATTTCCTGCAGATATTTCAGCTGGTAAAGTTCCATTTCCCCCTCCTCTGAAAAACAAGCTAGGCACCACGGGCGAGTAGGGTGCGCCTGTGGTGCCTAGGATATCAAGATGAGCTTGCGGTATTAAGCTTCAGCTTGAGCCTGTTGTGCAACGGCCGAAGAAGTGTCGACCGCGCGGGGGATGGACTTGCCCAGCTTGATGGCGAGGAATGCCATGATGCCGAAGGCGATGATCATCGCGATTGCCACCCAGAAGGCTGCCACATAGCCACCGAAGGTCTCGGCGATGATGGGCCACATGAAGCCTGCGGGAACAGCGCAGAGATTGATGATGGTGTTGCAACGGCCGTAGACGATGGAGTAGTTTTCGCCCGTTCCGAACACGGCGCCTGCCAAGATGGGCATGATAACCGCAACGGATGCGTAGTAGAAGCCGAACACGGCGCCGCCGCAAGGCATAAGCAGCGTGGTGGGGCCGTAAGCGATTGCCAGGATGCCTACAACGCCCAGGCCGCAGGACCCCAGGATAACGGCGGTGGGATTGAGGTCGGACGTTGCGCCTACCAACAGCTTGCAAACTGCCTGGCCGGCAGAAACGATGGTGGCAAGCGTTGCGCCCGAGATGATCACCGCTACGCCAGCGGTCTCGAGGCTGTTCACGTAGGTCGGGAAGAACTGGGCGATCACGACGACCATGTTGGCAACGGCACCGCAGATGCCAACCAGCCAGAAGGCGGGGCTTTTCACGGCGGCCTTCACGTCGACGGACCAGTTCTTATCGACAGCTGCCTGAGCTGCGCTTTCGTTTGCGGTTGCCTTCTTGGACACGTAAGGCAGCATGCCCTTGTCGGAAGGTTTGTTGCGGATGACGAACAGTGAGAACGGCAGGCACACCACCAAGATGATGATTGCGTAGGCGATGAACGCGGTTCGGTAGTCGGTGGCGGCCATGATAGCCCTGCCTACCTGGATGAACACAACGCCGCCGATGCCGGTGAACGCGGCAACAAGGCCGATGACGAAGCCTGCGCGGTCCTTGAACCAGCGGTTGATCAACGTCGGGTTGGAAAGACCAAGGACGGAAACGCTTGCCGCCATAAGGATGGCTCCAGAGGCTACAACCTGGTAGATGGAGCCGGAGAACGCCAACGACAGGAAGCAAAGGGCAACGATGCTGATCTGGATCGAAACGATGAGCCTGATGTCATGCTTGGCCAGAAGCTTTCCCAAGAACGGCATTCCCACGGCCAGGATCAGGCCGCCGAACGTCATGTAGATGGTGATGTTCGAGGTTTGAACTCCATAATCCTCGACCATCGATGGGAAGAAGATGCCCATGCAAGATGCCTGCATGGCAACGGGTACGAATGCGAACACTGTCGTAGCGATTACGATAGGCAAGTAGGAAGAGATCCCCTTCGCCTCTAGCTTTTCTGCAGCCACAGCGTCTCCTTTCTCTAGAACTCCCTTTGCGCCGTCCCCACGGCGCCCCTTCGGCAAGTGCCTTCACGGAGACTTGGACGCACTTGCCTTCGATGCGATTATCGATTCGCCAGGGTGGTGGTGTCCAATTCCAAAAAGGGTAAAAACGATACCCAAAACGTAACTGTAGGCTTAGGAGTCGGTTATTCCTATTCCGATATTTCTGCTAAACCCAGGAAAACAGCGTGGTAAACAGGCTGTTTTATCGATCTGATATCGATTGAAACAGCCAAACGATACTTTTCAGGTATCGGCTATCGTTGCAAATGGTATTGGACTGGAGTGCCGTTGCGTCAGTAGACTCACCTTCTAGGGACGCGGCTAGAGCCTGCGTTCCCATCGAGGAGAGGAGTGAACATGGCTCTTTTGAAAGCCACTACTGAATCTGGCGTGGTTGTGGGGCAACCAAGCGAATACCAGGCTTCGACGATCTTCAAGGGGATTCCCTATGCGAAGCCCCCAGTGGGCAGTCTGCGTTGGCGCGCGCCCGAGAAGCCGGAGAGCTGGGAAGGGGAGCTGCTGGCATACGAATACGGCCCCATCCCTATGCAAATGAGGTCGGAGGGGTTCTATAAAAAGGAGTTCTATCCCATCGATTACCCGATGAGCGAGGACTGCCTCTATCTGAACGTTATCACCCCAGCTGATTCGCCCGACGAAAAGCTGCCGGTTGTTCTATGGATCTACGGCGGCAGCTTCGTGGGCGGCTATGCCAACAAGCTCGAAACCGATGGCTTGGCGTTTGCCAAGAAGGGCATCGTCTTCGTTTCGTTCAATTACCGCATCGGCCCGCTGGGCTTCCTTACCTGCAAGGGCCTTGATGAAGAGGCTTCGTCAGGCAAGTCGGGCAATTACGGGCTGAAAGACCAGTTGGCAGCCCTCGATTGGGTGCATGACAACATCGCTGCCTTCGGCGGGGACCCCGACCATATAACCATCATGGGTCAGTCGGCTGGCTCGATGAGCGTGTTCGACCTGATGTGCTCGCCTTTGGCCCGCGGTAAATTCGTCGGCGCCATCATGGACTCGGCGGGCGGCCCGGTTCCTTGCATGACGCAGGAGGATTTCGCTACTAAGTACTGCGACGAGTTCGTAAGCTCGCTGGGCGTAGACCTCGAGGGCATGCGCGCAATGGATATCGACGAGCTTTGGGCGAAGTGGGGCAGCTATCTGGCGGCCAATCCGCCCGCTCCCTTGCCGACGCAGCCGGTTCATGGTGACGACGTTCTGCCTGAAGACCTTGTTGAAACCTGGCGCAAGGCTGCGTTTGCCGACGTGCCGGTCCTGATCGGGTCGAACGCCAACGAGGATCAGTCGTTCGTCGACAACCCCGATGTCCACGGCATGCGCGACGGATTCTATTCGGGCGTGCTGGCCTTGTGCGAGAAGATGGCGGACGCCTGCGAGTCCAACGCTTTCATGTACCACTTCGCCGCCACCCCTCCGGGCGAGCCGAACGCTGGTGCCTGGCATAGCGCCGAGCAGATGTACGTCTTCCAGACCATGCTGCGTTCGTATAGGCCGTATTCCGGTGTTGACCTGGATCTTTCGAATGCGATGAACTCGTATTGGGCGAACTTCATCAAGACGGGCAACCCGAACGGCGATGCCATCGATGGTGCTCCGCTTCCCACGTGGAGTCCGTTCAAGGAAAAGGGCGAGTGCGTCTTCTTCGATAGGGGCGTTGAGCCGCACATGATCCCCGCGCCCGAGTTCGACGGCGTGCCGCGAAAGCATATCGAGGCGCTGGGCTAAAGCTAAGAATTGCGCAAGAGATTGAGTGGATAAAACGGGGCGGATGCCATGAGCGTCCGTCCCGCTTGCGTCATTTTGCCTTGGGCTGCGAGCCGGCCGGCGGGCTGTACGATTCTGCCGGTTGACAGTCTGGCTTGGGTTTTCGCCTGTACCAGCTGTTTCTTCGCGACGCGGCAGAGTTACTGGCAGCTATTTGCGGATGTTCTTCGTGGCTACGCGAACGGCTTCGTCCAGGTCGTCGGTTACCACTACGAGCTCGGTGTCCAGCTCGTCGATCATCCCTTGGCCCACCAGCTTTTCCTGCACCCAGTCCATCATGCCGCTCCAGTATTCCGTGCCGAACAGGACCGTGGGGATGTTGGCGGTTTTGTGCGTCTGCACCAAAGTGAGCAGCTCGGTCATTTCATCGAGCGTGCCGAACCCGCCGGGGAAGAAGATGGCGCCGGAGGAATATTTCACGAACATGGTCTTGCGCACGAAGAAATAGCGGAACGTCATGCTCAGGCTTACCCAGTCGTTGACCTTTTGCTCGTGCGGAAGCTCGATGGAAAGCCCCACCGATTTCCCGTTCGATTCGGTGGCTCCGCGGTTCGCCGCTTCCATGATGCCCGGCCCACCGCCGGTGATAACGGCTATGTTCCTGCGGGCGATCATGCCGCCGACCAGGCGGGCTGCCTGGTAATAGCGGTCGTTTTCGGGGGTGCGCGCCGAGCCGAAGATGGCAACGGCAGGGCCAAGTTCGGCAAGCGCTTCGATGCCGTCGACGAATTCGGCCTGGATGCGCAGCACGCGCCACGGGTCGGCATGCAGCCACGAGGTGTCTTGCGCTTCGGCCAAAAGGCTTGCGGTGCTGTTCTCGTTGTTCAACATGTTGCCGCGCAGCAGCACGGATCCACGCCGCGTGAAGGCGCCCAAGGGCGATTCGGATTCCCCTGCAGTGCGCTCGCGCTGCGACTCGATCTGCGTTTTGATAAGGTCGCCGGCGTCGGAGAGTATCGAGTGCTTCCCGCCGTGCTTCTTTTTCTTGGACTTCTTACCCATGGAAACCCCTCTTCCCTGGATTTTTGGAACATGTTCAGGATACCTGGTTTGGGCTGCTTCAGGGAAGGGAACGTGTGCTTGCTGGAATTCGGCTATTGCCGGCCCTTACCTCACGGCTCTGGTGTTGACTAGGCCGTACAGGGTTATGACGTCTTCCCTCTTGGAATAGTGGTAGATGAGTAGGAACGGCTCGACGCTTATCTTGCGGACATTGCTTCCATAGAGTCGTTTTATCGACCTCGGCATCTTGGTTGAACCTAGCTCAGGGAAAGATTGAAGCGCCTCTACGGATCGCCTTAGATCCCTTTCGACCTTCAGCGACGTGATGCTCATGAGCTCTTCGCTGAAGGCTTTCGTTGCCTTAATCGTTGCCATGTTCCGACAGCTTCCTATCAAGTTCATCGAAGAGTGCGAATACCTCGTTGCCCTCAACGTAGTCGCCTTGGGCTATTTCCCTGCGGCCGCGCTCGATCACGTATGCCAGGCGGGCCTCGTATGCGGCCTCATCGGCGGCTTCTTGCAGCTTCTGCTGGAACAGCTCTTCGGAGCAGAACACGAATGCCCCGTTGCCGTTTTCGGTGATGTGCACGACTTCCTTCAGGGCAATGTCCTTGATCTCGCGCTGGTTGGTTTTAAGGGCGGAAGAAGAGTAGATGGCAGTCATTGCTTCCCTCTTTCTAGTATCGAATAAGATACTAGAAAGTGTACCCGATACAGCCCCAAAACGCGGTTGATGTGCTTGAATCGATCTAGACACCTCTGCCCCTCCTTTTGTTTGCGAAGCGGGTTAGCCCCTGGCTGCTTTTGGCCTGCCGGGTTTCGGTTGCTCTTCGAGCCTTGCTTCGATGGAGCGGCGCAGCACCAGGCGTTTCGATCCTTCCTTCCAGGAAGTGAGCTTTCCTGCTTTGCACATTTGCGCCACCCTGGCGGTGCTTATTCCGAGCATTCTTGCGGTATCGGCGGCGGTGACGGCGTCTGCCCGCGTGAGATCGGTGTTCACCGACAGGGCGATTACCTGCCCCGAATGCCTTGGCTCGTGTCCGAGCTTGCCGCCCTCGGTTTTCCTACCGTGCGCCAAGTCGTCGATCACGGTTTCGGAGAGCCACTCCGAGGCGGACTCCGCCGCATCCTCAGGCGATGTCCCGAACGTGCCGCCCCGCATGTCGCACGGGTCGGCAACGACGAAGCCCGCATCATCTACGTAAAACTCGAATTCGCGAATGTATATCATGGCTGCCCCTTGCATTTATCTGAGCCCGGCTTGGCGAAGGATCTTCTTGGCTATCTCATCAGGTATTTCTGCATGGCGTTTCACTAGAACGGTGACTTTCCCGTTGGTGAAGTGCTCGTGCCGCGTGCCTCCGTCCGGCCAAAAACCGCCGTCTTGGAGCATCTTCACTAATACGCGCCTTTTGGTCGTGGAAGCTCCTGTGGTTAAATCTTAGCAAACGCTAAGCAATAGCGAAAGCAAAGCTGAATGCCGCCGGGCCGAGTGGGCTGCGTAGCCAGGCTCCCGCTTTGTTCGGGTTGAGCCTATCGTTCGGCCTTCGAATCGATTGGGAAGGAAATGCGAAAGCGATGCCAAAGTTTGCGGAAACTTTGGCAGAATGGGGCTGGGGGAAAGCCAGGGGAGGGCGCTTATGGAAACGAAGCCAGAGGCAAAAGGGGACGGGCTCAACCGTCACCCTCAAACGCGCTCCATGCCTTTGCGCATCTTTATCTATTTGTGCGGTGTGCTTGTTTGCGGCATCGGCGTGGTGCTTAGCGCGCGCAGCAACTTCGGCGCGCCGGCGTTCCAGGCGGTGCCGTTGGTGTTCAGCGAGGGCACGCATCTGCTTACCCTGGGGCAGTCGTGCATGTGCCTGTACACGATAGACATCATCATCCAGATAATCGTGTTCCGGAAAATCTCAGCCAAGGTGCTGCTGCAGCTGCCCTTCGCGTTGGTGTTCGGCTCCCTCATAGACCTGTTGGATGCTGTGCTGGCCCTCGACGCATTCTGGTTCTGCCACGACCCGAACCTGCTGGTCAGCTGCATCATGTTCACCATCGGCATCATTGCCATAGCCATTGGCGTGAGCGCTATGGTGGCCATGGACTTCGTGCTGAACCCGGCCGACGGGTGCACGCAGGCGTTGATGAGGCTCACGGGTTTGCCGTTCGGCAAGGCGAAGATCGTAAACGACGTGTTCCGCTTCGCCCTGGCCTGCGCCATGGCCTGGCTGCTGTGCGGCTACCTGTTCGGCGTGGGCGTTGGCACGGTGATATCCATGTTCGCCATCGGCGCCATCTGCCAGGTTGTCTCCGGATGGGTGGCCCCTCTGTACGAAAAGGCCTACAGCCCCGCGAAAGGGTAGAACAGCGCCCTATTCCTCCACTTTCTCTTCGCGAACGTGTCCACGAAGTGGCTTCCTGTTTCGCCTTTGTTACGTTTCGCGACAGCCCTCTGCTCTTCACGGAAAAGGGTTTACCGTGTATTGCTAGCGAACTAGCCCATCGTGCGGTTTTTGTGCGCGATAAGCGGTTCATGAAAGGTGCCGAGCGGATGAGGACAAGCGTTTGGCGGCTTTTTAAGATAGTGAAAGTGAGAGGTTCAGAATGCAATCACGGAAGGTGCCCGCGCAAAGCGGGTTGTATCGTCCTGAGTTCGAGCATGATGCGTGCGGCATTGGCGCGCTGGCCCATTTGAAGGGCGTCCGCTCGCACCAGATGGTCGATGACGCCCTGTCGGTCCTTGTGAATCTGGAGCATCGCGGCGGTAAGGGCTTGGAGCACAACACGGGCGACGGTGCCGGTATCCTGTTCCAGGTCCCCCATCATTTCTTCCGCAAGGAAGCGCAGAAATGCGGCCATCTTCTGCCTGACGAGGGCGATTATGGCGTGGCCATGCTCTTCTTCCCCCAGAACGAGCGAGGCGTAGAGGTTTCCAAGCGCATCTTCGAGGAAGGCTGCGCGAAGGCCGGCCTGCCCCTGCTTTTCTGGCGCGAGGTGCCCATCGATGCCCACGACCTGGGTTCTACGGCGCGCGCCTGCATGCCCACCATCCTGCAGGCTTTCGTCGGCCGCCCCGAAAACATCGAGCGCGGCGATGCGTTCGAGCGTCGCCTGTACGTATGCCGCCGTATGGTGGAAAAGGCCGCCGATGCCGAGCATGCGCTCGATGGCCACATCTTCTACGTGTGCTCGTTCAGCGCCCGTACCATCGTGTACAAGGGCATGCTGGTTGCCACGCAGATGCGCCGCTTCTACATCGACCTTTCCGATGCTGCGGTGAAAACGGCCATCGCGCTGGTGCACTCCCGCTACTCCACGAACACCACTCCTTCGTGGGAGCGCGCGCATCCGAACCGCTACATCATCCATAACGGCGAGATCAACACGTTGAAGGGCAACGTGAACTGGATCCGCGCCCGCGAACCCAACCTGTACTCGCCGGTTCTGGGCGAAGACCTGAAGCAGGTTCTGCCCATCATCAACAAAGAAGGCTCCGACTCCGCCGTGCTCGACAACGTGCTGGAGTTCCTGGTGATGAACGGTCGCGACATGACGCGTGCGGTTTCCATGCTGCTCCCCGAGCCGTGGGATCACAACGACAACCTGCCGCCGCGCCGCCGCGCCTACGACGAGTACCAGTCCATGCTGATGGAGCCGTGGGACGGCCCTGCTGCCATCGCGTACACCGACGGCACCACCTTCGGCGCTGCGCTCGACCGCAACGGCCTGCGTCCCGCCCGTTACTACGTAACGCGCGATGATCGCTTCCTGCTCTCCTCCGAGGTGGGCACCATCGAGATCGAGCCGAAGAACATCCTTTCCGCCGGCTGCCTGGGCCCTGGCGAGATGCTGGAGATCGACACCTCCGCCGACCGCATCATCTGGAACGACGAGGTTCGCGCACGCTACGCCAAGGAAAAGCCCTACGGCGACTGGATCAAGGAAGAGAAGATCGAGGTTTCCGACCTCGAGGCCCCGAAGGCAACCGAGCCTGCCGCCGACGCCGACGTGCCCTTTGCGGTGCGCATGGCGAAGCTGGGCTACCACTGGGACGACGTGGACGAAGTGATCCGCGCCATGGCCGAAAAGGGCGGCGTGCCGCTGGCATCCATGGGCATCGACGCATCGCTTGCCTGCCTGTCCAAGAAGAACCGTTCCTTCTTCGACTACTTCTACCAGCTGTTCGCCCAGGTAACCAACCCGCCTATCGACGCATTGCGTGAGAGCCTGGTTACCTCGAGCGTTATCTACATCGGCAACCACGGCAACCTTCTGGAAGACTCCCGGATGGCTTGCCAGCTTATCCGCCTGGACGGCCCCATGCTCAACAAGGAGCAGTTCGACCGCATCTGCGCAGTCGACCGCGTGGGCTTCAAGGCCCAGCGCTTCAGCGCAACCTATCGCCGCGACGCGGGCGAAGATGCGCTCGAGAAGGCTCTGACCGAGCTTGCCGAATCGGTGGAAAAGGCCGTTCGCGGCGGCGTCAGCATCATCGTGCTTTCCGACCGCGCAGGCGAAGGCGAGGTTCCCATTCCCTCGCTCTTGGCGGTATCTTCCGTGCATAACCACCTTATCCGCGTTGGCGTCCGCACCTTCGCCGACTTCGTGGTGGAAGCCGGCGACGCCGTTTCCGCTCACGACTTCGCCGCATTGGTGGGTTACTCCGCTTCGGGCATCTACCCGTACATGGCCCACGAGTGCATCGCCGACCTGGCCGCAAAGGGCGCTATCGCCGTTTCCGCCGAAGAGGGCATCGCCAACTACAACAAGGCGGTTACCGCAGGCATCACCTCGGTTATGTCGAAGATGGGCATCTCCACGGTGCAGAGCTACCATTCCGCTCAGATCTTCGAAGCAGTTGGCCTGAAGCAGGAATTCGTTGACAAGTACTTCGCCGGCACGGTTTCGCGTGTGGGCGGCCTGGGCGTTGCCGACGTCCAGCGCGAAGAGAATCAGCGCTACGACGATGCGCTGGCCATCCTTGATTCGCCCAGCCCCGAGCAGCTGCCTTCCTTGGGCCTTACCAAGTGGCGTCCGCAGGGCGGCGAAGAGCACCTTATCGACCCGCAGACCATCTACCTGCTGCAGCACGCCTGCCGCGAGGGCAACTACGAGATGTTCAAGGAGTACAGCGACCACCTGCATCAGGAAGGCCGTGCCATCCGCCTGCGCGATCTGATCGACTTCGTAACCGACCGCACGCCTGTGCCGCTTGAGGAAGTTGAACCGGCATCCGAGATCGCCAAGCGCTTCAATACCGGCGCCATGAGCTACGGCTCCATTTCCGAGGAAGCCCACAAGTGCATGGCCATCGCCATGAACCGCCTGGGCGGCCGCTCCAACTCCGGCGAGGGCGGCGAGGATCCGCGCCGCGAGACCCCGCTCCCCAACGGTGATTCGCTGAACAGCGCCATCAAGCAGATCGCTTCCGGTCGCTTCGGCGTTACCAGCCGCTACCTTTCTTCCGCCATCGAGATCCAGATCAAGATGGCGCAGGGCGCAAAACCCGGCGAAGGCGGCCACCTGCCCGGCAAGAAGGTGTACCCCTGGATCGCAGAGGTGCGCCAGTCCACCCCGGGCATCGGCCTTATCTCGCCTCCGCCGCATCACGACATCTACTCCATCGAGGACCTGGCAGAGCTGATCTTCGACCTGAAGAACGCCAATCCCAATGCCCGTGTTTCCGTGAAGCTGGTGTCCGAGGCCGGCGTCGGCACCATCGCCACCGGCGTTGCCAAGGGCGCTGCCGACAAGATCCTGATCTCCGGCCACAACGGCGGCTCCGGCGCCGCCCCGCGCGACTCCATCTGGCATGCGGGCCTGCCGCTTGAGCTGGGCATCGCCGAAGCTCAGCAGACCCTGCTGCAGAACGGCCTGCGTTCCCGCGTGGTGCTGGAGGCCGACGGTAAGCTCATGGACGGCAAGGACGTTGCCGTTGCCTGCCTGCTGGGCGCAGAGGAGTTCGGTTTCGCAACCATGCCGCTTATCGCCATGGGCTGCTTGATGCAGCGCGACTGCCAGCAGGACACCTGCCCGGCCGGCATCGCAACGCAGAACTGCCGCCTGCGCAAGTGCTTCCGCGGCAAGCCCGAGCACGTGGTGAACTACATGCTGTTCGTTGCCGAGCAGATGCGCGAGATCATGGCATCCCTCGGCTTCCGCACGGTAGACGAGATGGTGGGCCATCCCGAGTGCCTGCACCAGGTAGAGGTCCCCGGCAACTGGAAGGCCAACCTGCTCGACCTTTCGCCGGTACTCGCCAACGGCGAATGCGAGTTCGGCGCCCATATCCCCGGCGCAGCCGGCCGCCACTTCCTGCCCGAGATGAAATACGACGTTGAGCTGGACAAATCGCTCGACTCCACGCTGTTCTTGCCCATGACCGAGAAAGCTCGCGAGCATATGCAGCCCGTTCGATTCCGTGCCGACATCGCCAACGTGAACCGCTGCGTGGGCACCATCCTGGGTGCTGCCGTTACCAAGGCGCACCCCGAGGGTCTGCCCGACGGCTCGGTGACCATCGACTGCGAGGGTTCCGCCGGCCAGAGCTTCGGCGCGTTCATCCCCAAGGGTGTATCCCTGAATGTGGTGGGCGACGCGAACGACTACTTCGGCAAGGGCCTTTCCGGCGGCATCCTCTCGGTTCGCCCGTCCGAGGAAGCTACCTTCAAGTACGACGAGAACACCATTGTGGGCAACGTCGCCTTCTTCGGTGCCACTTCCGGCCGCGGCTTCGTGAACGGCCTGGCGGGCCAGCGCTTCGGCGTGCGCAACTCCGGTGCCACCATCGTGGTCGAGGGCGTTGGTAACCATGGTTGCGAGTACATGACCGGCGGCGTGGCCCTTATCCTGGGCGAGGTCGGCCTGAACTTCGCAGCTGGCATGACCGGCGGCATCGCCTACGTGTACGACGAGTACGGCACGCTGCCCGCCCGTTGCAACATGGGTTCGGTGAAGCTTGTGGCTCCCACCGAGGAAGAGATCGAGTTCATCCACGAGCTTGTCGAAGAGCACGTGGAGTACACGCAGAGCCCGCGCGGCATCAAGATGCTGTACCGCTTCGACGATATGAAGAAGCATTTCGTGAAGGTTATCCCGGTTGAGTACGAGCGCGTGCTTCAGATCGTTGCCCAGGCCGAAGCCGAGGGCAAGAGCCATGAGGAAGCACTCGAGCGTGCGTACGAGATCGTTGGCAAGGGGGTCAAATAATGGGTAAGGCAGGAGCATACCTCGAGCATGATCGCATTGCTCATAGCGAACGCTGCGCGGCCGATGCCATGCAGGACTTCAACGAGTTCGCCGTTCCTCTGACCGATGAGCAGCAGGAGATCCAGGCCAGCCGCTGCATGATGTGCGGCGTGGCGTTCTGCCAGGCTGGCTACTCGTTCGGCAAGGCACGTCCTTCGGGCTGCCCGCTGCACAACCTTATTCCCGAGTGGAACGATCTGGTGTACCGCGGCCTTTGGAACGAGGCGGCAGAGCGCCTGGCGCTTACCAACCCGTTCCCCGAGTTCACCGGCCGTGTGTGCCCGGCGCTGTGCGAGGCTGCCTGCAACCTTGCCTCCATCGAGGGCGCAACCACCATCCGCGACAACGAGCGTGCCATCTCCGACCACCAGTGGGCTGCCGGCGGCCCCAAGCCGCTGCGCAAGCCCGCGGCCGATGCGCCGAAGGTTGCCGTTATCGGCTCCGGCCCCTGCGGCTTGGGCGCTGCGTGGCAGCTGGTTGAGCTTGGTTGCAAGGTAACCGTGTTCGAGCGCCACGATCGCGCCGGCGGTCTTCTTGTGTACGGCATCCCCAACATGAAGCTCCCCAAGGAACTGGTCGATCGCCGCATCAAGTTCCTGGAGGAAAACGGCATCGCCATCGAGCTGAACACCGATGCGTCCGAGGCGGCTGTGGCCGAGAAGCTGAAGGCCGACTTCGATGCGGTGATCGTTGCCGTTGGCGCAACCGCCGCACGCACCGTGGCGGCTCCCGGCGCCGACGCCGAGGGCGTAGTGTTCGCCGTGGACTACCTTACGGCTTCCACCAAGGCGCTGTTGAATGGCCACGACGACGAGATCTCCGCCGAGGGCAAGGACGTCATCGTCATCGGCGGCGGCGACACCGGCACCGACTGCATCGCCACGGCTCTTCGCCAGGGCTGCAAGAGCGTTCGCCAGCTGGAGTACAATGCTGCTCCGCCCGAGGTGCGCGGCCAGAACAACCAGTGGCCTGAATGGCCCTTCGTGAAGAAGACCGACTACGGCCAACGTGAGGCCATCGAGCACTTCGGCGAGGATCCGCGCTCGTTTTCCACCGATACCGTCGAGGTTCTTACCGAAGACGGCAAGGTGTCTGGCCTGCGCGTAGTCACGCTGGACTGGAGCAACGGCACCTCCCAGCGCCTGATGGACACCGAGCGCACGCTCCCTGCCCAGCTGGTGCTCATCGCCTGCGGCTTCAGCGGTCCCGAGCGCGGCGTTTACGATGCCCTGGGTGCAGAGGTAACCGAAGGCCGCGGCGTTCGCCCGGTAATGGTGGAAGGCACTCATCGCGTGAAGCATGAGGGCGAAACGCCCATCTATGCTGCAGGTGACGCGAAGCACGGCTCCACTCTGGTGGTGAACTCCCTTGCCGACGGCATTGCCTGCGCGAAGGAAGTTGCAGCCGACCTGCTGAAGTAGGCGGGACTCCGCAAATCGCACTAACCAGAACGACCCCCGAGGATATTCCTCCGGGGGTCGTTTCGTTTCGGGGATGGCCGGGAGCAGGCTTGGGTGCTTGTGCTTTGCCGGTCGTCGTCGGGCAGGCAGATCGTTCTTGCCCTTCAGCTCAGGAGGTGAAGCGGGAGCAGGTTGAAGGACTTGGCGACTCCCGGAGCTTAACGTGTCATGCTCCCTGCGCCAGCCAAGCTGCCCCGATGCACGCTATTGGTCGCTGCCGAAGACGTTGCGGATGCTCTGCACGGTGGTGTCGCGGTTCATCTGCGCGATGGAAGTGGTAAGCGGAATTTCCTTCGGGCACACGCGCACGCAGTTCTGCGCATTGCCGCAGCTGGTTATGCCGTCGGCACCCATGATGGACGAAAGACGTTCCTTCCTGTTCAGCTTGCCGGTGGGATGCGCGTTGAACAGGCGTACCTGCGAGATGGCCGCCGGCCCCACGAAGTTGTTGGCATGCCCGGTGTTGGGGCAGGCCTCGAAGCAGCAGCCGCAGGTCATGCAGCGCGAAAGCTCATAGGCCCAGCTTTGCGTGCGGGCCGACATGCGCGGCCCGGGGCCCAGGTCGAAGGGGCCGTCTATATCGATCCAGGCATGGACCTTCTTCAGCGCCTGGAACAGCGCATCGCGATCCACCTTCAAATCGCGCACTAAGGGGAACTTGCTCAGCGGTTCCAGACGGATGGGCTGTTTCAAGTCGTCAATGAGCGCCGAGCAGGCCTGACGCGGGGTTCCGTTGATTATCATGCTGCAGGCCCCGCACACCTCTTCAAGGCACACGCTCTCCCACACAACCGGGGTGGTTGCCTCGCCCTTTGCGTTCACGGGGTTCTTGCGGATCTCCATCAGCGCCGAAACCACGTTCATGTGCGGTTGGTAGGCAACGCTGAATTCCTCCCAATACGGCTTGCTTTCAGGGCTTGCCTGTCGCTTGATGGTGAGTCGGATTGGCTCATGGGCTGTTGCTTGCGAATCCATGCCAGTCCTCCTTAGTGCTTGCGGGTGTAGTCGCGCTTGCGGGGCTTGATGAGCGATATGTCCACGTCCTCGTAGCTCACAGAGGGGCTGTTCGAGGCCTCGTCGTAGCGGGCCAGGGTGGTTTTCAGCCAGTCGGCATCGTTTCGCTCGGGGAACTCGGGCTTGTAGTGGCTGCCGCGGCTCTCGTTGCGCTCGAGTGCGCCCTTCGTTATGACCTTTGCCAGGTCCAGCATGCCGCGGAACTGGCGGACGAAGGTGACGTTCTCGTTGCTCCAGGTGGCGCGGTCTTGCACGCCGATGCGCCGGAACCGTTCCTCGAAGCCGTCGAGCTGCTGCAGGGTTTCCGCCAGATCGGCGTTGTTGCGCACCACGGTTACGTTCTTGGTCATGAGCTGGCCCATTTCCTGATGCAGGCGATAGGCGTTCTCTGACCCGTCCATCGCAAGAATCCCCTCGAATTCGGCGCGGTCTTTTGCAGCGGCGTCCTCGAACACCTTTGCGGGCACTTCGGAGCCTTCCGTAAGGCCTTTGGCGTAGTTTGCGGCGTTGGG
>CAVBGJ010000001.1:0-16475 GCA_963595065.1 Christensenellaceae bacterium Phil1 | reverse complement strand
TAGATGTCCAGGATGCCCTCGAGCTTGGCGTTCAGCGTCTTTGCCGGGATGTGCGAAACGTCCAGGTACACCACGTTTTGCCCGTCGATGCCCAAGTGCTGGTTCACGCACACGTCGAAGATCTCGCGCGTGGCGATGTCGCGCGGCACCAGGTTGCCGTAGGCAGGGTACTTCTCTTCCAGGAAGTACCAGGGCTTGCCGTCCTTGTACGTCCATACGCGGCCGCCTTCGCCGCGGGCGCTTTCGCTCATCAGGCGGTTCTTGTCGAAACCGGGTATGGCGGTGGGGTGTATCTGAATGAACTCGCCGTTTGCATACAGCGCGCCTTGGCGGTAGCAGCGTGCGGCGGCGTAGCCCGTGTTGATGGTGGAGTTGGTGGACTTGCCGAATATGGCACCGCAGCCGCCCGTGGCGATGATCACCGCATCGGCGGGGAAGGCGCGCACTTCCATGGTGGCAAGGTCTTGCGCGGTTATGCCGCAGCAGATGCCGTTATGCGTTATGGCGGAAACGAACTCCCAGCCCACGAAGGTGCGTACCTTGCCCTCTACTTCCAAGGCGCGCACCTGCTCATCGAGTGCGTAGAGCAGCTGCTGGCCGGTGGTGGCGCCGGCGAATGCGGTGCGGCGCTTCTGAGTTCCACCGAATCGGCGCAGGTCAAGCAAGCCTTCGGGCGTGCGGTTGAACATCACGCCCATGCGGTCGAAAAGGTGCACGATGCGTGGCGCCGCTTCGCACATGCCGCGTACCTGCGGTTGGTTGGCCAGGAAATCGCCGCCGTAGATGGTGTCGTCGAAATGCTCGTCCACGCTGTCGCCTTCGCCCTTGGTGTTCAGGGCCGCGTTGATGCCGCCCTGCGCGCAAGCGGAATGCGAGCGCTTGAACGGCACCAGCGAGAACAGGTCAACCTCCAGTCCGGCTTCCACAATCTTGAGTGTTGCCATAAGCCCGGCAAGGCCGCCGCCTACAACGGCTATTCTTCCGTTACCCATGAATGATGCCCCTCTCGGAAAACGACCGGCTAGCCCACGAAGGCTAACAGCGCCCTCATGCTGAACGCGGCGAACACGACGAACAGTGCGGCGATGATGATGCCCGACCACTTCTGCGAGTTCGGCGAAACGGTGATTCCCCAGGAGATGAGGAACGTCCACAGGCCGTTGCAGAAGTGGTACACGCAGCACAGCAGGCCCACGGCGAACAGCGCAAGCCCAACCGGGTTGGCCACGATGCCGGCCACCATGGCGTAGCTCGGGTCGACCCCGGTAAGCTCCACCTGGAGCTTCGTGCCGTAGATGTGCCAGATAACGAACAGGAACGCGATGATGCCCGTGATGCGCTGCAGCACATAGAACCAGTTGCGGAAGTAGTGGTAGCGCTGCACGGTGACGCTGGAGGTAAGAGCGATGTAGATGCCGTACAGGGCATGGAACAGAAGCGGCAGGAAGATGACGAACGTTTCCAAAACCACCTTGTAGGGCATGTGGGCCATGAACGAGCCCATGGTGTCATACGGCGCACTGCCCCAGTTGGCGGAGTAGTTCACGCACATGTGAAAGCACAGGAAGATGCCCAGCGGCAGCACACCTGCAAAGGAGTGAAGTTTGCGCAGGAAATTGGCGCGGCGGTCTTTGTCCATGGTTTCCCCTCTTGTCCGTCGTCCCCACGACGTGCGATCGATAGCCTCTCCGCAAGACGGCGCCCGGTTTCCCTCGGGTTGGCCGATGCGCGGAAAAGCCGGCACTCGAATCGGGAATGCCGTATCGCTTGGCAAGAGTATAGCCGCTTGAGCAGGCCTTGGCATTAGCCAGATTCGCCGGGGGTGTCCATTAACCTGCTGTTTTCGGGTGATGCATTTGGGGTTTTTACAGGAACGTGATGCCGGCGGCCTGGAAAACGGAGCCCCAGCACACGCCTGTCGCGTACAGCCCCAGCAGGATGAGCAGGTTCTGCTTCACACGGCGGTTCTCGCTGAACAGAACCAGAAGGCCCACGCCGGCGGAAACCAAGAGCCCGGCCATCATGGCGCCGGTGCCCAGGATGCCATCGAGGTAGAGCTGCGTGATAACCACGCTGGCACCGCAGTTCGGGATAAGCCCCACCAGGGCCGAACCGAAGATGGCGATACCGGGGTTGCCCGACAGGAATTCGGTCACCGCGTCTTCGCCGGCAAGCTCCATGGCGGCGTTCAGCGCCAGCGAGATAAGGAATACGATAACGGCTACCTGCAGCGTGTGCTTGGCAGCGCAGAGCACGATGCCGCCCCAAGAGTTTCCCTCTTCAGCGCAATGGCAGCTGGGGTTGTGGCAGTGCTCGTCGCCGAACACGTGTGCATCGGCGGGGTGCTCGTGCTCGCAGTTGCAGGAATGCTCGTGGCAGTGCTCGTGCTGGGCCGCCTCTCGTTGATGGGCAACCTTCAGGCGCAGGCGCAGCACCGCATCGATGGCGAAGCCCATCGCCATGCCGATTACCACTTTGCAGCCGATGATGGAGAGCATCACGGCAGGGTTCACCTGCTCGGCGATGAACAGGGGCAGCATCTCGTCGGAGGTGGAAAGGTACACGGCGAACAGTGTTCCCAGGGTGATGGCGCGGTTGCCGAACAGGGCAGAGCCGGCGGCGCTGAAACCGCATTGCGGCACGGCGCCCAGCACGGCGGCAACGGCGGGTCCGAAACGGCCTGCTTTCTGCACCAGTTCCTCGGTTTTGTTGCCGGCCTTGTGCTCAAGCGCTTCGAGCAGCAGGTAGGTTACCAGCAGGAACGGAATCAGGTAGATGGTGTCCTTGAAGGCGTCGGCCAGCAGGTCGAGGATAAGATCTTCCATTCGCTATGCCTCCTGCTTCGCGAGGCACTGCTCGCACATGCCGTAGAGCACGGTTTTGGTGGGGTTGATTCGCACGTGGTGGTGCTCGATTACGTGCTCGTAGAGCTTCTGCAGCTCGCCGCAGTCGATGGGGGAAAGGTCGCCGCAGCATTCGCATTTCAGGAAGAAGTACACGCCGTCAGGTGCATCGGGCAGGAAGCGGTAGCACACGCTGCTCATGCCCTCGATGGTGGTGCGGGCGATAACGCCCTCTTCCTCGAGCCGCTCCAGGTTGCGATACACCGTGGCGGTGCCCACCTGTGCGCCCTGCTCCTTCAGGTCGTGGATAACGTCCTTGCTGGTGAAGAAGGGCTTGCGATGCGCCTGGATGCAGGAGAGGATAAGCTCCTTCTGCTTGGTGCGGTATTGCTTTGCCTCGGTGTTCTGCGGCACGCGGTGCTCCTGATGTCCGGTGAAATGAAAACGGGTCTCATTTTCAGCGGGGGCGCCGGGGTTGTCAATGGAAATGAGAAAAGTTCTCATTTCTGAGAACTTTTGAGAAGACCTGCATATTTGCTCAGATGTTCGAAGATGTGCCCGGGTCTACTTGGGAGTGCTTGTGCCCGATGCCTCGTCTTGCGTGGCTTCCTTGCTTGGCATGTTGTCCGGGCTGTCCGGACCGTCCGGATCGGCTGCATCGTTGGATGGATCGGCCGTATCGTCGGATGCGCTGTCCGAGCCGGGATGCCCGGCTTCAACGTCGCTTGCGGCCGTTTCCCCGTTCCCTTCCTTTCCCCCATGGTTATGGCGCTTGGCATGGGCGAGTTTTTCCCATGCGGAATCGGAGCAGATGAGCATGGCTCCCAGGATGAACCAGACAATGGGATGGATGCCGAACACGGGCGTCTGCCCGGCAAGCGCGGCGATGCCGATGCAGATCATGACGAACCCGAGGATCACCGAGCCGACCTTCACCTTCATGCTTCCTCCTGTCTGGCAGTTGCCTTTGCTCCCCAATCATAAGTCAGAACAGGGCAGACGGCAGGCGGCGTGTCGCTGTTCGGCGCGCTTAGCCCAACTTGTCATCGTTTCGTTGGATTCTGCGCAAGAACCCCTGTCGAATCTGATTATCCCGTGCATTCCGCGTGCGGGTTTCCTGTTCGCCTTCGTTGGATTGAAAGGCATGATGCCGGGCGCTCTATAATCGAGCAGTTGCAGGCACTGCCTGTGTTTTCATCCTGATTCGATTTCGCTAGGGAAAGGGCGGCCAGCCAAAGAATGCAGCAACGAAACGCCAGGCACACACAGAACCCTTCCTCGTTCGGAGACCGCGCTCGCGCTGCGGTAGGGCGAGTGTCGGCTGCGCGCGACAAGGCGTTCGACCAGCGGTTCGGTGGTGGGCGTAACGACGGGAAACGACCCCGCAAGCCCAAACGGGCCAACCCGGTGAAGAAGGTCGTAAACGACTGGTGCAACCGTTTGCTGGGTGTTGCCTCCGAGCGCTCCTTCGACCAAGAGGAGGAATACGAGTCGCACCGCACCACGCGCGACTACATCTGCAACACCCTGGGAACCGGCGCGTGGGGCATGGTGTTCCCGGTGCTCACCATCGTGGTAACCCAGCTGTGCGGCGCCGAGCAGGCGGGCATGTTCTCCATGGCGTTCATCATCGGCACGCTGCTGATGATCTTGGGCAACTACGGCGTGCGCACCTACCAGGTTTCCGACATCGATGAGCGCCATTCGTTCTCCGATTACCAGGTGAACCGCGTGGTCACCTGCATCTTGATGATGGTTGTGGCCTACGTGTACTGCGGCATCCGCGGCTACAGCGAGCAGATGTTCACCATGTGCATGGGCGTGTGCGCCTACAAGATGATAGATGCCCTGGCCGATGTGTACGAAGGCCGCTTGCAGCAGGCCGACAAGCTGTACCTGGCCGGCGTTTCCCAGGCGTTCCGATCGCTGGTGGTGCTGGTGGTGTTCTCCATCTTCCTGTTCATTTCCCGCGATTTGGGCCTGAGCAGCATCGCCATGGCGGTGGCGGCCATCGTCACGTTCGTATTCCTCACGTTCCCGCTTTCGCTTTTGGAAACGCCGAAGAGCGCCCGCATGAGCGCGCAGAGCATCGCCGCGCTGTTCAAGCAGTGCTTCCCGGTATTCATCGCGCTGTTCATGTACGCGCTTATCGACAACATGCCGAAGTTCGTCATGGAAACGGCGCTTTCCTACGACAACCAGCTGTACTTCAATGCGCTGTACTTCCCGGCGCAGGCCATCCTGCTTACGGTGGGCTCGGTGTACAAGCCGCTGCTGGTGCGTATGGCGCAGATGTGGGCCGATGCGGAAAAGCGCGCCCGCTTCCATCTGGTTATCCTGGCTATCGTGGCGCTGGTGATCGCCCTCACGCTGGTGGTTATCTTCCTTATGGCATGGATCGGCATCCCCATCATGAGCTTCATGTACGGTGTCGACTTCGAGCAGTTCCGCGGCTTGAGCTACATCATGATCGCGGCGGGCGGTGTTACCGCCATCATCGATTTCCTGTATCAGGTAATAACGGTTCTGCGCCGCCAGAAGTCGGTGATGAAGCTCTACCTCATCACCTTCGGCTTCTCGCTGTTCGTGCCCATCCTGCTTATCGACTTTACCGGCCTGCCCGGTGCCGTCATCGGCTACCTCATCGTCATGACCATCCTTTTGGTGCTGCTGGTATGGGAGTACATCAGCATTTGCATCGATCTTGCAAAGCACCCGGTTGGCCCCGGCGAGACTGCGCAGGCGCAAGAGCCTGTTATGGAAGTCGAGGCAACGTTGGTGGGTGAAGCTCCTGCGCACAGAGCGGCGCATGCGCAAGGGTCGCGATCTGCAGGCGGGAATCCCGCTGGCGGCGTTGTCCGTAGCGCGTCGGGTGATCCTTCGCGTAGCGTCGGGCGGTCTGGCGATGCTCGCAGTGCGGCGGATGCCCCATTGCCCGGCGGAGCTGAGCGTCCCGGCGACAACGACCGTTCCCATCGCAACGTGTAACAACCTTCGGCCTGCCCATGTCTTCGCCGGTTTGTCTGTGGCCGTATTGACTAGCGGTAGGCAGCTGAAAACAGCTGATAGCGGGTGCGCGTCCCAAGGTTGGCAAAATATTTTGCAAAAAGGGGTTGACGAAACGGGAAGGCATACGTAATATACTGTCTCGCGCCTTTGGTAAAGGGTAACACCGCCGAGCGGAAAGCTCACTGAAGCAAGCAGCTCAATGGGGTGTCGTCTAATGGTAGGACAGCGGTTTCTGGTACCGTATGTGAGGGTTCGACTCCTTCCACCCCAGCCAATTTGCGCCTATGGCCTCGTCGTCTAGCGGTTAGGACGCCGCCCTCTCAAGGCGGAGATCGTCGGTTCGAATCCGATCGAGGCTACCAAGCTCACAGCCCGCAGCAATGCGGGCTTTTTCTTTTTCAAATCCGTCCGCGCCAGCCGCGGCCTGCGCACCTCAGCGCTCGCCTTCGCTTGTTTCGGCTTCCGAGTAAACGCGAAGGGGCGGCGCGGAGACCAGCTTGACGCATGGTTCTCCTCATCCCGCATCGTTGATCAAGTACCTGTGGCGCCGCTTTTGAAGGCGTTTTCTCGGAAGCCGCGCTCCGGAAGAGCGCTTCGCCGCCCAGGCCCCGTCTGCCGCTACGGAATCGGGTAAACGCAGCGACGGAGGGCGGGGCGGTGCCGCGCGGGGTTCTCTGAATACCTTTCCTGTTCGATTCGCGAAGCGAATCTTCTTCAAATGCATGAAGCAGTGCAGCGCATGCAGATGAGGCTCGCGCTAGCGAGCCTCATCAAACAGCGGAACGGGAATCCCCGAGGGGCACCGCCTCACCTCCCGGCGCGGACAGGTTGGTGAGCCTCGCTTGGCTTGGTTAGGTGGGGTGGGTCTTTTATGAAAAAGCCTGTCACTTCTGCTGCTTCCCCTACGATTGATTCGTCTATTCCAGCTGCCCACCATTGCGTGGGCAGTTTGCTGCAGGCCGTTGTTCGATTTTCGATGCGCCTGCCTGAAGAACAGGATGAAAGGGAAGTGCATGTCGCCCGACATACTCATCGAAGCGCTTAAGGCCCTGCTTCTGGGCATCACCGAGGGCATCACGGAATGGCTACCCATTTCCTCTACCGGTCATATGATCCTGGTGGATGAATTCGTGAAGCTCAATGTCAGCGACAAGTTCCTCGAGCTGTTCTTGGTGGTTATCCAGATCGGCTCCATCATGGCCGTCGTGGTCACCTTCTGGCATAAGCTGAACCCGGTTTCCCGCACCAAGGATGAAGTGGAGCGCAAGAAAACCTGGCGCATGTGGGGCATGGTGGTAATCGGTAGCATTCCCGCTGCGGTATTGGGATTGGCTCTGGACGACTGGGTTCACGATCGCTTCTACAACGCCTATTGCGTGGCGGCCATGCTTATCCTGTACGGCATCATCTTCATCGTTCTGGAAGCCTATAACCGCAAACGCAAGCGCATGGTTTTGGAACAGGCGGTGGAGCCTTTGGGCAAGCACGCCCGCCCTGTCGATATCGCCGATCAGGACAGCGTGGAACATGCGCTGTTCCGCATCACCGATCCGTACGAGATGGACTGGAAAACCGCGCTGAAGATCGGGTTCTTCGAGGTTCTGGCAATCGTTCCGGGCACCAGTCGCTCGGGCGCCACCATCATCGGCGGCATGCTGTGCGGCTGCTCGCGAACCGCGGCGGCCGAGTTCACGTTCTTCCTGGCCATCCCCGTCATGTTCGGTTGGGGCATGGTGAAGGCCGTGAAGTTCTTCCTGGCCGGCATTGCCATGACCCAGATAGAGATCGTGGTGCTGATCGTCGGCATCGTATCCGCCTTCGCTATGGGCATGATCGCCATCCGTTTCCTGATGGGCTACATCAAGCAGAACGACTTCACGGTATTCGGTGTGTATCGCATCTTCGTGGGTCTTGTCGTCCTGGGCTATTTCGGCACAAAGGCGATGGGGCTTATCTAGCTTGCGGCCCGGCGTTGGGTTGGCTGCTCCGCTTGGCGTTCTTGGAACCCGGCGGCCAAGAAGTAGGGTATCCTTTCGATATGAGCATGAAGCGCGAAAGACCCAAATGGAAAGAGCTCTCTGAAGAAGAGCGCGCCCATCTGCGCGAACGCACCAATAAGCTTATCTCCCGAACGTGCAACTACGCAGCGTTGGTCATCATCCTCATTGCCCTTGCGGCCTATGTGGTGGGGCAGGCCGACCTGTTCTTCGGGCAGTTCGGCATCATGGTCGCCGTGGCGCTTTTGGCTATCGCCGCCATCAACGACCCTTCTCGTAAGTAAGCCCTTCCTTTCGGCGCCGCGCACCTGCTCTGATATGCGGTTTGCCGGAAGGTATATAAATTCGGCTAACAGCATATAGCTCTTTGTTATTATTGGTGGGCACCGTGCTGAAGACGCGGTGCTTTTGGCTTACGAAAGGAATTCAAAATGCCAGAACAGAATGCAGCTTTCCAGGAGATCGAGAAGCATCGCGCCCAGATCGACGAGATCGACAAGAAACTGGTCGCCCTGTTGAACGAGCGTGCTGGCCATTCTCTGGACATCCGCGCCCTTAAGCCCGATGCCCACATGGGCCTGTACGACCCCAAGCGCGAGGAAGAGATCTTCGCCCGCGTATCCTCCTATAACGATGGCCCTCTGTATAACGAGAACCTCACGGAAATCTACCGCGGCATATTGAAAGTTATGAAAGAGGTACCCTCACGTGATTAAGCCCCTCTCCAACATCCCCAACTACGGAACGCGCACCAACGAGATAACCATCTACGCCGGTCCGTGCTCCGTGGAATCGGAAGAGCAGTTCAACGAAGTGGCCGAATGCATTGCCGGCCTTGGCCTTACCTGGATTCGCGGCGGCGCCTTCAAGCCCCGCACGAACCCCCATTCGTTCCAGGGCCTGGGCGAAGAGGGCCTGAAGATCATGAAGGCCGGTGCAGAGAAGTACGGCCTGAAGACCCTTACCGAGGTAATGGACTCCGCCCATTGCGAGATGGTCCATTCCTACGTTGACGGCCTGCAGATCGGCGCGCGCAACATGCAGAACTTCAGCCTGCTGAAGAACGTGGGCGCGGTTACGGCCCAGTCACACAAGATGGTGCTCTTGAAGCGCGGCCTTGCCGGCAGCATCTCCGAGTGGCTTTCCGCCACCGAATACCTTACGCTGGGCGGCAACGACAACATCGTGCTGTGCGAGCGCGGCCTGCGCACGTTCGAAACGGCAACGCGCTTCACGCTCGACATCAGTGCGGTGCCGGTGATCCACAAGCAGTCGGTGTTCCCCATCTGCGTTGACGTTTCGCATCCCGCCGGCGTGCGCGACTTGGTTCCCCCGCTGGCCTACGCCGCCATTGCTGCCGGTTGCGACTCCATCATGATCGAGGTTCACCCGAACCCCGCCGAGGCGCTCTCCGACGGTCCTCAACAGCTTACGCCTGCCCAGTTCACCGAGCTGGTGGCCCAGCTGCGTGAGATTGCTGCGGTATTTGGCAAAAAGATCGTGTAGAGTTTCGACGTTCTACGAACGTCGAAACTTCTGCAAGAGACGTTACGACGCTGTGCTCTTCGGTTCCGCCGTTCTTCCGAACGGCGGAAGACTCATGAGACGCAACGATGCTGCGCGCGATTCTGGCGGCACAGGGAAACCTCAAAGGGCGAGGCGTGGCCATTAGGCCTATGCCTCGCCCTTTTCGCTTCCCCTGTACTCGCCAGAATCGCGCTCGCTGTTTTACTGGCGCATGCCCGGGCCCCATTAAACGCCCTCCCGGGCGTTTTGCCTTTCGGGGGTAGCTCGCTGTTTTACTGACGCATGCTCGGACTCCAATAACGCCCTTGCGGCTCGCTCGCTGTTTCGTTCCAATATGCGAGTTCTTTAAACGCCCTCCCGGGCGTTTTTCTTTGTGGGGCAGTTGGGTGCGATTTTGCCTGCGGGCTTGCTGCTTGCGCCGCTTTGCTTATTGCGTAGCTCAATCGATCGGCTTGTTTGCTACAATGCCGCAGGTATTTGCATTGAAAGGGCGAACATGGATCTGGGTCTTGTCGTTTCGGCTGCGCTAGCTGGCTTGATGTCGTTTTTCTCGCCGTGCATCGTGCCGCTTTTGCCGGTGTACGTTGGCATCCTTACCACCGATGCGAACTCCGAGAGGCTCTCGCTTGCGGCGCGCAGCGCGAACACCATCGCATTCGTGCTAGGCATCTGCTGCGTGTTCGTGTCGCTTGGCGCGGCATCGGGCGCCCTTGGGCAGGTGCTTAGCAGCCCGTACATCGCCATCGCCCTTGGCATCGTTGTGATCGTTTTGGGCCTGCATTTGGCGGGTGTGTTGAAAATCTCGTTCCTGAACAGGGAAAAGCGGGCAAATCTCTCTAAGATCCGTGTAAGCAGCGCCTTCGGGGCCTTTGTGCTGGGGCTGGCTTTCTCTTTCGGTTGGACGCCGTGCGTGGGGCCCATCTTGGGAACCATCTTGGCGCTTGCTGCCGAGCAGGGAAGCGCGCTTGTCGGCGCCGCTCTGCTGCTGGTATACGCCCTTGGGCTGTGCGTGCCGTTCGTTGCCATCACACTTGCGGCAAATGCGCTGCTTGCGCGTTTGCGCTCCCTTCACAGGTATCTGCCCACGGTTCAGAAAGTGGGAGGCGTCCTTATCGCCGTCATGGGCATATGGCTCGTGTTCTCGCAGGTGAGCGCCCTTCAAATTCAGCAGCGGGCCAACGAGGAAGCCCAGCAGAATTCGGCTGCTATCTCGGCTAATGATGCGCGTGGTGTTGCGGCGGGCGATGCGAGCCTCGAAGCGGTGTCGAGCGCCTGGAAGAACGTCGTGCTCACCGACCTGGATGGGGAAAAGCACCGCCTGAGCGAGCTGAAGGGCCAACCGGTGTACTTCGAGTTCTGGGGCAGCTGGTGCGATTCGTGTGTGGCCGATCTGGGTCAGCTTACCGAAGTGGCGGCGGAGCATGCCCAAACGGGCGATGTTCAGGTGGTTTCCGTGGTGACGCCAGGCTTCTACGGCGAGCGGGATGCGGATGCGTTCGTGGAGTGGGCGCGACAGAACGGCGTGAGCGTTCCCGTATGGATGGATACGAACTGCTCGCTTGCCACGCATTTGAACGTATCGGCGTTCCCTACGTCGGTTTTTGTGGACAGCAACGGTGAAATCGTGAAGATCCGTCTGGGCGCGATCGATCGCGATGAGCTCGAGAGCCTGCTCTCATCGCTTGAGTAAGCAAGGTTGAAACGCGGTAGGGATGGCTGGTTTTACCGTCGGCCTGCCGTTCACGTGAAAAACCCGCCACATTTTTTCTTGCCTTGATTTTAGGCTCCCTGGCTTGGTAATATCCACCGCTGGCGAATCCGTTATTCTGCATCGGATTCATGCCAGTCGGCGCACGCCGCTGAATTCTGCTATCGATAAATCGAATAGTTCTTCTGCTGCTTCGGGCTTGCCCGGGTCGGCTCAGTGCGCTCGTGTGAACGTGCGCCTTGTCTAGGTGTTTGCGCCGCAGAGTCTTATACGCAATGTGGCGTTGTCCAAAAGGAAAGGATTGTGATGAAGAAAAAGAACAAGGTGAAATTTGGCCGCGTGGCCATGCTCGTTGCGGCATCTGCCGTGCTGGCTTTCGCGCTTGCGGCATGTTCGTCTAACGGCGATGGTAAGTCGGAGAGCTCCGATTCGCAGGCAGCTACCACCATCGACGTAAGCAAGAACAAGACCGGCAAGGTGGTTTCGGGCACCGTTACCACTTCGGTCGATTTCAGCTCTTACGAAGCCGGCAAGGTCGTTCGCGCATGGCTGCCCGTGGCTCAGAGCGGTGATTATCAGACCGTCGAAGACGTGAACTTCGATGCGCCTTCGGCAACCAAGGCCGAGCTTACCGAAGACTCCAGCGGCAACAAGATGCTCTACCTTGAGTGGGATGCGAACGTGGCTCCCGCCGACCGCACGGCTACGCTGGGCTTCCATGCATCGCGCGACGAGGTTCGTGTGAGCGACATTGCCGACGATGGTTCGGAGCTTCCGGCCGATGTGAAGCAGTACCTGGAAGGGTCCGACCTTGTTCCCGTGAACGACCAGGTGAAGTCTGCCGCTGAAGAGATCACTGCCGGTAAGACCGGCTCTGTCGAGAAGGCCCGCGCCATCTACGACTGGATCATTCAGAACATGAACCGCGACGAAAGCGTGAAGGGCTGCGGTACCGGTGACGTGTGCGCGTTGCTGGACACCAAGGCCGGCAAGTGCACTGACATCAACTCGGTGTTCGTAGGCCTGTGCCGCGCTTCCGGTATCCCTGCTCGCGAGATGTTCGGTGTGCGCATGAACGCTGAGGATATCACCAAGAACCAGCACTGCTGGGCTGAGTTCTACGTCGCAGGCACCGGCTGGGTTCCCGCCGACCCTGCCGACGTTCTGAAGGCCGTGCTGAAGGGCGGATGGACCAAGGATCAGGCCGAAACCCAGGAAAAGGCCGACTACTACTGGGGCGGCTGGGACGCTGAGCGCGTTGAGCTTACCGAGGGCCGCGACCTTACGCTTGCCCCCGCGCAAGATGCTGGCGCCCTGAACAACTTCGGTTACCCGTATGCCGAGGTAGACGGCGAAGCGCTCGACTACTACGATCCCACCAGCTTCGTGTACACGATCTCGTTCTCGGCCGACAAGTAAGGCGGAAACGACAATCGCGTTCGGAAAGGGCGGGCCTTCGGGTTCGCCCTTTTTTCGTTGCAACGGCTTTCTGCGGGAAAGGCCTGATATGGGATGCAAACCCCGTCAATCGAACAAACCGTAGGGATGCTGCGGATAGGGCGGCGAAGAACGGCGCCGCCGCCATGGGGTTGCCGCAGTAGCGCTAGAATACAAATCCGATTCACCCCATGTTCTGCCGCGCGGGCACCGGCTTCGCGCGGTTTGCTTTGTTAGGACGGTTCCATGCCCATCGATCTTGATACCCTGAACGGCCCCCAACGCGAAGCGGTCCTTTGCACAGAAGGCCCGCTTTTGGTTTTGGCGGGCGCGGGTAGCGGAAAAACCCGCGTGCTCACGCACCGCATCGCCCACCTGGTGGAAGACAAGGGCATTGCCCCCTGGAAGATCATGGCCATCACGTTCACCAACAAGGCTGCCGCCGAAATGCGCGAGCGCCTCGACGCGCTCATCGGCCCCGGCGCGCGTGGCATGTGGGTTTCCACCTTCCACAGCATGTGCGTGCGCATCCTGCGCACCGACTGCGACCGCGTGGGCTTCGCCAAGGGCTTCACCATCTACGACGACGGCGATTCCAAGCGCCTGGTAGAGCAGATCATGGAGCAGGAGAACATCGACAAGAAGCGCTTCCCTGTGCAGGCGCTGCGCAACCGCATCTCGCAGGCGAAGAACGACCTGCTCACGGCCGAAAAATTCGCCGAAACCGCTGCAGATCCGGTGGGCAAGGTGGCCTCGCGCGTGTACACACGCTTGCAGGCGCGCCTTCGCCAGCTGAACGCCTTCGACTTCGACGACCTGCTGCTGTACACCTGGTTGCTGCTGAAGAACCATCCCGACGTGCTGGAGGCCTATCAGCGCCGCTTCCAGTACATCATGGTGGACGAGTATCAGGACACCAACCACGCGCAGTACGTGCTTACCCAGCTGCTTGCCGCCGCGCATCAGAACATCATGGTGGTGGGCGATGACGACCAGTCCATTTACTCGTGGCGCGGCGCCGATCTGCGCAACATCCTGGATTTCGAGAAGGACTACCCCAACGCCCATGTGGTGAAGCTGGAGGAAAACTACCGTTCGCTGGGCAACATCCTGGCCGCGGCGAACGCCGTTATCGCCAACAACGTTACGCGCAAGCCGAAGAAGCTGTTCACCAGCCAGCCCGCGGGCGACAAGATATCCGTCTACAGCGCAACCGACGAACGCGATGAGGGCCGCTGGATCGCCTCCGAGATAGAGCATCAGCACGGGCAGGGAACGTCGTACAACCAGATAGCCGTGTTCTACCGCACCAACGCGCAAAGCCGCATGCTTGAAGATATGCTGATGCGCGCGGGCGTGCCGTATCGCCTGATCGGGGGCACGCGCTTCTTCGACCGCGCCGAGATCCGCGACGTTATGGCGTACCTGAACCTGGTGGTGAACCCCGCCAACGATGTGGCGGCGCACCGCGTTATCAACGTGCCCAAGCGCGGCATCGGCAAAACCACGGTGGAGCACATCGACTACGTTGCCCGCGAAACGGACATCACGTTCCTGCAGGCAGCCGAGCTGTGCATCGCCGACGAGGGCATCCGCGCCGCCACGCGCCGTTCCATCGGGGAGTTCGTGCAGCTTATCCACGAATGCCAAACTTACGAAGGCGATCTTCGCAAGGTGGTGGAGGCTATCGTGGAGAAGTCGGGCATCATGGCGCAGTACCGTGCCGAGGGCAGCGACGAGGCGGCCGGCCGCATCGAGAACATCCAAGAGCTCTTCGGCGTCGTGGACGAGTACGCCAGCACCCACGACGATGCCGATGCCCTGTTCGAACCGCCTACGGCCGAAGGCGCTCAGGGCGACGAGCAGCCGCCGGTGCGCGTGTTCCAGGCGAATAGCCTGCCCGACTTCGTTGAATGGGTAACGCTGCGCACCGATATGGACACCATGGCCGAAGACGGCGAGGCCATCACCATGATGACCATCCACGCCGCCAAGGGCCTGGAGTTCGATGTGGTGTTCGTGGCCGGCATGGAAGAATCGCTGTTCCCACATGGCAATTCCTCGCAGGATGCGAAGGGCCTGGAAGAAGAGCGCCGCTTGGCCTACGTCGCCATCACGCGTGCGCGCAAGAAGCTCTACCTTACCAATGCGTTCACGCGCCAGATCTTCGGCCAAACCAGCACCAACCCGCCCTCGCGCTTCATCAGCGAGATCCCCGCGGAACTGCGCCGCGGCATCGGCATGGGCTCGGCGGGCTTTTCCGGTAGCGGCTGGGAAAAGCGCGGAAGCCGTCGCGGCATTGCCGGCTCGGGTGCAGAGGCGGGCGGCGGCCGCGTGTTCGGTCAGAGCAGCGCCTCGGGTTCGCGCCCGCGCCAGCAGCAGCGCCCCACGGGCAACCCTGCCGCCGCCAAGAAGGCTGCAGCCAACATGACGTTCGCCAAGGGCGACACGGTGGACCACAAGGTATTCGGCCGCGGCACCATCACCAAGGTGGAAGGCGACATGCTGCATGTGCGTTTCGCGCGTACCGGCCAAACCAAGAAGCTGCTGAAGGATTACGCGCCCATCGTGAAAATCGGTTGACGCTGCGAAGGAGCTGGGCACCCCGCCTAGCCTTTCAATTGTTGCTCGCGTACGAAGTGCGCGTCGCTCCACTTTCAGGTCTATTCGGGGCACCGATCTCCTTCTTGTTGTCACGTCCAATACATCGAGTTGCTTGGGGTCGTTTCTACTGCAAAGGAACTGCGAACGGGCTGGCAGGGCTTTTCATGAATGATGCGAGAAAGAAGGCTGCGCGGAGACGTGCGGCCTTCTTTCGTTTCGCGGTACAATCAATAGGTTCTACACGTCCGCGCGTGCCGAAGCGCGCTTGTTGAGGAGGCTACATGGCTAACCAGGTGTTTATCGTAGGTCACAAGAACCCCGATAACGACTCCATCGCTGCTGCAGTCAGCTACGCATATCTGAAGAATGCCCTCGAGGCGAAGAAAGCCGAACCCGAGGCAGAGTACGTTGCCTGCTGCCTGGGCCCGCTGCCGCAGGAAAGCGCAACCATTCTGGAGCAGGTTGGTCTGCCCGCACCGAAGCTCATCGAGAAGGTGGGCGAGGGTGACAAGGTCATCCTGGTAGACCACAACGAGTCCACCCAGATGGTGGACGGCATTTCCGAGGCCGAGATCGTCGAAGTGGTGGACCATCACCGCATCGCCGGCGACGTGGTTACCGGCAATCCCATCCTGTACCTGAACATCCCCGTCGGCTCCACGGCGACCATCGTCAGCAAACTCTTCGAGCAGCTGAACGTTGAGGTTACGCCTGCCATCGCCACGGTGCTGCTTTCCGCCATCATGACCGACACGGTTATCACCAAGAGCCCCACCTGCACCGATTACGACCTGGTCCAGGCCGACAAGCTGGGCGCCATCATCGGCAAGAAGCCCACCGAGTTCGGCCTCGAGGTGTTTAAGATGCGCGGCGGCGACAACGACCTTTCCGTTGAAGAGCTGTGCACGCACGACTCCAAGGAGTTCAAGAAGGGCGACGAGGTGTACATGGTTGCCCAGCACGAAACGGTGACGCTCGACGTTGCCATGGAGCGCGAGGCCGAGTACCGCGAGTTCCTGAAGGCCAAGGTTGCCGAAAACGGCTACAAGTTCGCGCTGCTGCTGGTTACCGACATCTTCAACGAGGGCTCCAAGTTCATCTGCGAAGGTGACGTTGCCCCCGTGTCTGAGGCCTTCGGCATCGATGCCACCAAGGCGGAATGGGTGGACGGGATTTTGTCGCGTAAGAAGCAGGTTATCCCGCCATTGTCTTAAGGTTACGTCGTTCTACGAACGACGTAACACACGCATTAAACGCGATGACGCTGCGCGAGCCCCTGACGGCACAGCTGAGGTTCCGAGCGAGCTGGACGTACGAAGTACGCCTGGCGCTCGCTCTCACCTCATCTGC